>NZ_JBMDXM010000231.1:0-7896 GCF_048594345.1 Longimicrobium sp.
ACCCTCACGCCCTCACACCCTCACACCCTCACACCCTCACACCCTCACACCCTCACACCCTCACACCCTCACACCCTCACACCCTCACACCCTCACACCCTCACACCCTCACACCCTCACACCCTCACATTCTCACATTCTCACACCCTCACACCCTCACACCCTCACACCCTCACACCCTCACACGGACCCGCGGCTCATCTTTGCTCCGCGTCTCCGCGTGAGCCCCGTCTTTTCAGTTGATCAGGTGCCCAGCCAGTAGGTGGCCTTGATCACGAACACGTTGTCGGGGCTGGCGTCGAAGATGGCGCCGGTGTCGCGGCCCAGCTGAAAGTCGCCGTACGGCTGGTCGCCGCTGCGCTGCTGCTGCCACACGAAGAACAGCGTGCTCCCCGGACGGTACTCCCACCGCAGCACCGCGTTGCCCCGCAGCGAGCGCACGTTGAAGCTGTCGTTGAAGAAGCGGAAGCCCTGGTCGGTCGTGGGGTCCTCGTCCGTGTCCAGCCGGTACTGCACCGGGCGCGTGCCGTCCGCCTCGATCACGCTCAGCTCCTGCGCCGTGAACGAGCGGGTATCCGCCGAGCGGGGACGCACGAACTCCTTGTAGTCGCTGTAGTCGCCCGTGGCCACGAACGGCTGCGCGAACAGTTCCAGCGTCATCGTGGGGCTGAAGGTCCAGTTGAGCCGCGTGTCCAGCGACAGCACGTGCTGCTCGAGCTCCGCGAACACCACGCGCTGGTTGAAGAAGCCGGTCGCCGTGGGATCGGTGAACCGGGTGACGAACTGCGTTTCGTTGCGGCTGTAGTTGTACGACGGGCCAAAGCTGATCTGCACGTTGGTGCTGGGCTTGTAGCGCACGCCCGCGCCGCCTTCGAAAAACCGCTCGCCGATGGAGGTGCCGCCAAAGCCGGGGTTGATGGAGAACACCAGCTTTTTGCGCGAGTCGCTGCTGAACGAAGGCGACACGAACCAGCTGGCCGGGCGCCGCACCGTGGGGCCGCCGCGCGTGGTGCGGTCGGCGTACACCTCCGGCCGCACGTGCGCGTACAGGCTCGTGTTCCAGTAGTTGGGAAAGGTGACCTCGCTGTACTGATGGATCTGCAGGTCGTTGCGGTCGCCCTGAAAGTTCAGCTGCTGCTGCGCGCCGGCGGTAAGCCAGATGTTTCGGTACCAGCTTCCCGGCGTGGTGAACTGCCGCACCACGTTGCCGTGCATCCACACGTAGTCGGCGGTGTTCAGGAACGCCATGTCGTTCACCTCGAACCCCGGGCTGCGGTAGTTCACCGACGTTTCCCACAGCCACGGCCCGCTGTCCTTGCTGAGCCGCGCGTATCCGCCAAAGCCGCGCAGCCAGGTGGCGTTCGTGTCGTACGCGTTGCTGAACAGGCCGTTGCGCCCGTTCTCGCGGTCCGGGCGCTGAAAGTAGCGGGCGCTGGAGCGCTGCAGGCGGCCGATGGCCAGCGAATCGCCGGACACGTTGCTAAGCGCCACGTTCCCCATCAGCCGGTACGTCTGGTTCTTCCACGTCAGCGACCAGTCCGCGCCCACCGCCTCCGCGTGCTGCGGCAGGTGCGCGCGCACGGCGTCGTCGCCGTCGCCAAAGCCGCGGTACACCGAGGTGGCGATCAGCCCCCAGGTGCGGCTGCCGCCGTGGGTAATGCGCTTTACGCGCCCCATCATGTAGTTGCTGGCCGGCTCTACCGTCAGCTCCTGGCCCGTGCCGTCCAGGCTGCGTACGCGCCCCACCTCACGCGCCGTCACCGCTTCCAGCGCGCCGATCTGCCACCCGCCCGACGTGCGGCCCGTGAGCTTGGCGGCCGCAAGCAGCCGCGTGTTGGTGGGCGCGTACTCATAATCGTAGCCGCCCGGCAGCTGCCCCTGCGGTGACCGCCCGATGCGGCGCGAATAGAACAGCGACATGCTGCTCACGTTGCTGCAGGTAAAGCAGCTGAATCCGCCAAAGCTCAGCAGCCCGCTCCCTTCCACGAAAAAGGGGCGCTTCTCGTCGAAAAAGCTTTCGAACGCGCTCAGGTTCACCACCGCCGGGTCCTGCTCCACCTGCCCAAAGTCGGGGTTGATGGTGGCGCTGAGGGTAAGGTTGCTCCCCAGCAGCGCCCGGATGTCGGCGCCGATGCGGGTGTCGTAGTCGCGCGCGTCCTGAAACGGGCTGTCGGGCTGCGACGGGGTGACGTACGACGCGCGGGCCAGCGCGTACGGCATGATCTCCAGCCCCCGCGGCCGCTTTTCGATGCGCATTCCCGACAGGTGGCCAAAGCGCGGCGGGCCGCCGGGCTCCTGCCGTCCCCAGAACGACCACATCGACGTCTCGTTCAGCCGCTGCACGTAGCGCCAGATCTGCACGCCCCAGGTCTGCTCCACGTCGCTGGTAAAGCGCAGCTGGCTCCAGGGGATGCGCATCTCCGCCGTCCAGCCCAGCGAATCCACCCGGGTCTCCACCTCCCACACCGGGTCCCACGAGGGGTCGGCGCTGGGGGATGCCTGGCCGGCGTCGTACTTTACGCCGGAGGGGTTCACCTGCAGGACGGTGCGGCCGGCGTGGTCGTGGTAGGTGTCGAACACCAGCTGAATCCAGTCGCTCTCCACCTCCGCGTCGCGGCGGGTAAGCTGGCGGCTCACCTCCATGGAGTCGTACATGCGGGCGCCCACGTACAGGGCGCCGTCGTCGTAGGCAAAGCGCACCTCGGTGCGCGCCCCGGGCTCGCCCTCGCGCGGCTCCTGCTGGCGAAAGCCGGTGGCCGGCTGCGGCGTGGACCACACCGCCTCGTCCAGCCGTCCGTCCAGCACCACGTCGGTGGCGCGGTGGGCGCTTACGGCCGGGCCGGCGGTGGGATGGGCGCCGTTCTGGGCGGCGGCGGGGGCCGCGGCAAGCAGCGCCGCGGTGAACAGCATGGATCGGAAAGAACGCATGGGGAGATCCCCGGTAAGATGGCGGGACGAGTCCGAACGACGCTGAGATGCGGCTGGGCGCCGAAAGGTTTGCTGGTGCACGGGCCTCGTGTCGCCGCACGCTAGCTCCCTCCGCGCGCGCGAGCGACGGCGATGGGACGAGCGGCGATTCCGCGGGGCAGACGGCGTGCGCCGCGGCTGCCTCTACGCCCAACTACCCGTCGTCAGTTTCCGCCAGTTGATGCGCCGCGTGGGCGAGTCTGCCGCTCACCCTCCGATCGCGGTGTTGGCGGATGGTTCTCGAGATCGCGCATCAGGTAGTGCGATCGACGTGCTCCAATCCACCGCGGAGAGCATCTGCCGATCTACATCCCTCCTCAAAAAAATGCGGATGGCCCCCTGCCGCATTCCATCTGCTTCCCGTTCCCGACAACCACAAAAGATCACGCCTCGTCGACATCCCCACCCGCACCCGACACCTGGGAATCCGGCCCGAGAGCGCGAGATCAGAGGAAACGGCACGAGAAAACTCTGCTGACTCTGGTAACTCTGTGTGAGCCCCATTCCCTTATCGAACCGCGAGATCAGAGGAAACGGCACGAGAAAACTCCGTTAACTCCGTGTGAGGCCCATTCTTTTTGTGAATGTGATAGGCGCGAAAACGCGGAGGCGCGGAGAGAAGCTTTCTCTCCGCGCCTCCGCGCCCTCCGCGTCTCCGCGTGAGGCCGTTCCGCCGGTCAGCGCCCGCCGAAGGGGCTGCCGCCGGAGGGCTGCTCGTCCTGGCGCGGCTGCCGCACGCGGGGCGGCCGGCCAAAGTTGTACTGCATGCTCAGGTGCACGGCGCGCGAGGTAAAGGTGCGCTCCGTCAACTGGATCAGGTTGTCGTCGCCGGCGCGGATGCGGAAGCGCTGCGTGTTGAACGGATCCGACACCCGCACCGTCACGCTCATCTTTTCGCCGTACAGCTTCTGGCGCAGCGCCACGTTGGCAAAGGCCATCGCGTCGAACTTGCCGCCTTCAACCTGCATGGGCGCGCGGTAGAAGTACTGGGCCGTCAACGTGGTGCGCGGGCTGAAGTTGTACGTGCCGTTGAAGCGCGCCGACCACGTTACCGCGTCCGTCGAAACCGCGGACTCACCGGACGATCCCTCCGTCACCATCTTGAAGACGTTGAACGCCGCCAGCCCGTTGAACCGCTGCCCCATCCGCAGCGTGCCGTTCAGGTCCGCGCCCCACGAGCTTCCCGTGTCCAGGTTCTTGAAGCTGATGGAGGTCACCTCGCGCCCCGCCACCACGTCGTCGGTGTTGATGATGAAGCGGATGACGTCCGTGGTGCGGCGGTAGAAGGGCGACAACTGCACCGAGCCCATCTGCCCCGAGTGCTGCAGCCCCAGCTCGATGGCGTCCGTGTACTCCGGGTTAAGCTGGGGGTTGCCCACGAACACGTTCTGCAGGTCAAAGAAGGCCGGGAACGGGTTCAGCTCCTGGGTGCCCGGCCGGCGGATGCGGCGCGAGTAGCTGAGCTTGACCTGCGTCTGGTCGCTCAGGTTGTAGCTGGCCAGGGCGCTGGGAAAAAAGCTGGTGTAGTCGTGGGGAAACGATTCTCCGGTGTTGCCCAGCGAAAACTCGCGGGTGGCGTACTCCGCCCGCAGACCGCCCTGCAGCTCCAGGGCGCCGGTGCCGTGGCTCAGCACCCCGTACACCGCGTTCACCGTCTCGTCAAACTGCAGCGCGTTGCTCAGGTCCCCGCGCGCAAACACGCCCGAGCCCGTGGCGTCTTCCATCACCGTAAAGTCACGGTCCGTCCAGCGGGCGTTGCCCTTGTAGCCGGTTTCCAGCTTGGTGCGCTCGGCCAGGCCGCGCGTGTAGTCCACCTGACCCGTGAGCTGGTACGACCGCGCGTCGGTCTCGTGGATCTCCGCGTCCGACAGCGTGCCGCCCGCCGTGGTCTGGCGCCACAGCGAGGTGCGGTCGTCCTCGTTGTTGGCGTTGGCCCGCACCTCGGCCGAAAGCTCGTGCGTGCGCGGCGTGAGGGTGCGCTTCCAGGCCAGGTTGTAGTCCGCCATCCAGTTGTCCGTGCGCGAGTCGCGCACCCGCTCGTACGCGTCCAGCAGCACCCGCGTGCCGTCCAGCTCGCTGTACGCGCTCAGCGCGTCGTCGGTGGCGCCGCGCAGGTTCAGCATCAGCGCGTTGGAAAGCACGTCGCGCTCGCCCAGGCGGTAGTCCAGCGTGCCGTTGAAGTTGTGGCCGCTGTTGCCCTGCGCGCCGCGGATGTCCTGCTCGCTGTACGAAAGCGGCGCGCGCCCCGTGCCCAGGCGGGTGCGGTCGTTCACGCCCAGCTGGTCGCGGTCGTCGGTGCTGAAGCCGTAGCTCATGAACCAGGTGGCGGGGCCCTGCTGGTATCCCAGGTTCCCCGAGCCGGTGTAGCGGTCGGCGGTGCTGGCGGCCAGCGTAAGCCCGCCGCTCAGCCCCAGGTCCACGTTCTGCTTGAGGACGATGTTGATGATGCCGGCCATCCCCTCGGGATCGTGCCGCGCGGAGGGGTTGGGGATCACCTCTACCCGGTCCAGCGTGTTGGCGGGGAGCTGCTTGAGGTAGCCGGCCAGCTGCTCGCCGCGGATGGGCGAGGGGCGGCCGTTGATCTGCACCACCACGTTCTCGTTGCCGCGCAGGCTCACCTTGCCGTCGGAGTCCACCTGCACCGAGGGCACCGACTCCAGCACCTCGCTGGCGGTGGCGGCGGCGGGGGCCACGTCACGCGTGGAGTAGCTGTTGCGGTCCGGGGCGATGGCGATGGCCGGCCGCTCCGCCTCTACGCCGATCGTCTCCAGCACCACCGCGCGGCGCGAAAGGCCGATGTTTCCCGCGTTGGCCCGCGGGCTGGCCGGGGCGATAGTGAGCTGCGCGGTGCGCTGCGGGCCGTACCCCATCATGCTTACGCGCAGAAAGTACGCGCCCGGCCGCAGCCCCTCGATGCGGAACGAGCCGTCGGGGCGGGCGATGGCGCCGGCCACCAGCGCCGAATCCGCCGCGCTCCACACCTCCACGCTCGCCGTGCCGATGGGCGCGCTGCTCTCCGCGTCCACCACGGTGCCGCGGATCTCGCCGGGGCCAGCCGCCGGGGCCTGCGCGCCGGGTGGACGCGGGCCGGGTTGCTGGGCAAGCACGGGCGCCGCGCTCAGCGCCGAAAGGGCAAGGACAAGGACAAGGCGTTTCATGGCAGGGAACTCCGCGGGAAGGCGTCGATTCAAGGTGTCCATTGCGC
This sequence comes from Longimicrobium sp., assembly GCF_048594345.1. Taxonomy (GTDB): domain Bacteria; phylum Gemmatimonadota; class Gemmatimonadetes; order Longimicrobiales; family Longimicrobiaceae; genus Longimicrobium. The sequence goes on from NZ_JBMDXM010000231.1 coordinate 6,173, forward strand.
CGCGCAGGTCATCCCAGCGACGGCGCACCTGATGGACGAAGGGCGGTACGGGCCGATGATCGGTCAGGTTTCAGCCGTTCGGTGCCCGTGCTCGCCGCCTCTTCTACGCCGCTCCAGCCGTGTCCAGTTTCCGCCAGTAGATGGTTCCGTTGACGGAATGATGAACGTGGCTCAGTCGGAAGACGCGGCAGAGTACCCGCTCTGTATGCGTCTATGCGTCAGTGCGAATAATCTCCTGCCCGGTTCTGCATGGATCGAGCTGCGTCCGCCGGCGGCCCCCTCTCCCGGCCTCTCCCCAACTTCGGGGGAGAGACGCGCACCGAATCTTCGGCGCGTGTCCGAAAGCAATGATGCGAACGCTGGCTTCCGAAGCGCCCCGTACTCCCGGCTACCCCCACCCCTCCCCCGAAGTTGGGGGAGGGGTCGCCAGCCGTCGCGAGGAACGAGCGAAAGGCCTGGCGGGGGAGAGGGCCCGCGGGTCACTCCACGCCCTCCGATTCCACCCGTTCACCCGTTCACCCGCTCACCGCTCGCCCGTTCACCCACTCACCCGCTCACCGCTCGCCCGTTCACCCGTTCACCCGTTCACCCACTCAAGCATGCGAACCCACGCAGCGGTGGAAACGAAAAAAGCGGGGCGTGCCTGGGTGGCACGCCCCGCTTTCCATCGTCGCCCGGCAGGTCAGTGGCTGCGGGAGAGCGACGCGTCGGGCCTGACGACCCGGATGTCTACCTGAGCGCGGGGGACGACCTCGTAGTGATCGTCGTACTGGCCCGCGAAGCCGGTGACTTCCACGGTGTCGCCGGGGCGCAGCGGGCGCACGTCCACGCCCGTTTCAGCGTCCACGAACACCAGCACGGGGCCCGTGCCGTCGTCCACCATCACCTTCCACCCCCACGGGTCGTCGTTCACCGCCTCGCTGGCCACGCGCCCGCGGATCTTGACCAGCCACCCCTCCATGGACTCGTTCAGCAGCCCCGTGCGCAGGTCGCGCGGCGACGGGGCGTCGGCCTCGCCCAGCGGGCCAATGGCGGCGGGCATGATGGCCAGCTGCCCGTTGGGCTCGTCCAGCATCCCCCGCACCCGCACCCGCTGGCCCACGGTCAGCCGCACGGAATCCGCGGGGGCCAGGACCCAGATGCCGGCCGAGTGGTCCTGGATGGCAAACCCGCCGTCGAACACCCCCGGCGCCACGCTGACGGTTCCTTCCACCAGCACGGTGGCGCCCGGGCCCAGGTCGCGGGCGCGGGAAATGGCGGTGACGCGCTCCTGCGCGTGCAGGGGTGGCGCGGCGGCGGCGATCGCCAGAAGGGCGAGCAGAGCGGATCGGACCATCGGAGAGCGCTTCGGTGGGAGGGACTGCGGAGGGTGATACGGTTACGCTGCACGAACGTTCCACAATTTTGGCGCCACGCGCAAGTCCCGCGGCCCGCCGATCCGTCATCCGCATCCCCCTGATGGAGCCCGGGGCGTGACCCGCCGCCCGTACACGCCGCCAAGTTGCGCGGAAGAGTCCGTCGACGGGATGATCGGGTTGATCGAAGTGATCGAGTTGATCGGCGGCTAGGTGCAGTTCCACACGACAAAGTATGCAAAGTAAACAAAGAGGTGTTATCTTGGAGGGATGAACTCCAAGAAGCCACCGCCGTTGTTTGTACGCGAGCCATCTTCCGAGGAACGCGCCGGCCTTGAAGCGGCTCTCCGCTCGGCTGATGCATTCCCG
>NZ_JBMDXM010000232.1:0-16100 GCF_048594345.1 Longimicrobium sp.
AAACTGCGTGGGGGAGGGAGAACGGCCAAAAGATGGTCGTCGCGGGATCGAAGTTCTCCCCTTTCTCCCGCGACAGCGGGGGAGAGGGGCCGGGGGAGAGGGGGCCCTGTCGGGCGCAGTTTGATGTACGTAGTCGAGCCCCGAGCCCAGCGGTAACCAACTCCCCTCTCCGTGAGGAACGAACGGGGAGGGGCCGGGGGAGGGGCACCGCGCGGGCGCAGTTCGATGTTGTTCGGGCCGGGGTGTGTTGGTGACTCAACAGGGAGGAACGTGGTGGTGGCGGAGCGAGAGGACGGCAGGGGCGAGGGCGCGGGCAGTGCCCCGGACGGCGTGCCGCGCGTGGCCGGGGATGCCGCCGGCGCGCCGGGTTCGGCCGACGCGGTGGGGACGGCGCGGCTGACGCCGTACGAACTGGCGTTCATGGACGGCGACTTTGAGTCGCGCGTGTTTCCCATGATCCTGGACGAGGCCGAGGGCCGCGGCGAAGACCCCGCGCGCCGCGAGCGCTTCGCCTTTCTGGGCACCAGCGGCGACTCCATCCGCGAGATCATCCCCCCCGACGCGCCTCCCGAAATGCTGGAGGAGTACCGCGCCCTCTTTTATCACGCCTTCAACTTCTGGCGCTTCGGGCGGCGGCTGTACGTGCTGGACCAGGCGGTCGCGCGCTACCTGGTCGAAGGCTCGCCGCGGCTGGAGGGGTGGTCGTTCACCACGCCGTTCGACAGCCTCTACCTGCAGCTTCCGCCCAACCTGTTCTGGGCCAGCATTGGCACCGACGTGCCGCCGGAGCCGGTGGACGGCTTTTTCGTCACCATCTGCGGCGGCTGCGACCCGCTGGAGGTGGACTTTACCGACGTGCAGGTGCTGATGGTGCTGGGCATCCACCGCATGCGGGATGGCTTCAGCGTGGTCCCCTTCGACACCGAGGTGGGCGTCGGCATCCCCCCCGTGTGGACGGAGCCGGGGCGCGAGGCGGGAATGGACTTCGAAAACGTGCTCCCCGGCGGCGAAATCAGCGGACTGTACTCCATCCTCACCACCTCCGAGGCGATCAAGCTGGTGGCGCGCGCGCTGTGGTACATCGAAAACCACACGGAAGACGTCACCTCCGCTCCCGCGCCCGAGCGCCGCGCCCACGACCGGCCGGGCTCGCCGCCGTTCTCGCGCCTCGACTTTCACCGCGTGCGGCTGGGCGGCGGATGACCGCGCGCGAGGCCGCCGCGGCGCTGGGCGAGATCGCCATGCTGCTGGAGGTGGTGGGCGGCAACCCCTTCCGCGCCAAGGCCTTTCAGTCCGCCGCCCGCACCCTGGAAACGTCGTCCGCCGACCTGACGGCGCTCGCCGCCGCGGGCCAGCTGCGCACCCTTCCCGGCGTGGGAGAAGGGATCGCCGGCGTGCTGAACGAGCTGGTGACCACGGGCACCTCGCGCATGCTGGAGGAACTGCGCGAGCAGACGCCGGTGGGGCTGTACGACGTGATGCGGATCAAGGGCGTGGGCGCCAAGCGCGGCCGCACGCTCTTCAAGGAGCTGGGGATCGACTCGCTGGACAAGCTGGAAGAGGCCGCGGCGGCGGGCCGGCTGGCGGCGCTCCCCGGCTTTGGCGCCAAGACGGCGGAGGCGATCCTCAAGGGTGTCGCCTTCGCGCGGTCCATGCGCGGGCGGCGGCGCTACTACCAGGCGGTGGAAGCCGCCGCGGCGCTGCTGGAGCTGGTAGAAGGGCTCCCCGGCGTGCTCCGCGCCAGCTCCGCCGGCCAGGTGCGGCGCCGGCTGGAGGTGGTCGACTCCATCGACATGGTGGCCGCGTCGGATGATCCGGAAACCGTGCTGGCCGCGTTCCGCGCGCTGCAGGGCGTGGAGCGCGCGGACCACGACGACGCGGACGCGCGGGCGGAGATCCAGTTCGCGGACGGGGTGAAGGCGACCCTCACCTGCGTGCCACCGGCCGCGTATCCCACCGCCCTCGTTTTCGCCACCGGGAGCGACAGGCACCTGCAGCAGCTGCGCGCGCGGGCGGAGTCGCAAAAGCTGCGGCTGGAGGCGGACGGCGTCTACGCGGGAACGCGGCGCCGTGCGGCCAAGGACGAGGCAGGGGTGTACAAAGTGCTCGGCCTCGATTTTATTCCTCCCGAGCTGCGCGAGGGGTGGGGGGAGATCGAGGCCGCGGCGGAGGGGAAGCTGCCCAAGCTGGTGGAGGTAGACGATCTTCAGGGCACCTTCCACTGCCACACCACGTACTCGGATGGCCGCGCGTCCGTCGCCGAGATGGCGGAGGCGGCGCGGGAGCGGGGGTGGCGCTACCTGGGGATCGCGGACCACTCGCAGTCTGCGGGGTACGCCGGCGGGCTGCCGGTGGCGGCCGTGCGCCGCCAGCACCGCGAGATCGACGCGTGGAACGCGGAGCACGGGGGAAAGGGGAAAAAGCGCTTCCGCCTGTTCAAGGGGATCGAGTCCGACATCCTGGCCAACGGCGCGCTCGATTATCCCGCCGACGTGCTGCGGGCGTTCGACTACATCGTCGGCTCCGTCCACAGCAACTTCGCGCTGGGTGAAAAGGAGCAGACGGCGCGGCTGATCCGGGCGGTGTCCAATCCCCACATCACCATGCTGGGCCACGCCACCGGCCGTCTGCTGCTCAAGCGCAGCGGCTACGCGGTGGACGTAAAGGCGGTGATCGACGCGGCGGCTGAGCACGGCACCTGTGTGGAGATCAACGCCGATCCGCACCGGCTGGACGTAAACTGGGAAAATGCGCGCTACGCCGCCGAAAAAGGGATCCTGATCCCCATCAACCCCGACGCGCACAGCACGGGCGCGCTGGGGAACGTGGCGTACGGGGTGAACGTGGCGCGCAAGGCGTGGCTCACCGCGCCGCAGGTGTTGAACACGTGGGACCTGGACGATCTGGAGGAGTTTTTTGCGCAGAGAAAGCAAAAAGGCGCGGCGTGAGCGGGTCGCGTCCATCCTGGCCGGGCTGGCCTCGCTCTACCCCGACAGCCGCTGCTCGCTGGAGCACGCGAATCCCCTGCAGCTGGTGGTCGCCACCGTCCTGAGCGCGCAGACAACCGACGCCGCGGTCAACCGCGTGACGCCCGCACTGTTCGCCCGCTTTCGCACCGCGCGGGACTTTGCCGACGCCACGCAGGAGGAGATGGAGGACCACCTCAAGACCCTCAACTTCTTCCGCAGCAAGTCAAAGGCGCTCATCGGGCTGGGGCGCGCCCTTGTCGAGCGGCACGGCGGCGAGGTGCCGATGGACATGGACGCGCTCACGCAGCTTCCCGGCGTGGGGCGCAAGACGGCGAACGTCGTCCTCGGTGTCGGTTTCGGCTTGGCGGAGGGCGTGGTGGTGGATACGCACGTCAAGCGCATCGCCGCGCGGCTGGGCCTTACGCGCGAGGAGGACCCGGAGAAGGTGGAGCAGGACCTGCTGCCGGTTCTGGGGATGCCGGACCGGGTGATCTTCACGCACCGCATCATCGACCACGGCCGCGCCGTCTGCACCGCGCGCCGCGCCTTTTGCGAGCGCTGCGGGCTGGCGCCGTTGTGCCCCACCGCGCCCGAGGCGTACCGCACCCCCCGTCCCGCCGAGGTGCCGGAGGCCGCCGCCGTGGCGAGCTGATACCGATTGTGCTGATTGGCGGTGCACTCTTGCAGCGGAGCGGCGGACCAGCGCACACGGACAGGAGGGCTGTCGTGCGAGGAAGGCGCTGGAGTGGCGGAATTACACACGCGGAGGATCGCTGTCATTCCGGGAAGGCGCTCCGCGTGATCCCAACTCACGCACGGGCGACGGCGGGATCGGCGCGGGGCCTTCCTCACGGAATCGGTTTTCCCGAAGCCTTCGGCTACACGGCGCAGGCGAAGTTCGGGTCGTAGCAGGGAGCCTGAACGTAGATCATGGTCTCCGCGCGAGCATCATCCGGTCCCTGTGTCGCCACGATGCGCACGTAGAAGTTCTCCCCGGGATATACGTACGCGTTGAACGTGTCGCCGGTAGGCCCGGTGGACCAGTTCACACCGTTCTGGCTGGTTTGCCACGTGTACTGCACCGCCTGCACTCCACCCGTCGAAGTCGCCGTCCAGGTGTAGTAGCCGGGTGTCTCGATAAAGGTGGGCCCGCTGATCCAGGCGCCCAGCCGCCCCACGAGCGCGCGGTACGCGTTGACCTTGCCGCGGCCAAAGCGGTTGGCCGCGCCCCACCAGTCCGCCGCGTCGTACACGCGGGTCTTGGCCTGCGCCGCCGTGAGCGTGGGTTCGCGGGCCAGCAGCATGGAGAACACGCCCGCCACCTGCGGCGCCGCCGCCGACGTTCCGGAGAAGGTGCTGGTGTAGTCCATGTCTCCGCCCGGACCATCGTTGCACCCGCGCGCGCCCACCAGGTCCGCCGTCACCACGTCGCCGATGCACACGCCCGTGAAATGGCCACTGGGCGCCACCAGGTCCAGCTCCGAGCCGTCGGGGCTGTAGTCGGTCACCTGCCCGTCGCGGTTGATGGCGCCCACCGCCACCGACGCCGCCAGCGACGCCGGGTAGCGTACGGGGCCAATGATGCCCTGCCCGCGCGCCGACGTGTTGCCCGCGCTGAAGACGAACACCGCGCCACGGCCGCCGCGCCCTTGCGTGCTGCCGGCGTTCACGGCGCTGGTGATGGCGTTGCTGGCCACGGCCCCGCCCCAGCTGTTGCTGAGCACCTGCACGCCCAGCCAGTACCAGGCGAAGTTCAGCGCGTCGGCGATCTGCGCGTTGGACGCCACCGTGCCGCAGCGAAAGATGCGGATGGGGATGATGTTCACGCCCGGCGCGGCCCCGCCGCCGCCCGCCGCGCTGTTGTGCTGCTGCAGGATGGTGCCGGCCGACATGGTGCCGTGGCTGTCGCCGGTGCACTCCGGGTTGCTGGCGAACCCGTCGTTGATGCCGAACGCATCAAAGCCCCACTGCACGTGTCCCGCGAAGTCCGGGTGCGACGCGTCCACGCCGTCGTCCACCACCGCGATGTTGAAGCCGCCGGTGCTGGGGGCCCAGGCACCCGTGGTAAGGTCCCAGGCATCGGCCGCGTTGATGTCCACGCGAACACCGTTGAGACGTGTGTTGTTGCGCAGGTAGTACTGCTGCGCGAAGAACGGGTCCGTGGGGATGTAGTGCCGCTCGAGGTCGGAAACCTTGTCCGGGTCCGCCCATTCCACCTGAGGATGCCGGTCCAGCGCCGCGGCCACCCGCAGCGGGTCCGTGCCCGGGCCGTACTCCAGCCAGTGGCTCAGCGCCCCGCGCGACGGGTTGGGCTCGCGCGCCACGCGGGCGCCCACCCGCGCGGCGATGGACGCGATCTCGCCGCGGCTGGTGCCCTCGCGAAAGCGCACCGCCACGCGGTTCAGCAGCAGCACCTTGCCGCCGCCCGCGCGCGTGCGGTACCCCACCGACGCGAACTCGAAGCGCGGGTCCTTGCGCAGCCGCTCGCGGGCTTCCAGGGCCCGGGCCCGCGTGGTGGATGCGGGAAGGGTGATGACCCGGTGCCCGGCCGCCTGCGGGAGCTCCCGGTCGCCGCCGGGGGTAATGCCCAGCTCGGCCAGCACCTGCCGGACCGCGGCGGCCCCGTCCGGCTGCCGCGACACCACCACCAGCTCGGAAGGCTCCGCGTCCAGCAGCACGCGCTCGCCCTGGTAATAGTAGAACGGCTCGGTGTCCGACGGAGCGGCGTTGAGGGCGGCCGCGCCGGCCTCGGCGGGCTCCAGTGGCGCGCCGCGGTCCGCGCAGGCGGACGTGCCGAGCGCGAGCGCGCCGGCAAGCGCCAGCAACCGGTTGGTACGAGGGAGATTCATCTGGATCCTCACGAAAGCTTGACGGGAGATTGGCGCGAATCCGTGGGCAACGGCGGAAACAACCACGAACATGCGCCGCAGATTCAGTCTTAAAATGATTTTAATAGAGGCGAGCGGAAATGAGAAGTCCCCTCAGTGTCGCCTGCGGTAGCCCATTTCCCTTTCGTCCTCGTCATCAGCTCCGGGCCAGGGGATCATTCATCGCGTCGCACCGTCCGGATTTTGCGACGGACGGATGAGTGCACCTGCGTTCTGCCGGCCCCGCCCGTGCGGGCGCACGGGCGGGTGACGATCCGGGCTCTTCCGGGGTGGGGATCAGGCGCGCAGGTTCACGCACCACGGGGTGATGGCGACGCCCACGGACACCACCGTCGACAGCGTGCCCCCCATAGCCTCCTCCACCCTCGACTGCTCACAGTCCAGTATCTTTCGCGGACATTGTTGATATGATTAATCACCGGCACTAGGCTGGGACAACGCACGAAAATCGTGCTCTTGCTCTCACCCTCTGCCGGAGATCGCCCCATGACGCTCGATCCGAACTGAATCGCCGTGCAAACCTTTAGGTCAGCACGCTCGACCTGGTCAGCATCACCCCCATCGTTTCGACCGACCAGGTGCCCCACTGCCAGGGCCCTTCCGCCCGCTACTGCTGATTCGCCGCAGCCTCCGCGGACGTTGAGCCGGACCTGGATCAGGAAAAGCGCCGGTGACGTAGGAAGCAGCAGGGACGGAGAAACCGAGGCGTACGCGGCCTCCGTTTCTCCGTCCCTCTGCTTGTCCGCGGAAAATCTCTTTCCGGCCCGAAATCCTCGTCAGAACAGCCGAGGCAGCCCCACCGCTTCCAGCTTGACGTAGGGAAACACGCTGGGTGAGTCGTCGCGGTTGTCGGCCTTGCCGCCCACCACGCCCACCAGGCGAAAACCGGGCGACAGCTGGTACTCCACCAGGCCACCGGCCTGGAACGCCTGGTAGTCGCCGTCGCCGCCGCCCTGGATGCCGGCCTCCAGGCCCGCGTTGAGGCCCGTGTAGTCGCCCGTGTCCAGCACGCGCATGGAGCCGCGGAAGTTGGTCCAGTAGTACTCCGCGCCAAAGTTGTACAGCCCGATCGCCTGCCCGGACCGCCGCCCGTCGCCCCACCAGTTGGCCTGCACCTGCGTCACCAGGCCGTCCTCGCCGCCGCCCGGCGCGCCGACCGCGTTGTCCGGCACCGTGTTGTCGTCGTCGCCGCCGCTCACCAGCGCGTAGCCCACCGTGGCCGCAACCGCGCCGCCGTTCAGCCCGTAGCGCACGCCCACGGCGGGGGTGACGGAGTTCAGCGTCTGCGTCTCGTCGTTGCCGGCGGGGTACACCAGGTGAAACGCGCTCACCCCGGCCGTAAAGCCCAGCCCCGTGCCCGGCGAGCTGACCGACGCGCCCACCAGGTACAGCTGAAGGTCTTCGGCGTCGAACTCCGTGGCCGCGTACACCACCGGCTCCAGCTGTGCCTGCGCCGGGGCGGCCAGCGCCACCGCGATTCCCACCACCGCCGCCTTGCTTGCGCGGCCCAGCAGCCTGCTTGCTTGCATCCTCTCGATTCCTTTTTCGGGTCCGATGTCCACCCGGCGCCGGCGCTGCACGCCTACCGCGAAGCGCAGGCCGATGGGTGTCTCGATGGCCCGGGCGAACACCACCCGGCCGGTGCCGCGAACCTTGGTTCCCGGCACCTCGAAATGAACCAGCGTGTGCGGCGGCACCGGCTCGTCCATCACCAGCCGCGCGCCACCGGCGCTGATCTCCTCCAGAAAGCCCACCCGCTGCTTTCCGCGCTTCTTGCCCCGGCCGCCCAGCTGCACCGTGGCCGGCATGCGCACCGGGCGCCGCTTTTCGCGCCGGCCGTTGCGGATCCAGTCCATGGTGCGGTCGAACATCCGGGGCGAGGCGATGCTGTACTGCGACTGCTCCAGCGGCACCGAGTGGCTGGTGCAGTGCAGCTCGATCTGGTCGCGCACGTTCATCGGCAGGTCGCCGAACGTGATCCCCGACCGGTACGCCGGCACCGTGGCGGGCCCCGCGGCCGCCGCCTTGCGCCGCTTCACCTTTTCCTGCACCTCCGCGCTGTACAGCACCTTTCCCGTCACCGTGACCGTCGCCGTGCTCAGCGGCAGCGTAAGGCGCATCTCCGTTCCCTCCGCCAACGGCTGCGCGGTGCGCACGGCGATGCCGCCGGGGTTCAGGTCCTCCGCCAGCGCGATACGCGACTTTGTGCGCCCGCCCGCGCCGGAGATGGCCAGCGTGACGGGAAAGCGGTCGCGGAAGCGGTGGTCGGCCCGGTGCGTGCGGGCGCGCATGCTCATCCGCACCACCGACGCCGCCACGGCAAAGTTGATGGAGGCCCAGAACGCGTTGCTCAGGAACGCGACGGACTTCCACCCCTCCACCCGGTAGTCCACCCAGCCGAACTCGTACGCGAGCGTCGCCCACAGCACCGCCACCAGCGACAGCGCCATTACCGTCACCTGCGGCGCGTACGTCTTGAACGGCACGTGCCCCGGCCCCTTGGGCGTCACCTTGAACTTCTGCTCCTTGCGGCTGAAGATGGACAGCACGGCGCGCGTGTACGTCCAGAACTTCACCATGTGGAAGCGTTCCGACATCCAGGTGTTGCTGCGCCCCCGCGCCCACGCTTCCGACAGCAGAAAGCTCAGGAACAGGAAGGGGATGAAGCGCGCCAGGAACGCCGAGTTCATGGCGTTGATGGGCAGAATGCCGCTGAAGAAGAAGATGAGCGGCGACGCGTAGTACACCAGCTTCTGCAGCCCCCCCACGTACGCCGTAAGGCTGCCGAAGTAGCTGATGCGCTGCGACAGGCTGAGCCCCGGATAGGTGATGGGGTTGAAGCGCTTGAACACCTGCATGCCGCCCTGGCCCCAGCGCAGGTGCTGCGTGTGGAACGCCACCGCGTTGTGCGCCGCCAGCCCGTACACCAGGCTTTCGCCGTAGAACGCCGAGTTCCACCCCTTGGCGTGCAGCAGCAGCGAAGTCTCGATGTCCTCGGTGATCGTCTTGACGCTGAAGCCGCCGATGCTGTCCAGCGCCGCACGCCGGATCACCGCGCTGCACCCGCAAAAGAAGGTGCAGTTGATGCTGTCCTTGCCTGCCTGGATCACCCCGAAGAACAGCCGCTGCTCTTCCCAGATGCGCCGCGAGTGCTCGTCGACGTTGTAGGTAAACGCGTCGGTGTTGTAAAAGTCCTGTGGCGTCTGCACGAACGCGAGTTTGGGATCTTCGTCGAAGAAGCCCAGCACGCGGTCCAGGATGTGGGGAAGCGGAACGTGGTCCGCGTCCAGCTGCAGGATGAAGTCGCCGTCGGTGAACCGCAGCGCGTTGTTCAGGTTGCCGGCCTTGGCGTGCTCGTGCGTGGTGCGGCGGATGTAGCCCAGCCCCAGCTCCTGCGCCATGGACTGCACCTCGTCGCGCTCGCCGTCATCCAGGATGTACGTCTTGTGGGGATAGCGGATGGCCCGCGCGCCGATGGCGGTGCGGCGAATGACCTCCAGCGGCTCGTCGTAGCAGGTGATGAACACGTCCACCGTCATCCCCGGCGGGGCGGGGAGGGGCTGGCGGTGCCGGATGCGCCACACGGAGTGGATCATCACGAACGCCGTCACCAGCCCCCACGTTTCCGCCAGCGCCAGCGGAATGCTGAACCACAGGGCGTCGGGGTTCAGCGTCCATCCCCATCGCCAGATGATGTAGTACGTCCAGTACGCCAGTGTAACGACGGCAATGCCGCGTATGATCCGTTCCTGCCATTCCGGAAGGTGCGGCACCGAGTTGGTGGGCCGCCGCCGCAGCGGTTCGGCGTGCGGCGCCGGGACGCCGCGAGTGTTGGTCACGCTCATTCATTCTGCACATTTGGCCGCGGCCGCCGTCTTCCCGAATCGCGGGAAAAGCGGTCCGCTGCGTTGCATCTGCCTGCGCCCAGGATCGCGCAAGCTGCTACCGAAAACCGAACCAGCGCCGATCGCGGCCGGGGTTTACGCGAGAACCGTGCCCTCTCGCAAAAGTTGCTGCACGATGTCCAAGTACCCCAACCACAAGGGATTAGAACAGGATCATCTGTTCCAGAGACCGTTTTCCCCTTCTTTCTGCTACACGCGTAGCCCCATCCTGCAGCATCCTGTTCCCCAGGATGCAGCAAGATCACCTTTGCTACGGTATCAGCGTTGCGAATCGATCTATCCCATTCTGATATACCGAAAAAGGGTTTTACGCAGAGTTACCAGAGTCACCAGAGTTTGTCCCTCGCGCGGATCAAACTTCGGCGACTCTGATCACTCTGTGTGAGAGCTGCTGTTCGGCGGATGATCAGACGAAATCGGGCGCCGCACCGGGGAAGGTGCGGCGCCCGATTCGGACGTCGTCGGTGGCGGGTGAAATCAGCGCGCGGCGAGGGAGGCCAGGGAGGTGCTCGCGGCTACGTCGAAGGCGGCGCGGATGCGCGGCTCGGCCATCGCGGCGCGGAACGCCGCCTCCGCCGCGGGCGACGACTCGATGCGCCAGTCCGCTTCCTTGTTCATGTTGAACCACACGGCGCCGACCACGTTGGGGTGGTTGAGCAGCGCGCGGTAGGCGTCGCTGATCCACTGCGCCTTGGCGTTCCCCGCGCCCTCGTCCGTGGCGAACTCGCCCACGATGATGGGCTTGCCCGGGTAGCGGTTCACCAGGTCGCTCAGGATGTGGTCCGCGCGCGCCCCGTCAAACATCTCGCTGAACCCCGTCCAACCGCCGCCCCACACCCGCGGCGCGTTGAAGCCGTGCGCGCCCACGTAGTCCACGTACGCGTCGCCGGGATAGTAGTTGCCGTACCAGTTCCAGTGCCCCGTCCCCGCGCCCGCCTGCACCGGGTTGCCCACGTTGGGGTTGAACACCCAGCGGACGTTGGTGGCGCCCTCGCGGCGAAAGATGCCGACGATGCGGCGCCAGGCGGCCGCGTACTTGGCCGGCGCGTTCTGGTTGGCGCCGTTCTCGATCCCCTGCCAGGCGTACTGCCAGTTGCCGTTCATCTCCCACGCCGGCTCCAGCAGCACGGGATCGCCAAAGGCCGCAAAGCCGCGCGCCATGGCCGTGAGCCGCGCATCCGCCGCGCCGGCGTTGATGGCGTCCAGCAGCCCCTTTTCCGGCGCGCCCGTCCAGCGCAGGTCGATGGCCAGAAAGTTGGTGCTCCCGGCGTTGCGGACCGCGCGCAGCAGCTGGCCGCACCAGGCGCCGGCGGACCAGTCGCACTCCAGGTTGTGGAAGGTCTTTACCAGCGACGGGTGCTTGCCGGAGCGCTGCGTCCACTCGGCGATGGCCGGGCCGATCTGCTCGGGGGTGCTGTTGGCGTCGCCCAGGAACGCGCCGGAGAAAAAGGGGCGCGCGCTGTTCTGCGCGGGCGGCGTGGCCGGCGCGGTGGGCGGATCGGGCGGGGTCTCGGCGGCGGTGGGCACGTCGGCGCAGGCTGCAAGAAGCGCGGCCATGGCCACGACGGCCACCCGGGGGGGGCGGAGCATGGGGGAAAACTGCATGGGCACAGCACCTGGTTCGGCGGCTCGACCGGCGTGGCGGGGCGCGGGCGCGCCCTGCGGTAGCCTCGAAGCTTTGCGTCCCCGCCTTTCGGCCGGGTTTGCCACTTCTCGACGGTGCCCGATGCCGGGGCGGGAACCCCGGCGGCGGGACGGATCAGGGCAGGGGGAATGGCACTTTGCATTCCGTATGTTGCGGAATGCGTAAGCGATTGTAATTGCTGGGTTTAGTGAATGCTGCAGGCGCGATGTCGGGGTGCCGATGCCGCGATTTGCGGGACTCTGCGGCATTCTGCAAAGCGGCTTTGGCGCCGTATGGAAGACGATGATCTACAAGCACTTGCGCAGCGTCGGGGAACCCTCACCCGCTCGCTTAGGCTCGCACCCTCTCCCGCAAGCGGGAGAGGGTATAAACGTCACGCATACCAGCGGTGCATTTCCGGCGGGGGTGGACGCGCGGGAACTGTCTACCATCGCCAACGTTCAACTCCGCGCAGGCCCCCGCCGGCACGAGCGGTTGAAGCCCCGTTCGGCGAGCGCAGCGAGCCGGGACGGGGCTTGTCGCTTTCCCAGCAGCGGGTTCACCCGCTCATCCTCGCGCTCATCCCACAACACTTCGTCCGCTCGTCGCCCGCTCATCCTCGCGCTCATCCCACAACACTTCGTCCGCTCGTCGCCCGCTCATCCTCGCGCTCATCCCACAACACTTCGTCCGCTCGTCACCCGCTCATCCCACCCGCTTTCTCGCTCGTCCCGCCGCTCATCCCCTGCGATCCCCCGTCGTTCGTTTCTGCGCCCATTCGTAAACGGCTGGTGCGGAGCTTGCCTGTGCCGGCGCCCCGGCTGATACGCGTGGATGTCTCAGCCTTGACCGGCGTTACGCCGCGGCTGCACTCCGACCGACCCGGACCCGAATGCTCAAGAGATTCATCCCGGCCCTCGCGCTGGTGTTGGCGACGGCTGATGGACTGGACGCGCAGCGCACTCCCGCCGCGCTTGCCGATCGCGACCTGTACGAAAGCGCGGCCCGCACGGCGTACGCGTACGTGGAGGGCAACTACAACGCGCAGACGGGGTGGATCAACTCCGTGGAGGGCTACCCGTTCGCCACCGTCTGGGACATCGGCAGCGGGCTGATGGCGCTGTTCTGCGCCGACCAGCTGGACCTGCTGGACGGCGAGGAGTACGACCGGCGGATGCGCCGCGCCCTGCAGTCGCTGATCGACGCGCGGCTGTTCGAGGACGCTGCGTTCAACAAGAGCTACTCCACCGCCACGGGGCAGATCGCCGGCCGGGCGGGGCAGGAGGCAGCCACGTCGGAGCGCGGCTACGGCTGGTCGGTGACGGACATTGGCCGGCTGATGAACGTGCTGCGGGTGATCGACGCCAACCATCCCCAGTACCGCGACCTGATCACGCAGATCGTGGGGCGGATGGATTACTCGCGCCTCATCCGCGACGGCTACCTGCGCGGCGAGGACCTGGATTCGCGCGGGCGGCTGCGGCGCTACCAGGAGGGGCGCGTGGGCTACGAGCAGTACGCGGCCAACGGCTTCGCGCTGTGGGGGCGCAACGCGGCGCAGGCCATGAACGTGCGGCAGAACACGCGCGAGGTTACGGTGCTGGGCATTCCCCTGCTGCGCGACGTGCGCCCGGAGTATCACCTGACCAGCGAGCCGTTTCTGATGATGGGGCTGGAGACGGGGTTCTCGGGGGAGATGCGCGACCTGGCGTGGCGGGTGCTGGCGGCGCAGGAGGCTCGCTGGCGGCAGACGGGCACCATCACCCTGGTCAGCGAGGACGCGCTGACCGGCGCGCCGTTCTTTCTCTACTACTCCGTGCACGCCGACGGTCGTGAGTTCCTGGTAGAGCCGCCCGCCGGAGCGCCGGACGGGCCGCGTCCGCGTACCGTGAGCACCAAGGCGGCGTTCGGCTGGCACGCGCTGTTCCCCAGCCAGTACACGTGGAGCGGCGTGCAGCGCGTTGAAGGCGCGCGGGCGCAGGGTGGATGGGGATCGGGCGTGTTCGAGGAGAGCGGCCGCGTTTCCGGCGCCCCGAACGTCAACACCGCCGCGATCGTGCTGGAAGCCGTGCTCTACTATGCCCGCGGCGGCCGCCCCCTCATCCACCCGCCTGAAGCGCCGGCGCAGGCTGCCCCGGCGACCGCCCAGGCGGCGACGCCGTAAGAAGCAGCCGCTTGGGATTCTGAGCTTTGCGCGACCCGCGGCGCCCCCTCCGGGCGAGCACCACTCGCCCACCTCCCCCGAAACTGCCGGGGGAGGTTTGGTTTGTGGGGCAGGCGCTGAAGCTCCGTGGCGAACTCCGGCGCGCCCCCATCCGGGCGGGCACCACCCGCCCACCTTCCCCCAAAACACCCTGAGGGAAGGTTGATGTAGAGCCAAGCTCGATGCGCCGTGGCAGACTCTGGCCTGGCCCCGTGTCGCAGCGGGACTGAAGTTTCACCTCCCCCAGGGTTTTTTTGGGGGAGGTGCGAGCCTAAGCGAGTCAGGGGGCGCCCGGCGGGCGGCAGGATCTCACCCGCTCACCCGCTCACCCGTTCACCCGCTCACCCGTTCACCTCACACCCTCCGTTGACTCCCACCCCGCCGGTCGCGAAATTCAGGGCATGACGCAACTTGACCGTACCGCACAGGGAGACACCGTGCTGGTCGATAGATCCGCGGGCGTGCAGCAGACGCTCGCAGAGGTGGCGGAGAGGGTGAAGGGCGGCGGCCGCATCTCGACGGCCGAGGCGCGGCTGTTGTGGGAGCACGCCTCGGACGAGGAACTGCGGCGCATGGCCGGGATGGTGCGCGCGCGCTTCCACGCGCCCAAGAAGGCCACGTACATGGTGATGCGCATCATCAACTACACCAACGTGTGCGTGGCCCAGTGCGACTACTGCGCGTTCTACGTCCTTCCCAACCAGGCCGGCGGCTACGTGCTGAGCCGCGAGGACGTGTTCGCCAAAGTGGACGAGCTGCTGAAGCTGGGCGGCGACCTGGTGAGCTTCAACGGCGGCTTCAACCCCAGGCTGCCGCTTCACTTCTACGCGGACCTGTTTGCCGCCGTGCGCGAGCGGTACGGCGACCGGGTGGAGTTCTACGCGCTCACCATCGCCGAGTTCATGTTCCTGGCGGACCGCGCGGGCCTCAGCTACCACCAGGCCGCGGCCGCCATGCGCGACGCGGGCGTGCACTGGATTACCGGCGGCGGCTCGGAGATCCTGACGGAGGATTTCCGAAAGCGCCACGCCAAGTTCAAGTACACCGTCGCGCAGTACTTTCAGGCGCAGCGGGCCATCGTCGAGACGGGGATGCGCACCACGGCCACGATGGTGATCGGTTTCGACGAGACGCTGGATGAGCGGCTGGAGCACCTGGAGCGCACGCGGGCCTTTCAGGACGAGTGCCTGGAGGATGACTGGGACGGCCTGTTCTCGTTCCTGTGCTGGACGTACAAGCCGTACGGCACGGCGCTGGGGGGGATGGAGATCACTCCGCGCGAGTACTGGCGCCACATCGCGCTCTGCCGCATCTACCTGGACAACGTGAAGCACATGCGCACCAGCGTCCTTACGCTCAACGAGGACGCCTTTCGCGCGCTGGAGTACGGGGCGAACGACTTCGATTTGCCGGTGGAGGACGAGGTGACGCAAAAGGCCGGCGCCACCATCGACCTGGACCTGGAAAAGCTGCTGGAGGTGCCCCGCGCGATGGGGTACGAGGTGGAGTACCGGCACGCCGAGCGGCCGCCCGCCCTGGCCGCCGCGTGAGCCTGGTGGACGACGTGCTGGATCTGTTCGGCTGGGTGCCGCCCGCGCGGCCCCGGCCGAAGTCGTCTGCGCCGCCGAAGCCTGCCCCCGTCGCGGAGCCGCAGCCTTCCGCCGCGCCGGCGCCGAACGCCGCACCTTCGCCGGGCGCCTTGGCTCCCCGCAACGCGCCGACGTCGAAGAAAGCGTCTGCGCCTGCAAAGCGTGCGGGCCGGTCAGAGGCCGAGATCCTGGCGGTGGTGGCGCCGATCGCGCCGCACTTTCGCAAAGTGGTGTTCACCCGCAACCGGCGCATCATGGCGTCGGTGGGCGACCGTGGGCGCGAGCTGCGGCTGAACGACGCGTTCGCCACGGCCCCGCGCGAGGTGCTGGCGGCGGTGGCGCGGCTGTTTTCCGCGCGCGACGCGCAGACGCGTTCGCGGGCCAAGGCGGCCGTGCGCGAGTTCATCGCCACCATCCCGCTGGAGAGCACGGCCGTACGCCGCCGCCCGCGCACCCGTCAGATCGAGCCCGGCGACGAGCCGCACCTGCAGATGCTGCTGGACGAGTTCCGGCGCATCAACGCGTCGCACTTCGGGGGTGAGCTGCCGGAGGTGCCGCTGTACCTGAGCGGCCAGATGCGCCGCCGCAACGGCCACTTCTGCTCCAACCCGGTGGAGATCGTCATCTCCCGGACCCTGTGCACCCACGCCCACGACGGCGAGGCGTTGCACACGCTGCGGCACGAGATGATCCACCTGTGGCAGCACGCGACCGGCAAAAAGCCGGATCACGGCCCGGAGTTCCGCGCCTGGGCGCGCAAGCTGGACGTGCACCCGCGCGCAACGCGGCGGGTCGCCTGGAAGAACCAGCGCCGTCCGTGATGGTGTGATGGTGTGATGGTGTGATGGTGTGATGGTGTGATGGTGTGATGGTGTGATGGTGTGATGGTGTGATGGTGTGATGGTGTGATGGTGTGATGGTG
>NZ_JBMDXM010000233.1:0-7931 GCF_048594345.1 Longimicrobium sp.
TCGTCCACCGTTTCCGGAAACAGCATCTGCTGCTTCCGGTCTACACCCGCTTTGTATGCCACGCGCGCTCCCCGAGACTGGCCTGTGCTCGCTGACAACTTACACGATCCACGCGAGTTCTGACACAGTCTGGGGAGGCGCCGCGCAGCGCTCTCCGTTCGCGCAGGAGCATGGCGCCGACCGAAGAATCTCCATGCTGAAACGCGCGGTTCTTTCCGTCACGACCGGGTTCCCGGGCGTTGCCCGGAAAGGGGTTCCGCTCGAGGGGAGGGAGATTCTTCGGTCGCGCCACTGGCTTCGTGGCGTTCCCGAGAGCCCGACGAGGGCGCTCCCTCAGACTGACAGGGGTTTTCCCGGATTCCGTATTTCTCCCAGTTCGTTGTGCAATCAGAGGAACGACGGACAAGCATCACGCGGAGCTGCGGAGGAACTGATGAGGCGCGGAGGCGTTTTGGGCGTTCCCCCTGCGCCTCTTGCGTTTTCTCCGCGCCTCCGCGTGAAAATCGTTCCCCTCACTGCACATCGAAATCCGGGAGATGGCCTGAGGATTCGGTGTGCACTGAATGAAAAATCTCACGCGGAGACGCGGAGACGCGGAGGAAGACGGAGAGCCGCGGAGGATGCACCGAAGCCCCTCCGCGGCTCATCTGTTCCTCCGCGCCTCCGCGTGAACTCTGTTCCGGAGTGCACACACCAATGTCGCATCCGGTATGATGATGATGCGATGCCGCACGAGAAAGCCGCCGCCCGGTGTCCCGGGGCGGCGGCTTGGTCGTGCGGAGAAGGCGGGCGGCTACGGCTGCGCGGGCGTCCCCTGCCCCCCCAGCAGCGCCTCAATGCGCTCCAGCCGCGCGCGCATCTCCGCGTTCTCCTGGCGCAGCGTGGCGTTCTCCGCCTGCAGGGCGTCGGTGCGGGCGGTGAGCGCCTGGATGGCGGCCATGTTCACGCCGTCGATGTCCACCGAGTTGATCATCAGCTCGTTCTCGCCCAGCCCGAACGCGGCGTAAAAGTCCTGCGCCATGGGGCCCATGTGGCGGATGGAGCGGTCCTGGGAACGGTAGTTCCAGCTGCTCACCGGCACGTTGCGCAGCCGGGCCAGCACGTCCTCGCCCTCCAGCGCCAGGAAGTTCTCCTTGCGGTTGCGGTCCGACACCGCGCTCCACCCGCTCCCGCCCGCCGACAGCTCCACCCCGGAGCTCAGGTTCTGGTTGGTGAAAAACTTGACGCCGCCGCAGCCGCGGGCGACGAACTGGTTGTTGGCCGTGGGAAACACCGAGTCCGACGAGAAGCCGGCGCATCCGTCACCCAGCACCACGCTCCCCTGCCGGTTGGCCGTGCGCGCGTTCTTGCCGATGGCCACGGAGAACTGGCCGCTGGCGCTGTTCTGCAGCCCGATCGCCACGCCAAAGTTTCCGTTGGCGATGCTGGGCCCCAGAACGATGGAAGCCAGCCCGCCGGCGATGGAGCTGGGCCCCATGGCCAGCGCGTCGTCGTTCGTGGCCTGCGCGCCGCTGCCGAGCGCCATCGCGCCCACGCCCGAAGCCGTGCCGTTGAAGCCGAAGGAACGGTCCCCGCTGGCCGTGCCGTTGTTGCCAAGGGCCACCGCTTGATCACCGCTGGCCGTCGTCGCCAGGCCCGCCGCGAACGAGTAGTCGCCGCTGGCGCGCGTGTTCTGCCCGAACGCCGCCGAGCCGAAGCCCAGGCGCGCCAGGTCCCAGTAGTCGGAACCGAAGGCGCTTACGTTGCCCGCGCGGAACGCGGCCTTGCCGCCGTACCACATCACCCGCGAGCCGGCACCGCTCACCGGCACGCCGCCCGCCCCCACGACGTTCTCGTCGCCGGTCCAGGTGCCCACGACCGCCATGCTGCCGTCGTTGTTCACGCGAAACCGCAGTTCGGAGGCTGCCGAAACGTGCAGCAGGCTGTCCGTGGTCTGCGCGGCCGCCGAAGCCGCCGTGCCCACGCCTGCAACCGCCACCAGCGCCGCAAGGGAGATACGCTTCATGCTCTCGTACTCGTTCTCGGATGGATGTGTCGGCAACTCGCCCGCCGGCGCCGACGTGGAACCACGACACCAGGGACGTGGCCCCTGCTGCCCCGTTGCAAGCCGGGGTCCGGAAACGGCGTCCGGACCCCGGCCCGTGTACATGGAAGGGCGGCGAGGATGAACTTCCCCCGCACCCTTCCGCCTGGCTACGGCTGCTGCCCGCCCGCCAGCATGGCCTCGATGCGCTCCAGCCGCGCGCGCATCTCGGCGTTCTCCTGCTGCAGCGCGGCATTCCGCGCCTCCAGCGCTTCGATGCGCGCGTCCTGCTCCGTGGTGCGGCGCTCCAGCGCCTGCGCGGCCACCAGCGCCACCCCGTCCGCGTCCACCGTGCCAATGCTCAGCTCGTCGGTCCCCAGGCCGAACGCCGCGCGGAAGTCCTGTGCGGTGGGGCCCAGGTGTCGAACCTCGTCGCTCTCCACCTTGTACGTCCAGCTGGTGATGGGAAGCGCGCGCAGCCGGGCCAGCACGTCCTCGCCCGATACCTGCGCAAACCGGTGCTTGCGGTTCACGTCCGACGAGTTCTGCCACACGCCGCCGGTGGTCAGGATGGCTCCGGTACTGGTGCTGATCACGGCGTTGGCATGCCCCCAGTTGCTCACCGAGGCGCCGGACTGGAAGGTGACCCCGGTGCTCTGGTTGCTGCTGGTGAAGATCCGGAAGCCGCCGCTCACCCGCCAGTTGGCCGAGTGGTTCACGCCGGCGCGCAGCGTGTCGACCGACGAGCGGTCGCTGAAGACGAACGCGCCCTGCCGGGCGTTGGTGTGCGCGTGGTAGCCCAGCGCCACCGACGCGGCCCCTGAGGCCGTGTTGTCTTCGCCCGCGGCAAAGGCAGACTGCTGCAACGCCGCGGTGCGCAGGCCAAACGCCGTCGCATGGCTGGCGCTTGCGCGAACGTCCTGCCCCATGGCCACCGAGTAGTCGCCGATGAGGGCCGCGTCCCACTGCGTGCCGTTGATCCCGCCGGCGCGAAAGGCACCCTTGCCGGGGTACCACATCATCCGCGTTCCGGCCCCCTCCACGGGAATGTTGCTCCCATCGCCATCGCCGTCGTACACGCCGCCCCACAGGGCGCCGCCGTCCACGTTCACGCGATACAGCCCCATTCCGCCGCTGCTCACGGCAAACGCCGAGTCGGGCGTCTGGGCCAACGCGGGTGCGGCGAACGCAAGCACGCCCGCGGCAACCATCAGCGTATGGCGAAGCATTGTCCTCTTCATGGTCGAAACCCTGGTTGGGAATTCGGAGTGGAGGGAAGACAAGCCGGACTGCGCGTGCCGTCCGTGGCCCGCCGGTCCGTGCCGGCGGAAGCGCCGCCCCCTCGGGGGCGAAATCCGTTCAGCGCCGCGGCTGCTCCTGGGCCTCCAGAAGCGCTTCCACCCGGCGCAGCCGGGCCTCGAGGGCCGCGTTCTGCTCCTCGAGCGTCTGCACGCGGCCGCGCAGCTCCGCGTTTTCGCCACGCAGCTCCGTCACCTCGCCGCGCAGGTTGTCCGTGCGCGTGGCGAGCGCCTGCGCGGCGGCCAGCGCCACGCCGTCCGCGTCCACCGTGCTGATCACCTTGTCGTCGTCACCCAGGCCGAACGTGGCGCGAAAGTCCTGCGCCATGGGGCCGATGTGGCGGACGTCGTCGTTTTCGGTCCGGTAGGTCCAGCTGGTGATGGGCAGCGACCGCAGCCGCGCCAGCACGTCCTCGCCCGAGATCTCCGCAAACCGGTGCTTTCGGTTCACGTCCGAGGCGTTGGTCCAGGTGCCGTTGGTGTGCAGGTACGCGCCCGTGCTGGTGGAGATCATGGCGTTGGGCTGGCCATGGTAGTAGCTGGAGCCGCAGACCGTCGGGTTCACCGCCGGCCCGCCAAACGACACGCCGGTGGTAAGCGCCTGGTTGGTGTAGATCCGCATTCCGCAGCTCACCCGCCACACCGCCTGGCCAACCAGCTCGGCCCGGATGGAGTCGCCGGTCCCGCCGGAGATGTTGTCGCCAAACACGAACGATCCCCGCCGCGCGTTGGTGTGGGCGTGGTACCCCAGCGCCACCGACGCATACCCCGAGGCCACGTTGTCCTCGCCCACGGCAAACGAGCTGGACTGCGCGGCCGTGGTGCGCAGGCCAAAGGCGACGCCGTAGTCGCCACTGGCGCGCACGTCACGGCCGATGGCGACCGAGTAGCTGCCGATGTTGGCCGCATCCCACTGCGTGCCGCTGATCCCTCCCGCCCGGAACGCGGCCTTGCGCGGATACCACAGCATCCGCGTCCCCGCCCCCTCGGCGGGAACGCCGCTTCCGTCGCCGTCGCCATCAAAGGTGCCGCCCCACAGCGTACCTGCGTCCACGTTCACGCGGAACAGTCCCACCCCCCCGCTGCTTACGGCAAAGACGGAGTCGGGTACCTGGGCGTGGGCCGGCGCGGCCAGGGCCACCAGGCCGACGGCGGCGGCCAGCGACAGGAGCTTGATGTTCTTCATCGCAAGTTCTCCTGGCACTGCCTCAAGGAACGGAGATGGAGAGCGCCGAGTCGGCGACCGTCAGGCTGCCGGTGACGGACACCGGGCCCGTGGCCCGCGTGGCGCCCTGCAGTGCCGTGCTCCCGCTGACGAACAGCGTCGGGACGTTGCCCATGAGCAGCGCGTTGGAGCCGCTCATGGTGATGGAGCCGTTGCTGATGGTGCCGGCACCGTCCACGTTGCCTCCCACGGCCAGGTTGTAACCGCCCAGGCCCAGCGTGGCGCCCCCGTTCACCCGCAGGTGCAACGCGACTGCGTTGTCGGTAAGCACCGGCATGTTGGGCGCGCTCGCGGGGATCTGCACCGCGTCGGTGGCGTCCGGCACGGGACGGCGGGTCCAGTTGCCGTCGGGACCTCCTATGAACCAGTCGGTGCCATTGACGGTGGAGGTACCCGACCACAGCGCCTCCAGGCCGTTGCCGCTCTCATCCTGCTGCGACGCCAGGACGTACACCTTGAAGACAAAGCTGGTCGCGCCGTTCAGGTTGAACTGCCACAGCAGGGGATCCGAAACCTGGTAGGTGGTCAGGATCTGGTTGTACAGAAAGTACGGCTGCGCGGGCCCGGTCTGCATGGTGTCGCCGGTGGCGTTGGCCACCGTCACGCCGTTGCTGGGATCTTCGGCAAAGAACACGGTTACGCCGGTCACCTGCATCCCGTCCGGGGTGCCCAGCGGCTCCGCCAGCAGGTTCTGCACGGTCACGAACATCGACAGCACGTCGTTTTCGACCGTGTTTCCGTAGTTCTCCAGCCTGACGAACTTGTCCTGTCCGCCCATCAGCCGCGTGGTGCGGATGGCGGAGCCGGCCAGCACGGCCTCGGGGTACGAGCACGTGGTGGTGCGCGCCGGAACGTTCACGCGGCACTCGATGGACGCCAGCGGAACGGGCTCGGGCTTTACGCCGGGCGCGAGCGGGCTGTCCGTGCAGGCGGCGGCCAGCACCAGAGCAACGGGGACGGCGCCGCGAGCGCAGCGCCTCAGGAATTTGCTGGTCATGGGGGAATGCCGGGGAGGAAGGACCCCACGAGGGGAACAGGATCAGGACTGAAACATAACCGTGTAGCAACCCTGATGGAAGTCTGATCAAACCCTGTCGCTGCCTGCCGGCCGCTCCATTAACGCTCGTTAACACGGACACGCTCACATACCGTCAATCAGGATCATCGCGTTGACATGCGAAAGCATGCCGTTTACATATGTAAACCATGAGCGACGACATCAAGACGCGAATCATCGCGGCCGCCCGGGCACTCTACTTCGAGCGCGGGCCCGAGGCCGTGACCATGCGTGCCTCGGCGGAGCGCGTAGGGGTTACGGCCACGGCGCTGTACCGCCACTTCGCGGACAAGGATGCCCTGCTCAAGGAGGTGGTGGGCGAGGGATCGAGGCTGCTGGGAAGCCACCTTTTCCGCGCCCTGGAAGCCCCTTCCCCGCTGGAGCGCCTGCGGGCCACGGCCCTGGCCTACCTTGACTTTGCCCTCGCGCAGCCGCAGGCATACCGCGCCCTCTTTGAACCCGGGCCGGGCGACGGGGAGGAATCGGCCGTGCACCGGCAGCGTGGCGCCGTAAGCCGCTTTCTGCGCGACCGCGTGCGCGACGCCATGGACGCCGGCGTGATCGCGGAAGGAGACCCCGACGGAGCCGCGCTCACCCTGTGGTCGCTGCTGCACGGGCTGGCCTCCCTGCACCAGGCCGGGATCACCCGGGTGGAGTGGCTACGTGAACGCGCGTTAACTCACCTGATCGAAGGCATCCGCATGCCTGAGGCTTCCGCACCATCACGGTAACGCGTGTTAACACAAGCAAACGGGAGCCTGGGACCTGCAGAGTGCCGGTTTCCTGTGCTCATCCGGGCTCCCTACCCCATGCGTTCTGCCTGCTGCTGAGGCATTGTCCACGGGTCGCTGGCGCCCCCGAGACGGAGAACAGCCAGGGGGACAGAGATGATCCACACTCCTCCTCTGTTCCTCTGGCTGTTCTCCGTTCCTCTGTACCCTGACCTCTGTTTCCTGCAGTCCGACTTGATTCCGTGGATCTGCACAGCCGCGGATTCCTTGCGGAAGCCAACATCATGTGGATAAATAACTTTCCACATTTCCACATACAACGAGGCCCGCTTCCACTCGTGTGGAAAGCGGGCCTCGGTTGTAGAGCGGCGGGCGGGAAGCGGCTTCTCTGCCCCGGGCTTCAGTTGGTGCGGTAGCGGCGGCTGACCTCGTCCAGGCGCTTGCGCTCTTCTTCGGTGAGCGAGCTAAGCCCCTGCGCGCTGATCTTGTCCAGGATGCGGTCCACGTCGTCCAGCAGCTCGCGCTCCGACGACTTGCCCTTGCGAGCCGCCGCGGGGCGCGCCTGGGTGACCGTGGCCGTCTGCGCGGCGGCGGCCGCCTGCTTTTTGCCGCTCCACGGCACCAGCGCCATCCCGCCCCGCTTGCCCGTCGGCTTGCGCGCGGAGCGCGGCACCTCGCCCCACGCGTGCGGCGCCCACGGGCTCTTGAGGTACAGAAAGGTGGCCGCCATGCCGCCCAGGTGCGCCAGCACCGCCACCTGCCCGCCCGAGCCCTCGATCGCCGTCGCCAGATTGATGAAGATCAGCACCCCCACCAGCCACTTGGCCTTGACCGGAAAGATCCCCCAAATGTGGATCTCCATGTCGGGCCAGATCATGGCGAACGCCAGCATCAGCCCCAGCGTGGCCCCCGACGCGCCCACGATCCACGACGCGGGGTCCAGGAACGCGAACAGCACCGAGAACAGCGCCCCGCCCGCCGCGGCGATCAGGTACACGCGCAGAAACGACCGCGACCCCCAGCGCTCCTCCAGCGGCGGCCCGAAGAAGAACAGCATCAGCATGTTCCCCAGCAGGTGCATCACGCCGCCGTGAAAGAACGCGTACGTCACCAGCGTCCACGGCCGGGTAAGGAAGTCGGCCGGCTGAAACGCGAACCAGTCGCGGACCACGTTCCCGGGAACAAAGAACCGCCCCAGCAGCACGGCCACGTACAGGGCCGTGTTGACGATGAGGAGGCGCTTTACCCAGGGGGTGATGGAAAACCCGCCAAAGCCCCCGTACGTATCCCGATACGCCATTGCTTGCAGGAAAAAGCGTGCTGAAATCGGACAGGACGGGGGGGGCCCCGGCCCCCCCCCCCGGCGCCCCCCCCACAAAAAACCCCCCCCCCCCCCCCGCCCCCCCCCCCCCCCCCCCCCCCCCCCCCCCCCCGGCCCCCCCCCCCCCCCCCCCCCCCCCCCCCCCCGCACCCCCCCCCCCCCCCCCCCCCCCCCCCCCCCCCCCCCCCCCCCCCCCCCCCCCCCCCCCCCCCCCCCCCCCCCCCCCCCCCCCCCCCCCCCCCCCCCCCCCCCCCCCCCCCCCCCCCCCCCCCCCCC
>NZ_JBMDXM010000234.1:0-7222 GCF_048594345.1 Longimicrobium sp.
CTACACCCCGCACCTGGACACCGGCGACTACGTCGTGGTCATCAACGCGGACAAGGTCCGTCTGAGCGGCAACAAGGCCGACCAGAAGACCTACTTCAAGCACACCGGCTACATGGGCGGGGAAAAGTTCATCCCCTTCCGCGAGATGCTGGCCAAGCACCCCGAGCGGGTGGTGGAGCTTGCGGTAAAGGGCATGCTGCCCAAGAACGCCCTGGGCCGCCAGATGCGCAAGAAGCTCAAGGTGTACGCTGGTGCGGAGCATCCGCACCAGGCCCAGAATCCCGAGCCTCTTACCTTCTGATCATCATGGCGACCACTGAACAGTTCCACGCCATCGGGCGCCGCAAGACCTCCGTCGCCCGCGTGTACCTTCGCCCGGGCAACGGCACCTGGAGCGTGAACGGCCGCACCCTGGAGCAGCACCAGCCCCGGCACGTGCTGCAGCAGTCGGCCAACCGCCCGCTGGTGGCCACCGAGACCGCCGGCCAGTACGACGTCAAGGTGACGGTGAACGGGGGCGGCGTGCGCGGCCAGGCCGACGCCATTCGCCTTGCCGTGGCCCGCGCGCTGCTCAAGGTGAACGAGGAGTTCCGTGCCCGCCTGCGCGCCGAGGGTCTGCTGACCCGCGACCCGCGCGAGGTGGAGCGCAAGAAGCCGGGCCGTCCGGGCGCCCGCAAGAAGTTCCAGTTCAGCAAGCGCTAATCGGGAGCGCGGGCATCGCGGTGCCGGGACGGACTTCGTCCCGGCACGCGCGTTTGCCCAGATCACCGGTACCATCAAGCACACCGCCCGACGCCCGCGTCCGGGTGCCGCTCCGTCACAGGAGGGGTCGGACGGGCGAACGACGGCGGTGGAAGCCCGGGCCCTGGATGGGGCCGCAGGGAAAAACCGCATACCTGTCAGGACAAGCACACGATGGCCGTACCCCAGATTCAGGACCTTCTCGAGGCCGGTGTCCACTTTGGACACCAGACCAGCCGCTGGAACCCGAAGATGCGCAAGTTCATCTTCGCGGAGCGCAACGGCATCTACATCATCGACCTCAAGAAGACGCAGCGGCAGATCGAGCTGGCGCAGGAGCTTACCCGCAGCGTGGTGAGCCGCGGCGACCGCATTCTGTTCGTCTGCACCAAGAAGCAGCTCAAGGCGGTGGTGGAGAGCGCGGCCGAGCGCAGCGGCTCGTTCTACGTGACGGAGCGCTGGCTGGGCGGCATGCTCACCAACTTCACCACCATGAAGAAGCAGATCCGCCGCCTGCGCGAGCTGGAGCGGGGGATGGACGAGGGCGCCTTCGAGTACTACACCAAGAAGGAGCGCCTGATGCTGGACCGTGAGCGCGAGCGCCTGGACAAGTACTTGGCCGGCGTCAAGGACATGGCCCGCACGCCGGGCGCCATGTTCGTCATCGACAGCAAGCGCGAGAAGATCGCCATCTCCGAGGCCAACAAGCTGGGGATTCCGGTCATCGCCATCGCCGACACCAACGCCGACCCGGACGTGCTCACGGTGCCCATCGCGGGCAACGACGACGCCATCCGCTCGGTCGAGGTGATCAGCAACGCCATCGCCGACGCCATCGTCGAGGCGCGCGCCGCCATGCCGGCCGAGGACCGCCGCCGCGCCGACGAGGCCGAGGTGACCACGTACAGCAGCGAGACGGGCGAGCGCCAGCCGGCCGACCGCGACCGTGACAGCGGCGACAAGAAGCGCCGCCCGCGCCGCAAGCGCCGGCCGCGCGCCGACGCCGCGCCGGGCGCTCCGGGAAGCGACGACGGCGGCGAGGAGTAATCCGCGCCGCGGCGAAAGCCTTGCAGGGGCCCCGGCGCGCGCATGTGCCGGGGCTCCTTTTTCATCCACCGCTCCCACCGGGGCGGGGAACACCCATGCCCGCGGGGTTGCGCGCGGGGCGGCGCGGCGACAGGTTCCCGCGCCGCGGCCACGCGCGCGAACGCCGCGCGACCCTTGAACCATAGATCCGGAAAGACGGAAGCAATGACGATCGCAATCAGCGCACAGGCCGTGAAGGAGCTCCGCGAGCGCACCGGGGCCGGGATGATGGAGTGCAAGGCGGCGCTCACCGAGGCGGGCGGCGACATGGAGGCGGCCATCGACATTCTGCGCGCGCGCGGCGCGGCCAAGGCGGCCAAGCGTGCGGAGCGCGAGACGCGCGAAGGCGCCATCGGCAGCTACATCCACATGGGCGGCAAGATCGGCGTGCTGGTGGAAGTGAACTGCGAAACCGACTTCGTGGCCCGCACCGACCAGTTCCAGGGGCTCGTGCGCGACGTGGCCATGCACGTGGCCGCGGCCAGCCCGGTGGCCATTCGCCGCGAAGACTTTCCGGCGGAGCTGGTGGAGCGCGAGCGCGCCGTGTACCGCGAGCAGATGCGCGAGAGCGGCAAGCCCGAGCACATCTGGGACAAGATCGTCGACGGCAAGGTCGACAAGTTCTACAGCGAGCAGGCGCTGCTGGAGCAGCCGTTCGTCAAGAACCCGGACCAGACGGTCGGCCAGCTGATCACCGAGGTCAGCGCCAAGACGGGCGAAAAGATCGAGGTGCGCCGGTTCACCCGCTTTGCGCTGGGCGAGTAACGTGACGGACGGGGCGCACCCCGGAGCCGCGCCCCTTTCGCCGTCCGCGGCGAAAGGGGCGGAGGCGCTCAAGTACCGCCGCGTGCTGCTCAAGATCAGCGGCGAGGCGCTGGCGGGCGAACAGGGCTTCGGCATCAGCCCGCCCGTAATCAGCCAGCTTACCGAGGAGATTCGCGCCGTCCACGACATGGGGGTGGCGCTGGGGCTGGTGATCGGCGGCGGCAACATCGTGCGGGGCACCACGGCCAGCGCGCAGGGGATGGACCGCGTGAGCGCCGACTACATGGGGATGCTGGCCACGGTGATCAACGCCCTGGCCCTGCAGAACGCCATGGAGCGCGGCGGGCTGGAGACGCGGGTGCTCACGGCCATCCGCATGGAGCAGCTGGCGGAGCCGTACATCCGCCGGCGCGCCATCCGGCACCTGGAAAAGGGCCGCATCGTGATCTTTGCGGGCGGCACGGGGAACCCGTACTTTTCCACCGACACGGCGGCGGTGCTGCGCGGGATCGAGATGGAGGCCGACGTCATCATCAAGGCCACCAAGGTGGACGGCGTCTACACGGCCGATCCCAAGAAGGACCCCAATGCGCAGTTCATTCCCGAGATCACGTACCTGGAGGCGCTTTCGCGCGAGCTGGGGGTGATGGACGCGGCGGCGCTCTCGCTGTGCAAGGACAACGGCATCCCCATCATGGTGCTGAACCTGGACACGCCGGGGGCGGTGGCGCGCGCGGTGCGCGGCGAGCGCATCGGCACGCTGGTGAACAGCGACGCGGCCCCGGCACCCCGGACGGAGCGCCGGGCCCAGCCCTGAGCTCCTTTCCTTCTTCTTTCGACACGAGCGTACTGGACCGCCCATGCCCAGCCTGCAGAAAGCACGTCAGCGGATGGATGGCGCCATCGAGGCGCTGCGCCGCGAGTTTGCCGCGGTGCGCACCGGCAAGGCCAGCCCGGCGCTGCTGGACAGCATCAAGGTCGAGGCGTACGGCAGCCTCATGCCCCTGAACCAGGTGGGCACGGTGTCGGCGCCCGAGCCGCGCATGCTTACGGTGCAGCCCTGGGACAAGTCGATGCTCAAGGCCATCGAAAAATCCCTGCGCGAGTCGGACCTGGGGTTGAACCCGTCCAACGACGGCAGCATCATCCGCATCCCCATCCCGCCGCTGACCGAGGAGCGCCGCAAGGAGTTCGTGAAGATGCTTCACAAGCTCACCGAAGAGGCGCGTGTGGCCGTGCGCAACGTGCGCCGCGACGCCAACGACGAGGTCAAGCAGAGCCAGAAGGACGAAGGCCTGTCGGAGGACGACGTGCGCCGCGAGCAGGGCGAGGTGCAGAAGCTTACCGATCAGTACATCGCCAAGATCGAAGAGCTGATGAAGCACAAGGAAGCGGAGATCATGGAGGTGTGATTCCTCCCGCTGGTCTGTGGTTCACGCGAAGGACGCGGAGGGTTTTCTCCGCGTCCTTCGCGTTTTGCGTTCCGGCGGGGAAAAGATGGCCTCACACGGAGTCAACGGAGTTAACGGGGTTTGGTTCTCTGCGGATGACGGTCGCCCCGCCGGTGCCGAGGGTACCGTTGTTACGTCGGGGAACGGAACGAAAGGGGTCTCACGCAGAGTCACCAGAGTTAACAGAGTTTGATCTCTGCGCATCCCATGCTCCCGCGCGCAACCTCATCTTCCCTTGGACCCCGATGTCATCCTGAGGGAGCGCACACCCCTCACTTTCATGACCACAGAAGCTTGCGCGCGACCGAAGGATCTTTGTCGGGTTGCGCCAGACCCAGCCCCCGGGAGCCGTTCAAGCTCCTAACTCAGGCAAACCAGGACTTCCGTTCGGCCCCGATCCTTCGCGTAAAAGAGGCTTGAGCCCCGTGCCGAGACTTCTCCCCGCGTCAGACGCCGTGGTGCGGGACGTCGGGGACCAGGTCGCGCGACATCTGGCGGATGCGCTGGGCAAGCTCGCCGCGGCGCTCCGGGTCCCACTCGGCCAGCACCTCCGTCAGGTGCGCGCGGCGGGCGTCGGCCAGGCGGTCCAGCACGGCGCACCCTTCCACCGTGGGGCGCAGGCCCGCCGTGCCGTGCTCGCCCGCGACCAGGCGCTGGTCGCGCAACTGGGCGAGGGCGGCGTCCATCACCTGCGGCTCCACCTGCCGCGCGCGGCCCAAGGCGTGCGGGTCCAGGCGCGGGTCTTCGTCGATGCGGACGAGGAGCCACGCGGCGGCGGGGGACAGGTCCACGCCCGCGCGCGCCGTCACGCGCTGCACGTACTCGCGGCTGGCGTCGCGGCTGGCCACCAGCGCCAGCGCCCGCTCCATCTGCCGCACCGAATCCGCGTCCTGCGGCATGGCGAACGCCTCGCCCGCCTCGGTGCCCACGTCGCCGGCGGTGGCGGCCACGGTCTCGCGCAGCGGCTTTTCCGGGATCAGCAGCGCGAGCAGAAAGCCGATCGCCGCGATCACGGCGGCGGCCAGAAAGACGGTGCTCAGCGAGCCGGTAAACGCGTCCACGTACAGCGCACGGGTCTCCGCCGGCATCTGCGCCAGCACCTGCGGACTAAGCCCCGCGGCGCCCTCGCCCGCGGACGCGCCGGGCGGCAGCGTCGCCATCAGCCGCGACCGCAGCCCGGCGGCGAAGATGGCGCCGAACGCGGCCGTTCCCAGCGAGCCGCCGATCAGCCGAAAGAGCGTCGTGCCGCTGGTGGCGACGCCCAGGTCGCGGTAGTCCACCGCGTTCTGCACCGCGATCACCAGCACCTGCATCACCAGACCCAGGCCAAGGCCCAGCACCAGCATGTTGATGGACGCGCCCGTCAGCGTGGTCCCGGCGTTCATCCGCGACAGCAGCAGCAGGCCGATCGCCATCACCGCCGTTCCGATCACCGGAAACATCTTGTAGCGCCCCCACCGGCTGATCATCTGCCCCGAGGTGATGGAGCTCACCAGCATCCCGCCCATCATCGGCAGCATCTGCAGGCCGCTGCCGGTGGGCGTGGCGCCGTTGACGACCTGTAGAAAGACGGGGAGGTAGGTGACGGAGCCGAACATCGCGAAGCCGACGATGAGGCCGACGGCGGAGCTGACGGTAAAGGCGCGCTCGCGGAACAGGCGCAGCGGCAGCACGGGCTCGGCCGCGCGGCGCTCCACGGCGATAAACGCAATCAGCGAGACCAGCGTCACCGCGGCCAGGCCCAGGATGACGGGCGAGGTCCACCCGTAGGTGACGCCGCCCAGGTCCGCGGCCAGAATGGCGGCGCTCAGCGTGACCGCCAGCAGCCCCGCGCCGGCAAAGTCGATGGCGCGGCGGATGCGCTCGGTGCGCGCGGGAAGGGTCGCGGCGATCACCGCCATGGCCACCAGGCCCAGCGGCAGGTTGATGTAGAAGATCCACCGCCACGACCAGTGCGTGGTAAAGTACCCGCCCAGCAGCGGCCCCGCGATGCTCGACACGCCGAACACGGCGCCAAAGATCCCCTGGTAGCGCCCGCGCTCCCGCGGCGGCACCACGTCGCCCACCACGGCCATCGTGGTGACCATCAGCCCGCCACCGCCCAGGCCCTGGATGAAGCGGAACAGGATCAGCTGCCCCATCGTCGCGCTCATCCCGCACAGCACGGAACCGACGAGGAAAAGGACGATGCCGCCCTGCAGCACCACCTTGCGCCCGTACAGGTCGCCCAGCTTGCCGTACAGCGGGGTGACGATGGTCTGCGCGACCAGGTAGGCCGTCACCACCCACGCCAGCCGCTCCAGCCCGCCCAGCTCGCCCACGATGGTGGGCAGCGCGGTGGCGACGATGGTGCTGTCCAGCGCGGCCAGCAGCATGGCCAGCAGCAGTCCGCTGAAGATCACCAGCACCTGCCGGTGGGTCAGCGGCTCGGATGCGGCCGGAGGAGCGGGGTGTGCCATACGGACTGCCCTTGAACGACGGATGCAAGCGGCGGGATGCGCCGCCGGTCCCGATCGGCGCGCACCCCGCGGTTCATGAGCCGTGAGGGCTCATCAAGATCTACGCCCACGTTTGCACACCTGGGAGCGTGTTGCCCAACCGTCCCTTAGCGTCGACTGCTCGGAGGAGGCATCGCTCCGCAAACTGCGTTCACGCGAAGGGTTGGCGCCGGCTGAACGCCGGCGGGAGCAGGCGAGGTTTGGCAACACCCTCTCAGCCTCAGAGCCCCCGTCCGCCTCCACCTGTCATCCTGAGAGAGGCGCCGCCCTGAACCGTTGGCGACACACGGCACCCCGTGCGCCGACCGAAGGATCTCTATCCGAAGCGCCTCGAACCCTGCCTCACGCCCGTTGGGCAGGTGAGGTTTGGCAACAGAGGGAGTGGAACGGCTCGTACGGCTGGGCCCGGCGCGCCCCGACGGAGATCCTTCGGTCGCGCGCAAGCTTGTGTGGCTATGAAAGTTAGGGGCGTGCGCTCCCTCAGGATGACAGTGTGCGGCCGGCTGGAGAAGGGGCTGTAGGGGGGAGGTTTGGCAACACCCTCTCAGCCTCAGAGCCCCCGTCCGCCTCCACTGTCATCCTGAGAGAGGCGCCGCCCCGAACCGTCAGCGATACACGGCACCCCGTGCGCCGACCGAAGGATCTCTATCCGAAGCGCCTCGAACCCTGCCCCACGCCCGT
>NZ_JBMDXM010000235.1:0-4112 GCF_048594345.1 Longimicrobium sp.
CGGCGACAAATCCCTTACGCATCGTGCGCTCATGTTCAGCGCGGTGGCGGCGGGCGAGAGCCGGCTGCGGGGGCTGCTGCCCGGCGCGGACTGCCGCAGCACCGCGTCCGTGCTGCGCGCGCTGGGCTGCGCCGTCCCCGACCTGCCGGCGGACGGGTCGGAGATCGTCGTCATGGGGCGGGGGATCGGGTCGTGGACGGCGCCCGCGGAGTGGCTGGACTGCGGCAACAGCGGGACGACGGCGCGGCTGATGATGGGCCTGCTCGCCAGCCGCGCCTTCGCGTCCACGCTGACCGGCGACGACTCCCTACGCGGGCGGCCCATGCGGCGCATCACCGATCCGCTGGCGCGGATGGGCGCGCGCTTCCGCGAGGCCGGCGCCCCCGGCTGCCTGCCGATCGAGGTCATTGGCGGGCCGCTGCACTCCATCGACTACACCTCACCCAAGGCCAGCGCGCAGATCAAGAGCGCGGTGCTGCTGGCCGGCCTGGGCGCGGGCGTCCCTGTCTCCGTCACGGAGCCGATGCTCTCCCGCGACCACACGGAGCGCCTGCTGGAGGCACTTGGCGAGACAGTGGAGACGGAGGATACGGACGCCGGCGTGCGCATCGCCCTCCGCCCCAGCGGCCGCCCGCTCCCGCCGCTGGAGGTGGAGGTGCCTGGCGACCCGTCGTCCGCCGCGTTCCTGATCGCGCTGGCGCTGCTGGCGGATGAGGGCGAGCTGCGCATCCGCAACGTCTGCTTCAATCCCACGCGCACCGGCTTCTTTCGCTGGGTGGAGCGGATGGGCGCGCGGATCGCGACGGAGAACGTCCGCATCGCCGGCGGCGAGTCCGTTGGGGACCTGGTCGTCCGCCCCGCACGGCTGAGCGGGATCGACGTCGGCGCCGACGAGGTGCCGGATGGCATCGACGAGATCCCCATGCTTGCCGTCCTGGCCGCGCGCGCGCAGGGGGAGACGCGCATTACCGGCGCGGGCGAGCTGCGGGTCAAGGAGACGGATCGCATCGCCGCCGTCGCGGGGAACCTGCGGACGCTGGGCGTAGAGGCGGAGGAGTTGAAGGACGGCATCGTCGTCCGCGGCACGGACCGGCCGCTGGCGGGGCGCGTGCAGGCGTTTCACGACCACCGCATCGCCATGGCCTTCGGCGTGCTGGGCGCGCAGCCGGGGAACGCCATCGAGGTGGATCACCCCGAAGTTGTCGACGTAAGCTTTCCCGGCTTCTGGGATCTGCTGCGGAGGCTGGTGGCGGCGTAGGGCAGGGGCCCTCTCCCCCGACCGGACGCGTGCTCGTCGAGTGGCGGAGGCAGGAATCGGTGCCGGCGGGACACACTCGTCATCCACCGTGCGTGTCCCGGATACGGTGAGGCCGGGAGAAGGAGCGGCGACGCAGCTCGATGCGGGCGCCGAGCTGTCCTATCACTCGTAATCGATCCACGATGCGTTTTCGTCCGAATCGAGTTCCGGCGCTGATGCTGCTGGCCGCCGCCGCGTGGCTGGCTACCGCGCCGCCCGCCGCGAGTCAGGAGGGCGGGTTCAAGCCGCCGTGGCTGGTGAACGAACGCGAGATCTCGTGGCAGATCGGCGCGGACTACCCGGCCGCCCAGCGGGACAGCGCCGTGCGTGGCTACGTGGTCCTGAACTTTCGGGTGCGCGAGGACAGCACCGTCGATCCCGCGTCCGTCTCCGTGCGGGCGTCGTCGAACCCGGCGTTCGTGGCGCCGGCGACGGGCCTGGTTCCCCTGATGCGCTTTGCGCCCGCGCAACTGGGCGGCCGGCCCGCGGCGGCCTGGATCACGCATTCCCTCTCCTTTGAGCTCCAGCGCCCGCTCCCCGCGGGGCAGCGCCCGGCTCCTTCGGACGAGGGCACGTATGAGGTGTCGCTGATCGAAGAGCGGCCGGAGGTGCTGGACCGCGAGAGGATGGCGAGACAGATCGAAGCACGGTTTCCGCGTGCGCTGCGTGACGGCGTGATTTCGGCGGCGGTGGTGGTCCGCTTCAGGATCATGGAGAACGGAACCGTCGACCCGGCGTCGCCACGCGTGGACGTGACGACGGACCCCCGGTTCGACGAGGCGGCGATTTCCGTGATTCGCCAGGCGCGCTTTCGGCCGGCGAAGGTCAATGGACGGCCCGTCAAGGCCTGGGTTACCATCCCCATCCATTTCCAGAACCCGGCCTCCGCGCCCGCCGAGGCGTCCCTCGCGGACCCCCCGGCCGGCTGACCAGGACGGATCACCCACCATCGTGACGAGGCAGATGACGGAACACGGGCGGCCGGACGGGATCATCATCGCGCTGGACGGGCCGGCGGGGTCGGGAAAAAGCTCCACGGCCAAAGCGGTCGCCGCGCGGCTGGGCTACCGGCACCTGGACTCCGGAGCCTTTTACCGCGCCATCACGCTGGCCGCGCTGCGCAACGGCATCCATCCGGACGGGTGGGGAGACCTGACGCACGACGAGCTGGACCGCATGGACGTGCACGGCCGCCCCGCCGACCGGGGGTACGTGATGACCATCCGCGGCGAGGACGTGAGCGTGGAGATCCGCTCAGGTCAGGTGAACGCCCACGTAAGCCAGATGGCCGCCGTCCCCGCCGTGCGCCAGTGGCTGATGGACGCCCTGCGCGAGTCCGGGGCCCGCGGCGGCCTGGTGGCCGACGGGCGCGACATCGGCACCGTGGTGTTTCCCGACGCCGAGCTCAAGGCGTACCTGATCGCGGACGCCGAAGAGCGCGCGCGGCGGCGGCTTCTGGAGCGCGGCGTGGGCGATCCGCCGCTGGAGGAGGTGCGCGCCGAGGCGGGACTGCTGCAGGGGCGCGACGCCATCGACAGCGGCCGCGAAACGGCGCCGCTGCGGCAGGCCGACGACGCCGTGGTCATCGACACCACCGGCCTGACCTTCGGCCAGCAGGTGGAGCGCATCGTCGCCCTGGCCAGGGAGCGGGGCGGGGTTGACCGGAGCGAAGAAACTCCGTAACTTGTTCTGTTTCCCCCGGCTTTCGTCCGGACCCGTCCATCACCCCGAACCGGCGCCGGCACCTCGCCCGTCCGGAAGGCCGCGTTACAGGAGAGCATCCCCACACATGGCAGACGTTACCGAAGAGCAGTTCTCGCGCGAGGACGGCGGCATCGCCGTTGCCGAGCAGCCCCGCAAGAGCTGGGGCAGCGAGCTTACGCTGGAGCAGATCGCCGACCGCGCCCGCTCGCTGGGCATTCGCCCCGACCTCTTTGACGAGGACGAGTACACCTCCGAGGAGTACGAGGGGCTGCTGGCGATGTACGAGCCCACCCTCAGCAACATCGAAGAGGGTGAGATCGTCAAGGCGCGCGTGCTGCGCATCACCGACAAGGCGGTGATCCTTGACCTGGGCTTCAAGAGCGAAGGCGCGGTCACCCGCGACGAGTTCAAGGATCCCGACTCGCTGCAGATCGGCGACGAGGTCGAGGTTTTCCTGGAGAACCTGGAGGACGAGGACGGCGTCGTCGTCCTGTCCAAGAAGAAGGCCGACTTCCTGCGCGTGTGGGAGCAGATCCGCGTGGCGTACGAGGGCGGCAACGCGGTCACCGGCACGCTTACCCGCAAGATCAAGGGCGGCGTGACCGTCGACCTGATGGGCGTGGACGCGTTCCTGCCGGGCTCGCAGATC
Organism: Longimicrobium sp.; assembly: GCF_048594345.1. GTDB lineage: Bacteria > Gemmatimonadota > Gemmatimonadetes > Longimicrobiales > Longimicrobiaceae > Longimicrobium. Next base: position 3,651 of record NZ_JBMDXM010000235.1, read on the forward strand.
GCGCTGCGCCGGGTCCCCAACATCGAGGACCTGATCGGCGAGCAGTACGACTTCAAGATCATCAAGCTCAACAAGCGCCGGCGCAACATCGTCGTCAGCCGCCGCGTGCTCCTCGAGGCCGACCGCGAGATCAAGCGCGACAAGCTCAAGAAGGAGCTCGAGGTCGGTCAGCAGCGCGTGGGCGTGGTCAAGAACATCACCGACTTCGGCGCGTTCATCGACCTGGGCGGCATGGACGGCCTGCTGCACATCACCGACATGTCGTGGGGCCGTGTGGGCCACCCGTCCGAGGTGGTGGGCATCGGCGACGAGCTTGAGGTGAAGGTCCTGGACATCGACTGGGAGCGCGAGCGCCTGTCGCTGGGCCTGAAGCAGCTTCAGGAGTACCCGTGGAAGGACGTGGAGAAGAAGTACCCGGTGGGCGCGCGCGTCCGCGGCCGGGTGGTCTCCATCACCAACTAC
>NZ_JBMDXM010000236.1:0-28809 GCF_048594345.1 Longimicrobium sp.
GCCTTCATCCGCACCCTCACACCCTCACACCCTCACACCCTCACACCCTCACACCCTCACACCCTCACACCCTCACACCCTCACACCCTCACACCCTCACACCCTCACACCCTCACACCCTCACACCCTCACACCCTCACACCCCTCACCCCGCCAGCTCTTCCAGCTCCGCCCAGCGCGCGTAGAGGGCATCCACCGCTTCGCCGGCTTCGCGAAAGGCGGTGGTGACGCGCGCCACCTCGTCGGCGGGCTGGGCGTAGAGCGCGGGATCGGCCAGGCGCGCCTCCAGCTCCGCCTTGCGCGCTTCGGCCTGCATGATCGCGGCTTCCATTCCCGCCAGCTCCTTCTGCTCCTTCCAGCTCAGCTTGCGCGCGCCGTCCTTCTTTGCCGCGCCGGCGGAGAGGGAGGAGGCAGCGGGCTTGCGGGTCTCGGCCGCCGCGGCGGCGGCTTCGGCTTCCTTCTGCTCCTTGAGGCGGCGGTACAGGTCGTAGTTGCCGGCGTGGCGATGGAGAACGCCGTTGCCTTCAAAGACGATCAGACCCGTGGCCACCTTGTCGAGGAAGAAACGGTCGTGCGTGACCATCAGCACGCATCCCTGCCACTCCGCCAGCACCGCCTCCAGCACCTGCAGGGTGACGAGATCCAGGTCGTTGGTGGGCTCGTCCAGGATGAGCAGGTTGGCGTCCTGCAGGAACAGGCGCGCCAGCAGCAGCCGGTTGCGCTCGCCGCCGCTGAGCGAGCGCACCACTTGGCGCTGCTGTTCCGGGGGAAACAGGAAGGTTTCCAGGTAGCTGCGCAGGTGCGTTTTTTCCCCGCCCACCATCACCCAGTCGCTATCCGCCGCGGCCTGGTAGACGCTGTGCTCGGGGTTCAGGTCCTCGCGCTTCTGGTCAAAGTAGGCGATGCGGGTGTTCTTGCCCGTCTCCACCTCACCCGTATCCGGCGGCTCCTGGCCCAGGATGATGCGCAGCAGCGTGGTCTTTCCCGCGCCGTTGGGCCCGATGATGCCAATGCGCTCGCCGCCCTGCAGCATGCCGCTGAAGTCGCGGATGAGCACCCGCTCGCCGAAGCCTTTGCTGACGTGGTGCAGGTTCAGCACGGTGCGGCCCAGCCGCGGCGCCTCGTTGGCGGTGATCTCGACGGTGTTGCGGTTTGGGGCGCGCTTGTCCTGCTGCTCCTTTTCCAGGTCGCCCAGCCGGCCGATGCGCGCCTTTTGCTTTCCCGTGCGCGCGGACGGCTGCCGGCGCACCCACGCCAGCTCCTGCGCGATCAGCTTCTTGCGCTTCTCTTCTTCGATGGACAGCCGCTCCTCGCGCTCCGCCTTGGCCTCCAGATACTCGGTATATCCGCCGGGATAGCTGGTCAGCTCGCCGCTGCTCACCTCCAGCATCCGCGAAACGACGCGGTCCAGAAAGTAGCGGTCGTGGGTGATGAGCATCACCGCGCCGGGGTAGCCCTGCAGGTGCTCTTCCAGCCAGGCGACGGTGTCGGCGTCCAGATGGTTGGTGGGCTCGTCCAGCATCAGAAGCTCGGGTTCCTGAAGGAGGACGCGCGCCATCGCCACCCGTTTGCGCTCGCCGCCGCTGAGCCCTTCCACGGGCCGCTCCCAGTGGTCGACGCCCAGGCGGGTGAGGATGGCCTCCATGCGGTGCTCGTAGTCCCATCCGCCCAGCGAGTCGATGCGCGCGGCGGCCCGCTCCTGCCGCGCCAGCAGCCGGTCCACGTCGCCCTCGCCGGCGGCCAGCCGCTCGGCGACGTCGTGGTACTCGCCGATCGCTTCCAGCAGCTCGGGCTTGCCGCCGGCGACGGCGGAAAGGATGGTGGCGCCGGGGTCGAACTCGGGCTCCTGGGCCAGGTAGCCCACGCGGATGTCGCGCTTGAAGGCCATGGTGCCGCCCTCGTGCCCTTCCACGCCGGCGACGATGCGGAACAGGGTGGACTTTCCCGACCCGTTCACGCCGATGAAGCCCACCTTTTCGCCTTCATCCACGGCAAACGACACCCCGCTGAACACGGTGCGTGTGCCGTAGCTCTTCTTGAGATCCTGCACGTTCAGAACGTTCATCAATCCGATCCGCTTGTGATTCTTCGATTTGCGCGCGCAACGATAACCGGCGCGCGGGCCGGGCGGCAACCCGGGGTGGGGGTGGGGGTGACGGGGGACGGCGGTGAGGCGTAGAGGTGCGCGATAGCAGAGAGATCTTGGGCCGGCTCAGCAAGGGCGAATGAATTCGCTGCAACAACTACACGAAGTCCGCCTTCGCGGACTGGCGGGACTAATGTTTTCAGATAGTGTTGTGAGCGTTGCACACTTTGTTCACCTTTGACGGAGTTTTACCGATGCGCTCTGCACCGTGGACACAGCTCTATCTGCATCTCGTGTGGGCGACCTGGAATCGGGCGCCGCTCCTCACGCCGCGCCTGATGGAGGCCGTCGACCGGTGCATCCGTGCCGAGTGCGTGCAGATGCGCGTGGAGGTGATTGCGTTCGGAGGGGTGGCGGACCACGTGCACCTGCTCGTCCGCATCCCGACGACGATCACCGTGGCGGATCTGGTGAAACAGGTAAAGGGCTCATCCTCCCACATGCTTGGACAGCGCATGCGCGTTGCGTTCCGGTGGCAGGGCAAGTACGGCGCGTTCAGCCTCTCCACCTCGCACGTGGAGCGCATCCGCGGCTATGTTCTGAATCAGGAGCAACATCACGCGGATGGAACGTCCTACCCGCTCCTTGAACTCCCGTCGGACGAAGATGAGCCCGGGCGTGCACAGGAGCCTGGCCCCGGCAGTTAGCCGCCAGTCCACGAAGGTGGACTTCGTGTAGTTGTTGCCGCGAATTCATTCGCCCTTGCTGGCCCTTGCACCCTGATTCCTTCCGCCGCGCCCGCATGAAGATCCACCTGTTGAGCGACCTGCACACGGAGTTTGCGCCGTACGACCCGCCGGAGACGGAGGCGGACGTGGTGGTGCTGGCGGGTGACACCGCCACGGGGCTGAAGGGCGTGGAGCGGGCGAAGGAGTGGTTCCCGGACCGGCCGGTGCTGTACGTGGCGGGGAACCACGAGTACTACGGCCAGTCCATCCCGCGCCTGAACCACAAGCTGTCCGCGGCGGCGGAGGGGTCTGGCGTGCACCTGATGGAGAACCGGGAGGCGGTGATCGGTGGGGTGCGCTTCCTGGGGTGCACCCTGTGGACGGACTTTGAGCTGTTCGGCGAGCGGCAGCATTCGATGGCGGCCGCGCAGGCGGCGATGAACGACTTTCGCGTGATCCGCGTGGATCCGGAGTACCGCCGCTTCCGCCCGATGGATGCGCGGGCGACGCATCAGAAGAGCCTCAACTGGCTGGTGGAGCGCCTGGACACGCCGTTTGACGGCCCTACGGTCGTCATCACCCACCACGCGCCCAGCCTGCGATCCGTCAATCCACTGTTCCACGACCATCCCGCGACCCCGGCGTACGCCAGCGACCTGGAATGGCTGCTGGACGGACGCGCGGCGGTGTGGATGCACGGCCACACACACCTGTGCGTGGATTACGAGATCGGCGGCACCCGCGTCGTCGCCAACCAGCGCGGCTACCCCGACGACGCGGTCCCCGGCTTCGATCCCGGCAGGATCATCATCGTGTAGCCGGGTGGCGGTCCGAAGCTTCGCGCCGGACAATCCTGAAACCGGCGATTCTGATCCGGTATCGTGCCGTCTCCGAAGGGCGAATGAATTCGCTGCAACAACTACACGAATTCCGCCTTCGCGGAATGGCAGGTTCGCGGTAGTTCAGAGTGCGGTGCGCGTGGAGATGTCGCGGTGTGCCCCCTTCGTCTCCGCCGGCCTCACGAGAGCGATTGAAATCGCGGCAACAACCTCACACTGTCCGCCTTCGCGGACACAGGCGGCCCGAGCACGTGCGGCGTCCCGGGCACCTGCGCGTCCGCAACGGGAAAACACCGTGGGGCTGGTGTCGATCTACGGAACTGGCCCCACCGCGCCGGAAAGAAGGTCCTTCGGTCGCGCGCTGGCGGTTGTGTGGCGGACGGTTTCTCGTGGCGCTCCCTCAGGAAGTCAACTTCCTGGGTACGCGTGGGTGCGGGACGCGGACGCATCGGCTGACTCCATCACCCTCACACCCTCACACCCTCACACCCTCACACCCTCACACCCTCACACCCTCACACCCTCACACCCTCACACCCTCACACCCTCACACCCTCACACCCTCACACAGTCCCGCCGCCGCTCGTCGTCCGGCAGCGACGCATGGCTCTCCAGCGCGACCCGCAGCACGCGCCCCATCATTCGCCGGATCATCCCCGCGATCGGCTCCGGATCCGCCGGGGCGCGGGCGGGGAGGTGGGCGTGCAGCAGGGCCTCCATCTCCTCCAGCAGGACGGCGTACTCGCGGCGGATCTCGTCGCCGGCGAAGCCCAGCCGCGCGCGCTGCAGGCCGTGCAGCTGCGCCAGGGTGCGCTGGATGTTCTCGCCGTCGCGCATCATCAGCGGCGCGCCGCCGGTGGTGTCCAGGATGGTGAGCGCGCGGCCGATCTCCAGCACCAGCGTTTGCGTGTGGTCCTCCAGGCGCGCCCGGTCCAGCGCGTGCGCGCCGGGAACGCCGGGGTCGCCCTGAATGCGCCGCACCCACACCTCGACCACGCGATCCGGGCTTTCCTCCAGCAGCCGCCCCGCCTCGCGCAGCCCAGGCACCTCGCCGGCGGCGGCGGGCCAGAACGGGTCCTCCACCGTTGACCCATCGACGGTTTCGCTCCCCTCCTCCGCCGGCGCGGTGGGCAGCCAGAGGAAAAAGGCCGAGCCTTCGCCCGGCTGGCTGCGGGCGGTCAGCTCGCCCCCCATCAGCCGGGCGAAGCGGCGGCTGATGGCCAGCCCCAGTCCGGTGCCGCCCGCCTCGCGCGTGTGCGTGCCGTCGACCTGGGTGAACGGCTCAAAGATGCGCGCCAGCTGTTCGGCCGCGATGCCGATCCCCGTGTCGCGCACCTCGATGCACGCCCATGGCCCCGCGCCGGCGGCCTGCCCCGGCGGCTCGCCGTTGGGGACGCAGCGCACCGTGATCGTGCCGCCCGGGTGGGTGAACTTGATGGCGTTGGACAGCAGGTTCAGCAGGATCTGCCGCACCCGGTCGGGGTCGGCCAGGTAGCCGGCGCCGGGGGGGCACGGCTCCTCGCGCAGTTCCACACCGCGCGACTCGGCCTGCGGCGCCACCATTCCCACCGCCTCGGCGGCGGAGGCGCGCAGCTCCACGCGGCGGGCGGTGAACCCCATCTCCCCCGCCTCGATCTTGGCGAAGTCCAGCACGTCGTTCACCAGCCCCAGCAGGTGCTGGCTGCTGGCGCGGATGCGGGCCAGGTAGCCCCGCTGCCCCTCGTTCAGCGCGCCCTGGATCCCCATGTCCAGCAGCTCCGCGTACCCGATCACCGCGTTGATGGGGGTGCGGATCTCGTGGCTCATCGTCGCCAGGAACATGGATTTGGCGCGGTTGGCCTCTTCGGCGGCGCCGCGTGCGGCCTGCGCCTCTTCCAGCAGCGCCGCGCGCGCCTCCTCGGCCCGCAGTTGCTCTTCCACGTCGGTGTTGGTGCCAAACCAGCGCACCACACGCCCCTCCGCGTCGCGCAGCGGGAGCGCGCGCGAAAGAAAGCGGCGGTACCGGCCGTCGTGGCCGCGCAGGGGAAAGGTGTCTTCCCACGGCACCTCGGCCTGCACCGCGGCGGTGTACCGCTCCGTTACCCGGTCCACGTGGTCGGGGTGGTGCACCGTCCGCCATCCCCACCCCTGCATCGTCCCGAAATCCGTCCCCGTGTAGTCGTACCAGCGCTGGTTGTACCAGAACAGGGCCCCCTGCGCGTCCGCCATCCACGCCAGCTGGGGGATGGATTCGGCCATGGTGCGAAACTGCTCCTCGCTCTCCTCCGCCGCCCGGCGCGCCGCGCGCTCCGCGTCAAACAGCAGCGCGCGGCGGATGGCCTGCGCGCACTGCCGGGCCAGCGCCATCATCAGCGCCCGGTCGTCGTCGGGAAAGTCGCGCGCGGCGCGAAAGCCCAGCCCCATCGCCCCCAGCCGCCGTCCCTCCACGATCAGGGGGACGGAAAGGGAGACGGGATACACCACCTGCTGTCCGCTGAGCAGGGGATACTTGCGGTCGCGCTCCTCCGGCGAGTCCACGATGATGATCTCGGCCCGCCGCACCGCCTCGGCGATGGGGACGCCGGCGGCGAGCGGAAAGCGCTCCCATCCGCCGGCCGCCGAGGGCGGATAGCCCCGCTGCTCCACCAGCTCCAGCTGCTCGCCGTCCGCGCTAAGCAGCACCATCACCCCCGCGTCGGCCTCCAGCGCGCCGATGCCGTGGTCCATCACCGCGGCCAGCACCTGCGCGGGGGTCAGCGCCTCCGACAGCGCCTCGGTGACGGACTGCAGCCGGCGGGTGCGGTCCGCGGCGCGCTCGGCGCGCACCCGCTCCGTCACGTCCAGCACCAGCGACAGCTGCGCCTGCGTGCGACCGTGCGCGTCGACCACCGCCGTGTTGTACCACTCGCAGTGCAGCACGCGCCCGTCGCGCGTCAGGTTGCGATTGGCGGAAAAGGTTTGCAGCGCGCGCGCCTCGCGCAGGTCCGACGCCACGCGCCGCACCTGTGCGTCGTCGTCCGGGTGCACGAACGGCCACTCGGTGGCGCGGCGTCCCATCACCTCGTCCGCGTGCCAGCCGAACAGCGCCTCCGCCTCCGGGCTCCACCGCGTCACGCGTCCCTCCCCGTCCCACTCCACGGAGGCCAGGGGGATCTGCGCGAAGGTGGATCGCGTGGGGGCGGGGCCGCTTGCCGGGAGTGTGGGGCCGGACGTCTGCATCGTCGAGAGCGGAGGCGTTGGCCAGACAAAGGATCGATGGAGTTCCGACACGCGAACAAGATTCGCGCCGCACGCACGTCCCACAAGGAGCGCCACGAAGAATCCGTCGCGGCCGAGAGCGACGGTAAACCGTATGTTTTCCGGCGCCATCCAAAGGTCACCCGCGCCGGAGCGGCCCCGCGCCGTTCTCATCCTGCCGGCACCGCACGTTACCCGATCCCCCGGACACGCCATGCACGTTCGCTCCCTCGCGCGCCGCACCTTGGCCGCCGCGGCCCTCGCCCTCGCCGCGCCCGCGCACGCCCAGGCGCCGGCCTTTCAGCCCGGCCCCTGCCACCCCGGCACCGCGGCCGACGCCCGCTGCGGCACGGTGCAGGTGCCGGAGAACCGCGACGATCCGGGCAGAATGCTGGCGCTGAACGTCGTCATCCTCCCCGCGCGGTCGGCGGCCCCGGCGCGGCAGGCGCTCGCGGTGTTCGGCGGCGGGCCGGGGCAGGGAGCCACGACCATGATGGAGTGGGTGGGGGAGAAGTTCGACGTGCTGCGCGACGAGCGCGATCTGCTGTTCGTGGACCAGCGCGGCACCGGCCGCTCCGCGCCCCTGCAGTGCCAGATGCGCGACGAGGGCGATCCGCAGTCTTTCCTGGGCGACTACCTGCCGCCGGAGCGGACGGCCCGCTGTCTGGAGGAACTGGGCCGCACGGCGGACCTCACGCGCTACGGCTACCAGGAGCTGGCGCAGGACATCGAGGCGGTGCGGCGGGCGCTGGGGTACGAGCGGCTGGACCTGTGGGGGGCGTCGTACGGCACGCGCGCGGCGCAGGTCTACGCGCGCGCCTATCCGCGGCACGTGCGCAGCCTGACGCTGGAAGGGGTGGTGCCGTTCGGCTACTACCAGCCCGCGCACTTTGCCCGGGGGATGGAGTCGGCGCTCGCCGGCGTCGCGCGGGACTGCCGGGCTGACGCCGCGTGCGCCGCGGCGTTCCCGGACTTTGCGCGCGAGGTGCGGGCGGTCGCGGACCGGCTGGCGGCCACGCCGGCGACGGCGGAGATCACCGATCCCGAAACGGGGGCGCGGCTCCGGCTGACCCTGACGCGAGCGACCTTTGTGGACCTTCTGCGCAGGATGCTGTACGACGTAAGCGCCGCGGGCCGCATTCCGTACCTGGTTCACCGGGCGTTCCAGGGCGACTACCGCCCCGCGCTGCGGACCGCGCTGCAGGACCGGCGGGGCTCGCAGCGAAACCTGCAGTGGGGGCTGTACCTGGCCATCACCTGCAGCGAAGACGTGCCGTTCGTGAATGCGGCGGCCGCCGCCCGCGACGACGCGCATACGCTGCTGGCCGACTGGCGCGTCCAGCAGCAGAAGACGGCGTGCCGCGGCTGGCCCACGTACGCGGTCCCTGGGCACTACCACCAGCGCCTACCTTCCGACATCCCCACGGTGCTGGTTTCGGGCGAGCTGGATCCCGTCACGCCACCCGCGTCCGGCGAAGCGGCGGCCGCCGCGATGCGCAACAGCCTGCACGTGGTGGTGCCCTCCGCCGCGCACAGCTACTTCGGGCTGGTGGGCGGTGAGTGCGTGGATGCGCTCCTGGTCCGCTTCATCCGCCAGGGCTCGGTTGCGGGGCTGGACACGTCGTGTGTGGGGCAGATGCGCCGGCGGCCGTTCGTGACGGAGGAGCGCGAGCCGATCACCCTGAACCGCGCGGCGGTGCAGCGGTTCGCCGGCGGGTACGCATCGGCGGATCCGGCGATGGAGGTGCGCTTCGAGGCGCTGGACGGCGTGCTGCGCGCCCGCATCGACAGCGAGCACATGACGGTGATCGCGTCGCCGATCTCACCCACGGAGTTCCAGTGGGAGGGCTTTCCTTCCGAGTTCGTCTTCCGGTTCTCGGAGGATGGGCGAACGCTGACGATGCCCAGCCGCACTCAGCCCTCCGTCACCTTGACGCGAAAGCCGTAGCGGGATGAGTCGATGCGGGACGGCGGACGCGCGTGCCGCCGCCCGTGCACCGTGGGTGGCGCGGTGGATGCAGGCACCCCGCGGCTTCCACGCGGGGTTGGCCGATTTACCACGGGAGGGGACGATGGCGAAGTGCGAGGTGTGCGGGAACGACTACTACCTGGCGTTCGAGGTGATCACGGCCGGCAACCGGCACGTGTTCGACAGCTTCGAGTGCGCCATCCACAAGCTGGCGCCGGTGTGCGCGCACTGCGGATGCAAGGTGATCGGCCACGGCATCGACGCTAACGGCACTTTCTACTGCTGTGCCTCGTGCGCCCGCCAGGCCGGCGCCCGCGACGTCGCCGACCACTCCGCCACCTCGCCCCAGGGCCTGGAGCAGGCGAACGAGTAATTGCGTTTCTCTGAAGTCCTCCGCCGAACACACGGTATCTTCAATCCCGGCAAAGCGGGGGTACAGAGGGGCAGACAAGAGCCAGAGGAGCAGAGGAAGATCGTTTGTCCTCTGTCTCTCTGGCTGTTCTCTGTCCCTCTGTACCCCCCATCTTTTGCGACCTCGGCATGAGGATGAGATTCTCCGAAACGAATCTCATGGGAGTTCAACGCGCCGAGGACAACTCATCGTTCTCGCCGCCATGGGCGACGGCGGGCGGCGCGGGCGGCAAGGTCGCCGGGTGGCGCGTAGTGGCGGCCGAGCGCCTGCACGAACTCCATCTCGTCGTATACGGCGGTCAGGGAGATGCGGGACTCCAGGATCAGCAGCAGGCTGGCCCAGAACAGCAGGATCGCGCCGATGAACCCCAGCCCCAGCGCGATCCACGCGTACGCCACCTCGGTCACCGCCACCACCCCGATGCTTACGCTGGTGGCGATAAAGATGGCGAGCGCCATGTACAGCCGCGTCATGGCCCGCGTGAGCAGCTTTGCGCGCCGCGAGGTGCGCCCCAGCTGATCGAACAGCAGCGAGCGCTCCTCCGCCAGCATCGTGCGGTCCGCCTCTTCGGCCGCAAGGTCGGCCACGCGCTCGGAGATGGTGCGCGTGCGGTCCACGGCGCGCGTCAGGCGGTTGGAGGTGGCCAGGATCAGCGAACTGCTGGCCAGGATGAGCACCGCCGGCGTGACCATCGCCGACAGCACGGACAGCGTCGCGGACAGGTTCTCGATCTGCATCGGCACCGGACGGGCGGGGGAAGCGGCCTGACGTCCCTCAACCTGCGGCCACGCTACCCGCGGTCAAGAGGCTGATCGTCATCGACTGAAATCGTCACCCCTGAACTTGAGTGGAGTGGGTGTCGCCGAACCATCGACGAGCGTTGATTTCCTGCGGGAGGCGCCGCGCGTGACCTGGTTGTACGATGGAGTTTGGCGCCGACCGAAGGACCTTGCCTGCCTGGCCGAGGAACTTGAACAGCTCCGAGGGCTGGCCCTCGCGCGACCCGACAAAGATCCTTCGGTCGCGCGCAAGCTTTTGTGGTTATTAAAGTTCGGGCGTGCGCTCCCTCAGGATGACAGTGTGCTACCGGTAAGAGCAGGTGCGGTTTGGCGACACCCCTCTCAGCCTCAGGAAGTCAACACTTTGGGTTCGGCAGACACCCCGTAACGCAAGCCGCCCCGCCCGAAACGTGTCGGGCGGGGCGGCGGATTGCGTGGACCAGGCCAAGGATCAGCGGCCGGCCAGCAGGTCGTAGGGGTTCAGGTTCTCGCCCTCCCACCAGCGGCTGGGGCTGTCCAGGATCGCCACCGAAAAATGCAGGTGGTAGTCGCCCGGCTGGGCGTTGCCCGTGTCGCCCACGTAGCCGATGATCTCGCCGCGCTGCACGCGCTGGCCCTCGTACAGCCCCTGGGCGTAGCCGTCCAGGTGGGCGTAGTAGTAGCGCGTGGTGCCGTCGTCGTCCATCAGGTAGACGGCCAGGCCGCCCCGTGCGCCGTTGTGCAGCTTGCGGACGACGCCGTCGGCCACGGCGATGACCGGCGTGCCGCGCGGGGCGTGGATGTCGATGGCGTGGTGCGTGCGGCCTTCACTGCGGGACTGGTTGTACGTGTCGCGCAGCTGCGCGCGGGTAACGCCTTCGACCGGCACCGGAAGCAGCGACGTGGATCCGCGCGCTTCGACGGAGCGGGAGGCAACCAGGCCCGACGAGGCGGCGGCCACGGGGCGGCCCAGCAGGCGGCGCTGCGCGTGGGCGCTCTGCGGCGCGGCTACGGCGGCGGCGGCCAGCACCAACAGGGCGCCTCGCACGGCGCGCGAACGAAAGTGGTGAGGGATCATTCGGGGATTTGGCTCAGTCGGCGGCTCGACTGGCATGGCAAGGCCCGGCCTTGCGTTAGCCTCGTAGCTTTGCGTCCCCGCCTTTCAGCGGGTTTGCCGTTTCCGTTGAGGTCCCGGGCCGGTTACGGCAGCCGGGAGTGATGGACTGCAAGGTCCTGCTCTTGATGCGCTCCTTGGGGGCACTTCCCGCCGTGTGTCCGGTCCGCCTCCCCGCGGACCCAGCCGGAAATCAGGAACGCGTTCGTCCAGCCCCGGAGCGCGGGGTGAGGCGGGTGTTGCGTTCACAGTGTGAATGGGATTGGTTCGGGGCCCATGATAGTGCGCGGTGGACGCACACGCTAGAGCGTTGTATCCGGCTCCACGACTGGAGAATCGTAAGCCGATGCTGCGTTTCAACTTCCGGAAAAAACGACGGCGCACAACCCCGCGTCGGGGCATGCGCCGCTGCTACTGTCGCAGGTGCCAGGAGCCTGATCCGGCACCATCCGCGAGTCGATCCAGCCCGCGGCATCCTGCCCTGTCCTCTTCTGAGGACTTCCGCGCCGGTTCAGCGTGCGAGAGTGGCTGATTCACCCCTGGGTGCGCCGCGTTTCCCTCATCGGGCCACGTACGCTTCCACTTCGATCTCTACCAGCATGGCGGGGTCGATAAGCGCCTTGACCTCCACCATCGTGGCGGCGGGGCGCGCGTCGCGAAAGAACTCGCCGTGCGCGCGGCCAATCTCTTCCCAACGCGCGATGTCGGTAACGTACATCCGCGTGCGCACCACGTCCTCCATCGTCGCGCCGGCCAGCATCAGCGCGCCCTGCACCTTGCGCAGGACGTGCATCGTCTGCGCGTACGGATCACCCGGGCCTACGACTTCCCCGTTCTCGTCCGTCGCCGTCGTCCCCGCTACGTACACGTGCGGCCCCACCCGCACCGCGCGCGAGTAGCCCACGATGGATTCCCACGGCGCGCCGCTGGAAACGCGCAGGCGTCCGCCGGTCTCCATCGTCTCGAAGCGGCCCGGCGGTACGATCACGTCGCGCGTCTTGCCGTCCACGGTGACGTCGCGCGGCACTCCGTGGGCATCAGGCATCGGCATCGATCAGATTCTCCACGCGTTCAGTGCGCCAGCTCGCCGCGCACCACGGTTACGGCCTGGCCGGCAAGCTCCACGCGGTCGCCGGCGGCGCGCACGCGCACCACGCCCCCGCGGCGCGAGGCCTGGAACGCCGTCATCTCATCCTTCCCCAGCCGCGCGGCCCAGAACGGCGCCAGCACGCAGTGCGCGGAGCCCGTCACGGGATCTTCGCCCACCCCCGCGCGCGGCGCGAAAAAGCGCGAGACAAAGTCGTACCTTGCCCCCGTCGACCGCGCCGTGACGATCACCCCACGCACGTTCACCGTCGCCAGCAGGCCCAGGTCCGGCTGCAGCGCGCGGACCGCATCCTCCGAATCCACCTCCACCAGCAGGTCAAAGTGGCTGCGGCCCACGTACTTCGGCGTCACGCCCAGCGCGCGCTCCAGCCCCTCCGGCGCATCGGCCTCGCGCTCCGGTTTGGCGGGAAAGTCCATCACGATCCACTCGCCCTGGCGCCGGCACGTGAGCAGGCCGCTGCGCGTGTGGAAGCGCGCCTCCGCGTCCGGCGGCAGGTGGCCGTCCTCCCACAGCACGTGCGCGCTGGCCAGCGTGGCGTGCCCGCACAGGTCCACCTCCACCGCGGGCGTAAGCCAGCGCAGGCTCCACCCGTCCGCGTGCGGATGCAGAAACGCCGTCTCCGACAGGTTCATCTCCGCCGCCACGTTGCGCATCCACCCCTCGTCCGCGGGGGCGGGAAGGATGCAGACGGCGGCCGGGTTGCCGGCGAACGGGCGGTCGGTGAACGCGTCGATGGTGATGACGGGCTGCGGCATCGGCGGATGCGGGATCGGCTTCGGTGGATGGAAATCGCCAGCGCACGCAATCTATCCACCGTCCCCGGACCCCGCAAAAACGCCGCGCCCCGGCATCCGCTGAAGATGCCGGGGCGCGATGGATCGATGGTCGATGGAATCCGACCGGTCAGGAGTTGGCCGGCACCCCCGCCTCGCGGTGGACGAAGCCGAAGTAGCCCAGGCCGATGGCCAGCACCGCGTGCAGCCAGATGTCGTTGCCGCCGATGGGCACCAGGCCAAAGGTGGTGGGATCGATGAACGCCAGCACCACCAGCACCAGGTAGATGATGGCGCCGGTGCGATGGTATCCGCGCGATCCGCCGTAGCTGCGCGAGGCCGCCAGCCCCCACGCGCCAAACGCCAGGTGCACCAGGTTGTGCAGCAGGTTCACGGGAAACAGGCCCAGCAGCCTGGGTGCCTGGTCGGGGTGCGACTCCATCCCCGTGCCGCCGGGGAGAAAGAACCCCAGCAGCCCCACCAGCAGAAACACCACGCCGAACACCATCGCCGCCTTCTGGGTCAACGTCCGCATCGCCGCTCCCTCGTCGGGTGAATGGGAAAGCTTCTTGCCGTGCGGGACGGCAAGATAAGGACGCGACGTACAACAGGGGAGGAAAAAAACCATGCGGCGCTACGACGATCCCTTTCGGCGCGGGTATCCCATGGCCCCCGAGTGGGGCCGCCCGCACCCGCAGGACCCCAACTGGGCGGACGGCGAGTACCACGGCATGCGCATGCAGCGCCAGCCCGGGCACGGCGCCTACGGCTTTCACCGCCAGGTGCGTGAGAACGACCTGCAGGGGTACGGCGGGTTCGACGGCATCTACGACGAGGGACCCGGCGAGTACGACCGCCAGGGCATGTACCACCACCCGTACTTTCGCGGTGAGCTGCACCACGGCCGCAGCGCCGAGGTCACCCGGGGCGGCTACGACGCCGTATACCGGCACGTGGAGAACGGCGGCGTGCACCACGACACGCGCTACCTGCGCCAGTACAACAGCGAAAGTCCCGGCCTGCGCGGCCGCGGCGGCTACGACCGCGGCTACGGCAACGCGCCGCGCGGCGGCCGCGACGGCGAGCTCACGCGCCCCGACATCCGCGGCCGCCCCGACGAGCGCGGGTACGCCGGCTACAACCGCGGCGGCTTTGCGCCCGGCCAGGGCACGCAGAGCCTGGATCCTCGAAAGTAGAAGGCCAGCCTCCGCGTCGGGCGGGTGAACCCGCGGTTGGAAAAACCATAAGCCCCGTCTCCGCTGGCTTGCGCTCGCGGAACGGGGCTTCACCTGCTCGTTCGGGACGGTTCGAGCCTTCGACACACTACGAAGTGTCATTTCACAGGAGCGCCGCGTCTAACCGTGTCCTGCTCCCAATTCAGCGCGCCACTGAGAAGTCGCCGTCCGAATCCTCGTGATCCGTTCGGCGCGCGGATCTCGCGGCTGCAGTCCGCGCAGGCGGACTTAGCGCCTTTCCAGCGGCGAATTCATTCGCTCCTGGAGGCGGACTCGCACCGAATGTCTGTCGAAATCGCCTCCCTGGCCGTCCGCCTTCCGCGGGCGCATTCGCACGTCCCGTTGCACCCCACGCACGGCTCCTGCATGTTGGCTCGGACTTCACCCCGATCCACGTGAGGACCCGTGCGGATGCTCCGAATCGTATTTTCCGCGGCGCTGCTGGCGGCGCCGCCGCTGGGCGCGCAGGATGCCGCCTACTTTCAGCAGGGCGTCGACTATCGCATCGAGGCGCGGCTGGACGAGGGCAGTGAAGTGCTGCACGGCCGCGCCCGGCTGCGCTACACCAACCGCTCGTCGCGCGCGCTGGATTCCCTCTACATCCAACAGCACCTGAACGCGTTCCGCCCCAACAGCGCCTGGGCGCGGCGCGAGCTGGAGTACGGCGAGCGCCGCTTTACCAACCTGGGTCCTGACGAGCACGCCTTTGAGCGGTTCACCCGCGTCACCGTCGACGGCGCGGCCGTGCGCCCGGCGTACCCCGGCGCGCCGGACAGCACCGTGGCCGCGCTCGCGCTGCCGCGCCCGCTGGCGCCCGGCGCGTCGGTGGAGGTGGTGATGGACTGGGACGCGCGGCTTTCCACGCTGCCGCGCCGCCAGGGCCGCGCCGGCCGCCACTTCGACTTTGCGCAGTGGTATCCACGCATCGCCGTGTACGACCGCACGGGGTGGGCGGTGCAGCCGCTGCTGCCGCAGGGCGAGTTCTACGGCGAGTTCGCCCGCTACGACGTGACGCTTGACGTGGCCGCCGACCAGGTGATCGGCAGCACGGGCGTGGCGGTGGAGGGCGACCCCGGCTACACCGAAAAGGTGCTGGGTACCGGCTATCCGCCTCCGCCCGCCGCGGACGCGCTCGGCTTCCTCGACGGGGAGGCGGGGCAGGGGCGCAAGCGCGTCCGCTTTTTCGCGGACAGCGTGCACCACTTCGCCTGGAGCGCCGACCCGCGGTACATCCACGACTTCGTCATCCGCACCATCATCGACGAGGCCACCGGCGCCCACTCCGCGCCCGGCATCCACGTCCTGTACCTTCCCGGCGACACGGCCTGGGACGAGCAGGCCGCCATCCGCCGCACCTGGGATGCGCTCACCTGGCTGGAAACCATGTTCGGTCCGTACCCCTGGCCGCAGCTGACCAACGTGCACCGGCTGGAGGGCGGCGGAACGGAGTTCCCCATGCTGATCATGAACGGCTCCGCCAGCGAGGGGCTGATCGTGCACGAAACCACGCACCAGTACCTGCACGGCATCCTGGGCAACAACGAGTGGCGCGAGGGGTGGATGGACGAGGGATTCACCTCGTTCATGAGCAGCTGGTACCGGGAGATGAAGGGCGACACCGCCGTCTGGCGGGGAACCATGCAGGGGCTGGAGCGGCTGGAGCGGGCAGATTCGGCCGAGGTCGTGGGCCAGCCGGGCGCAAACTTCTCGTCGCCGCGCATCTACAGCGCGATGACGTACACCAAGGCCTCCGCCGTCTTTCGCATGCTGCGCGAGCTGGTGGGGCAGGACACCTTCCGTGAGATCCTGCGCACCTTCTACCAGCGCCACCGGCTGCAGCACGTAACCGGCGCCGACTTTCAGCGCGTGGCCGAGGACGTGAGCGGGCGCGACCTGGACTGGTTCTTTGCCCAGTGGATCGAGCGCACGGACAAGCTGGACTACTCCATCGCGAGCGCGACCACGCGGCTTGCGCACGGCCGCTGGCGTACGCGCGTGGAGGTGGTGCGTACGGGCGAGGCGTGGATGCCCGTGGTGCTGCGCGTGGGCGGCACCACGCACACGCTGGAGTCGCGCGACCGCCGCCAGACGGTGGAGATCGTCACCGTCTCGCAGCCGATGGAAGCGGTGCTGGATCCGGACTGGGTGCTGATCGACTACGACCGTTCCAACGACCGCGCGCCGGTGCACTGAGGTGCCCTGGCTCTACGTGGCCCTGGGCGGCGCGGTGGGCTCGGTGCTGCGCTACGGAGCCGGGCAGGCGCTGGGCCCCGCGCGGCCGGGCGCCTTTCCGTGGCACACGTTCGCGGTAAACGTCGCGGGCGCGCTGCTGCTGGGCCTGATCGTCGCGCTGGTTCCGCGCGACGATCCGCACCACCTGCGCGCGCTGCTGGCCGTCGGCTTCTGCGGCGGCCTGACCACCTTCAGCACCTTTGGCTACGAGACGGTGAGCCTGCTGCAGTCCCGCGCCTACGCCGTTGCCCTGGCGTACGCAGGGGCCAGCTTCCTGGTCGCCCTCCTCGCCGTCGTCACCGGCATGTGGTCCGGCGCGCGGCTGGCGCATTGAGCGCGCTCCCGTCCGCGAGGCTCGCCCCCGCCCGAAGCCGCCGCGGGTGAATGAATCGCGGCGCTGTCTGGCTGGGCCGGCGTCCGCGACGTTCCCTTTGAGTCACAGGCGCGCAGAAAACCCGTCCGGGCTTGCGCTTACGTGCACGCGGCTGGCACAATGAGCGCGGCCCCATTGGTGTCTGTACCGTCCACTGTCTGTTCCGTTATCTTCAGGAGAACCCACATGCCCGGAGAACGGAAACCCATGAGCATCGACGAAATCGAAGCCGCCGCCCTGGAACTGCCACTGGACCAACGAGAGGAGTTGATTGCCCGTTTGCACGCGGCGCACGCCGCCAACCGGGAGACTGACGCCGCGTGGCGTGCGGAGGTGCGGCGGCGCATGGAGTTGATCCACGCGGGCGACGTCGAGTGGTTTGATGAGGAGGAGGTGCTTGCGGAACTGGAAGCGGATTCGTGAGGGTTCGCTACTCCGCGCTTGCACGCGCTGACATTCGCGACGCCAAAGCTTTCTACCGGAAAGAGAACGAAACGATACCTGCGCGACTGGCCGCCGAACTGCGCCACGCGCTGCGGCGAATCCGAGAAAATCCGCAGAGCGGCGCGCCGTACGAGCTCGGCACGAGGCGCTTCATCCTGAGTCGCTTTCCCTACGCGGTTGTGTATTATCCCACCCTTGAGGGGATCTACGTTGTTGCCGTCCAGCACCACAGCCGCGATCCAGACTACTGGCACAGGTCGGTGTCGGAGTTCTACTGACCGAGGGTGCGAGCGATGGATACGAGATCACTGATCGGAGGGTGAAGGTCGAACCCGGTGCGCTTCGCCTCTCGCTATCCACGCTGCCGCACCACATGAACAGTTCGTGGTGATGCGTAAGCGCCACAACGATTAGTGCTCGGCGGCGTCGTCGCGCTGGCGTATGCCGCAGCAGCTCCCTCCTCACCGTCACAATCGGCATGTGGACAGGTGTGCGGCTGGCGCATTCAGCGCGCTCCCGTCCGCGAGTCTCGCCGCCGCCGTTTCTTTACGCAGGGTGAATGAATCAACGGTGCTTGCTGTCCAAGCCATTTCCGACACGCCCTCTTCGAGTCACAGACGAGCAAAAGTCCCCTTCAGCCTTGCGCTTATGTGCGCGGGGCTGGCACAATACGCGCGTCCCTATTGGTGTCTGTACTGTCCACTGCTGGTTCCGTTATCTTCAGGAGACCCTCACATGCCCGGAGAACGGAAGCCCATGAGCATCGACGAACTGACCGCCGCCGTGATGGATCTCTCGCCCGAAGATCGTTTTGCGCTGATGGAGCGGGTGGAGGGCAGCATGTTCCACGACGACATCGATTCCGCCGTCCTCGAACGCGCACGCCGCAGCATGGCGGACATCAAGTCCGGGCGCACGAAGGCAGTGCCGGCGGATGAGGTGCTGGCGAATCCGGAGTTCACCGACGAGCTTGCGTCGGCCGCAATGCAGATTCCGGCGGATGAGCGGGCGGAACTCGTCGATCGGCTCATCGCGAGCCTGACGGGCGACCGCCGGTTCGATCCGGCATGGGAAGCGGAGATGAACCGCCGGATCGACGAGATCGAAGCGGGAACGGCAAAAACACTTTCTGAGGATGAATTCTTCGAAAAGCTGAGAGTTCGCCGTGCTGCCCGCAAGATTTCGTGACGAGGTGGTGGAGGAAGTCCATGACGCGATTACCCACTACGAGGCGACATCCTCCACCACACCCCGGCGCTTTGAAGCTGAAATTCGCCGAATTCTGCAGGAGATAAAGGAATATCCCGAACGTGGCAGCCTGACGCTTAGGAACGCGCGGCGCAGGCGGCTTCAGGGATTTCCGTACTCCATCATCTACCTCGTCAAACAGGATCACGTGCATATCATCGCCGCCAGCCACTCGAGCCGGGATTGGGGTTACTGGGTGAAACGACTGGAGGATCAATGATCCAGATTGGCTCCCTTCCCCTAATCCAGACGGGCATCGTGCGCGGGGCGTGTCCGCACGACTGCCCGGACACGTGCGCCATGCTGGTGCACGTGCGCGACGGCCGCGCGGTGCGCGTGCAGGGCGACCCGGACCACCCGGTGACGCAGGGGTTCCTGTGCACCAAGGTGAACCGCTACGTGGAGCGCACCTACCACGCCGACCGGCTCACCGTCCCGCTGCGCCGCGTGGGCGCCAAGGGCGAAGGGCGCTTCGAGCCGGCCACCTGGGACGAGGCGCTGGACGACATCGCGCGGCGGCTGAACGAGGTGCGCAACGGGCCGCACGGCCCTCAGGCCATCCTTCCCTACTCGTATTCCGGCACGCTGGGCAAGGTGCAGAACGAGTCCATGGACCGGCGCTTCTTTCACCGCATCGGCGCCAGCCTGCTGGACCGCACCATCTGCGCGACCGCGGGGAGCGTGGGGTGGGGGGTGACGTACGGCGACCGGATGGGGCCCACGCCGGTGGAGGCCGAGCACGCGCGCTTCATCCTGCTGTGGGGCACCAACACCCTCACCAGCAACCCGCACCTGTGGCCGGCGCTGCGTCGCGCGCGGGAGCGGGGCGCCCGCATCATCGCCATCGACCCCATCCGCACGCGCACGGCCGCGCAGTGCGACGAGCACCTGGCCATCCGCCCCGGCACCGACGCCGCGCTGGCGCTGGGGATGATGCACGTGATCTTCCGCGACGGGCTGCAGGACGCGGACTACCTGCGCGAACACACCGTGGGCTGGGAGGCGCTGCGCGAGCGCGCGGCGGAATGGACGCCGGCGCGCACCGCGGAGGTCGTCGGGCTGCCCGCGGAGCGCATCGAACTGCTGGCGCGGGAGTACGCGACGGCGCACCCCAGCTTTATCCGGCTCAACTACGGGCTGCAGCGGCACCACGGCGGCGGGATGGCGGTGCGGACCGTCTGCATCCTCCCCGCGGTCACCGGTGCGTGGCGGGAACTGGGCGGCGGGGCCACGCTTTCCACCAGCGGCGCCTTCAAGCTCAACGGCAACGCGCTGCAGAAGCCAGAGTGGATTCCGCCCGGCACGCGCACCATCAACATGATCCGCCTGGGCGAGGCGCTCACCCGGCCTGACGCGGGCGTGGGCGGGCCGCCGGTGCAGGCGTTCGTGGTCTACAACTCCAATCCCGCGGCCGTGGCGCCCGACCTGGGGCAGGTGCGGCAGGGGCTGCTGCGCGACGACCTGTTCACCGTCGTCATGGAGCACTTTCTCACCGACACCGCGCGCTACGCCGACTGGGTGCTTCCCGCGACCACGCAGCTGGAGCACTGGGACGTCCACACGGCGTACGGGCACGTGTACCTTACCCTCAACCGACCCTCCATCGCGCCCGTGGGCGAGTCGCTGCCCAATACCGAGATCTTCCGGCGGCTGGCGGCGCGGATGGGGCTGGACGATCCGGCGTTCCAGGACGACGACGTGACGCTCATCCGGCAGTCGCTGGAATCGTCGCACCCGTGGCTGGAAGGGGTCAGCTTCGAGCGGCTGGTGGAGGACGGATGGGTTCGGCTGAACGTGCCGGACGAGTTCCGTCCCTACGCCGATCCGCACCCCAACACGCCCACGGGAAAGATCCAGATCGTGGCGCCGGAGCTGGAGGCGCTGGGGCTGGACACGCTGCCCACGTACATCCCGCCGGCGGAGAGCGCGGATGCCGACCCGGCGCACGCCGCGCGCTTTCCGCTGATGATGCTGTCGCCGCCGGAGCATCCGTTCATGAACAGCACCTTCGTGAACGTGCCCCGCCTCTCCGATGCGGCGGGTGACACCACCGTCCTGCTGCACCCCAACGAGGCCGCCGTGCGCGGCATCCAGGCCGACGACCGGGTGCGCTGCTGGAACGACCGCGGCCACTTCTTTGGCCGCGCGGTGGTGACGGAAGACGTGCGGCCGGGGGTGGCGGTGAGCTACGGCGTGCGCTGGGCCATGCGCTCCGAGGACGGGCGGACGGTGAACGACACCACCTCGCAGCGCGTAACGGACATGGGTGCCGGCGCAACCTTCTACGACAACGCCGTGGAGGTGGAGCCGGCGCCATCCGCGTGAGGATGTCGTTGCCCGCCCGCGACGAGTTGCCCTCCTGCGGCCGAGCCTGAGAGGGTGTTGCCAACCCTCACCTGCTCTCACCGGACGTACGGTGTCATCCTGAGGGAGCGCACCCCCGCACCTTCCGCAACCACGGAGTTTGCGCGCGACCGAAGGATCTTTGTCGGGTCGCGACGGGGCCAGCCCTCGTGAGCCGTTCAAGGCTCCTGGTTCTGCAGGCAAGGTCCTTCGGTCGGCGCCAAGCCTTTGCGTGAGAGCAGGTTGCGGAGCGGCGCCTCCCTCAGGATGACTGATCGCGGGCAGGTTGGCCACACCTTCTCCAGTCTCGGGAAGCGATGGACGGATTGCCGCGCGGCTTCGATGGGTGGGCGGCATCCGAATCTCTCGCGGGGAACCACGCGTAAGGGGGTGTGGGGCGGCGCCGTTGCACGAAAAGCTGGACACCTTTGCGCCGAAGGGTGTATACTTAGGGCTTCCAACCAGTTACCCCGGGTCGGAGCCCCCTCCGGAGCAGCCGCTGTTGCGTATTCTCTACGTCTCCCACTCGTTCCCGCTTCCCGGCGATCCGCTCAGCAACGTGGGCGGAATGCAGCGCCTGGCGCAGGGGCAGTTTGCCGCGCTGGCGGAGCATCCGGCCGTGGAGATGCATTCGCTGCTGCTGGAGACGTCGTGGAAGAGCACGCCGTACCGCATGCCCGGGTACATGGCGCGCCTGCTGTGGCAGATCCCGCGCATCGTGAAGCGCGAGAAGATCGACGTGGTGCTGCACTCGTCCATGGTGACGGCGTCGCTCACGCCGACGATGATCAGCGCCATCCACAAGGCCGGCGCCATCGTCGCCGCGGTGCCGGTGGGGCGCGACGTCACGCTGCCGACGATCGGCTACCAGTGGTACGTGCGGCGGGTGCTGCGTTCGCTGGACGCGGTGTTCCCCATCAGCCGTGCCACGGCGCAGGAGTGCCTGCAGCGCGGGCTGCCCCCGTCGCGGATGCACGTGGTGCCCTGCGGCGTGGACGCTGGCCTGTTCAACGCCCCCCGCGACCGCCGCGCCGCCCGCCTGGAGCTGCTGCGCGCCATCGGCGAGTCGACGGAGACCATCCCGGACGACGCGCTGATCCTGGTGAGCGTGGGGCGGCACCAGGAGCGCAAGGGGTTCGCCTGGTTCACCGACCGGGTGATGCCGCGGCTGCCGGAAGACGTGATCTACCTGATCACGGGCGAGGGGCCGATGACGCCGCGCATTCAGGAAGCCATCGACCGCCACGGGCTGCACGGCCGGGTGCGGATGCTGGGCAAGGTGGCCGAGGAAATGCTGGGCCGCCTGTACCGTGGCGCCGACCTGTTCGTGATGCCCAACATCCACGTCAAGGGCGACATCGAAGGCTTCGGCGTGGTGATGCTGGAGGCGGGGATGTGCGGCATGCCCGTGCTGGCCGCCGACCTGGAAGGGATCAGCGACGTTGTGCGCGAGGGCCAGAACGGCCATCTTGTACCCAGTGAAGATGCGGACGCGTTCGTGGAGCGGGTAATGCGCTATCGTGGAAACCGGGAGATGGTGATGGAGGCGTCGCGTAGCGCGGCGTCGTATACGGCGCGCCACTTTTCGTGGCCCGCCATCGCGGACCGTTACGTCCGCCTGCTGCAGCAGCAGCTGGGCACCACCACGACCACTACCGGCACCGTCCCGGCGGAGCTCGCCCGAGCGGCAGGGTGAGCATCCACATCCGCCGTACGTCCAAAGCCGCCCTGTACAGGGCGGCTTTTTCGTATGGTGGGCTGGTGGCGCGGGGCGGTGCTGGCCGTTACTCTCACGTTTTCGATCACGACCGACGATACGACACGCCGCCCGGGAGCGGGCCGGCTCACTGATAAAAGACCGGAGACAGGACGATGAAGGACTGGGATCGCTGGCTGCAGGAGCGGGAGTGGTCGCCCGTGCAGCCCGAGGAGTTTCGCGCGCTGCCGGCGGACGAAAAGCTGCGCCGCATCCGCCACAGCGCCGCGCACGTGATGGCCACGGCGCTGCGCCAGGTTCGCCCCGGGGCGCGCTTCGCCATTGGGCCGGCCACGGAGCACGGCTTCTTTTACGACGTGCGGCTGGACGCGCCGCTCACGCCGGAAGAGATCAAGGCGGTGCAGGAGGGGATGGGGCAGGTGGCCAAGGCCAAGCAGCCGTTCGAGGTGGCCGTCGTCCCCCACGCGGAAGCGGTGGAGTACTTTCGGGACAAGGGCGAGCAGTACAAGCTCGACATCCTGGAAAAGCTGGTGGACCAGACGGTGACGTTCTACCGCAACGGCGACTTTGTGGACCTGTGCGCGGGGCCGCACGTGCCCGACACGGGGTTCTGCCACTACGTAAAGCTGCTGGCGGCCTCCCCCGCGCACTGGCGGGGCGAGCAGAACCCGTCGCTGCAGCGGGTAAGCGGTACGGCGTGGGACAGCAAGGACGCGCTCAAGAACTACCTGGCGTTCGTCGAGGAAGCAAAGGCGCGCGACCACCGGGTGCTGGGGGCAGCCCTGGACCTGTTCAGCTTTCACCCGTGGGCGGCGTCGGCGCTGTGGCATCCCAAGGGGCTCATCATCCGCAACGAGCTGGGGCGGTTCTGGCGCGAGCTGCAGCCGGAGTACGGCTACGTGGAGATCCTGAACCCCGTGCTGTACAAGCCGGAGCTGTTCCACCAGTCCGGGCACTGGGAGAACTACCACGAGGACATGTTCATCGTGCGCGACCAGGAGGGTGACCCCGACTGGGCCATCAAGCCGATGAACTGCCCCGACACGATGCTCTACTACAAGACGTCGGCGCACAGCTACCGCGAGCTGCCGCTGCGCGTGGCGGAGAGCCAGGTGCTGCACCGCAACGAGGTTACGGGCGCGCTGCACGGGCTTATGCGCACGCGCAGCTTTGTGCAGGACGACGCGCACATCTTCCTGGCGCCGGAGCAGGTGCAGGACGAGATCCGGCAGCTGCTGGAGCTGGTCGATCGTTTCTATTCGGTGTTCGGCCTGCAGTATTCGATGAAGCTGAGCACGCGCCCCGAAAAGTTCATGGGCGAGATCGAGCAGTGGAACGCGGCGGAGCTGGCGCTGAAGGAGGCGATGGAGGCGGCGGGGCGCGAGTACTGGGTGGATGAGGGCGATGGGGCGTTCTACGGGCCCAAGATCGACATCAGCATCCAGGACAGCCTGGGCCGCAAGTGGCAGTGCGGGACGATCCAGCTGGACTTTCAGCTGCCGCAGCGGTTCGAGCTGGAGTACATGGCGCAGGACGGCACGCGACAGACGCCCATCGTCATCCACCGCGCCATCTTCGGCAGCCTGGAGCGCTTCGTGGGCGTGATCGTCGAACACTTCGCGGGGGCGTTCCCGGTATGGCTGGCGCCGGTGCAGGCGGTCGTCCTGCCCATCAGCGACGAAAAGCACCTGGAGTACGCGCAGGAGGTCACGGCGCGGCTGCGCAAGGCGGGCGTGCGCGCCGAGCTGGCGCAGTACGAGTCGCTTAACTACCGCATCCGCCAGGCGGAAAAGCAGAAGGTGCCGTACATCCTGGTGGTGGGCGACCGCGAGCAGGAGGAACGGACGACGGCCGTGCGGCGCCACAAGGTCAAGGAGCAGCGCGTGGCCCCCGTGGCCGACGTGGTGCTCGAGATCTCCGACAAGGTAAAGTCGCGAGAGCTGGACGTGCACGTGGCCACGATGGCCGCCGCGAAGTTCGTGGAGCCCAGCGCGGCGACGACGGAGGAGAATCCGTACTGAAGTGCGTGAGTGCGTTAGTGCGGGAGGTGGTAATCCCCGCCTCCCGGCTGACGATGCATGATGCTGATTGTGGATTTAATTTAATGCTAATACCGAATCCGGAAAACCGTATCGATCCCCCGGCGGACGGTGTCATTCTGACTCTGAGGGAGGCGCACCTTCGATTCTGGCGGGATGCGCCAGGGCCCGTGCGCCGACCGAAGAATCTGCCTGATGGGCGCACGATTCTGTCGGCTACGTCTGACTTTGGCGCGAGAAGCCGCGCGTTTCCGAAAGAGATCCTTCGGTCGGCGCACGGGTTTCTCTCGTTTCCGCACGTTCGTGGCGGCGCCTTCCCTCAGGATGACAGCAATCGTCAAACAGCGATTGTTTTTGCGGATTCGGTAAAATCCGGTGATCTACCGGTTGCGGACGCGCCGGTGCGTGGAACGCCGCACACGGTCGGGCCGCCGAGTCCACGAAGGTGGACGTTGTGCAGTTGTAGCGGCGAATTGATTCGCTCCCGCAGGGGGACGGCACGTTACCGATTCAGATTCTCAATGGGCATTAGATGGCCGTGATTCACGCTAGCCGAAGCCCCATCCCCATGCGCAGGACATGGACCCGCAGGCTCTCGCTGGCCGGCATCGCGCTCACGCTGGCCGCGGGGCCGGCTCGCGCGCAGGAGCTGCCGCCTGCTCGGGAGATCATTGCCCGGTACTGGACCGCGATCGGCGGCGTACAGGCGGTGTCGGCGCCGCGGTTCCGGCGCACCATCGGAGAGATGACTACGGACGGGCTGACGATGTCGGTAAACTTCATCCAGGCCCGACCCGACAGGATGGTGATGCGCGGCGAGATCCCCGGCCTGGGGACCGTCGAGCAGGGCTTCGACGGGACCATCGGCTGGATGGTGGTTCCCGGACAGGGCGCCCGTCTGCTGCAGGGACCGGAACTGCAGCAGGTGCAGAATCAGGCGAAGTTCGACAGCAACCTGCGGTTTGACGAGTACCCGGTGATGGAGACCATTGGGCGCGCCGAGGTGGACGGGCGTGCCTGCTGGCAGGTGCGGATGGTTACGCCGGAGAACGATGAGGCGCGCGGCTGCTTCGGGGTTGATGACGGCTACCTGCTCTCCATCTCCGTCACTACGCCGGAGCAGACCACGATTACGTTCGGCGACTACCGCCCCTTCGGCGCGCTTACGCTGCCGGGGCGGACCGTCGTCACCGCCGCAGGCCAGCAGGTGGTGCTCACCGTCAGCGCCATCCACCACGATCCCATCCCCGCGGCGGAGTTCGAGCCGCCCGCGGAGATCAAGGCGCAGCGTCCGAAGTGAAGTGCGGAAGTGCGGAGGACGTCATCGATGATCGATACGAGAAAGCCGCCCCGGTGCATCGGGGCGGCTTTCCCGTTCAGGCCTCGTGCCGGCCAGAGGGCTCAGCGGTTATCCAGCAGGACCGGCGCATACCGGCGGTGATACACCGGCGCCAGCCGCTCGCAGAACTCCTCGGTGGTGCCGCCGCGGCTCACGTACCGGCGCATCAGGGCGCACTGCAGCGCCACGTACGCATCAAACCGCGTGGGCGAGGTTTCCAGGTACCGACGAAGAATCTCCATTCCCAAACTCCTTTCCGGCACCCGGACGCCGGGTGCGCGCATCCACTGTAAAGCATCCCCCGTGCCCCGAGCAGAGTAACGCGTAAACCCTTGTATCTCTGACACCTGAGGGGCTTTGGCGCCCAGTTTCCGTTCACCTCTCCCAGGTGGGTGTACCTGTTCTGGGACACCTCGTTGGTACACTACGATGCAACCGGGCGTAACGTGTCGGGCGCATGGAGTGGCGCGGGGGGTGTGAAGCCGACGAAAAACGTTGACCTGGACGGAGATGGCCACTACCTTGACCCCTCCAACCCGAACTGCGCCGTCCGTTTGCAGCAGCACGCCCCCCGCGTGCCGGCGGCGTCAAGGTTTTGATCCGTTCACCGCGCGCCTTCTGTCCCTGATAGACGGCCGCGGCACCGCGATTTCCGGCGAGCGCCGGCCCCGCCGCGGGGCCGGACGCGTTCGCCGGGCCACCCTGTCCCGGTCGATCCAGGATGTCCAGCACCGGAACCCTCCCCGCCGGCACCATCGTCGCCGACCGCTACCGCATCGAGGAATCGCTGGCCGGCGAAGGCAGCGCCGCCGCGTACCGCGCCACCGACCTGCGGCTGGAGCGCGCCGTCGCCCTGCGCACGCTGAGCCCGGCGGAAGGCATCGCCGCCCAGCAGGGCAAGGCCGCCGCGCGGCTGGTGCACCCCAACGTGGCCCGCGTGCTGGATTTTGGGAGCGACGCGGCGCTGGGTGTGGAATTCGTGGTGGCGGACCTGGGGACGGGCGGCACGCTGGCGGCGCTGCTGGCCCAGCGTGGCGCGCCGCCCCTGCCGCTGGGGCTGCGCATTGTGCAGGAGGCGGCCGCGGGGATGGCGGCGGCGCACCGCGCGGGGCTGGTGCACGGCGACCTGCACCCCGGCACCCTCTGGCTCTCTCGCGACGAGGGGCGGCTGCGGGTGCAGGTGCTCGGCCTTGGGCTGAACCCGGCCGGCGCGCCGCCCTCGCGCGCCACCGCCCGCTACGCCTCGCCGGAGCGGTTGCGGCGGGGCAGGGAGCTGGCACCGTCGGCGGACGTGTTCAGCCTGGGCGTGGTGGCGTACGAGGTGTTTGCCGCGCTGCCGGCGGAGTGGATGCAGCTGCTGCTCTCCATGGCCCGCGGGCAGGCGGTGATGGCGCCGTCGCTGCTGGACGCACGCCCGGACCTTCCGGCCCACGTGGCGCAGGCCGTTCGCCGTGCCCTGATCGCCGACCCGGCACAGCGCTGGCCCGATGCCGGCGACTTTGCCGCGCACCTGATCGCCGAGAGCGCCGCCCCCGCCAGGCCCGCCCCCGTGGCGGCGCCAGAGCCCGTTGCGCCTGTCGAGGCCCCCATCACCGCCGCCTCCTTCGCCGCCCACGTCGCCGAAGTCGCGGCGCCGGCGGATGAGGATGCGGTGGTGGTGGCGGCGGATGCCGTCGAGGCTCCCGGGGCGGAGGCCGCAGTGGCCGCTTCCGTTCCGGTGGAGTTCGTCCCTGCCGCCGAGCCGGTCGTTGCGGCTGCGATGGAGCCGGTGGTCGTGGCTGCGGTGGAGCCGGTGCCTGCCGCGGAACCGGTAGTCGTGGTCATGGTCGATGCTCCCGGGCCCGCGATCGTCGAAGCGCAAGCCGCGCCCGCCGCCGTCGAAGCCTCGCCTGCGCCGGCCGCTCCGTCTGCGACGCGTCAGCCGCCGGCCCGCACGCGCCAGCCGATCGTCGCCGCGAAGACGGACCTGGCCGACAGCCTGTACATCCCGCCCGCGCTGGAGAAGCCCGCCGTTCCGGAGCCGCGCACGCCCGCTCGCGCGGAGGCCCCCGTCCTCGCGCCGGTGCCCGCGCCTCCCATCGAGGCCATCGCGGCCGCGACGGC
This sequence comes from Longimicrobium sp., assembly GCF_048594345.1. Taxonomy (GTDB): domain Bacteria; phylum Gemmatimonadota; class Gemmatimonadetes; order Longimicrobiales; family Longimicrobiaceae; genus Longimicrobium. The sequence continues at coordinate 28,077 of NZ_JBMDXM010000236.1, forward strand.
GCCCGTGCCTCCGGTCGAGGTAATCGTGCCCGCGCCGCAGCCGGTGCAGGCGAAGGTGGAGCCGGTGGTCGGCGCGCCGGAGCCGGTCGTGCTCCATCGCAAGGAGGAGAGCCCCGCGCCCGCGGCGCTTGCGCTCACCCAGAGCCTGGAGCCGGTGGCGCTGGTGCCTTCCGCTCCGGCGCCGGTCACCCTGGCGACGGTGGAGGTGGATGGGCCGGGCGCCACGCTGATCCCCATCCCGGAGCGCCGTTCGGGGATGGCAAAGATGGGCCAGCCCGCGGGCAATGGCCGCGCGCTGCTGGCGGCCAGCATTGCCGCCGCGGTGCTGGTGGGTGGCGGCGTGATCGCGAAGACGGTGCTGGCGGGCGCCGATCCCACCCCCTCCGTGCAGCGCCTTGCCGCCGCCAGCCTGACGGCGACCCCCGCCGGAACCGCGCAGCCGCGGCAGGCCGCGGTGGATCCCGCCGCGCCCGCCGCCTCCGTCGATACGCCCGCGGCGGCGGCTGCCGTGGACGCGGCGCTGACGCCGGAAGAGCAGGCGCGCAAGGCGGAGGAGCAGAAGAAGCTGGAGGAGCAGCGCCGCCTGCAGCAGCGCCAGCGCGATTCGCTGCGGCAGGTGCAGCAGTTGGCTGCCCAGCAGCAGGCCGCCGCGCCGCAGGTGGCGCTGGCGGCGCCGCGCGCCGCCGCCTCGGTGCCCGCGCCGCAGATGGAGCAGCGCGTAGCCGCGCCCGCC
>NZ_JBMDXM010000237.1:0-76501 GCF_048594345.1 Longimicrobium sp.
CCGGGCTTTGAGGAGCCCCGTACGGCCTCCGAGGTGACTCTCAGAGGCTCATCGGCTGAAAATCGCGCCTTCCTCGCGCGCGCGAGGCGCGGCGGCCGTCGTTAGAGACTCAGAATGGAGTTTTGAAACGGCCTCTCCCTCAGAATGACACCGGGCCGCCCTGCCTGGACAGAACGCAGAGCCCCTCCCGCCGGACCGGCGGGAGGGGCTCTGCGTTCACCACGGGACGGCGCGGCGGCTCAGGGCGCGCGGCGCGGGGTGGTGGGACGGGGCTCGGCGCCCTCCTGGAACATGGGCTTGCGGCGCTCCACCATCACGTACGGCACCAGAAGCAGCAGCAGCGCGCCGGCAAACAGCGGCAGCAGCAGCGCCGGGCGCAGCCAGCCGAACACCGACACCACGCCCAGCCCCAGGTTGAGCACCACCACCCATCCGCTCACCCGCGCGTGGCTCATCCCGCTGCGCACGGCGCGCTGATAGGCGTGGTCGCGGTGCGCGGCGTACGGCACCTCGCCCGCCGCGGTGCGGCGCAGCAGGGTGACCGTGGCGTCCACCACGAACACGCCCAGCAGCAGCACCCACACCAGCAGCGGCACCCCGCCATCGTTTTCCGACGCCACGGCCAGCGTGCCGAACGAGAAGCCCAGAAAGCCGCTTCCCACGTCGCCCATGAAGATCTTGGCGGGCGCCCAGTTCCAGGCCAGGAACCCCGCGCTGGCCGCGGCCACCAGGAACGCCACCGACGCCAGCCCCCCGCTTCCCGACAGCAGCAGCAGCGCCCCGCCGATGACGCCGGCGCAGATCGCCTGCCCGCCGGCGATGCCGTCGATGCCGTCCATGAAGTTGTAGAGATTGGTCGCCCAGACGATCCCCAGCACCGCCATCAGCCCGCCGATGGGTCCCAGGTGTACCTGCCCTGTCCCGGTGGAGAACGAGGGAAGCCCGCCCACCAGGTAGACGGCCCACCCCGCGGCCACGCAGTGCACCACCGCGCGCACCGCCGCGTGCACGCCGCGCCGGTCGTCCAGCCAGCCGATCAGGGCCACCAGCCCGCCCCCGCCGATGAACGCGGCCGCCACGTCGTCGTCCAGCACGCCCACGGTGGAGGCCAGCAGCGCTCCGCCCAGCACCAGCAGCACGATGGCCACCCCCCCGCCGCGCGGCGTGGGGATGGCGTGCGAGCTGCGCGCGTTGGGCATGTCCAGGATGGCGTTCGCCAGCGCGAAGCGGCGGATCTGCCCGGTGATAAGCCAGCTCCCGGCCAGACTGACGACCAGTACGGTGAACAGAAAGAGACTCACGCGGCCGCTCCCGGGACACGGGATGCGCCGCCCCGCGCGGGGCTGGACGCGCGGCAGGCGGGACGCACCCGCCCCGGCCTGGTCAGTTCGTGAGGATCGCTCACCAGAAAAGTCTCTCCCGCGGGAGTTGATCGTTGAAGCACCGGATCGCGATGACCCGAGGGTTGCGACTGCGCTGATCCAGTGGCAGCTACCCGCGCGTCCGGCAGACTGCGACACCCGTACCGCGACCGAAACATGGAAATTTACACCATACTACATGATTCGCACCACCCCGCACCCCCCGTGCCGTGCGAACGGGTACCGCGCGGTACCCGGTGCGATACCGCCGCAGCAGAACGTATCACGCGTCACGATCCGCACAACTCGTGCATTTCCGAGGGTCCGTGCGGAGGGGAGTCTCATCCATCCACTGCCGATTGGCCCGTAATGTACGCTGATTGGCTTCCCGGCGCCATGGTCGCGTCCATCCGGGGGGTGGGCGTGGATCAGAATAACCCCAGGTGTGTGGTACTGCAACCCTCGGTCCACCGGGCCGGGTTGCCGCCCAACGCGGCTGCGGGTAGATTTGTAAGTTTATGCCGGACAACGACACCGCCGGTTTTCGCCACCGGCCGCACCCATACCGACGTCTCGTGATTCCAGGCAGATCTTCCTTCCGCGCCGCTGCGCTGCTGCTGGCGCTGGCGTTTTCGGCCGCCGCCGCGCCCGCCGCCGCGCAGGACCCGGCCGCCGCCGCGGACACCACCACCTCGCGCCTTCCGACCCGGCCGGCGGCCACCGGCACCGGCACCGGCGAGCGGGGGCCCCTGCTGGACGCGCCCGTAAGCCGCACCCAGTACCCGCTGGGTCCGGGCGACGTGGTGGACGTGGCCATTTTTGGCGACTACAACGAAGTGTTCAGCATTCCCGTGACTCCCGAGGGCTCGCTGGTGGTGCCCACCATCGGCATCGCGCGGGTGCTGGGGCTGAACCTGGACGCCGCCGAGGGCCGCGTGCAGGCGCTGGTGAACCGCTACTACCGCAACGCCGACGTGCGGCTGGCGCTGTCGCGGGTGCGCACCTTCAAGGTGTTCGTGGTGGGCGACGTTCCCGTCCCCGGAACGCGCGAGGCATCGGCCGCCACCCGGGTGAGCGAGGTGCTGCCGTCCGAGGAGCGCGGCGCCCCGGTGGTGCGCCGCAACGTGACGCTGCGGCGTGCCGGGGGCGAGGAGATGCGGCTGGACCTGCGCCGCTTTCTGCAGACGGGCGACGTGGCCAGCAACCCCACGCTGCGCGAGGGCGACGCCGTGATCGTTCCCACGGTGGACGAGCGGGTGGACGTGCTGGGCCGCCTGCGCTTTCCGGGGCAGTACGAGTACCGGCCCGGTGAAACGCTGGCGCAGCTGCTGGAGGTGGCCAACGGCGCCGCCGGGTTCCTGGCCAACGCGGCCGACACCGTGCGCCTGGTGCGCTTTCTGGATACGCAGAACCGCACCGAGCACGTGTTCACCCGCGCGCAGGCCGCCGGACCCGAGGGACAGCGCTTCGTGCTGCGCCCGTTCGACGCGGTGTACGTGCCCGAGGTGGGCAACTTCAAGCGCCAGCAGTCGGCCACCGTGCAGGGCGCGGTAATGCGCCCCGGCATCTACCCCATCCGCCAGGACACCACCACGGTGCGCGACCTGGTGGAAATGGCGGGCGGGTTTGCTCCCAACGCGTCGCTTACGGAAGCGACCCTGCGGCGCTCGCAGCCCGCCGCCAGCAACCGCAGCTCACTGCAGAACGTGCCCGCCGAGCTGCTGTCGGAAGACGAGCGGCGCCTGCTGCAGGTGCAGGCGCAGGGCGACGCGTCAACGGTGGTGGTCGACTTTGAGAACCTCTTCGCCGCGGGCGCGCAGGCGCTGGACGTGCCCGTGCGCAACGGCGACCTGCTGAGCGTCCCCGAGTCGCGCAACCAGGTGACGGTGCTGGGAGGGGTGCGCACCCCGGGGATCCTTCCCTACCAGCCCGGCCAGACGGTCTCGTACTACATCCGGCTGGCGGGCGGATACAGCCGCAACGCCGACGCCAGCGGGGTGCGGGTTGTCAAGGCGCGGCAGGGCACGCCCATGCACTGGCGCGACGTGCCGGAGCTGGAGGCGGGCGACACGGTGATCGTGCCGTTCAGCGAGCGGCGCAACTGGCTGGCCATGCTGCAGGGCCTTCAGGCCGTGATCGGCACGGTAAGCGGAATCCTGCTGGGGATCCTGGCGCTGCGCCAGATCTGATCGCACCTCCGCGAGGAACCAGGGGGCGCCGGAACCATCCGGCGCCCCTTTTCTCGTCCGTTCCGGCGTCTGGCTTCGGAAGAACGATCGGCTTCGGAGACCCGTAGACGGAGGAGAACCGCTGTCACGCGGAGGCGCGGAGATCGCGGAGGCGCGGAGAAAACATCCGCCTCCTCCGCGCCCCCCCAGGCTTCCGGCCGACGGAGAACAGCCAGAGGAACAGAGGTGAATCCGCATTCCTCCTCTGCTCCTCTGGCTGTTCCCTGTTCCTCTGTACCTTGACCTCTGTTTCCCGTAGTCACCACTTGAGGTGAGGTGTTTTGCCGGGTTTGGTATCGTCGTATCAACGGAATCTACGCATCTCCTCGTGAACCCGGCGGAACGAAAAAGGGCCGGCATGCAGGCCGGCCCTTCTCGTCCTTCGGATTCCCGCGCCGTCAGTACATGGCGTAGATGAACGGCGACACGTCCGGCGACTGCTCGTCGGCGGGGCGGGCCAGCGCGGCGGCCATCTCCAGCAGCGGGTCCACCAGCGCCACCAGCTCCGGATGCTCCGCCCACAGCTCGCGCAGGCGCACGGCGGTCGCGGCGGGATCCACCGAGTCAAGGTAGTCGCCGGCGTCGTCGCGGCGATGCCAGTAGGTGGGCGCCCCGGCATCGGGACCCAGCGGAAAGAACTCCACGCCCCGCGCGCGGAGCGACTGCGCGGCGGGCACCAGCTGCCCGGTAAAGAACGCTTCCAGCCGCGCCTGCGGATCGTCAGTCGAGCTCATATTCCTGCCTCCACGATTCGTCGTCGGGCACGGGGGGCTGCTCGCCCTTCAACAGGACGCAGTCCTCCAGCACCAGCATGTCCATCTCGGTGCGCATGAAGCAGCGGTAGGCGTCCTGCGGTGTGCAGACGATGGGCTCGCCGCGCACGTTGAACGAGGTGTTCACCACCACGCCGCACCCCGTCATCCGCTCGAACTCGGCGATCAGCGCGTGGTAGTCGGGCTTGTCGTCGGGGTGCACGGTCTGCACGCGGGCGCTGTAGTCCACGTGGGTGATGGCCGGAACGTCGCTGCGGGACTGCCGCACCACGGGCAGCAGGTCGTCGTCCCCCTCCGGAAGGGCAAAGGGAAGCCGGCGCTCCTCGCGCACCGGCGCCACCAGCAGCATGTACGGGCTTTCCTCGTCCAGATCGAAGTAGCGTGCGGCACGCTCCGCCAGAACCGAAGGGGCAAAGGGGCGAAACGATTCGCGGTACTTGATCTTGAGGTTCATCACCACCTGGGTTTCGGCGCTGCGCGGGTCGCCCAGGATGGAGCGGGCGCCCAGCGAGCGCGGGCCAAACTCCATCCGCCCCACCGCGTAGCCCACCACCTTGCCCTCCGCCAGCGCGCCGGCCACGGTCCGCGCCCGCTCGCCCTCGTCCACGGCGCGGTACGGATAGCCGTGCCGATCGAGAAACGCGCGCACCTCGCCCGGGCCGTAAGCGGGGCCCAGGTAGCTTCCCTGCTGCACGTCGCGCCCCGTGGGGTTCATCGGCCGCGCGTCGCCAAAGCGGGCGAAGGAGGCCTGCAGCGCGGCGCCCAGCGCGCCCCCCGCGTCACCCGCGGCGGGCTGGATCCAGATGCGGTCGAACACGCGCTCGCGCAGCAGGATGCCGTTGGCCACGCAGTTGAGCGCCACGCCGCCCGCCATCACCAGGTTGGGAAGCCCCGTCACCTCGCGGGCGTGGCGGGCGCAGCCCAGCACCGCCTCTTCGCACACCTTCTGGATGCTGGCGGCCAGGTCCATCTCGCGCCGGGTGATGCGCGACTCCGGCTGGCGCGCCGGCCCGCCAAAGAGCGCGTCGAAGCGCTCGTTGGTCATCCGCGCGGAATCCAGAAACCCGAAGTATTCGGTGTTCAGCCGGAAGCCGCCGTCGGGGCGCAGGTCGATCAGGTTGTCGCGGATGAGGTCGGCGTACACGGGCTGCCCGTACGGGGCCAGCCCCATCAGCTTGTACTCGCCGGAGTTGACCTTGAAGCCGCAGAAGTAGGTGATGGCGCTGTACAGCAGCCCCAGCGAGTGGGGGTAGTCGATCTGCTCCACGATGCGCAGCGACGACCCGCGCCCCTCGCCGATCGTCGTGGTGGCCCACTCGCCCACCCCGTCCAGCGTGAGGATGGCCGCTTCTTCGAAAGGGGACGGATAAAAGGCGGAGGCGGCGTGGGCGGCGTGGTGCTCGCTGAAGAGCACGGGCACGGGGTGGCCCAGCGCCTCCTGCAGCACCCGCGTCACCAGCAGCTTGGTGCCCAGCAGCCCGGCGCCGGCCTCAAGCCACTGCTCCCGCCCCCGCGGCGCCACGGCCAGCAGCGACTTGACCACGCGGTCCAGGGTAAGGAGCGGATGGTCGTAGAACACCACCGCGTCCAGCTCGGCGGGCTCGACGAACGCCTCTTCCAGGCAGTAGTTGATGGCCCCCCTGGGGAGCCGCGGGTCGTGCTTTCTGCGGGAAAAGCGCTCCTCCTGCGCGGCCGCCACGATGTGCCCGTCGCGCACCAGGGCGGCGGCGGAGTCGTGGTAGAACGCGGAGACGCCCAGAACGGTCGACATCAGCCGTTTGAAGTTCGCGTACGTGGATCCGGAGATACGCCGTGGCGCGGTACAGCCAGCGGCGGGAAAGCCGGTGAACATAGCCCGGATATGCAGGCGCCGCAAGGGAATGCGCGCGCTGGACAGCCGCTCCGCCCCGCTTTCAGAGGACGCGTCCGGGGGTGGCAGGCGGCGTCGGCGGCGGTTATCATCCCCCCGCCCGGCGCAGGCCGCGCCCCGGTTCACACTACCCGTTCCGTTCCATGAGCCGTCCGCTTTTCGAGTACCATCCGGTCCTGGGCTACCGCTTTGTCCCCGGGCTTAAGGCGCGGGTGCCGCACGAGGCGGGCGGGTACCTGGTGCGCGCCAACGCGGCCGGCTTTCGCTCGGAGCGCGAGTTCACCCCCGCGCGGCCGGAGGGCGCGTACCGGGTGCTGCTGTTCGGCGACTCGTTTACCGCGGGTGACGGGGTGAGCAACCGCGACCGCTACAGCGACCTGCTGGAGGGGCGGATCCCCGGACTGCAGGTGTTCAACTTCGGGCTGCCGGGGTCGGGGACGGACCAGCAGTACCTGGCGTGGCGGGAGATGGCGGGCGGGATCGAGCACGACCTGCTGGTGATCGCGGTGCAGGTGGAGAACATCCGCCGGGTGGCGGCGCGGCTGCGGACGTTCGAGGCGGAGGGCCGCGAGGTGGTGCTGGCCAAGCCGTACTTTACGCTGGAGGAGCACGGCGGCCTTTCGCTGCACCAGGTGCCGGTTCCCCGTGAGCCGCTGCGCCCGGAAGACGTGCCCCCGGACCAGCTGCGGCACCTGGACCGCGGCGGCGACCACGCGCTGGTGCGCAAGGTGGTAAACAAGCTGGGGGTGAAGGAGATGGTGCAGACCCTTACGCGCTACCAGCCGCTCCCCGCGTACGACCGCGCGGACCACCCGGACTGGCGGCTGATGCACGCCATCCTTTCCCGCTGGGCGGCGGAATCGGCCGCGCCGGTGCTGCTGATCCCCGTTCCGCTGTACCAGTACGTGGAAGAAACCAGCTCTTCCGAAGGCTACCAGCAGCGCTTTCGCGAGCTGGCCGGGCACACCGGCGCGATGCTGCACGACCCGCTCCCGGACTTTCACCGCCTGGGCAAGGCGGAGCGCCGGCAGCTGCGGTTCGCCCGCGACATCCATCCCACCCCCGCCTGGCACCGCGTCATGGCCGATTCGCTGGCGCCGCGCCTGGAGAGCCTGATGTCCGCCCCCCGCCCGGCAAGCTGATCGCCGGCGGCCCGTTGGCGCACTCGTGGCGAGTCCGAGCGAACACCCGCTGCACCTCCGGAACCGACATCTCACACGGGGTCAGCGGGGTCAACGGTTTTGATCTTTACCGTTGACCCGTTGACCCCGTGTGAGACGCGTGTGATGTGGCGCACGACGGACGCTATGGCGCGAGGCATCGGGGCGGACACGGGCGATGCGACTTGCCAGTGGAGCCCCGGCCCAGTAGCTTTTGTAAGTTTTTACCCATGACGAGCTTGGTGCGCGGCGGATAACCGGCGCGCGACGGTCCTGATCCCTGCAACTCCCCGCTCGCGGCGGTGCGCCCCACGCGTACGCCGCGGCCCTTGCGCCTGATGATCAAGCACAACGACGAAGCCGGAGGCCCGCCGCACGGCGACGAGATCCGGATCCTGGATTACGCCGCGGTGCTGCTGCACCGCTGGCGCATCATCGTGGCATGCACCACGCTGGCGGTGCTGGTGGGGCTGGCCATCGTAAAGCTCACGCCCCCGGTGTACGCCACGTCCACGGTGCTGGTCCCCTCGCCGGAACCGGGTGAGCGGTCGTCCATGATGTCGCAGCTGCCCTCGTTCGTCACCGCGCGGATGGGCGGCGGAGGTGGCGGCGTGGGGCAAAAGCTGGTGACCGGCATTCTGAACAGCCGCTCCCTGAGCGACTCGGTGATCGCCCGGGTGGCCGGCTCCGTCCCCGGCGCGGACAAGGGCGCGGTGACGAAGGTGCTGGCCAAGGGGACGCGCCGGAAGGTGAGCCCCACCGACGGGTCCATCACCATCGAGGTGGACGCGCCCAACCCGCGGGTGGCGGCGGCGGTGGCGGCGCAGTATCCCGGCCTCATCAACCAGTTCGCCACGCAGATGGTGGTGGACGCCGCCCGCAGCAAGCGTGCGGTGCTTGAGAACCAGCTGATCGAGGCGCGCGAGCGGCTGGCCAGCTCGGAGCAGCGGCTGCTGCAGGTGCAGCGCAGCACCGGCACCGCCGACGTGGAAGAGCAGGCGCGGCAGGGGATCCAGGCGGCCACGCAGCTGCAGCAGCAGATCCTGGCAAAGGAAGTGGAAGTGGCGCAGCTGCGCCGCACGCTGGCGCCGGGGCACCCGCGGCTGCAGGCGGGCGAGAGCGAGCTGGCCACCATGCGCCGGCAGCTGGACCGCGTCACCGGCGGCGGCGCCTCCGGAATCTACCCGGGCGCCCGCCAGCTTCCCAACCTGCGCGCGCAATCGGCCGGGGTGCTGCGCGAGTACGCCACCGACGAGCAGGTGTACATCGCGCTGAGCGCCGAGCTTGCGAGCGCCCAGGCCAGCCTGCGGCAGGACCTTGCCGTGGTGAGCGTGCTGGATCCGCCCGTGGTGCCCACGGCGCCCCGCAGCTCGCTCATGCGGGTGATGACGGCGGCGCTGGTGCTGGGGCTGGTGCTGGGGGTGATCCTGGCGTTCGTGCGGGAGTACATGGCGCGCGCGCGTCACGATCCGAACAACGAGCCGTTCCGCAACGCGCTGGACGGGTTCAAGAGCGACGTGGGCGGCCTGGTAGGCCGCCGCAGGCAGCCGACGCCGGCTCCATAGCGTCCGCAGACGCATCTCGTCGTCCGGACGGCGGCGGCCCCGCACCTTTCCAGGCGCGGGGCCGCTTTTCAATCCCAGACGAAACGGGCTTCAGACCCGATCCGGCAAACACCTCACCTCACGTCGGACTGCTGAAAACAGAGGTCAGGGTACAGAGGAACCGAGAACGGCCAGAGGAACAGAGGTGATCCGCGTTCGTCCTCTGTTCCTCAGGCCGTTCCCGGTTCCTCTGTACCTTCCGATGTTGTTGATCCGAATCGGCAGGAGAGGTGAGCTGCCGGATTACGGCACAGGCGCGGCGGGCGGGACCTGCGCGGCGCCGGGCGGGAGCAGGGGGAGGATCTCACGCTCCAGCGCGGGGGCAAGGCTCGCGCTGAAGGTGGCGGTGAGGTGGTGCGAGTCGTTGTACAGCACCATGCCGTCGCGCTCCGGGCGGCAGGGGGAAGCGCGGCAGATCGGGTCCGTCATCTCCACGTACCGCACCCCCGGCACCCCCGCCGCGGCACGCCGCTCCAGCCGCTCCGCCAGCTCCGACAGCGGATTGGTTTGCGCGAAGGTGCACGACCGCGCGCCGCGCCACCACGAGGTCCACGCCGAGCGTGCCAGGCAGTGGGGCACGTGCGCGTCAGGCCACGGCGTGTCGCGCAGCAGCACCACGGGAACCTGCGCCGCCTGGAACGCCGCCAGCGTACGCCGGGTGCCCGCCTCCCACTCCGCCGCGCGGATGCGCGTGTGCGTGGTGCCGCCGTCCGCCGCGTCGATGTAGTTGGTGGAGCTCGTCATCACCACAGCGTCCGGCCGGAGCGCGGCGAGCCGCGCAACGACCGCCTGCCGCCATTCGATGCACGCCCGCTCCACCCCGCCCAGCTGCCCCGCGGGGCGCACGGAAGCGGCCGCGCACCCCGCCTTGGTGAGCGACACCAGCTTCCACCCGTTCTCACGGGCCATCCGCTCCATCGCGGGGAACCAGCTGAGCGCGTGCGAGTCGCCAAAGAGGGCCACCGTCACCCGCCCCGCGGGGTCGCCGAACACGCACTCTCCCGCCTCCGTGCCAAAGAACGGCAGGTGGCACTCCGGGGGCACCTGCGGCTGATCCGTGCTGGCCCGGGTAAAGCGCGCCTGGGACGGATGCTCCTGCAGCCGCAGGGCCAGCTGCCGCCCCCCCACCGCCAGGGCAGCCGCCACCAGCGTGAGCCCCGCCGCCCCGGCCAGCGTAAGCACCGGGCGCGGGGCCAGGGCCCGGCTGTGGCGGATGGGGTTCTCCACCAGCCGGAGTGTCACGGCGGCCAGGCCCAGCGACAGCGCCACGCAGAGCAGGCGCAGCGGCGCACCGCCCCGCGGGAACGCCACCGCGGCCAGCACCAGCAGGGGCCAGTGCCACAGGTACCAGGAGTACGACACCCGCCCCACCCACTGCAGCCAGCCGACGCCCAGCACGCGTCCCACCCCCGCCGACGGATCGCGCGCGCCGGCCATCAGCACCAGTACCGTCCCCACCACCGGGATCAGGGAGATGAAGCCGGGGTGCCGGGTGGTGGGCCCAAAGGCCACGCCCGCACCCAGAACGGCCGCGAACCCGGCCCACGCCAGCGCGCGCGTCGCCCGCGCGGGGAGCCGGGACCAGGCACCCGCCAGCAGCAGCCCCAGCGCCCCCAGCGCGAACTCCCACGCCCGGGTGGGGGAGCCGAAGAACGCCCACGACTGGGCGAAGCGGCTCAACCAGAACACCGCCGCGAACGACGCCGCGCCCAGCACCACCGTCAGCGCCAGGAGCCGTGCCCGGCGCGGGGTTTCGCGGGCGCCGCGCAGGACCAGCGCCGCCAGCACGGGCCAGAACAGGTAGAACTGCTCCTCCACCGCCAGCGACCAGGTGTGCAGCAGCGGGCTGGGCGCCCCGTGCGAACCCAGGTAATCGGTGGACAGAAAGGCGAACCAGAGGTTGCTGGCGTACAGCGACGTCGCCGCGGCGGTGGTGGCCAGCGAGCGCTGCTCCATCGGCGAGTACACCAGCGCGCCCAGCAGCAGCGTGACCAGCACCACCAGCGCCGACGCGGGGAGCAGGCGCCGCGCGCGGCGGGCGTAGAACTGCACCAGGTTCACCCGGTCCGTCCGCTCCGCCTCCGCCAGCAGCAGGCCGGTGATCAGGTAGCCGGAAAGGACGAAGAACACGTCCACCCCCACGTATCCGCCCGCCGCCGCGGGGATCCCCGCGTGGTACGCGATCACCAGCAGAATCGCGACGCCGCGCAGCCCCTCGATGTCGGGCCGGAACCCGCCGGCGGCGGCGTGGGTGGGTCCCTTCCCCATCGCACGGGGAACGGCTTCCGTTCCCGCCACGGCGGGCGCGGGACCGGCGGGGAGCGGCGTCTGCGGGGCGGCGCCGGGGCGCACGGGGGGAACGCGCGGCATCATCCGCCCGTCCGGGAGAGGAGCGCGTCCAGCCGGGCGGCGGGCGCGTAGCCGGCCGCGCGGATGCGTGAATCGTCCAGCACCAGTCCCTCGAACAGCTTCCAGTAGTTGTCGCGGATGGACGCGCGGCGGGGCGCGGGGAGCGCGGCGGCCGCGTCCCACAGGGCCAGGCGCGCGAGCGGACGGGGAACCGACGCGCCGCGCGAGACGCCGTCCAGCGCGCCGACCACCCGCGCCAGCTCGTCCTGGGCGTAGGGCGCGCCGTCCGTCACGTTCCAGGCGCCCGGGGGCAGACCGCCCAGCGCCAGGCGCACCGCGTCCACCGCGTTGGCCACGGCGCACAGGCTGTGGCGCGGCGGGCGGCCGGGAACACGCAGCAGCACGCGGTCGCCCGTCCCCGGCACGTAGGCGCGCTTGCGCACGTTCAGCAGAAAATCCCCCGCGTACATCGCCGGAAAGCGCAGCATGGCGCAGGCGAAGCCCTCCGCGATCGCGGCGCGGCAGGCCTCCTCCGCGCGCGCCTTGCTGGTGCCGTACTCGCCGACGGGACGCAACTCCGCGTCCTCGGGCACCGCGCCGGTGCGCCCGGCGTCGCCGTACACCGACGCGGAGCTGAAGAAGACGAATCGTTCGGCGCCGGCCGCGCGCGCGGCGGCCAGCACGTGCCGCACCCCCTGGTGGTTCACCGCCTCGTACGCGCCGGCGGGAAGGGTGGACGCGCGCTTGTGCGCGATGGCGGCCAGGTGCACCACCGCGCGCGGCGGCGCGTCGAAGGAGGCGAACAGCGCGCGCACCGAACCCGCGTCCGCGATGTCGACCGGCCGCTCCCCTTCGCCGCGCGGCGAGCGGGTCGCGGCCGCCACCCGCAGCCCCGCGGCACGGAGCGCCGGGACCAGGGCGCGGCCCACGAAGCCGCCGGAGCCCACCACCAGCACGTCGGCGGGCGGGCTCATGCGAGGCCTCCCGGCACGGACCGCCGGACGCGCGTCATCGCGCGCACTCCAGCAGCCGCTCGTAGGCGCCCACGATGGCGCCGGGACGGTACGGGGCCAGGCAGCGCTCCACCGCCTCCGCGTCCGCACGGGCGCCGCGCTCCAGGAACGCCGCCACGGCCGCCACCGTCTCCGGCCCGTCGGGCTCGTGCGGGCCCAGCTGCAGCGCCGCCGGGTAGCCGGCGAAGAACTCCACCGACACGTCGTCGGCGGCGCCGGCCAGGTTCACCACCGGCCGCCCCGTCGCCACGTACTCCACCACCTTGCTGGGAAGCTGATAGCCGCTGCGGTTGCCCAGGTTCACCAGCGCCGCCGCCTCGCGCATGGCCGCGAACGCGCGGGCGCGGGCCACGGGGCCGTGCAGGAACACCCGCTCGCCCACGAGGTCGGCGTAGGGTTCGAACGCCGCTTCGCAGCCGTTGAGCGGTCCCACGAAGTGCAGTTCCAGCCGCGGCCCCACGGACGTGGCCAGCAGGGCGCGAAAGAGGGCCAGCAGCCGCTCCGGGGTGCGCAGCCGCGGGTGCAGCGTCCCCACGAACACCAGCGGCAGCCGCCCCGGCGCGGGGTCCAGCAAGCGCGCGCCCTCCGCCGGGGTCTCGGGAAGCGAGAGGAGCGGGGGGATGACGGTGACCTTGGCGCCGCTTTCGGGGAACACCTCCGCGTAGCGCGCCCGGGTCCCCTCGGTGGTGACGGAAACCGCGGCGGCGGCGCGCAGCAGGCGGCGCTCCGTGCGGTGGTTGAGGCCCGCGTACAGCCGGCCGTTGTTGGTGGGGGTGCCCACGATAAAGGCGAACGGGTCGCCCACGTCCATCACCCAGGGGAGCGAGGGGAAAAGCGCGTTGAGCCGCGCCCCCACCAGGTGGCCGGTGAACGGATGGGAGACGGTCACCAGCCGGTCGTATCCCCCGCCCCGCAGCAGCGCCGCGGCCCGGCGCGCGGCGGGCAGGTACCAGGCGCAGGCAAAGTCGGGCCAGTACACCTGCTTCCAGGTGCGGTCGTGCACCCAGCGCGCCGCGGCGCGCACCGCCGTCCAGGCCCCCGACGGCGTGCCGGCCCCGTTCCCGGCGCCCCCGCCGGCCGGCGACGGCACCGTCGGCGTTTCCACCCCCAGCCGGCGGCGCACCACCTCGCCCGCGCGGCCGCCGGCGCGGTGCACCGCCACCCCGTTGCGCACCTCGTCGCGGGGCGCGCCGGAAAGGGCGCCGCACACCACGTCCACCTGGTGCCCGCGCGCGGCGAGCGCCTCCGCCACCGCCGTCCAGCGAAAGGCGCGGGGGCTCTGGGCCGGCGCATAGTCGTGCGTCACCACCAGCAGCTTCATCCCGCCGCGACCTCCGCCCGGCGCCCCGCCCCCGGCCGCCCCGCGGCCTCCCACGCCATCAGCCCGTACAGCACCCCGAACACCAGCGGCATCTCCTCCGAATGCACCGTGAACATCACCAGCCACCCCAGGTAGGCGGCCATCAGCGGCACCAGCTCGGGGTCCTTGCGGTAGCGCCGCTGGCGCGCCAGCCCCGCCACGGGGAGCGCCAGCAGCGCCAGCAGCATCGCCAGCCCCACCACGCCGGTGGAGGACAGGACGTTGAAGTACAGGCTGAGGAACGAGACGCTGATGTCCGAGCCCAGCGAGTTGGCCAGGCGGATGTTGGCGTTCCCCACCCCCTCGCCCACGAAGGGAAGGGGGCGCTCGGCCATGTACTCGAAGGTGGAGGAGCGGTTGGACTGCCCCATCCCCCCTTCCAGGATGGGGACCACGCGGTCGGTGATCACCTCCACCAGGTCCGCCGCGTTCTCGCCCCGTCCCACGGCAAGAAAGCCGAACAGCACCATCGCCAGCGCCAGCGCGGCGCTCAGCCGCAGCGCCAGCTTGAGCGCTCCGGGGCGGAACGGGTTGGAGAGCACCAGCGCGCCCGCCAGCCCGGCGACGATCCCCAGGATCCCCGTCAGGCTGCCGGTAAGCAGCATGGCCACCGACATCACGCCGGTGTGCACGTAGCGCCCCCGGCCCCGCCAGCCAAAGCTGGCGAACAGCGGCAGCACCAGCCACTCGGCCAGGTGGCTGGGCTCACGGAACGTGCCCATGGCGCGGTGAAAGGCGTACGCGAACGCGGTCGCCTGCTCGCCGCCGCCGGTACCCATGCGCGTGCGCCCGGGCTCCCACCAGCCGTTCACCTGCGCGAAGTAGATGTAGATGGCGGCCGCGGCGCACACCGTCCCCGTCCACACGATGTACCGCATCAGCGCCGCGCGGTGCCCCTCGCGCAACAGCCAGTACACCAGGGTCACCGCCGCGGCAAAGGTGAGCAGCGCCAGAAAGCGCAGGGCCAGGTAGATGGGGTACGGTGCCGAGGCCAGCGGGGGCATCCACGCGCCGTAGGGAAACAGCATCAGCCGGCCAAAGGTGACGATCGCCGCCCATCCCACGAACGCGGCGAACACACCCAGGCCGGGCGCGGCCGGGACCCCGCGGTCCAGCATCAGCAGCCCCACGACGCCCAGCAGAAAGAACTGGGTAAGCCACTGCGCGGGGAACGGCCCCAGCGCGTAGGCGCCCAGCGCCGTCCCGGCGAACACCAGCCGGAACGCCATCACCCCGGCGCGGTCGTACGTCGCCACGCCGATGCGCTCCAGCGGCACGCCGGCGGTGGCGCGGGGAAGCACGGCCTCAGGCATGCCGCACCCCATAGGCGGGGGAGAACGGCGGCGGCTCCGGCGCGGACACAAGCGTCCGCCCGGCGTCGGTCACCCGGACCTCCCCGTCCACGACCTCGACCATGCGATAAACGGGCTCACCCCAGCCGCGGTACGTTCCCGCGAAGCCGCGTGGCCCAAAGTACAGGCACTCTCCCCGTACCATCTGCCCCAGTTGAAAAAGCCCGCGGTCCAGCGGGGCCGGTTCGCCCTCGCCTCCCAGGGGCACGTGGTGCGCCCGCGCCGAGCGGTACTCGTTGCGCCGCGCCGGCAGCGCCGTGTACAGGTAGGTCCCGGGATCCCGCACCGGCTGCACCCCCTGCACGTGCAGCTCGACCGCGAGCTGGTCGTTGTGCGCGTGCGCGCCGTTCTCGTCCTGTCCCCGGCCGCCGCAGCGGACGGCCAGCCAGGGACCGGCAAACCGTAGAATATACACCCCGAACCACGGGTATGCACAGCGCTCCGGCGCGCCCGCGTCGGGCGGCAGCGGAAGGGTCCACGTCCGCGTCCGCATCCCCGGCGCCTCCATCGCCGCGCGCGCGCGCGCCCACTCCCCCTCCGTTCCCACGGCCGCCTCCGCCGCCGCGGCGGAGCCCTCGCGCGCCGCGGCGGCGAAGCGCGCCCCTCCGGCCAGGGCGCGGACGACCTCCCGCTCCGGGTGGCCGGGCGCGAACGCGGCGAAGTCCGCACGTCCGAACAGCCCGTCGATGGCGGCCACCAGGTGCCGGTGGTCCAGCACGTCCTCTTCCCGGTACACGGAGCCGTCCGGCAGCCCGTCCCACCCCGCCAGGCTCGCAAGCCGGCGCCGCACCCCCTCGACGGGGACCGTCCGGACCGCCGGCCACAGCTTGAACAAGCGGCCGCTGTCGTTGTCCCCCACCGGGTGCACGCGGCCGTCGCGCTTCGTCAGGTCGCGGGTGAACTCCGCCATCCGCTGCAGCCGCTCCACGTGCGCCGGGCCGAACGGCGACGTCCCGCCGCCGCCGGGAAGCGGGTGCGGCGGAACCGGCGCGGGGCGCAGCCGGGGGCGGGCGCGGTGCCGCGCGGCGTCGTACTCCGCCAGCGCGGCGCGCTTCTCCGCCCCCAGCCCCAGCACCAGCGCGGTGGCGTACACCACCATCTCCGCGGACAGGCGGTGGTAGACGGTGGACGATTCAAAGCAGGCGCCGTCGGGCGTAAACTGGTGCTCCGTCTCCCCCACCAGCTCCTGCACGGCAAACGCGAGCCACGCGTCCGTTTCCGGTGTCCGCGGCAGGTACGCCGCGGCGAACAGAAGGCCGGCCACGTCCGCCAGGTAGTGGTTGCCGCGCGCGCCGCCGTTCCACTCCAGGTGGCGCACCAGGTACGCGCCGTGGGCGTGTACGGAGCGCGCCAGCTCCGCGCGAAAGCCGTCGTCGAACTCCGCGCCCGCCGCCCGGAACAGGTCGTACGCCACCACCCAGTTGGCCACGCGGATCCCCACGTCCATCGCGGTGGTCCAGTTGACTCCGAAGCGCGGCGGGTTGGTGGCGACAAAGTCCAGCACCTGGTTGCGGAACTCGCGCGCGTAGCTCTCCGGGGACGTGAACCACGGCTCCCCCGCCGCCGCCAGGGCGTGCGCCCAGGCCAGCTGCGGCAGGTGCTGCATCCGCGCCAGCTCCCACGGCACCTTGACGTCCACCCCCGGCCGGTCGCCGTAGCGGATGCGGCCGTGCCAGCTGGATTCCGCCCACCGGTGCCCGGACTTGAAGTCCAGCTGCCAGTCGATCGGCCGGTACCCCGCGTCCACCATCCGCCAGATCCGCCGCGACTCCTTCAGGTTGCCCGGGTCGATCCGCCCGCGCAGCCACTCCCCCTCCCCGTCCGCGTCCACCGGAGGTCCGGAGGGGTACACGTGCCCCTCCACCCCGGCGCAGCGCATCCCGTGCTCCACCCGCACCCAGCCCGAACCCAGCAGGTCAAAGCGGTGCTCCCGGTACAGCTCCGCCAGCGCCCCGACGTGCGCGCCGTCGCGAAGGACGTCCAGCGGAGGAAGCTGGAAATACCGGTACGGCAGCTCCGGCGGCATCGACGCGGGGAGTGGCGCAAAGGTGCCGCCGCGGTCCCGCCGCTCGTCCCACGCCGCGCGCGCCCGGCGGGCGGCGAACGCCCCCACCCGCCGCGCCGCGTGGACGGGTCCCGCCGCCAGCAGCCCGCGCGCGCGTCGGATCACGCCCACGAGGGGAGGCGGCGTTCGATGGACGGGTGGCTCATACGGATTTAACGAATGACCAGAGTCGGAGAAGCGTGCCGCTCACCTCGATCGCGGAGTTGGCGGATGGTTTCAGGGACGCGCATCAGGTGGTGCGAACGGCTGGCTTTCCAGCATTGGGGAAACCGTCGAGCGATCCGCATCCCTCCCCCAAAAAACGCGGATGGCCCCCTGCCGCATTCCATCTACCTCCCGTTCCCGACGCCTCTACAAAAGAGTGTGCCGCGTCGACATCCCCACGTGCACCCGACACCTGGGAATCCACCTTCACTCCGGAATCGGAGGAATCGGCACGAGAAAACTCTGTGGACTCTGCTAACTCTGTGTGAGGCCATTCTTTTGGCGGACTCGGCGCCCCATGGGTAACGGTACGAGAAAACTCCGTTGACTCCGTTGACTCCGTGTGAGACCCGTTCTTTGGTGGATTCCGCCTCACGACCCGGCCAGGTCGCGGTAAAGCGCCTCCAGGACCGGCTCGTACGCCTCGGAGTTCATGCTGCGCGCCACCTGCAGCGCCGCCTGGCTCATCCGATCCCAGGCCCCCGGCGACTCCCAGATGGCGCGCGCCGCGGCGGCGCATCCCTCCACCCCCGTAAACGCGGCGCCTGCTCCCGCCGACGTGGCGATGCCGGCCATGTTCTCGTACTGCGCCTCCAGCAGCATCGGCACGCCCAGCGCCATGTACGAAAAGAACTTGTTGGCGGAGGCGATGCGGTTGATCCCGGTGGGAAGCTTTTCCTCCATCGCCAGGGTGAGCCCCACCGCGCCCGGACCCACGAAGCGCAGCAGCTCGCGGTCGCCCTGGTAGCGGCCGTGGAAGGTGATGCGATCCTCCACCCCCCGCGCCCGCGCGTACGCCCGCAGCTCGTCCGCGTAGCCGGGGTCGGTCACGTCGCCCAGCACCGAGAACTCCGCGTCCGTCCCCTGCGCGCGCAGCCGGGCCAGCACGTCCACCACCAGCTCCAGGCGGCGGATGCGCATCACGTGCCCCGCCCACACCAGCTGCGGGCGGAACTCCCGGCGCCCGAACGGGGCCGCGGAGGGTGCGTCGCGCACGTTCTGCACGACCAGCGTGCGCTGGATCCCCAGCTCGCGGCGCGTCCACTCCGCCTGCCCGGGTGAGATGCAGACCGCCACGTCCACCGCCCGCGCCATCCGCCGCAGCCGCGGCATCCACGCCGCCATCGCCGGGCCGTAGAGCGCCCCCACGTTGCGCACCGACGCCGCCACCTCGTCCGGGATCCAGTCGTGGTAGTCGAATACGATGCGGGCCTCGGGAAGCGCGCGGCGCACCCGCGCGGCCAGCATCAGCCCCAGAATGCCGGACTCGTGCACGTGCACCACCGCCGGCGCCAGCGCGCGCGCCTGCTCCGCGATCCGGTTGGCGTACACGTAGCGGGTAAGCCGCGCCAGGCCGCGCACGCGGGGCCACGCGGGCAGCTCCACCACCTCCACCTCGCGCCCTAGCCGCGCCGCGATGCGCTCGCGCGCCGAGGGGAGCGAGTCGCGCACCACGTCGCGGTCCAGCGCCAGCTCGCAGCGGTAAAAGGCGTTCGCCGCCTGCACCGTGCGCAGCACCCGCTCGTCCCACACCGAATGGCCGGGGGCCAGCGTCAGCAGCAGCGGCCGCCGGTCCGGGTGCGGCGCGTCCCTGCGCACCGCCGCCGCCCCCCCGCTCACGCCGCCGCCTCCACCGGCGCCGCCGGCTGCACCTCCAGCTGTCCCACCCACCCCGGGTGCGGGCAAAAGCCCAGCAGCGGCTCGCGCCCGGCGAACATCTCCCGCACGGCGGGGTCGTGCGCGCGAACCCGGATCTCGTCCAGGCCGCGGACGCCAAAGTCCCACCCGCCCGGCTCGCGCAGGATGGAAAACTGCCGCAGCCGCAGCGGATCGAAGCCCATCAGCCGCGTCGCCACCAGGTCCACCGCCAGCGGGTTCACGCCGGCGACGATGCACCCGGCGGGGCGGGCGTCCGGCGACAGCGGCCCGTCCCCCTCACCCCCCACCACGCCGTCGATCAGGCAGAACGCCCGGCGCTGGGGGGTGCCATGCAGGGCGCCGTCCGCGCCGGCGAAGCGGAACACCTTCAGCAGGTCAACCGCCATCCGCCACGCCGTGTCGTTGCCGTGCCAGTTGCCGCCGTCGAACGCCACCGCCTGCTGGGAGACGCGCACGAACGGCTTGAGCACCCGCCGGTAGGTGTGGCGGATGCCGCCGTACACCGCGTCGGCCACGCGCGAGCGGCGGGCCAGCAGCGTGTCGTACAGAAAGCGCTGGCCGCGCACCAGCCAGCGGTCCCTGCCGCCCAGCGTGTCGGGAAGCTGGTCGCCGCCCTGCGAGGGGGTACCCAGCCGGTAGTGCACCAGGTAGTTCTTGTTGGTGTTGATCCCCACCAGCCCCTTCACGTTCAGCGTCACCCCCACCTTCTTGTGCACCTTGAGCTTGGGGATCGAGATCACCACGTCGGCGGAAAGGACCGTCCGCGACACGGAGTACTCGTGCACCTGGCCGTGGTGGTGGCGGATGGTCTCGTTGCGGTCGTAGTCCGCGCCGTAAAAGCGGTCGTGCCGCTCGATCCCCGCGAAGTGGCTCCCGGCGCCCAGGTCCACGATCACCGAACCCAGCGGGTCGCCCGGAAGGGTGCGGCGGTTGGTGGAAAGGGGCGCCTGGTCCGGGTCCGCCACGCAGAAGTCGCGCAGGTCCATCACCTCCAGCGGCACGGACGCCTGTTGCGCGTAGAACGCCTGCACCTCCGGCAGCCGCGTGGCCTCCATCAGCTGCGCCCAGTCGCAGTCCATCTGCGGCGCGTCGGCGATCAGGATGCGCCCGCGCCCCCGCAGGGCAATGCACACGTAGTCCGCCACCGCGCGCAGCACGGAGGGGTGGGTGATGGCGCTGAACAGCTCGCCCCCGCGCCCGTGCCGGCTGACGACGAAGTTCGGCTTGAGCAGCACCGTGTCGCCGGGGCGAACCAGGCCGCCCAGCGGATTCCACTCCGCGGTCCCCGCGCGCTCCGCGTCCAGCCCCAGCAGCACGAACGTCTCGCGCACGCCGCGGTAGGCGGGGTTGTCCTCCGCGCCCACGGCGCCGGGAAAGGGCGACTCGGGGTACGCCTCCGACGGGTGATAGGGCGCCCGGGCGCAGTACGCCCCGCGCCCCAGGCTGACGGCGACCTCGTTCTCTCTCATCTCCACGCTCACTGCGTCACCGGGCGGGCGGCCTCGGAGACGATCCACCGGAACTTGCAGGCGGCGGTCAGCGGGATCTCGTCCACCATCTCGAAGCTCACGGGGACCGACTCGCCCAGCATCCGCCCGAAGTCCCGGCGCAGACCGGCACACTCCGCCTGCACCCCCTCCGCCGGCCCGCCGGCCCGCACGCAGCGCAGGACGATGGACCGGTCCGCCCGCTGCACCACCTGCACCTGGCGGATGTGGCGCAGGTGCTTGAAGGGAAAGGTCACCACCGCGGGGGGGATGATCTCCCCCTTCGCGTCCACCAGGTAGTCCTCCATCCGCCCCCCGATCCGCTCCACCCCCGGCGTCAGCCCGCGCCCGCAGTGGGGGCAGGGGGCGTCGGAGCGGTCCAGCAGCACGTCCGGGATCCGGTAGCGGATCACGGGGGTGGCCCGGTTGATCAGCCCGGTGCCGATCACCTCGCCCGCGGGGCCCTGCTCCAGGTGCCCGTACAGGGGAAGAAAGTGGTACGCGCGCCGGGTCTCGCACCAGGCGCCCAGCACCACCTTTTCCGCCTGCCCGTAGTGCGCCATGAGCGTCTGGGGGGCGATCACCTCGTCGATGACCTCCGTCTGCCAGTCAAAGACGTTCTCCGACGCCAGCAGCACGCCGCGCGGCGGACGCGCCAGCCGCAGCCCCCGCTCGCGCATCAGCGACGCCAGCTTGGCCAGGGCGCTGGGGTAGCCGTGCAGAAAGCGTACGCGCATGCGGTCGATCAGCGCCACCATCTCGGGCAGGTGCGCCTCCATGTTCACCACGGAAAGCCGCACCACCCGGTGGTCGGGGGAGTGGCGCACCGGCTCCACCTGAAAGCCGCGCAGCTCCACCCGCACGTCGCCGGGACGGTAGCCGGCGCGCGCCCACTGGTGAAAGATGGCGGCCTGCTCCATGGCGTCGCCGGCACGGTCCACCGTGAACTGAAAGGCGGTGCCGCTGGTGCCGCTGGTGCTGGCCGGCACGGCCCCGCGCAGGGGCACCCGCAGGTCCGGCGCGGTGGCCAGCTGCTCGCGCTCCACCACGGGAATGCGCCGGGCAAAGTCGTCGGGGGTGCGGATGTCGCGCGGGTGCACGCCGTGCTCGTCGTACAGGCGGCGGTAGAAGCCGCTGTGCCCGTACGCCCAGTGCAGCATCTCCTGCACGCGGGCGAACTGCATCTCCGCCAGCCGCTCCGGCGGCAGGTGCTGCGTCTCGTCCAGCAGCCGGTAGAAGTCCCAGAACGCGCTTCCCTGCCGCCACCCGTACGGCACGGCCGACACGGCGCGGCGGTACAGCTGCTCCAGCGCGGGGCTGCTCTTGACCGCCCGCACCAGCGCCTGCCTCACGCCGCGCCCTCCACGGCCGCGGGAGCGATCTGCGCCTCCACGGCAAACGCGATCTCCATCGCCTGCAGCTGCTGCCAGAGCGGGATCGGCCAGGGCCCGCCGCCGCGGATCGCCTCGCCAAACGCCCGCAGCTCGTCCTTCTGCCCCTTGTCCGCCCCGCGCAGGGTGATCCCCGGCGCCTTCGAGCCGGCCACGGAGAGGGTCAGGTAGTCGTCCAGCGACGCCACCACGCCGTCCGCGAACAATTCCATCCGCTCCTTGGGGTGGGCGGACGAGCCCAGTGCCGTGTACGTCAGCGTCGCCACGGAGCCGTCCTCGAACCCGATCGTCGCCGCGAAGTTGTCGCGCGGGGAGTAGTAGCCCGTGCGCGGCACGATGGCGCGCGCGGAGACGGAGGCCACGGGCGCGTCGGCCAGAAAGGTGAACAGGTCGTAGATGTGGCACGCCTCGCCGACGTTGCGGCCGCCGCCCTCGGGACCGTGCACCCAGTGGTCCAGGGGGATGTGCCCCGCGTTCATCCGGTAGTCCACCATCATGGGGTTGGACCGGCCGCGCGTGAGCTCCGCCAGCCGCCTGGCGAACGGCGAGAAGCGGCGGTTGAACCCCGTCAGCAGCACCGGCTTCCCCTCTCCCCCGCCCGCGTAAAAGGCGCGGAAGCGGTCCAGCTCCTCCGGCGTGAGCGCCATCGGCTTTTCCAGCAGCACGTGCTTGCCGGCCGCCAGCGCCTGCAGCGCCATCTCCGCGTGCAGGTGGTGGCGCGTGGCGATGATCACCGCGTCCACCCCGTCGTCCGCCAGCACCTGCGCGTAGTCCGTGGCCGCGTACGCCGCGCCGAACTCCTTTGCCGTCGTCGACGCGTTGTGCCCCGTGCGGCTGACGATGGCCTGCAGGTGAAACAGGTCGCCCAGCGCCTGCAGGTTGGGCAGGTGCATGGCCCGCGCGAACGCGCCCGCGCCCACCACCGCCATGCCGATCTTTCCGGCCTTGCGCGGCGGCGCCGCGGGGTTCTGGACGACGCGCGCGGGGGAGCCAGCCTCGGCGGACTGCGGATACTCCAGCAGCACCATCAGCGGCTTGGCGCCGGGCTGCTCCAGCCGCGCGTACGCCTCCTCCGCCCGCGCCACGGGATACGTGGCCTCCACCAGCGTGCCCACGCGGACGCGCCCGTCGGCCATCAGCCGCAGGTACTCGGACAGGTTGCGGTTCTCCGTCCAGCGGACGTAGGCCACGGGGTACTCCAGCCCCTCCTCCTCGTACCGCGCGTCGTAGCGCCCGGGGCCGTAGGAGGTGGAGACCAGAAAGTCCAGCTCCTTGGCGTAGATGTCGCCGCGGTCGATGTCCAGCCCCACGTCGCCCACCAGCACCACGCGCCCCTTGCGGCGGCACATGCGAAAGGCGCTGGAAAGCACCTCGTTCCCCGGCGCGGCGGCGGTGATGATCACCCCGTCCGCGCCGATGCCGTCGGTGAGCCGCGCCACCTGGTCCACGGTGCGCCCGCCCTCCGGCTGCAGCCCCAGGTCCATCCCCAGCTCCAGCGCCTGCTTCACCCGCGCCGGGTCCGGGTCCGTGCCGATGACCCGGCAGCCGTTGGCGCGCAGCAGCTGCGCCGTCAGCTGGCCCAGGATGCCCAGGCCGACGACGACGAAGCTTTCGCCCAGCGTGGGGGTGGCGCGGCGGACGCCCTGCAGGGCGATGGCGCCCAGCGTGACCGTGCTGGCGTGCGCCATGTCCAGCCCCTGGGGGACGGGGACCACCAGGTTGCGGGGGACGCTGATGTACTCGGCGTGGTGCGCGCTCTGGGCGCCGGCGCACGCCACCCGGTCACCCGGGCGCAGGTCCGCGATCCCCTCGCCCACCTCCACCACGATCCCCGCGGCGGAGTAGCCGGTGGGAAGGGTGGCGCCCACCGTCCGCCGCACGGTGTCGCGCGTCTTTCCCAGGCCGTCGCGGGCCACCATCTCCGCCACCTGCTTGACCTTGGCGGGCTGCGCCAGGGCGCGCTTCCACAGCGGCGCTCCGGTGGCGCGAATGCCGCTCATCTCCGTGCCGATGGAGATGCACGAGTGCAGCACGCGCACCAGCACGCGCCCCGGCTCCACCTGCGGCGCGGGGACGTCGTCCACCATCGCCCGGCCCTTCTGCACCAGTACCTGCTTCATCTGCTCCACATAAGTCCAGGTTCCGTCCACGCGGAACCGATACGTATCCCGCTCATCGCCGCCGGAGCCGGTCCTCCGCGGCGTCGCAACCGTCCGCATGCCGCCGGCGCGCACGCCGTCGCCCGTCACACCACAGGAAATCGACGGCGCAGACCTTCAACGACACCCCCTGAACGGAGAGGACCGTCCGCGGGATTCACCCGCCGGACGGGCCACGAGCCGCCGCGAGCCGATTCCCGGGCCGGCGCCGGAGTCCGTGCCGGCGTACGGGACTGCGCGCGCCCCCTTCGTGGTGACGGAAGGGGGCTGCACGGCCACGCGCGCACCGCGGACCGGCGCCGAAGCGGCGGCCGGTTCCGTGGAACTCGATCAGTCGAACGTGACGCCGTGGACCTGGGACCAGCGGACCAGGTTGATCCACCGCCACAGGCGCGGGTCCAGCCCGCCGGTGCCGCCGCGTGCCTGCTCCCACGTGGCGCGTACGGCGCCGGCGTCGAGGACGGGGACGGCACGCAGGGCGTCGGGGCTGAGGACGCCGTCCACCCACCCCCGCAGCGACTCCAGCCAGCGCGCCTCGGGCGTGGCGAACCCCACCTTGTCGCGCCGGTCCAGGATGGCGTCGGGGACGATCCCCCGCATGGCACGGCGAAAGACGGACTTGGTGACCCCGCGCCCGTCGATCAGGTACTCTTCGGGGAGCGAGAAGATGAACTCCGCCAAGCGCGTGGTGAGGAACGGCACCCGGCTCTCGATGGAGTGCGCCATGGAGTTGCGGTCCTCGTAGCGCAGCAGCGCGGGAAGCCCGTAGCGCATGGAATGCAGCAGGTTTCCCCGCAGCATCCCGCGCCCGCGCGGCACGTCGGGAACGCCCCCCTCGCCGGTGCGCTCCGCCAGCCAGCGCCGGTCCAGCCCCACCGTCTGCTGCCGCGTGTGCGAGCGTGAGACGCGGCGCGCCAGCGGGCGCAGCCGCTCGGGGACGGCCATCCCCGCCGCGCTCAGCAGCAGCGCGCGCGCCGGCACGTGGGAAAGGCGGGCCGAGTGCCGCACCAGGCTGGCCGCGCCCAGCAGCCGCCCTCCGCTCACCAGCGATCCCACGCGGGCCAGCAGAAAGGGCCAGTAGCCGGCCAGCATCTCGTCCGCGCCCTGCCCGTCCAGCATCACCTTGATCCCCGCCTCGCGCGCCAGGCGAAACACCCGCTGCTGCGCGTAGATGCTGGTGCTGGCGAACGGCTCGTCCTGCGTGCGGATGAGCGCGTCCAGCTCCTGCGCCAGCTCGCCCGGCCGCGGCGTTACCTTGTGCGCCACCGTCCCGGCCGCGGCGTGCGCCACGTCGGCCCAGCGCTCCTCGCTGACCGCGGCGTCGTCGGCCACGAAGGTAAAGGTGTGCAGATCTACCCGCGGCTCCACGTGGCGCATGGCGGCCACGATGGCGGAGGAGTCGATGCCGCCGGAGAGCGCCGCGCCCACGGGGACGTCGCTGCGCAGGTGCAGCCGCACGCTGTCCAGAAACAGGTCGCGCAGCCGCTGCGCCGCCGCGTCGAAGGAAAGCTCCGCGCGGGCGCCGGGGTCCAGCCGCCAGTACGGGCGCGGGCGCGGCTCCACCGGCCCGTCCACCGGCAGCTCCACCCAGTGCGCGGCGGGAAGCTGGTTCACCCCGGCGAACATCGTCTCGCCGCCAAAGTCCGTGCCCCCGCCGCGCAGGTACTCGTGCACGCGCGCGGCGCGGGCGCCGCGGCCCACACCGGGAAGCTCCAGCAGCGCCTTGATCTCGGACGAAAAGGCGAAGCCGCCCGCCCACCGCGCGTGGTACAGCGGCTTGATGCCGAACGGGTCGCGCGCCAGAAACACGCGCCGCGCCCGCACGTCCAGCAGCGCAAAGGCGAACATCCCCGTAAGCCGCGGCAGCACGTCCGGCCCCCACCGGGCCCACCCCTGCAGCAGCACCTCGGTGTCGCTGTGGGAGCGGAAGACGTGCCCCGCCGCCTCCAGCTCCGCCCGCAGCTCCACGAAGTTGTAGATCTCCCCGTTGAAGACCAGCGACCAGCGGCCGTCCGGCGTGGTCATGGGCTGCCAGCCGGCCTCGCTCAGGTCCAGGATGGAGAGCCGCCGGTGCGCCAGCACCACCCGGCTGCCGCCCAGCGTCCCCGCGTCGCGGGTCAGCCGTACGGGGCCGTCGCCGTCCCACCCCAGCGCGCCGTGGTCGTCGGGGCCCCGGTGGCGCAGCGTGGTGAGGGCGCGCGCGGCCAGGCACGGGTCCACCGGCGCATCGCCCCACAGGCCGAAGATTCCGCACATCAGCCGGCCCCCCTGCCCGCCGTGATCCCCCTCCGTCCAGACGTTCCGCTCAACTCCCGCTCCGGGTAGGCTGCAAAGACAACGGCTGCGTGGTGCGCAGCCGTCCGGGTACACGGTCGATTCCGTTTGGTGCCGCGCGCGGGGAGGAATTTACCCCGCGGCTCACTCCGCGCAACCGGCGGCGCCGCAGAAACGCGCCAGAATGTGCGCTACCTTGACGGCCGCGGTGCCGTCGCCGTACAGCTGCCCCGTGCGCCCGCGGGTGCCCAGCGCGCCGCGCACCGCGTCCGCAACCGCGCCGGCGTCCGTGGGCGGGGCCAGGCGGTTCCACCCCGCCTCCAGCAGCTCCACCCATTCCGTCTCGTCGCGCAGCGTCACGCAGGGAACGCCGAAGAAGTACGCCTCCTTCTGCACGCCGCCGGAGTCGGTGGCCACCAGCGCCGCGTCGCGCTCCAGCCGCACCATGTCCAGGTATCCCAGCGGCTCCACCACCCGCAGCCCCGGCGCATCCACCGCCAGCCCCTGGTCGCGCAGGGCGCCGCGGGTGCGGGGATGCAGGGGAAGGATCACGGGGAGCTCCGCCGCCACGCGCGACAGTCCCTCCACGATGGCCCGCAGCCGGGCGGGGTGGTCCGTGTTCTCCGCGCGGTGCACGGTGGCGAGCACGTAGCGGCCGGGCTCCAGCCCCAGGTCACCCAGCACGGTGCTTTCCCGCTCCGCCCGCTCGGCAAAGTGCAGCGCGGCATCGTACATCACGTCGCCCACGCGGTGCACGCGCCCGGCGGGGATCCCCTCGCGCGCCAGGTGCCCCTCCGCCACCTCGGTGGGGGCAAAGAGCAGCTCGGAGGTGTGGTCCGTCAGCACGCGGTTCACCTCTTCCGGCATCCGCCGGTTGAAGGAGCGCAGTCCGGCCTCCACGTGCGCCACGGGAACGTGCAGCTTGGCCGCCGCCAGCGCGCCGGCGAGGGTGGAGTTGGTGTCGCCGTACACCAGCAGCCAGTCCGGCCGCACCTCCTGCAGCACCCGCTCCACGCCTTCCAGCATCCGGGCCGTCTGCACCCCGTGCGACCCGCCGCTCACGCCCAGGTGGTGGTCGGGGACGGGAAGCCCCAGCTCGTGGAAGAAAACGTCGGACATATTGGCGTCGAAGTGCTGGCCCGTGTGCACCAGCACCTCGCGCACCCCGGTTTCCACCAGCGCCCGCGACACCACGCCCGCCTTGACGAACTGCGGCCGCGCCCCCACCACCGTAACGATCGTGCCCGTCCCCATCGATATCCCTTCACCGGGAAAAGCCCCGGACGTTCGTATCCCCTGCATCGCGGAAAACGGCTCCCCGCGCGCGGCGGGAATCTACAGCCGGCGCGCGCGCGTGCAACCGGCCGGCTCCTCCGCGATCCGCCGAGGAATAAGCCTCACACGGAGTCAACGGAGTTTTCTCGTGCCGCTCCCAGCGCTTTCGTGCGCATTTCGCGTTGGGCGCCAGGCAACGTACGCCGTCAGGGTACGTCGAGGCGGCGGGGCGCTCCAGACTTGTGGCAGGGCGTCGGGAACGGGAGAGGGATGGAAGCGCGGCAGGGGGCCATGAGAATTTTTTTGGGGCTACCCTATCCCGCCACTACAGCTCACCCCGTCAGACGGTACGCAACAGAATGGGTACAGAGGAACGGAGAACAGCCAGAGGAACAGAGGAATCGTGCCTCTGAGCTGCATTCAGGATTCGGTATGGATGATGTGATCAATATGAGATGATATGAGATGCGGATCGGCGGATGATCTCCGGAGCGCACGGGAACCGGAAGTCCGGATCACCCGTTGCGCGATCAGGAGAACCGTCCCCTCCTCCACGGCCAGGGACAAACGAGAGGACGCGGATGATGCCATCGTCCGCGTCCTTTCGATATCTTCGCCCGATCGAGTCCCGGGTACCTGAGAGGGTGCCGCCAAGCCGTCCACAACCCCTGATTTCCGGAGGGAGGCGCCGCTCCGCGATATGCTTTCATCGCAAGGGGTTGGCGCCGACCCAAGCAGTTTGTCCGCCTGACGGAGGGACTTGAACGGCTCCCGAGGGCTGGGCCTCGCGCGACCCGACAAAGATCCTTCGGTCGCGCGCAAGCTTCTGTGGTTACGAAAGCTACGAGCGTGCGCTCCCTCAGGATGACAGCGGACCTCCTGGGAGCAGGTGAGGTTTGGCAACACCTCTCAGGGCGCATCCACGTCCACGGCGACGCCGCCGGGGGTGGCGGGGGGGCCGGCGCGGCGGGCGCGGAAGCGCGCCGTGAGCTCCGCTACCTCGCCGCGAGGAATGGCGCCGACCAGCCAGAGGAGGGCGAGCATCAGCGGAAGCACGACGAGGGCCTTGGTCGCCAGGCTCACCCACAGCGGCTGCCCGGCCAGCAGCGTTCCCGCGACCGCCGCCGCCGTGAACACGGCCGCCATGCGGCCGATCCGCCTCCACGCGTACGGCACGGGATAGAGCGGCCCGACGCGCAGGTGCAGCACCGCCAGCCCCAGCAGACGCGCCGCCAGCGTGGCCAGCGCCGCGCCCATGGCACCCAGCAGCGGCACCAGCCCCAGCAGCAGCCCCACGTGCGCGACTGAAGTGGCCAGGCTGATGCCGCTCAGCTCCTTCGTCCGCTCCCGCACGAAAGCCCCGATCGCCACGATGTTGAAGGCCCCGCGAAGCACCAGCGCCGCCACGATCGGCGCCACCAGCACGTGCGCCGGGTAGTACCGCGGCGTCGTAAGCACCACTAGCGCGTCGTACGCGAACACGGCCAGCAGCGTCCCCGCCAGCCCCGCCAGCAGCAGGTACCAGGTCAGCGCGCGGGCGTAGGTGACCGGCGCATCCGGTTCCCGATGGATGGAGAGCGCGAAGGGGATCCAGGCCATGTCGATGGCCATGCTCACCAGCGTCACGAACGTGGCCACGCGCGTCGCCACGCCGAACAGCCCCACGTCCGTCAGCGTGGCGAAGCTCAGCAGGGCAAAGCGCTCCAGGTACACCACCAGCCAGAACGACAGGTTGCCCAGCACCAGCGGCGCGCCGTAGCGCACCATCCGCCGCGCCAGGTCCGCGTCGCCCCGCGGCGTAAAGTCCCCGCGCGTCACCACCAGCCCCACCACCGCCAGCAGCCCCCGCGCCCACAGCTGCGCCAGCAGGATCCCCTCCACCCCCAGCCCCCGGTACAGCACGAACCAGGCGTTCAGCGCCACCGTCGTCAGCAGCAGCCCCAGCGAAAGGACGGCGTAGCGGCGAAAGGAAAAGCGCAGGCGCATTACCAGCATCTGCACCTGCGTCACCGCCTGCAGCGGCAGCGAGACGGCCGCCAGCAGCAGCAGGTACGACGCGCGGGGCACGTCCGGCAGCGCCACGGCCGCCATGGGCCCCCGCGCCAGCACCAGAAGCAGCGTCCCGGCCGCCACGGCGGCCGTCCAGGTGTAGAGCGCCGTGGCGGCCGCGCGGCGCCGGCCGCCGTCGTCCTCCGCCGCGTTGTAGTGAAAGGAAAGGGCCGAGTCCAGCCCCAGGTAGAACAGGCTGTAGGCCACCGCCACCAGCGTGTTCACCAGGTCAAAGCCGCCGTAGTCCGCCGGCGACAGCACGCGGGTGTACAGCGGGACCAGAAAGATGCCGATGAAGCGGTTGGCGGCGTCCAGAACCCCGTACACCAGCGAGTCGCGCCCCAGGCGCCCCAGCCGGCTCACGACAGCCACCGCGGGTGAAAGCGCAGCGTCACCGGCCCGTCCGCCTGCGCCCGTACCCGCATGAACGTCACCGCGCCGCCGGCGTGCGGCTCCGCCGCCACCTCCAGTGGCCGGCCGCCCTGCTCCGCCCGCATCCGCGGGTGCCAGGCGTAGCGCACCAGGTACGACGTATCGGCCCGGGCCTCCCACCGCAGCGCGTTCCCCTCCCGCTCCACCGCCGCGGGCGGCGACAGCACCCCCTCCCCCGCCGGCGCGCGCAGCAGCACCAGCGGCGCGGGGGGGAGCCGGAGCAGCTCCCGCGTCCGCGCGGGGAGGCCCGCGGGGTCCAGCACCCCCGCCCGCGCGAACCCCGCCGCCTCCAGCGCGCGGACGAACGCGGGCGTGTAGGCCAGTACGTGCGCCGCGCCCATCACCCGCGCCGTTTCCCGCAGCGCCTCCGCCGGGGTGTCCGCGCCAAAGCGCGCCATCACCTGGCCGTACAGGCGCGGCCAGTAGGCGCGGACGTATTCGTCGGGCGCGATCTCCACCCCCGCCGCCGGCAGCTCCTCGTCGCACAGCTGCATGAAGGTGCGGTATCCAGCCATGTCACGGTCGCCCGTGGCGGGCTCCAGCAGCACGCGCGTACCGGGGGAAAGCGCCGCCGCCAGTTCCCGCAGCGGCGCCCGCAGCTCGTCGCGGCCCACCGGGTCCAGCGCGGGAAAGGCGGCCAGCTGCCGGGTGGCGCGTACCGCGTCGTCCCACAGCCCGCCCCGCGAACCGGCCGGCTCGGGGAGGGGGTATCCCAGCACGCGGGGGTGGATGTACGCCAGCAGCAGCACCCCCGCCACGCTGCCCCAGGAGGGGTTCAGCGCGCTCATCCCCGCCAGCAGGGCCAGGTGCCACATCCAGAACGACTGGGGATCGTTGAGATAAAAGGCGCTCTGCCCGGCAAGGAAGATCCCCAGCACGGCGGCGCCGAACGCGGCGAACGGCCAGCCCAGCCCGCCCGCCCACACGACCAGCCCCAGCGCCCCCAGGTAGAACCCGGCGTAGACCAGAAAGCCCGGCGACCGCGCGCCCGCCAGCAGGCGGGCCACGGGACCGGCGCGCGAGCCGGACGCGTCGGACTGCTCGTGGGCCAGCGCGCCCATCAGCCCGCTGCGCAGAAAAGGGAGCAGCCGCACCGCCGTCTTCAGCAGCCCCGGCGCCATCCCCAGCGCCAGCAGGCCCACGCCCCCCGTGCCCGGCCAGAAGAGCAGAGCCAGCAGCACGCAGGTCACGCCGGCCAGAAAGGCGACGGCAAAGTTGCCCAGCGCCACAACCGTAAAGATCGCCCCCGCCAGCAGCCAGTCCCCACGCCACGCCGCCAGCACCAGCGGCACGATGAGCGCCCACCACAGGATCTCGGGCTTGCCGTAGTGCAGCTGCGCGCCCAGAAAAAGGGGGCTCGCCAGCAGCAGCACGGCCGCGGCCACGCCCGCCACCGGCGCCCCGGCCATGGCGTAGCCGCCGGCCACCAGGGCCATGAAGAGGAGGATGCTCACGGCCGCGTACGCGCGCGGGCCCAGCACGCCGTACGGTACGTACGTCCCCGCGTTGTTGTAGAAGCGCGGGTTCATCGGCAGGCCCAGGCCGTCGTCCCAGGCATAGCCGGCGCGGCCGCACGCCCGCTGGTCCGCGGCGATCTTGCGGTACCAGCCGCGAAAGCCGGCGTCGCGGTCGCCAAAGGCGTGAAACCCGCCGCCCGCGGAAACGCCGGGGGCCCGCAGCGCCCGCGCCACGCGCAGCAGCGTAAGCGGCGCCAGCGGCAGCAGCCAGGGACCCGCGTGCGTCCCGAACAGCAGCGCGGAAACGCCCCGCCGCCACCCGCGCGGGGCGGCCGCGGGGCGCGGCGGCGGCGCGGACGGCGCCGCGGAGGCGCGGGAGGGCGCATCGCCCACCGTTCCGCTCATCCGGAAAGCTCCGGGCTCACCAGCGTTACGTACTCCCTTCCGATCAGGCGAAAGCGGTCGCGCACCCGCCAGCCCAGCGAGGCGTACATCCCGATCACCCCCTCGTTGGCCGCCAGCGTCTTGGTGCGCAAGGCGCGCAGCCCGCGGGCGCGCACGTGCTCCGCGGCCGCGGCCACCAGCCGCTTTCCCACGCCCCCGCCGCGCGACCGCGCGTCTACCGCAATGAAGACGATCTCCCCCGGCAGCGGGTCCGGGCGGCCAAAGAGCGCCGTCCACGCCACCGCCGCGCTCTTGCGCAGGTGCAGCGGATTGCGCAGCGCCGCCCGCAGCGCGTACGCCGCCAGCGTCGCCGCGCGCCCCGACACCACGTCGCGGCTGAACGCCGCGCTGTCGTGCGCGGCGGTCACAAAGCCCAGGGGGCGCCCCGCCTCGTCCACCGCCACCCGCGTGGCCGCGTGCGCGGAGGCGAGCGCCGCCGGGTAGTAGACGCGCTCCAGAAAGCCGCGGCCCAGGGAGGGAAGAAAGTCGTCCGGCAGCGACTGGGCGTGGATGCGCGCCAGCTCCGGCACCCATTCCGGCCGGGCGGGGTGAATCGAAAGGGTCACGCGGCCATCACTTCGCGGACGACGGCGGCGGTCCGCTCCGCCTCGCGCGGGGTGATCGCCAGCGGCAGGTTGATGGTGGTTTCCGACAGCCGGGCCGCCACGGGAAAGTCCGCGGCGGCCGCCGCCCCGTCGCGGTCACGGTACGCCGGCATGTGGGGGATGCAGTACTCGATCAGCTGCCCCAGTTGCACGCCGCGGCGGCGGGCGCCCTCCAGCACCCGCGCGCGGTCGTCCACCCGCGGCACGTAGTGCGAGTACGTGGCGCCCGGCACCCGCGGGGGAAGGCGCAGCCCCGGCGTCCCCGCCAGCGCCGCGTCGTACAGCGCGGCGATGCGCCGGCGCCGCTCCACCAGCTCCCGGTAGCGCGCCACCTGCACCGCGCCCACGCGCCCCTCCAGCGCCGTCATCCCGTCCAGGTAGTCCGCGGGCATGGCGATCACCCCCTCGTCGTAGTACTTGACGAAGCGGTCCAGCACCCCCGAGCGCTCCAGCCGGTTCACCATCCCGTACACCGCCGGCTGAAACGCCGGATACACCGCGGCCAGGTACGCAAACCGCCGCAGCGACTTGCTCCACGCCGCGGGACGCACCCGCTCCGCCCGCAACGCCCGCAGCCGCTGGGCCAGCGCGGGCGAGTCGGTGGTCACCATCCCGCCAAAGACCGAGGTCATCAGCTTGCTGATGTTCAGCCCGAAGATGGCCGCGTCGCCCTCGCGCTGCACGGGGCGGCCCTTCCACTCCGCCGCGAACGAGTGCGCGCAGTCCTGGACGACGCGCATCCGCGGGTACCGTTCGCGCAGGTCGTCCAGCCGGTCCAGGTCTACCGGGTAGCCGAAGATGGAGGTGGCCACCAGCGCCCCGGCACCGCCGCGCTCCAGCGCCCGCGCGGCCAGCTCCAGGTCCATGTTGAAGTCGTCGTCGCGGCTGTCCACGAACGCCGGCTCGTTGCCGCTCTTCACCACCGCGTGCGGCACCACCACGCAGGTGTAGGCCGGGCACAGCACCCGCGCGCCGCGCAGCTCCAGCGCCTCCAGCAGCAGCGCCAGCCCCGTGCGCCCGTACGGGAACGCCACGGCGTGGCGCTGCCCCATCTCGGCCGCGAACGCCGCCTCGAACTCCGCGATCCCCCCGCGCCAGGGCGAAAGCGCCGCCACCAGCTCGCGGGCGCCCAGCAGGGGCTTGAGCCGGGGGATCACGGCACCCTTTCCGCCCAGTCGCGCAGCGTCACGAACCGGTGGTCGGCGGCGATCAGGTCCATGGCCCGGCGAAACAGCTCCGTCTTTTCCGCCAGCGGCATCCCCAGCGCCTTCGGCACGTAGACGCCGTCGGACGGGTGCGGCACCTGGTCCGCCAGCTCGGGGTGGGCGTAGTCCACGAAGTCGGAAAGGTGGAACATGAACTGGATCGGCCGCCCCAGCGCGCGCAGCAGCCGGTAGCTCTGGCGAAACACGTCCATGCCCGTCGCCACCAGCCAGGTGGCGAAAAAGG
The DNA here is from genome assembly GCF_048594345.1 of Longimicrobium sp. Lineage (GTDB taxonomy): Bacteria > Gemmatimonadota > Gemmatimonadetes > Longimicrobiales > Longimicrobiaceae > Longimicrobium. Next base: position 34,021 of record NZ_JBMDXM010000237.1, read on the forward strand.
GGAGCCGTGCGCCGGGAACCACGGTGATGGGAAACTCCACGATCCCCCCCCCGCCCCGCCGCCCCAGCGTGCGCGTCCCCGTGCGGTACGGCGCCGTGGGCGCCAGCATGTAGCGGGCGTGGCCCAGCGTGGTGCGGTCCGCCGCCGAGCGGCTGCTCATCGTCTTCCAGTGCAGGAACTTGAGCAGCGGCGTGAGCGTCGTGGGAAAGACGGAGGAGTCGTACAGGTACCCGCGGCGCTGAAGGATGGGGAGCGCGTCGTCGCCCACGTTCCACCCGGGCGAGCGAAAGCCCACCGGCCGCGCCCCCGTGACCGCCTGGCACACCTCCTCCATCCCCGCCAGCTCGCGCTCCTTCTCTTCCGCGGAAAGGAGCCGGAAGCCCTGCGCGTGCGTCATGGTGTGGCTGGCGATCTCGTGCCCCTGGGCCGCCACCGCGCGGATGGCGTCGTGGCTGGGCTCGTGCAGAAAGTCGTGCCCCACCATGAACAGGGTGGCGCGGGCGCCGTACGGCTCCAGGAAGCGGGAAAAGTTCTCCAGCCCCATCCGAAGCTCGGCCTTGGTGTAGCCGCCCGGGCGCCGGCACCCGATCCCCTTGTAGTTGGAGAGCAGGGTGTCGATGTCGCTGCTGACGGCCGCCAGCGGCGCGCTCATGCGGCCGCCTCCAGCCGCGCCTCGCCCGTGCGGGCCAGCGCCTCCACGTCCAGCGCGCGTGGGGCAAAAGCGGCCGCTGACAGCTCCGCGTGCTCAAAGTAGCGGGCCGAAGCCATGTGGATGCCCACGAACGGCACCCCGCACGCCAGCTCGCCCATCCGCGTTCCCCGCGGCGCGCGCACCACGTCGCTCACGCGCACGGCGTCTCCGTCGATCCGCACCGTCCGCCGCAGGGTGAGCGGTAGCGGCTTTCCCCCGCTGATCAGCAGGCGCACCAGGGCGCGCTTGACGGCGTTCCCCATCCCCACGCTGCGCATCACCGTAAGGTTCATGGGGCGCAGCACCAGGAACTGCGCCGGCGAGGGAAGCGCGCGCGGCATCTGCACGAACGGGGCGTCCACCACGATCTCCTCCGCCGTCGCGGACGCGTTGCCCGTCCCCGTCCCCTGCGTGGTCACAAAGCCGCCGGACGCGTCGCGTCCCGCGTAGCCGCCGTCGTTCACCAGCACCCGCCCGTCCGTCCGGTCGAACACCTTGACCACCCCCCCGTTGGACGCGCCCACCACCACGTAGCGCCGCGGCGTAGAGCGCACGTGGATCCCCGCGCGCACGAAGTCCGCCGCCCCCTCGCGGTCGCGGGGAAGCGGCGGCACCGCGTCCGGCAGCGCGGCCGCGTGCTCCAGCAGGAGCAGGTAGTTGGCGGAGAGCGGCGCCAGGTTGGCGATGTCCACGCCGTCCAGCGTCACCGTGCGCCCGCGTTCGATGGAGTCCGCCATGGCCCGCACCATCGCGGCCGCCGTCGCGTTGCCCCGGGCGGCCAGGAGCGCCAGGCCGCCGGGGTAAAAGACCCCCGTCCGCCGGCTGCCGTACTCGCCCCCAAAGCTGCCGTCCGGGTGCACGAACCAGGCAAGGAACGCCACGGCCCGGTCCAGCGCCTCCGCCAGCGCGGCGGAGGGGCGCACCTCCTGGAGCTGCGCCAGGTAGTACACGCACAGCGTCTGGTAGCCGGGGTCGGCCCCCAGGTATTCCAGGAACCACCCCTCGGGCGACTGGTGCTCCAGGATGGACGCCAGCAGCGCGTCCGCCCGCGCCCCGTACCGCGCGTCGCCCAACGCCGCGCCCGCGCGGGCCAGCGAGAGCGCCGCGCCCGCCAGGTGGTTGGCGATGTGCCCGTGCTCCTCGCCGTGCGCGCAAAGAAAGTCCGCCGCGCGCCGCAGCATCCGCTCCGCCGTTGCCGACGCCGTCGGGTCCAGCCCGTCGCGCACGGCCAGCCACCCCTCCAGCAGCGGATGGAGGAGAAAGGCCGCCGCGCCGAACGAGTGCTCGTGGGGAAAGGCCTGGTCCCACGAGCCGTCCGCGTGCTGCGCCCCGGCCGCGAAGGCCAGCCCCGCGCGCACGGACGCCGCGCACACCGCGCGCTCCGCCTGCGGCACCTCCGGCTGCCGCAGCTTCCAGGCGGAAAGCAGGACGTTGCGCTGAAAGGTGGCCTCGGCGTAGTCCACCAGCTTCCACGCCCAGAAGCGGCGGTCGAAGCACCCGTGGGCGGGGGCGTAGGGATCGCGGTTCTGTTCGCTCAGCGCGCGACGGCAGGCGCGCTCCACCTGCGCCCGGATCTCAGGCAGCCGCATCGCCGTCGAAAAAGGCGCGCATCCACAGCTCCAGCGACAGCAGCCCCCACATGGCGCGGCCGTACGAGCGCTCGCCGCTCAGCAGCGCCTCCACGCCGGCGGCGTCGATCAGCCCGCGCTGGCGCGCCCGCCCGTCCAGCAGCGCGTCGCGCACGAACTCGCGCACGGGGCCGCCCGCGTACCACTCCGTCAGCGGCACCGGAAAGCCCATCTTGTCCTTGCGGGCGAACACCGCCGGGGGGACGATGTGGCGCACCACCTGGCGAAACAGGTGCTTCGACCGCCCGCCCGCGTACTTGACCCGCGGCGGCACCGAGGCCACCAGCTCCGCGATGCGGTGGTCCAGCAGCGGCACCCGCGACTCCAGCGACACCGCCATGCTGGTGCGGTCCTCCACCTGCAGCAGCGCCGGCAGCAGCGTCTTGAGGTCGAAGCGCGTCATCCGGTTGATGAGCGAGCGGCACTGCCCCTCGGCAAACACCTCGCGGTACGCGTCCACCGGCCGGTATCCGCCGCTCCCCTGAAAGGCGTCCGGCGCCACCAGCCCCTGCAGCCCCGCGCTGCGGTCGATCAGCCGGTAGTAGCGCAGGTCGGCCGGCCCGAACAGCCCGTCCTGCCACAGGTACTTCAGCAGCGGCTGGTATCCCTGCAGCTCCGTCAGGTTGGGGAGGATGGACTCGAAGTCCACGACGTACTTCGCGTCCTCCTGCGTCCCCTCGATCCCCCCCTTGATGCACTCTTCCAGGTACGCGATCAGGTAGCGCGTGTACCCGCCAAACACCTCGTCCCCGCCCTGCCCGCCCAGCACCACCTTCACGTGCTCGCGCGCCAGCTTGGACACGAAGTACTGGGGAAACAGCCCGGGCCCGGCCACCGGCTCGTCCATGAAGTGCATCAGCGACGGCATGGCCTGCACAAAGTCGTGCGCGCCGGGAAACACCTCGTGGTACACGGCGCCCGCCTGCTCCGCCACCGTGCGGGCGTAGCGCGTTTCGTCGAACTGCGGGCCGTCGCGAAAGCCGCCGGTAAAGGTGTGCAGCGGACCCGGCAGCAGCCCCGCCGCCACGCAGCTCACCGTGGACGAGTCCAGTCCGCCGGACAGGTGCGCGCCCACGGGGACGTCGGCGCGCAGCTGGATGCGCACCGCGTCCTCCAGCAGCCGCAGCAGCTGGTGCTGCACCCCCTCTTCGGTCGCGTCCTCGTCGATGGTGTAGTCCAGGTCCCAGTACTTGCGCACCGAAACCTGTCCCCCGGCCGACACGGTGAGCGAGTGCCCGGGAAGCAGCTTGCGCACCCCGGAAAAGAGCGTCTTGTCGCCCAGGCAGAACTGAAAGGTCAGGTAGTCGGCCATCCCGTCGCGGTCCATCACCGGCCGCACCAGCCTGGAGGCGAACAGGGCCTTGATCTCCGACGCAAAGACGAACGCCCCGTCGGGCACCGCGTAGTAGAAGGGCTTTACGCCAAAGCGGTCGCGCGCGGCGAACAGGGTGCGCTGGCGCGAGTCCCAAATGGCGAAGGCGAACATCCCGTTCAGCCGGTGCACGCACTCCGGCCCCTCGTCCTCGAACAGGTGGAGGATGACCTCCGTGTCCGTGTGCGAGCGAAAGACGTGGCCGCGCCCCACCAGCATCTGGCGCAGCTCCGGGTAGTTGTAGATCTCGCCGTTGAAGGTGATCCAGTACCGCCCGTTCTCGTCCGTCATGGGCTGCCGGCCGCTCTCCGACAGGTCGATGATGGACAGCCGCCGGTGCCCCAGCGCCATCCCGCCGTCGAAGTGAAAGCCGTCGCCGTCAGGCCCGCGGTGGCGAAGGGCGTGCGCCATGGCGCGCACCGGGTGGTCCGCCGCCGGCCGTGCCCCGTCCACCTGATAGATGCCGCAGATTCCGCACATGCGCTGGGTATCGCCTTCCCCGTTACAGGCTGATGCGGCTGGCCGTGCGCATGCGCAGCGACCGCAGCCCGTAGCGTCCCAGCGCGCCGTCGCGGTCCTTGCGGTACAGCGCGCGCAGGCCGCGGTACTGGCTGCGCCAGCCGCCAAAGGGCCAGTGGTACAGCAGCCCCATCGTCAGGTAGCCCAGGGTGGTCACGCTGCTCACCATCTTGCTGGGGCTGGCCTTTTGGTCGTAGCGCAGCATGAACGGCACTTCGGCAAAGCGGCACCCCAGCAGGTGCAGCTTGACCACCGTTTCCAGGGTGCTGGTAAAGCCCAGCCCGCGCAGCTGCAGAAAGTTGCCGCCAAACACCCGCACCGCGTCCTGCAGCACCTGGCCGCGGTAGGCGCGGTAGCCGCAGGAGTAGTCCTTCAGGCCGGGGATGTTGAACACGGCCTTCATGAACAGGTTGGCCGCGCGGCTGATGAAGGCGCGGTAGCCGCTCACCCCCATCTGGCCGCCGCCGGGCTGAAAGCGCGACGTGCTCACCACGTCGTACCCTTCGGCCATCCGGTCCAGCAGCCGGGGAAGGAACTCCGGCTCGTGCGTGTCGTCGCAGTCCAGGCGCACCACCAGGTCGTCCGGCGCGCAGCGGGCGGCCACGTGCTCAAAGGCGTCGCGCTCCGTCTCACCCAGGCCGCGGTTGATGGCGTGTGTCACCACCGAGAGGGGATAGATGAGCGCGTACTCGCTCAGCAGCTCGCCCGTGGCGTCGGTGCTGCCGTCGTCCACCACCACCACGTGGTACCCGCCGGGGTGCCCGCCCAGCGCCGCCGCCAGCTTGGGAAGCAGCCGGGGAAGCGAGTCGGCCTCGTTGTACGCCGGAAGGATCACCCAGATCATCGTGCTCTCGACTCCGTTGATATTGAACTCCTTTGCCCCGCGCCCGCCGCTCACGCGGGGGACGCGTCCAGCCGGAGCGTCTCGCCGTGCAGAACGTACGTCCGGCCGCACTCCGCGCACGCCGCCCGCTCGCCTTCCGGCCGCAGGGTCACGCCGCACTGGCACACCCAGCCAATGCGCCGGGCGGGAACGCCCGCCATCAGCGCGTAGTCGGGCACGTCCTTCGTCACCACCGCGCCGGCGGCCACGAACGCCCACTCCCCCACGCTGCTCCCGCAGACGATGGTGGCGTTGGCGCCAATGCTGGCCCCGTAGCGCACCCGCGTTTCCGCGTAGTCCGCCGAGGTGTTGCGCGGAAAGGCGGAGCGGGGGGTGCGCACGTTGGTGAACACCATGCTGGGGCCGCAGAACACAAAGTCCTCCAGCACCACGCCCTCGTAGAGCGATACGTTGTTCTGGATCTTGACCCCGTTGCCCACGGTCACCCGGGGAGCGACAAAGACGTTCTGCCCCAGCGAGCAGCGCTCGCCCAGCTTCGATCCGGCGGAAACGTGGCTGAAGTGCCAGATCTTGGTCCCCGCGCCGATCTCCGCCTCTTCGTCCACCACCGCCGTCTCATGGGCGAACCACGCCCGCTCCGTCTCGCTCATCCTTCCGTTTTCTCCTGGCGCGTCTTTCGTCCCACGCCGATGCCGAGTTCCATCGGCATCCGCGCGTCGTATCTGTGTCCGGCGCGACCGGAGAGCTCACGGGATCGCGCAACGGGTAATCGGGGCCGCCGGATGTGTCACGCTCCGGCCGGCATCCGCGCTACCTCATACTCCGAAGGATTCACGTGCCCGGGCGCTTCATCCTCGGCGGCTGTCCAGCCTCCCCGGTTCATGGGGATAGGCGACAGGCGATGGGTACGAGCCCGGAGGGCCGCCGCGGACGCGGTCCGCCGCCGGTGGAGCCGTCCGTCCGCATGCCACCCCTGTCGAAAAAAACGCGGATGGCCCCCTGCCGCACCGAACCCCTCTGCCGACCCCACGCATCAGCCGGCCGATCCCTCCACCTGATGCGCGTCTTTGCCGCCGCCCGCGTCCCGCGCGGACGCCAGCCCGAATCACATCGGCCCGATCCGTACCTTCGTACCTTCGTACCTTCGTACCTTCGTACCTTCGTACCTTCGTACCTTCGTACCTTCGTACCTTCGTACCTTCGTACCTTCGTACCTTCGTACCTTCGTACCTTCGTACCGCTTCTGCCGTCAGTAATCCAGCGGCAGCGAAACCGTGCGCCCGTCACGGGCGGAAAGGTAGATGCCCACCAGCAGCTCCAGCGAGCGCAGCCCCTCGCGCCCGTCCGTCTCGGGCTGCGCCTGGCCGCGCAGCGTGCCGATCACGTTCTCGTAGTAGCGCGGGTGCCCAAAGCCGTACACCGAGGTGGTCTGGTAGCTGGCTTCCTGCACCAGCTGGTCGTCCTCGTGCGGCTCGGCAAACTCCCAGTGCTCCACCTCGTTGATCGCCACCCCGCCCAGCCGCACCGTCCCCTTTTCGCCGATCACGGTGATGGAGCCCTCCAGGTTGCGCGGGTAGGTGAGCATGGTCACGTTCAGCGACCCCAGCGCGCCCGAGCGCCAGCGCACGTTCACCACTCCGGTGTCCTCTACCTGGATGTTGCGCGCCAGCGTGGCCGTAAATGCGCTGATGCTCTCCACCGGGCCGATCAGCCAGTCCAGCAGGTCCACGTAGTGGCTGGCCTGGTTCATCAGCGCGCCGCCGTCGAACTCCCACGTCCCCCGCCACCGCGCGCTGTCGTAGTACGACTGCGGACGGTTCCAGAAGACGTTCACGTTCGCCATGTAGATGCGCCCGAAGCGGCCGCTGTCGATGGCGCGCTTCAGCAGCTGCACCGTGGCATTCTGCCGGTTCTGCTTGACGACGAACAGCCGCACCCCGGCCGCGTCGCACGCCTGCACCAGCCGCTGCCCGTCCTGCCAGCGGGTAGCCATCGGTTTTTCGCTGATGACGTGGCGGCCGGCCTGCGCCACCTGGATCCCCTGCTCGGCATGCATGCCGCTGGGGGTGCACAGCACCACCGCGTCCGCGTCCGACGCCTTCAGCAATTCCTCGATGCGGCGGTACGGGCGCGCGCCGGTGCGCTCCGCCGCCGCCTGCACCGCGGCGTCGTCGATGTCGCACACGGCCACCACCTCCACGTGTTCGCCGTGCGACGTGAGCGCCTCGAAGTGCTTTTCGGAGATGCGCCCGCACCCCACCACCGCGAACCGGATGCGGCGCCCCGTGATCGCGCCGTCCCCCATCATCATCGCCGACACGTCAGGCCCCCGCCGCGTAAAAGGCCTCGATCGCCTCCGCCACCCGCTCGCGCTCTTCCGGCGCCAGCTCCGGGTAGACGGGGATGGAAAGCACCTCCGCCGCCGCCCGCTCCGACTCGGGAAAGTCGCCCGCGCCGTAGCCCAGGTAGGCAAAGCAGGGCTGCAGGTGCAGCGGCACGGGGTAGTAGACCGCGCAGCCGATTCCCTGGCCCTGCAGGTGCGCGCGCAGCCCGTCGCGGTCGCGGACGCGCAACGTGTACTGGTTGTAGACGGACTCGTTCCCCTGCGGCACCAGCGGGCGGCGCAGCACGCCGGCCTCTTCCAGCGGGGCGAAGCGGGCGTCGTACCAGGCCGCGTTCTCGCGGCGCGCGGCGCTCCACCGGTCCAGGTAGGGGAGCTTGGCCAGCAGGATGGCCGCCTGCAGGGTGTCCAGGCGCGAGTTGAAGCCCACCTCGTCGTGGTGGTACATCTTGACCCCGCCGTGCGTGCGCAGCCGGCGGATGCGCTCCGCGTAGGCGTCGTCGTCCGTCACCAGCATCCCGCCGTCGCCGTAGCCGCCCAGGTTCTTGGAGGGGAAGAAGGAAAAGGTGGTGGCGTCGCCCAGCTGTCCCGTGGCCTTCCACTCCCCGTCCACCACCTGCCGCGCGCCGATGGACTGCGCCGAATCCTCCAGCAGAAAAACGCCGTGCCGCCGCGCCGTCTCGCGCAGCGGCTGCATCTGCGCCATCAGGCCGAACAGGTGCACGGGGACGATGGCGCGGGTGCGCGGCGTGATCGCGCGCTCCACCGCCGCCGGGTCCAGGTTCATCGTCACCGGGTCGATGTCGACGAACACCGCGCGCCCCCCCGCGTTGTGGATGGTCCCCGCCGTGGCGAAGAAGGTGAACGGGGTGGTGATCACCTCGTCCCCCGGCTGCAGGTCCAGCGCGCGCAGCGCCAGCAGCAGCGCGTCCGTCCCCGAGGCCAGGCCCACGGCGTGCTTCACGCCGGCGTACTTCGCCACCGCCGCCTCGAACTCCTGCACGATGGGGCCAAGGATGAAGCTCTGCTCCTTGAGCACGCGGTCAATCTGCACGCGCACGTCGGTTTCCACCTGCTCGAACTGCCGCTTCAGGTCCAGCAATGCAACGGACACCCGCTCACCTCGCGTTCTGTGTTTCGCCATCAAGGCCGCCATTCAGCGCGGCGGCAAGCGCCGCCGCCACCCGCTCCCCCGCCCGGCCGTCCCACCCGTCCGGCCGCGGCTGGGCCGCCTCCTGGCCGCGGGCCAGGGCGTCGCGGAACGCCGCGACCACGCCCTCCGCCGTCAGCGGCCAGGGCGCCAGCCGGTTGGTCCCCTCCGTCACCGTCACGGGGCGCTCCGTCTGCTCGCGCAGCGTCACGCACGGCACCCCCAGCGCCGTCGTTTCCTCCTGCACCCCGCCGGAATCGGTAAGCACCACCGCCGCCCCTTCGGTCAGCGACAGCATCTCCAGGTACCCCACCGGCTCCAGCACCCGCAGCGGCGCCAGCAGCGCATCCAGCCCGAACGCCTCCGCCTGCCGCCGGGCGCGCGGGTGCAGGGGAAGAACGACGGGCATCTCGCGCGCGACGGTCCCCAGCGCCTCCAGGACGCCGCGAAACGCCGCCGGATCGTCCACGTTGCTGGGACGGTGCAGCGTGCTGACCGCGTAGCGGCCGCGCTCCAGCCCCAGCTCGGCCGCAAAGGCCCGTTCGCGCGCGCGCGGAAGCCGGGCGAGCAGGGTGTCGATCATGGTGTTGCCCACGAAGGCGACGCGCCCGTCCGGCACCCCCTCCGCACGCAGGTTGGGGTGCGCGTCGCGGCTGGGGGTAAGCAGCAGGTCCGACACCCGGTCGGTGACCACGCGGTTCACCTCCTCGGGCATGCGCCAGTCGCCGCTGCGCAGCCCAGCCTCCACGTGCGCCACCCGGCACCCCGTCTCGGGCTGCAGCTTGGCGGCCACCAGCGCGCACGCCAGCGTGGAGTTCACGTCGCCAAAGACCACCACCCAGTCGGGGCGCTCAGCCAGCACCACGGGCTCGAAGGCCTCCATGATGCGCGCCGTCTGCACCGCGTGGCTCCCCGAGCCCACCCCCAGGTGGTGGTCCGGCTCGGGAAGCTCCAGGTCGGCGAAGAACGCGTCGGACATGCGCGCGTCGTAGTGCTGCCCCGTGTGCACCAGCACGGGGGCGTGCCCCGCGCGCCGCAGGGCGAAAAGAACGGGCGCGACCTTCATGAAGTTGGGTCGCGCCCCCGCCACCAGGATGACCTTCATTCCGCCGGACGTGGGGTGCGCGGGCGCCTCAATCCGCTGCGGCATCCGTCACCAGCCGCGGAGCCGCCACGGGGGTGTGGCGCCGGGACAGCCCCACCACGTGCTGCTGGGGCTCGCGCATCACCCCGCGCGTGTCCACCACCAGCCGCGCCGTCCGCGCCACGCGGGCGTAGTCGACCTCGCTGTGGTCCGTCACCACCACCACCACGTCCGCTTCCGCCAGCGCCGCGTCCGTCAGCGGCACGCTGCGCATGGGCAGGTTGTGCACCGGCGTGTGCCCGTCGTCCTTGATCACGGGGCAGAACGGGTCGTGGTAGTCCACCACCGCGCCCTTTTCCTGCAGCAGCCGGATCACGTCCATGGCCGGGCTTTCGCGCAGGTCGTCGATGTCCTTCTTGTACGCCACGCCCAGCACCAGCACCCGGCTTCCCTTGACCGACTTGGCCACCTCGTTCAGGCAGTCGGCCACCTTGCGGACGACGAACGCCGGCATCTCGCCGTTGATCTCGCTGGCCAGCTCGATCATCCGCGTCTTGAAGGCCAGCGTGCGCATCTTCCACTGCAGGTAGTGCGGGTCCAGCGGGATGCAGTGGCCGCCCAGCCCGGGGCCGGGGGTAAACTTCATGAAGCCGAACGGCTTGGTGGCCGCCGCCTCGATCACCTCCCACACGTCCACCCCCAGCTTGTCGCACGCCTGGGCCAGCTCGTTGGCCAGGGCGATGTTGATCATCCGGAAGGTGTTCTCGTACACCTTGGTCAGCTCGGCCGCCTCGGCGCTCCCTACGGGGACCATGGTGTCGAACACGCGCGAGTACAGCTCCAGCCCCATCTCCTTGCACGCCGGCGTCACGCCGCCCAGCACCTTGGGCGTGTTGCGCGTCTGCCACACCGGGTTTCCCGGGTCTACCCGCTCGGGGCTGAAGCAGAGGAAGAAGTCCTCGCCCACCACCAGCCCCGACTCTTCCAGCACGGGAAGCATCACCTCGCGGGTGGTCCCCGGGTAGGTGGTGCTCTCCAGGATCACCATCTGCCCCGGCCGCAGCCCGTGCAGCACCGCCTGCGAGGCGGACACCACGTACGACAGGTCGGGGTCCTTGGTCTTGTTGAGCGGGGTGGGCACGCAGATGGTGATGGCGTCGCACTCCGCCAGCCGCTTGAGGTCGGTCGTGGCCTCGATGAGCCCGCTGGAGGTGAAGGCGCCCAGCACGTCGGCGCTCACGTCCTGCACGTGGCTGAAGCCGCGGTTGATCCCCTGCACCACCCCCTCGGAGATGTCGAATCCCACCACGCTGTAGCCGCTGCGGGCCAGCTCCACCGCCAGCGGAAGCCCCACGTAGCCCAGGCCGATGACGCCCACCACGGCCTCGCGGTTCTCGATGCGGGCCTGCAGCCGCGTGTGTACGCTCACCTGCGCGCGATCGTTGTCTTGGTCGCTCATGAAGCTCTCGAAGGGTTTCACCGTCCGCCACCGCCGCGCGGGGCGGCGGGAAGGGCACGGAAATTACGTACTCGTCGCGCTTTGGGCAACCGGGCGGCCGGCCCGGGGCCGCCCGCGCCCGCTAATTCATCTGTTTCCGCCGCGGGTCTGACGACCGGGCGGCCGGCGGGTCACGCCTGGCGCGGCCCGGCCGTCCCGTTCCTGCGCCGGGCGTCCACCCCGCGCAGGATTTCCAGGTAGCGCGCGGCCAGCGTTTCGCGGGCAAAGTGCTCGCCCACGTACGCCCGTCCCGCGGCGCCCATGGCCGCGCGCTCCGCCGCCGGCGTGTCGCGCAGGCGCAGCACGGCGCCGGCGATCCCCCGCGCGTCGCCCGGGGGCACCACCACCCCGCCCCCGCTGCGCTCGACGATGCGCGCCGCCTCGCCGGCCACGCTGGCCACCACGGGGCGCTCGCACGCCATCACCTCGAAGATCTTGGAGGGGATGGTCTCCTGCAGGATGGGAAAGTCCGCCAGCGGCACCAGGCACACGTCGCACGCGTTGTAGAACGCGCGGGTCTGCGTCTTGGCGATGGGGGGATGGATGGTGGTGCGCAGCAGCCCCAGCTCGCGGGCGCGCGCCTGCACCTGCTCGGTCGCCGTCCCCTCCCCCGCCAGCACCACGCGGATGCGCGGGTCGGCGGCCTCCAGCAGCGCCGCGGCGTCCAGCACCCGGATCAGGTCCTGCCCCGCGCCAAAGTTGCCCAGGTACCCCACGATCAGCTCCCCGTCGCCGCGGCGCAGCGCCTCGATCGGCGGCGGCTCGTCGGCGGCGTAGTACAGCGCGGTGTCGACCCCGTTGGGAACCACGTCCACCCGGTCCGGAGCCGTCCCCTTCTCGATCACCCGCGCGCGGAACGACTCGGTGACCACCACCACGTGGTCCGCGCGGCGCAGCATGGCCCGCTCGGTGGCAAAGATGCCGCGCATGGCGGCGTCGCTCTTCACCGTCCCCATCCCCGCCAGGTAGTCGGGCCACAGGTCGCGCACCTCCAGCACCAGCGGCACCCGGCGCAGCGCGTGCACCAGCGTCCCCGTAAGGTGCGGAAACCAGGGGGGCGAGCTGGCCACCAGCACGTCCAATCCCCCGCCCCGCGCCAGCGCGTGCACGGCGCTGGACACCATGAAGGTGGTGTTGTTCAGCAGCGTACGGGCAAAGCCGTGTTTGGGGCTGGCGTACAGCCAGGAGCGCAGGACGCGGATCCCCTGGTGGTCCTCGGCCATGAACAGCTTGCCCCGGTACGCCGGGTGAATGCGCCCCTCGGGCCGGTTGGGCATGCCGGTGATCACCGTCACCCGCGCGCCCTGCTCCCGCCAGCGCAGCGCCATCTCCGTCACGCGCGCCGGGCCCGCCCCCACCTCGGGCGGAAACTGCTGCACGAGGTACCCGATGTGGAGGGGTCTCTGAACCGTCACTCTGTCGCTCAGCCCTGTCTGATGCGGTAGCCGAACTCGCGGCCGTCGTTGGCGCGCACGCGCAGGCGCAGCGCGGCGGCGGGGAGCGCCTCCCCGAACCGGGGCAGGTGCCACCCCTGCACCGGGGCGCGCTCGCCCACGTGGAGCGTCGCCTCGTCGGTCCCCCACGTCTCCACCACCACGGTCTGCCCCGGCCGCGACGCGGTCCACGCCTCGCCCTCGCGGCGGACGGCGAAGTCCGGGTGCAGGTGAAGATAGCTTTCCAGCGGCGCGCCCGCACTCCCTTGGACACAATCCGTGACGGCAAGCGCGCCGGCCTCCACCTGCAGCGTGCGGCGGTGGAGGGTGCGCGGATCGTGCCACGGACGGCATCCGCCAGCGAAAACCGCGCCCCGGGTGTCCGCGCGAAGCGAGGGGTCCACCGGCACGGCGCGCCCGCCCACCCGAAAGGTGCCCCACACCTCGCTCTGCTCGCGCCCGGCGACGCTCACCGTGTTGTGGGCGCGCGTGCTGCGGGCGTACTCGCGAAACGGGTCGCCGTCGTAGCCGCTGACGCCGGCGTCGACGACCACGGGGCGGCCGTCCAGGTCCAGCTCGTAGCTCAGCACGTCGCAGTGGGCGTGGCCGGGCTGGTACGCGGGGCCGGGGATGCCGCAGTCCACCAGCAGCCGCGTGCCCCCTCCGGGCTGCGCCCAGCCGTAGTACCCCGTTTCCCGCAGCTCCAGCGCCCCTTCCGGCGCGGGGACGCCCTCGCCCAGCACCCGCCGCGCCAGCGCGTCCAGCTCCGCCCGCCCCGGCGCGTCGCCCTGCGCGGCGTCGTTGAACAGGTGCAGCGCCCCGTCGGGCCGGCACAGGACGCCAAAGGCGCGCGCCATCCGCCGCAGCCGTGCCTCGGCCTCGCCCGGCACCGCTTCGCCGCCCGCGCGCAGCAGGGCGGCGGCGCGCAGGTAGTCGTCCAGCGCGACGGCGTGGTACATCGGAGAGCGCTCAAAGTGCCCGCCGTCCGGCAGCACCTGCTCGTTCAGCTCGCGCCACAGGCCGCGCGCGCCCCGCGTGCGCCAGCGCGCCGCGTCCGCGCCGCCAAAGAGCAGCCCGCCCACCGCCAGCGCCTGCAGGTCGCGCTGCAGGTGGTTGGCCAGCAGGTGCCGCTCCAGCCGCCGCTCCAGCACCGCCAGCTGCCGCCACAGCCCGCGGCCGACCGCCTCCCGCGTCGCGCCGTCCACCCCGTCGCCCAGGAGCAGGAGCGCTTCCGTCCAGTGGATGGCGCGGGTGGCCAGCGCGTACGGCTCCCATCCATCCCCCCGCCCGCCCTCCGTCGCCTCCATCCACCCCCGCGCCAGCGCGGCGAAGCGGTGCGCGTACGCCGCGTCGCCCGTCAGCCGCCACGCCCACGCCAGGTCCACGCCGTAGGCAAAGTAGTGCAGGTGGTAGCTCCACAGGTGCCCCACCCGCCGCGCGGTCCACGCCGGCCGTTCCCCCAGCTCCTCGGCGTGGTTCAGAAAGGTGAAGACGCCGCGCACGACCTCGTCCGCCCGCGCCACCCGCGCCACCCGCGCCTCCGCGTCGCCCGGCCCCCACGCGGCGATCTCCGCCGCCAGCGGCGCGGCGCGCGCGGGGTCCACCGGGGCCCCGGGACCGGTGCGGGGAAGGGGCAGCCGCGCCTGGATGCGGCGCACGGGAAGGAACGCCAGCTGCTCCGCCTTCAGGTGCCGCAGGGTGCGCGCGTACCGCAGCGCCGTCCCCAGCACTACGCCCGCCCGGCCGGCACGCCGGCCTCGCGCGCGGAGGGCGCCGGACCAAAGGCGGCGCCCGCCACCTGGGCCAGCCGCTCCTCCAGCGCCAGCACCAGGCGCGAGGCCACCAGCACGGACTCCAGCGAATCTCCCGGCCGCCCCTCGGCCACCGCCCGGGCGATGGTGCGGTACATCACGCCGTACACGTCCAGGCGGTTGGCGCGCGCGCGCCGAAGCACCCCGCGGGTGGATTCGGCGTAGTACTCCGACCCGTTCTCGATCCGCACCGTACGGTCGTTGGCGCGCAGCTCCACGTGCTCCTGCATCCCGATCCGCTCGCTGCCGCGGTCGGTGAGCACCATGGAGAAAAAGGCGCCGTTCTCCAGCACCACCGTCACGTTCAGCGTGCCGTCCGGCCCCGCCGCAAGGTCCCAGGCGCGCGGCTCGGAAAAGCCGTTCAGGAACAGAAAGTGGTCGATCCAGTGGCAGCCGTTGGAAACCAGGCGCGTGCGCGAGCTGGGCCAGCGGTACCAGTGCAGCTCGGGAAGCGGAATCTCGTACACCACGCAGTGGTAGTTCACCGGCTCCCCGGGCCCCACCCCCAGGTCCTCCAGCGCCATCGCGTTGAAGCGCAGGTACCGCTTCTGAAAGCACGCGAACATCCGCGGCGACCGCCGCAGCGCCGCCTCCAGCGCGTCCAGCTGCGCGCGGGTGGTGACCAGCGGCTTTTCCACCACCGCATAGGCGCCGCGGGCCAGCGTCTCCACCGCCAGCGGCGCGTGGGTGTGGTGGTAGCCGGCGATCAGCACGGCGTCGGGCCGCTCGTCGCCGCGCAGCACGCCGGACGTGTCCCACGCCACGTCGGCGCGGCGCTCGCGCGGCAGCTGCGTGGGGTCGATCTCGTGCACGGCCGACAGGCGGAGAAAGCGCTCCACGTGCGGCAGCAGCGTCACCTTGGCGTAGTTGCCGTAGCCAAAGAGCACCGCCGTCTTGCGCCCGTCGGCCCCCGCCGCGGCCGGCGCGCGCTCCGCCACGGGCGACGGCGCGTCCACGGCCAGCGCCTCGGCGCGCGTCCACTCCGCGGCGCGAAGCGTTTCGGAGGCGCGGCCCAGCATCGCCGCGCACGCCGCGGCGTCCAGCGGGACGCCGGAATCCGGGGTCCACCCGCGCACGCCGCTCCACCACCGTTCGCCGCGCGCGGACGCGGCCAGCCGCAGCACGGCGCCCGTCCGCGCGGCGGCCTCGCCTCCCTCCGCCGCCGCGACCAGCGCCGCGGGCAGCACCAGCCGCTCCGCGCACGCCGGGTGCGAGGGGGCGATGAAGACCACCGGGGTGCCGACGGCGGGTCCGCCGGCCGGCGCCTCCACCACGACGCCCAGGCCGCAGGACACGTACTTCTCGTTGCGCCCCGACTCGGCCATGCGCGAGCGCACGCGCAGCCACACGGCCCTGGGCCCCACCTCGCGCAGGTAGTTCCACACCATGCGGACGCTGCGCGCGCGGACGAAAAAGACGTCGTTCAGCGCCTCCAGGTTCACGATGGCGCTCACCTGCACCCGCACGCCGTCCTCGCCGCGCGCGTAGTCCAGGTAGCCGTCGTTCCACGCCCCCCCGGCCAGCACCCTCATGCGCGTCCGTCCTGGCCGGCTGCGCGCCGCCGGATCACGCCGGCACCTCCACGGGCCGCCCCGTGCGCAGCGACTCCTCCATGGCGAACGTGGCGCGCGTGGTCGCCACCAGCGAGGCCAGGGGGATTGGGGGAGTGCCGGACCTGACCGCGGCCAGAAAGGCGGCGATCTCCTCGTCGAACCCCTTGTCCTGCGAGAGCTTCTTGACCGCCTTGCGCTTGCCGCCGCGGCTCACCGTCAGCTCGCGGAAGTCGTCCAGCACGGCGATGGCGCCCCCGCCGAACACCTCCAGGCGCTCCTTGGGATACGACCGGTCGCCGTTGGCGAAGTAGTTGATGGACGCCACCGATCCGCCGCGCAGGCGCAGGGAGATCGTGACCACGTCGTGCAGCCCGGAGCCGTGCCCGCCCGCGTTGAAGGCGAACACCTCCGCCACCTCGTCGTCCGCCACGTGCTGGATCAGGTCCACGAAGTGGCACACCTCGCCGATGATGCGGCCGCCCCCCTGCTCGGGGTCGTGGATCCAGGTGTTCGCCGGGATCGGCCCCGCGTTGACGCGGTAGGTCATCGCCAGCGGCGCGCCGGGGGCAAACGCCTGCTTCAGCTGCTCCACCAGCGGCGAAAAGCGGCGGTTGAAGCCCACCGCCAGCACGCCGCCGGTCTCGGCCTGCGCCTCCAGCACCTGCCGCAACCCGTCCTCGTCCAGCGCCAGCGGCTTTTCCACAAAGACGGCCTTGCCCGCGCGCAGCGCCTGCGCCGTCATCCACGCGTGCGAGCCGTGGCGCGTGGCGATCACCACCGCGTGCACCGCGGGGTCCGCCAGCAGCTTGTCCGTGTCCGTGGTGCAGTACCCGAAGCCGAACTTGTCACCCGTCGTCCTGGCGCTGGCCCCCGTCGCCGTCGCCACGCCCACCAGGTCCACGCCCGCCTTCGCGATGCGCGGCAGGAGCACGGCCTTGGCGAAGTTCCCCGCGCCGATCACCCCCAGGCCGATCTTTCCCGCCGGCGCCGGGGCCCGCAGCTGCACCGTGCGGCTGCCGGCGGAGGATTCCTCCGGGTAGGTGAGGATCACGCCCAGGAACGGCTGCTTGTCCTCGCCCGTGACGATGGCGTAGGCGCGCTCGGCCTCGCTCAGGTCAAAGCGGTGCGAGGTGAGCCGCGACGGCGTCACCTGCCCCGCGGCCACCAGGCGCAGGAACTCCTGCATGTTGCGCCGCTCCGTCCAGCGCACGTAGCTGATCGGGTAGTCGCGGCCCCCCTCTTCGTACTCCGGGTCGTAGCGCCCGGGGCCGTACGAGCGCGACAGGCGCAGCGCCAGCTCCTTGTCGTAGTACACCTTGCGGGGGATGTCCATCTTCACCGCGCCCACCATCGACACGATCCCCCTGTCGCGGCACAGCTCGCCCGCCAGCTCGATCGGGTCGTTGCTGTCGGCCGCCGCCGTGACGATCACGCTGTCGGCGCCCACGCCGCCGGTAAACGCCTCGACGGCGCCGTGCACGTCGTCCGTCCGCAGCACGGCCAGCTCGGCGCCCATCTCGCGCGCCAGCTGCACCTTGGAGGGGTCCAGGTCGATGCCGACGACGCGGCACCCCGCCGCGCGCAGGATCTGCACGGTCAGCTGCCCCAGCAGGCCCAGGCCGATGACGGCCACCGTCTCGCCCAGCCGCGGCTCGGCCACGCGCACGCCCTGCAGCGCGATGGCGCCCAGCGTGACGTAGCTGGCGTCCTCGAAGCTCACGCCGTCGGGGATGGCGACGGTCAGGTTGCGGGGGACAAAGACGGCGCCGGCGTGCGACGCGTATCCCATCCCCGCGCACGCCACGCGGTCGCCCGCCTGGAACTCCGGCGCGCCGCGGCCGGCGGACTCCACCACCCCGGCGCACGAATAGCCAAGCGCCATGGGCTGGTCCAGGCGGCTCATCACCGTCTGCATGGTGGGGCCCAGGCCGTCCTTGCGCACCTTGTCCACCACCTGCCGCACCAGGTCGGGCCGCTCGCGGGCCTTGCCCAGCAGCGACTTGCCGGCGAAGTCGATGATCATCTTTTCGGTGCCGGCGCTGATGAGCGACGCGGCGTTGCGCACCACCACGCCGCCCGCGCGGGGCGCCGGCTCGGGCACCTCGGCCAGCTCCAGCTTTCCGGAGCGCACGTGCTGCAGGACCTGCTTCATCGGCAACTCACAATGGGGAAACGCCGCCACGCCCTGCGGCGGGCGGCGGTCCGGTTGGTGTCATGGGCCCGCGGCGCGCGCGGCGCGGGCCGTCCTCTACGGTGCTTCCTGGCCCGCCGCGCGGCGAAAGAGCGCCCGGTTGGCCTCGAGCACGGCCTCGTCGCGCGCCACCGCCTCGCCGTACGCGCGCGCCGCGGCCGAACGGCGCGCATGCTCGTCCATCCCGGCGCCGGCGTACGCCTGCAGCAGCTCGCGGAACCGCGCCGGATCCTCCAGCGGCACCGTCCACCCCGCGCCCGCGTCCTGCAGCCCGTGCCACGGCGTGCGGTCGCTGGTCAGCACGGGCAACCCGGCCACCAGTGCCTCCAGGATCACGTGGCCAAAGTTCTCGCCCAGCGTGGGAAACAGCAGCAGGTGGTGCGCCGCCAGCGCGTCCGCCACCCCGTCGGGGCGCAGCGGCCCCGCGTACTCCACCCGCACGTTCGGCGGCAGCGCGGCCATCCGCGCGCGGCACTCGTCCCAGTACGCCTCGTCCTCGACGGGGCCGTAGACGGTAAAGCGCACCTCCCCCCGCACCCCGGCCAGCATCTCCAGCGCGCCCGCCAGGTTCTTCTTTCCCGTGATGCGGGAGAGAAAGGCCGCGCGCAGCTCGCCCGGGCGCTTGGGCGCGGGGGGCCGCGGCGCGGGCGGGCGCTCGCGCAGGTCGCCCGCGACCGCCACCCGCGCCCCCGCGCCAAACCAGCGGCGCACCTCCGCCGCCTCCAGCTCCGACGACGCCTGCCACAGCACGTCCCGGTACAGCCCCGCCGCCCGCGCGGCGCGCAGAAACGCCACCTTCTTGGTCCGCTTGAGCGAGAGCGCCCCCTCCGACAGCTCGCCCCGCGGCGCGACCACCACCGGCACCCGCGGAATCCGCCGCAGCCGGCGCAGCAGGAGCGGAACCAGGGTAAACGCGGGCGAAAAGCAGCTGTTCAGGTACAGTACCTGCGGCCGCGCCTCGCGCACGGCGTGCGCGACCCCCGCCAGCGTAAGCTCCTCCGGCGCCAGGTACCGCACCGGCGTGCCCTGCACCCAGGCCCACGCGCCGGGCACAAGGCCGGGGTACGGCTCCGCCACCCCCAGGTCCCGGTCGCGGGTGATCACCCGCAGCTCCAGCCCGTCCGCCAGCTGGTCCGCCATGTTGGCCAGGGTGCGCAGCGCGCCTCCGCCCAGGTATCCCGGCAGGTAGTAGTCCGCCAGCGTGGCCACGCACACCCGGGCCGGAGCGGGCGCGGAGCGTGCCGCGTCCACGTCTTCCGGAGCACCGGCATCACGGGTCCCGGCGAAAGCGGAAGACGGACTGGACGGCATCGGCACGGTTCGAGGGTGGACTGCATGGCGCCGCGGCGTTCCGCACGCATCCCCGGCGGTGCGGCGGGTTCCCGGAGGGCACCCGCTCCGCGGCGGCCCGGCGGCGCCTCTTCTACCAAACTTCCCCGGTCGGCGGCGCATTCCGAACAGTGGTGACGCGAAAGGCGCAGCACGCGGAGGGGGAGAGCACGCCCATCAAGGCGCGCATCCGTCATCCGCGTACGCTTCTCTTCTCTTCTCTCCGCCGCACCGGTCCGCCCGTTCCGCCGCACGGCAAGCTGAAAACCGATGTCAGAAGAAGAGCGACACCGCCACGTCCATCCCCCGCTCGCTCCACCCGTCCCCCGCCTCGCCAAAGGCGGACGCGCGCAGCTCCGTGTGCGGCGTCAGGCGCCAGGCGCCGCGGGCCGTGAACCCCGCCGCGCGTCCTTCCCGGCCCGGCGTGTACAGGTTGCCGCCGGTTACGGGGATCAGGCTTTCGTCGCTGCGGTGCCGGGCAAAGCCGCGCAGCTGCAGCCGCAGCCGGGCATCCAGCACGTCGGCGCGGGCGTACGCCGCCGCCTCCCACCCCTCACCGCCCAGCGGGTGCCCCAGCGGCCGGCTGCCGCGCGCCCAGTTGCCCGGGTGGCTGGAGTTCAGGTACCAGGGCCCGTGGCCGCAGCACGCCACCTTGAAGTGCGCGTACTCCACCCCCGCCCCCACCTCCGGCGCCCCGGGAAGCGCGGGGAAGAAGATGCCGGCCACGCGCGCGGGAAGCTCGTCCAGCGCGCCCGCCCCGTCGTCCGCGCCCCATTCCAGGTACAGCGTGGCGGGGATCACCGCCTCCGTCGGCAGCCGCCAGCGCCCTTCGAACGAGAGCACCTGGTTTTCGAACGTGGTGCCGCGGATGACCCCCACCGCCATCCCCAGCAGCTTGTCGATCGTCACCGCTTCGTCGCCGCCAAAGATGGAGGCGCGGTTCACGGCGAACGACACGCGGCCGTGCGGCTGAAACGACACGCGGGCGCCCCACAGCCACGGCTGGTCCGGGTGGCGCGGCCCGCCCAGCCGGCTGGCGAAGGTGTGGGCGGAGATCCCGCCCGCCCAGCGCAGCACGCCGCCCGGACGCAGCGGCCGGACGGTGCGCGCCTCCACCCGCGGCAGCAGCGTGGACGACAGCACCACGCCGCCCCCTTCGCCCCAGCCGTACGAAACGGGCTGCTTGCCGGCGGAAAGGGCCAGCGGCCCCGCCTGGGCCACCGCCTCCCAGCGCGCCACGTCGGCCCCGCCTTCGTCCCAGCGGCCCTGGACCCACCCGGCCGCGTGCCGGCCCGCGCGCACCGCCGCGGCCAGCTCCAGCCGCGGCGTGGAGATGCCGGGCACCGGCTGCGGCTGGCCGCGCGTCACCTGGTAGCCCGCGGCGGGGGACCATCGCCCGCGCTCGTCCACGAACCCCGCCGCCAGGTGGCCGTTGGCGGGAACGAGAAGCGCGTCGCCGGCGGCGTCTTCGCCGTACGCGGGAAACTCCTCGCGAAAGCGCGCCAGCCATCCGCGGGCCAGCGCCGCCAGCCGGGGCGAGCGCGCCGGCGCCGCGGCCGCCGCGTGCTCCAGCGCGTCCAGCACCACGCCACGCTCCACCGCGTCCTGCGGGGGCAGGTAGTCGCCGGCGATCCCCAGCGCCTGCGCCCGCTCCGCCGCGCGCACCGCCCAGTGCGCCGGCGGCAGCAGCGGCGACGCCTGGTCCCCGTGCGGGGCATGGCCGCCGCGCGCCTCCGTTGCCCCGGCGCCCGGGTCCGCGCCCGGTGCATCCGCCGTCTGCGCGGCCAGGCCGCCGCCGCGCGCGGCCAGCGCCAGCAGCAGAAGCCCCGCCAGCCGCGCCGCCGGACCGTTCCGGTGCGCCCGCCGCGCGGGGGTGCCCACCACCGCCTCTACGTCCACCGGCGTCCCCCTCCAATCCGCTCCGCCATCGCGCGGCCAGGCACCTTCGTACTCCGTGGGTCCCGCGGTTTCGTGCGTTCGTCTGCGCGCACGCGCGGCGCCGAAGGTAAAGCGCGCTCCGCGGGCGGGCAACCCGTCAGTCGCCGTCCGCGGCCAGCACGCCGCGCTGCCGCAGCGGCGGAACGCACTCCGGCACCAGCCCGCGGATGGCGTCCAGGATGTCCTCGGCGCTCCCCACCGCCGCCGCCGCCGCCAGCCGGTCCAGCCCCGAGGTCAGCGCGTCGGGCTCCGGCTCCACCGTCTGCACCACCCGCACCTTGCTGATGGCCGTGGGCACCGTGGCCTCGCGCGCCTCCATCAGCTCCTCGTGCAGCTTTTCGCCCGGCCGCAGCCCGGTAAAGACGATGGGCACGTCGGTGTACGGCTCCAGCCCCGACAGGCGGATCAGGTTCTCGGCCAGCTCCACGATGCGCACCGGCTCGCCCATCTCCAGCATGCAGATGCGGCCCTGCGCGTCGGGAAGCGCCGCCGCCTGCAGCACCAGCTGCACCGCCTCGGGGATGGTCATGAAGTAGCGGGTCACCTCGGGGTGCGTCACCGTGATCGGCTTGCCCGCCGCCAGCTGCCGCTTGAAGACGGGGATCACGCTGCCGTCCGAGCCCAGCACGTTGCCAAAGCGCACCGCGCGAAAGTCGGTGTCCGCGGTCCGCAGCGCCGGCCACCCCAGGACGATCTGCTCCGCCAGCCGCTTGGTGGCGCCCATCACGCTGCTGGGGTACACCGCCTTGTCGGTGGAGATCAGGACGAACTTTTCCGCCCCGTAGCGCGCCGCCGCCTGCGACACCGTAAGCGTGCCGATCACGTTGTTGCGCACCGCCTCGACCGGGTTGTCCTCCATCAGCGGCACGTGCTTGTACGCCGCCGCGTGAAACACGAAGTCCGGCCGGTGCCGCGCGAACACGCTTTCCATCCGCGCCGCGTCCGTCACGTCGGCGATGATGGGGATGATCTCCAGCTCCGGGTGCGCCGCGCGCAGCTCGATGTTGGTGAAGTAGAGCGGGCTTTCGGCCTGGTCCAGCACCAGCAGCCGCCGCGGCCCGAACCCCGCCACCTGCCGCGCCAGCTCCGAGCCGATGCTGCCAGCGCCGCCCGTCACCATCACCGTGCGCCCCTCCAGGTCGCCGCGCGGGCCTTCCACCCCCAGGTCGATGGCGTCGCGCCCCAGCAGGTCCTCGATCTGCACCTTGCGCAGTTCGCCCAGCCGGGCGCGGCCGTCCAGCAGCTCGCGCACCGAGGGGACGATCTTGAAGTCCACCCCCGTTTCCAGGCACGCCTCCACGATGTCGCGCATCTCCTGCCGCGTCGCGCTGGGGATGGCGATCACCAGCAGCTTGATGCCGTTGCTGGCCACCAGCGACTTCAGGTCGCGCGAGGTGCCCACCACCGGCACGCCGTGCAGCCGCATCCCGCGCTTGGTGACGTCGTCGTCTACCATCGCCACCGGGCAGATCTCCGACTCGCCCTCGCGCTGCGTTTCGCGCAGCAGCCGCTCCGCCGCCGTCCCCGCGCCGATGATGAGCGCCCGCTTGCCGCGGCGCGCGCGCCAGGGAAGCAGCCGCTCCTCGCGGAAGGCGCGCACCCCGAAGCGCAGCCCGCCAAACAGCACCAGCGCCGTGATCCAGTCAAGCACCAGCACCGAGCGGGGAAGCATCTCCACCCCCCGCTGCGCCGACGCCGCGCTGGTCAGGTCGCCGGTCATGAACAGGGCCACCACCAGCAGCACCGAGCTGAGCGTGGTGGCGCGCACCAGGTCGATCAGGTCGCGCATCCCCACGTGCCGCCACCAGCCGTGGAACAGGCCAAAGATGGCGAACGACGCCATGCGCAGCACCATCAGGTACGGCACCGTGCGCCAGAACAGGTCGATGTGCCGTTCGGGGGGGCGAAAGTCGAAGCGCAGGGCAAAGGCCATGTAGTACCCCAGCGGCACCAGCAGCAGGTGCAGCAGAAGGACCACGGGCCGCCGAAGGCGCAGGAGAAGTCGAAGCATCCGAATGACGTGAAGATGAACTGCACGGAATGGAGGCACCGCGGCCCCCTCCCGGTACGTCGTGGCCGGGGCGGGGCGGAGGGAAAAGCGGACGGCGGATTCGGCGACGCAGCTACCGTGCCCGACGGTCCACACACTTCCCTTCCCCCGCGCGCGGTCCGCGTCTCCGCCGGCCGCGCGTTCCCTCCGGTTCAGCCTTCCAGACCCCGCGCGAACTGCCGGGCCCAGTAGCTGATGATCATGTCCGCGCCCGCGCGCCGGATGGAGGTCAGCGCTTCCCGGTGCGCGCGGGGCCCGTCGATCCACCCCCGCTGGGCGGCCGCCTCGATCATGGCGTACTCGCCGCTCACGTGGTACGCGCACACCGGGTAGCCGGTTTCCTCCTTCACCCGGTGAATCACGTCCAGGTACGCCAGGGCGGGCTTCACCATCACCATGTCCGCCCCCTCCTCCACGTCCAGCCGGGCCTCGCGCAGCGCCTCGCGCACGTTGGCGGGGTCCATCTGCGCCGTGCGCCGGTCCCCGAACTCCGGCGCCGAGCCCGCGGCGTCGCGAAAGGGGCCGTAGAAGGCGGAGGCGTACTTGACGGCGTACGACAGGATCGCCGTCTGCGCGAACCCGGCCCCGTCCAGCGCGGCGCGGATGGCGCCCACCCGGCCGTCCATCATGTCCGAGGGCGCCACCACGTCCGCCCCCGCCGCCGCGTGCGTCACCGCCATCCGGGCCAGCAGCTCCACGGTGGCGTCGTTCTCCACGTCGCCGCCGCGGATCAGCCCGCAGTGCCCGTGGCTGGTGTACTCGCACAGGCACACGTCGGTGACCACCAGCAGCTCGGGCAGCTCCGTCTTGAGCCGCCGCACGGCGCGCTGCACCACCCCGTCCTCCGCGTACCCCTGCGTCCCCTCCGCGTCCTTCCGGTCCGGGATGCCGAACAGAAGGACGGCGGGGATCCCCAGCCGCAGCGCCTCTTCCGCATCCCGCAGCAGCTCGTCGGCCGAGGTCTGCTCCACCCCCGTCATCGACGCCACGGGACGCCGGACCCCTACGCCCTCCACCACGAACAGCGGCAGGACCAGGTTCTGCGGCCGCACCTCGGTTTCGCGGACCAGGGCACGCATGGGCTCCGAGCGGCGCAGCCGGCGCGCGCGGTAAGCCGGAAAGCTGGGCATTCCTTTATCTCCAGCCGCCGGAGCCCGGCGGCGATCGCCTCAAAAGAAGACGGCGAGCGGCGCGTCTAGCGCCGTTTCGCTCCATCCGTCCCCGCCTCGCCGCGTCCGCGCACCCGGAGCGCGGGCCGTCACCGCGAGAGCGGCGGAACCCGCCGGCACCGCCGCCTGCGCGAACGGCGGATCGTGTCCGTAAACAGATAGGGCCAAGAGGAGCGATCCGGCGTTCCGGAACTCCGCGCCTCCCGCGCCGCCCTCATCCGCCCGCCACGAACAGTTGGTTGAGCGCCTGTACCAGCCCGGCGGTGGTGTACTCCGCCGCCTCCACGTCCACCCGCATCCCCAGTTCCCGCGCCGTCGCCGAGGTCACGGGGCCAATGGAGGCCACCTTCGCCCGCCCCACCTCCGCGCCGACCAGCTCCACGAAGTTCTTCACGGTGCTGCTGGCGGTGAACGTCACCGCGTCCACCTCGCCGCGGTCCAGCATCGCCCGCACCCGCTCGGCGCCGCTGCCGTCCTGCACCGTGGTGTAGGCGACGACGTCGATGACGTCCGCTCCCGCGGCCCGCAGCGAATCCGGCAGCACCGCCCGCGCCACCGCCGCGCGGGCGAGCAGGATGCGGGCGCCGTGGACGGAGCCCGCGCCTAACAACGCGCGAACCGCCGATTCTGCGACAAACTCGTCCGGCACCAGGTCCGGCGTCACCCCGCGCCGCTGGAGCTCCGCCGCCGTCGCGGGGCCGATGGCGCATACCCTGACGCCCCCCAGCGCCCGCGCGTCACTTTTCTGCTCCGCGAGGGCGTACCAGAACCGCTCCACCCCGTTGGCGCTGGTAAAGACGATCCAGTCGAAGGTCCCTGCCTGCCTCGCCGCCTCGCGCAGCGGCTCCGGATCTTCCGCCGGGGCGATGCGGATCACGGGGAACTGCACGACCTCCGCCCCCAGCGCCTCCAGCGCGGCCGCGAAGTCGCTCGCCTGCGCCCGCACGCGGGTGACGACGATGCGCCGGCCGGAGAGCGGGCGACGGTCCCACCACCCCAGCGTGTCGCGGAGGGCCACGACCTCGCCGACCACGATCAGCGACGGCGCACCGATCCCCGCCTCCCTGGCGATCGCCGGCAGCGTCTGCAGCGTCCCGCTGACGGTACGCTGGCGGGGGTACGTCCCCCACTCGATCGCCGCGGCGGGCGTGTCCGGGGCGCGGCCGTGTTCCATCAGGCGGCGGAAGTTGTCCGCCATCTTTCCCACGCCCATGTAGAACACCACCGTCCCCACGCCGCGGGCCAGGTGCGCCCAGTCCACGTCCGTGTCCGGCTTCGTAGGGTCCTCGTGCCCGGTGACGAAGGCCACGCTGGCCGCCATCCCCCGCTGCGTCACGGGGATCCCCGCGTACGCCGGCGCCGCGATCCCCGCCGTGACGCCGGGGACGATCTCGAACGGGATCCCCGCCTGCGCCAGCACCAGCGCCTCTTCCCCGCCCCGCCCAAAGACGAACGGGTCGCCGCCCTTCAGCCGGACCACGGTGCGGTGCTTTCCGGCCAGGTCGACGAGGATGGCGTTGATCTGCTCCTGCGTGCGGTGGTGCTCGCCGCCGCGCTTGCCCACGTACACGCGCTCCGCGTGCGGGGCGCGCTCCATGATCGCGGGGCTGACCAGCGCGTCGTACACCAGCACATCCGCCCGCTCCATCAGCTCCGCGGCGCGCAGCGTCAGCAGCCCGGGATCGCCCGGGCCGGCGCCCACCAGGTAGACGGTTCCCGTCACGCGGCCGCCGGGGTGCGCGTGTCCAGCCGCCCCGCCTGCCACTCCAGCAGGTCCGCCAGCGTCTCGCGGAAGGGGATGCGCGGCTCCCATCCCAGGCCGCGCAGCCGCGCGTTGTCGCCCAGGAGAAGGGGCAGGTCTACGGGGCGCACGCGCTCCGGGTCCACCTCCAGCCGGGCGCGGGTGCCGCTGATCTCCACCAGCTCGTCCACCGCTTCCTGCATCGACCGGGCGACTCCCGAGCATACGTTGTAGATGCGGCCCGGCGCACCGGACTCCATCAGCCGCACGTAGGCGCGCACCACGTCGCGCACGTCCAGCAGGTCGCGCCGCGCGGACAGGTTGCCCACGTGCAGCACCGGCTCGGCCCCGCCGGCGCGGATCAGGGCCAGCTGCCGCGCAAAGCTGGCCAGCGCAAAGCGGGCGTCCTGCCCCGGCCCCGTGTGGTTGAAGCTGCGCGCGACGACCACCTCCACCCTGCCGGACTCGCCCGCCTGCAGCGCCGCCATCTCCGCCGCCGCCTTGCTGGCGGCGTACGGGTTGCACGGCCGCAGCGGCCGGTCCTCGCCGATCGGCTGCTCCGCCTCGGGCACCGCCCCGTACGCCTCCGCGGAGCTGACGAGAAGGAGCCGCGCCCCCTTCGGCAGCGCGGCGGCGATGCGCAGCGTCCCGGTGGCGTTCACGTCCCACGTGCCCAGCGGGTCGTGGAACGAGTCGCCCACGCTGGCCTGGCCGGCCAGGTGAAAGACGGCCTCCGGCGCCGCGCGGCCGACCGCCTCGGCGACCGAATCGGCCGAGGTGACGTCCATCTCCACCCACTCCGCCCCTTCGCGGCCCGCGGGAAAGGCGTGCCCGGCCTGTCCGGCGGCGAAGACGGAATGCCCGTCCCCGACCAGGTCGCGGACGAGCCAGGAGCCCACGAACCCCGCCGCGCCCGTCACCAGGACGCGCATCGGCTTCACCCCGCCGCCGCCAGCGCCGCGCGCGGCCCGCCGCGCAGCCGCTCCAGGTCGGCGTCCACCATCATCCGCACCAGCTGCTCAAAGCCCACCTCGGGCTCCCACCCCAGCTGCGTCTTTGCCCGCGCGGGGTCGCCGACCAGGAGATCCACCTCCGCCGGACGCATGAAACGCGGGTCCTGCTTTACGTACGGCCGCCAGTCCAGGTCCACCGCGCTGAACGCCGTCTCCACCAGCTTCTGCACCGTGTGCGTTTCGCCGGTGGCGACCACGAAATCTTCGGGGCGGTCGTGCTGCAGCATCATCCACATGGCGCGCACGTAGTCGCCGGCAAAGCCCCAGTCGCGCTGCGCGTCCAGGTTGCCCAGCCGCAGCTCGTCCGCCAGCCCCAGCTTGATGCGCGCGGCCGCGTCGGTCACCTTGCGGGTAACGAACTCCAGCCCGCGGCGGGGCGACTCGTGGTTGAACAGGATGCCGCTCACGGCGAACATCCCGTAGCTTTCGCGGTAGTTGACGGTGGCCCAGTGGCCGTAGACCTTGGCCACGCCGTACGGGCTGCGGGGGTAGAAGGGGGTGTCCTCGTCCTGCGGCACCGCCATCACCTTGCCGAACATCTCCGACGACGACGCCTGGTAAAAGCGGATGCGGCGCTCGCGGTCATAGATGCGGATGGCCTCCAGCATGCGCGTAACGCCCAGCCCCGTCACGTCGCCGGTAAGCACCGGCTGCGTCCACGAGGTCTGGACGAACGACTGCGCCGCCAGGTTGTACACCTCGTCGGGCTTGCACTCTTCCAGCGCGTAGAAGAGCGAGGTCTGGTCGGTCAGGTCGGCCGACAGCAGCTCCAGGCGGTGCTGGATGTGCTGAATGCGCTCGAAGGTGACGGTAGAGCTGCGGCGGACCAGCCCGTAGACCCTGTAGCCCTTCTCCAGCAGCAGCTCGGCCAGGTAGCTGCCGTCCTGGCCGGTGATGCCGGTGATCAGTGCGGTCTTCATGCCCGTGGGGGAACGGTGTGCGCGGCCCTGGTACGCAGGCCGTTACAGCCTGCAAACGTAGCCGCGGGGGCAAACGGTGTCAACGCAAACGGTTCGCCGGCACGGGTTGACCAGACCGCGCCGAGGGTATACATTTCACGGCTTCGCAGGGTTTGTATCGATACGGCTACAGGAGACACCGATGGCTTTTTGCGCCGTCTGCGGAAAGGGCCCGCGCAGCGGGAACAACGTCAGCCACGCCAACAACCGTACCAAGCGTGTCTGGCGCCCGAACCTGCAGCCCGCCCGGATCGTGACCGAGAACGGGACCCACAAGCGCGTGCGTGTCTGCACGAGCTGCATCTCGGCAGGAAAGATCCGCAAGGCAGGCTGAAGGGAGCTGTCGGCCCATCCGCGACCGAACGAATACAAAACGGCCGCGCATCCTCACGGGTGCGCGGCCGTTCTGTTTGTGGCGGAGTTGGTTGCTTCGACAGGCATCGCGTTGTCGGCGGGATGCCCCTCCCCCGGCCCCTCCCCGTTCGTTCCTCACGGAGAGGGGAGAATTCGATCCCGCTTCGACCGGCCTCCCTCCGAAGCGTACCGCACTCTCCGCCACCAACCCCTCCCCCGATGTTGGGGGAGGGGTTGACCGCCGTTGCGAGGAACGAGCAAAAGGCCGGCCGGGGGAGAGGGCCCGCGGAGCGCGGCGGACGTCAAACCCGTCCCGGCCGGTCTACGAGTTCGCCCCCAGGTACTCCGGCTGCACGAGTTCCACCCGCACCCTCTCACCTTCCGGCGTCATGCGCCACGCCCGCGCCGCGGGACGGGAGGAGACGACGTGCCGCAGTTGTCCATCCACGTAGTGCAGCGCCACCCCATCCTCCACCGCCGTCCCCGCGACGCCCGTCTTCCGCACGTACTCCGGGTAGTGGAACGGCCGGCGCGGGTCGCTGTCGTAGTGCGGGCAAAAGCTGCCGGACAGAAAGCCCAGCCCGTTCTCCAGCGGATTGAGCCCCGGCCCGTACGAGTCGGTGATGCCGCGCTCGAACCAGCACAGCGCCCCCGCGCTCACGCCGCAGGCGATCGTCCCCTGCGCCAGCACGCGCGGCAGCACCTCCGCCAGCCCCTGCGCGCGCCAGACGGCCAGCAGGTTCACCGTGTTGCCGCCGCTGGCGTAGATCACGTCCTGCTCGGACAGGAACGCGTACAGGTCGTCGACGGAGCGGCTGAAAAGCGCCAGGTGCGAGGGTTCGCAGCGGTCTTCGGTGAACAGCTCGTAGAAGCGGTCCACCCACGCCGCGTTGTCGCCGCTGGCCGTGGGGATCAGGCACACGCGCGGGCGGTCCTTGCCCGTAAGCGAAAGGATGTAGTCGTCCAGCAGCGGGTTGTCGGGCTCCATCGCGAACCCGCCGCCGCCAAACGCGACGATCTGGCCCTGGGTAATCGGAGGCATGTGGATCGATGGAACGTGGATGCGCTGCGATCCGGCATCAGCCGAATCACGGATGCCGACAAGATGCGTACTGACACGCCCCGCCGAAAGGCATCCGCGGCGAAGTTAGACCATGCGTTCCGCGGTCCGGTATCCCGCTTGCGCCCCACTCCATCGAGCCACCGGTGCACGGACGGCTCGCGAGAGGGGGCATCCCCCTCTCCATCAAACGATCCGGAACGAGAGAAACACCGTGAAACTGCTAACGATTTTCGTCCTCGCGCTGGTGTCGGCCCTGTCGCTGGCGGCGTGCGGGCGCGACGGGCTCACAGGGCCGGGTGGCCTCAGGAATGGACGGTTCGACGGTCAGATCGCGGGCAGTCTGGGCGGCCGGCTGGAGGGCGAGGCGGTGTCCGGAAGCTCCGTCTCGGGCTTCCACGACGTCATCGTCCTTACCGACTACGCCGAGGACATCGAGATCACCATCGTCCACGACACCGACGAGTTCTACGAGGGCCGCTTCTCGATCGGTGACGCCATCGCGCAGAACCAGCCGATCACGGCGTGGGTGCGGCTAATGGACACCGGCGAGTACTTCGACTCGCTGAACGGCGTGATCGACCTGTACCGGGTGGATGGCGGCGGGATCGAGGGCACCGCCAGCTTCAGCGCCGAGAGCGACGAGGTGTTCGGCGACATCGTGAACGTGGACGTGACCTTCGCCACCGACTACACCGGCCGCATCGACTACAACCTGAGCCCGTCCCTCTCCCGCGCCCCCAGGGCCGCGGCGCGCTGACACTACAAGAAGAGGTCGCACCGAGCAGCGGACAATGTTCCCCCTGCTCCTCTGTGTGAATACCGGGTCCGCACAGATTCAGGGGGACAGAGAACGGCCAGAGGAACAGAGGACGCTTTGGTTTCCTCTGTTCCTCCGGCTTTTGTCTGTTCCTATGTACCGCCACGCATTCCTTGCCACGGCAGGACGGAAACGAAAGAACCCCGCGGCCTCTCAGAAAGAAGCCGCGGGGTTCCTGCGTATCCGGATCCGGACCGCGCCGCTTACTTGGCGGCGGGCGCGGCCGTGGTCTCGGCCGGACGATCCACCAGCTCGATCAGCGCCGTCTCGGCACCGTCGCCCTGGCGAAAGCCCGTCTTGAGGATGCGGGTGTAGCCGCCCGCACGCGTGGCGACCGCCGGCCCGATCTTGTCGAACAGCTGAACCAGCGTGTCGCGGTCCTGCACGTGACGCGCCGCGAGGCGCTTGCTGTGCAGGTCGCCCCGCTTGGCCAGGGTGATCAGCTTTTCCGCGAACGGACGAAGCTCCTTGGCCTTGGCGGTCGTGGTGGTAATGCGGCCGTGGCGGAACAGGCTGGTCGCCATGTTCCGGAGCAGGGCCAGCTTGTGCTCCGACGTGCGGCCCAGCGCACGGCCCTTGTTAGCGTGTCTCATGGCTTACAGCTCCCCGGCGGACGCGGTGTCGGCGCCCCCGTTCTGCTCGTTGTTGTCATCTTCGCGAACCACCCACCACAGGGTGCCGCCCTCGTCCGCCTCAAGCGAGCTGCCAAAGCGCAGGCCGTGACCCGCCAGGAAGTCGCTGATCTCCTGCAGCGACTTCTTGCCGAAGTTGTCGATGGCAAGCATCTGCTGCTCGGTGCGCTGCACCAGGTCGCGGACCGTGTGGATGTTCTCCTTCTGCAGCGAGTTGCGGCTGCGGACGGAAAGCTCCGCCAGGTCCTCGATGGGCCGGTTCAGCAGCTCCTGCAGCCGCGGCGGGATCGGGCTGCGGCCCGCCGGCACCGAAGCGCCGCTGCCGCCCGTGTCGCCCCAGCTGCGGTCGCCGCGCCACTCCGGCGTGCCCCCGGCAAGGAACGCCAGGTGCTCGATGGCCAGCCGCGCGGAGTACTGCACCGCCGACGGCACGTCGATGGCGCCGTTGGTCTCCACTTCCAGCACCAGCCGGTCAAAGTCCGTCCGCTGGCCCACGCGCGTCTCCTCGACGACGAAGTTTGCGCGCGTGACGGGGTTGTAGATGGCGTCCACCCGCACCAGGTCCGCCGGCATGCCGCGCGGGATGGGGTGCGACTCGGCGGGCACGTAGCCCCGCCCCTTGTTTACGTACAGCTCGATGCGCAGGTCGCGGTCGTCCTGCAGCTCGAGAATGTGGTGCTCGGGGTTGATGACGTCGACCGACGGGTGCCCCGTGATGTTGCGCGCGGTAACCGGACCCGCCTTGTTGGCGCGAAGCTCCAGCACCGCCTCGTCGGCGTCCTCGTCCATCCGCAGCACCAGCGACTTCAGGTTGCGGATGATCTCGTGCACGTCCTCTACCACGCCGCCGACGGTCTGGTGCTCGTGCAGCACGCCGTCGGAGCGGAACGCCCACACCGCCGAGCCCCGAAGGCTGCTCAGCAGGATGCGGCGGATGGTGTTGCCCAGTGTGTGGCCAAAGCCCCGCTCCAGCGGCCGCAGCACGATCTGGCCCGTGCGCGGCTGCTCCGGCAGGTTCGGCATCTGCAGGCCGGTAATATCGAGTTCCACTATTGTCCCCTCCCCGATGT
Source organism: Longimicrobium sp. (assembly GCF_048594345.1). GTDB lineage: Bacteria > Gemmatimonadota > Gemmatimonadetes > Longimicrobiales > Longimicrobiaceae > Longimicrobium. Next base: position 66,271 of record NZ_JBMDXM010000237.1, read on the forward strand.
GGACAGGATGCGGGAAAGACCCGGGCGGCGGAGGCGCCGTTCAGCGCCCCGCCGCGTCGGGTCCACTCCTCACGCTTACTTGCTGTAGAGCTCGACGATGAGCTGCTCCTTCACCGCCAGCGGGATGTCCGCGCGGGTGGGGCGGCTCACCATCCGGCCGGTGCGCGAGCCCTCGTCCACCGCCAGCCAGCCCACCGTGCTGGGCTTGGTCTTGGCGGCAAGCGAAGCCTGCACGGGCAGGATGTCCTTGCTCTTGGGCGCGATGCGCACCTCGTCGCCCGGGCCCACCTGGGCGCTGGGCACGTCCACCAGACGGCCGTTCACGTGCACGTGGCGGTGGCGGATGAGCTGGCGCGCCTCCTTGCGGCTGCTGCCGAAGCCCATGCGGTACACCACGTTGTCCAGGCGGCTCTCCAGGAACACCAGCAGGTTCTCGCCCGTGATGCCCGTCTGGTGCGCGGCCTTCTCGAACAGGTTGCGGAACGGACGCTCGGCCACGCCGTAAATGCGCTTCACCTTCTGCTTTTCACGCAGCTGGTGGGCGTACTCGCTGGCCTTCTTGCGGCGCCCGCCGCCCGTCTGGCCGTGCTGGCCGGGGGCGTAGGGGCGGCGCTCAACGGGGCACTTCTCGGTGAAGCACTTGGTGCCCTTCAGAAACAGCTTCTGCCCCTCGCGGCGGCAGAGCTTGCATACGGGTCCGGTATAACGGGCCATGGTGGTCTAACCGTGTCGGTTGATGGTCTTCGTCGGCTTCGTCCCCCCGACGGTCGCGAGGGTTTACGCCAGAACGTCAGGGAACAGGTGAGAGGGAATAGGGAACAGCCAGCACCCGCTTCGAAGCGGCTCCGTCTCGCTATTCCCTGTTCCCTATTCCCTATTCCCTTCTTTCTTACACGCGGCGCTTCTTGGGCGGGCGGCAGCCGTTGTGCGGAATGGGCGTCACGTCGCGAATGCTGCGGATGCCCAGGCCGCTGGCGGCCAGCGCCTGGATGGCGCTCTCGCGGCCGCTGCCGGGGCCCTGCACGTACACGTGCACGCGCTTCACGCCCAGCTGCAGCGCCTCGCGGGCGGCCTGCTCGGCCGCCACGGTGGCGGCGAACGGGGTGCTCTTCTTGGAGCCCTTGAACCCCGCCTTGCCGGCGCTTCCCCACACGACCGAGTTGCCGGCCATGTCGGTGATGCTCACCAGCGTGTTGTTGAAGGTCGCCTTTACGTGGGCGATGCCTTCGCTCTCGACGTGGCGCTTGGTCTTGGGGCGCCCCGCCTGCTTCGGCTTAGCCATCCGTGCGTCTCTTTCGTTGGTGCGCGGCCTACCGCGCCTACGGTACGGCTCCCCGCCGGCACTTCCGGCGGAGTGGTCATCGGCGGCCGCTCGCGCAGCCGCCGATCACAAGAGAACGTACCCAGTGCCAGTACCGAGTGCCCAGAGGATGAACCACTGGGCACTGGGCACCTGGCACTGGGAACGTCTCTTACTTCTTGCCCGGCTTCTTCTTGCCGGCGATCGCGCGGCGCGGGCCCTTCTTGGTGCGCGCGTTGGTGTGCGTGCGCTGGCCGCGAACCGGAAGGCCACGGCGGTGCCGCAGGCCGCGGTACGAGCCGATGTCCATCAGGCGCTTGATGTTGCGCGCGATCTCCGAGCGCAGCACGCCTTCCACGCGAATGCTGCCGTCGATGATGCGGCGCAGCTTGTTCACGTCCTCGTCGCTGAGGGCGTGCACGCGCGTGTCGGGGTTGATCCCGGCTTCGCCCAGGATGCGGCGCGACGTGGCGCGGCCGATCCCGAAGATGTAGGTAAGGCCGATCTCCGCGCGCTTCTCGCGCGGAAGGTCGACACCAGCGATACGAGCCATCCTGCTGTTCTCCTGTTGCCGAGTCTGGCGGTTTAGCCCTGGCGCTGCTTGTGGCGCGGGTTCTTCTTGCAGATGATACGGATCACGCCACGCCGCCGCACCACCTTGCAGTGCTCGCAGATCGGCTTTACGCTCGCGCGGACCTTCATGTTCGCCTCGCTGTATCCTGAATGAACAGAGCCTGAGAAACTAACCAGAAATCCACTTCGCCGCAACCCCTGAGGCCGCGGAACTGCTGTGTCGAGGATCAGGTGCTCGGTGTCAAGAACGACCGGCATCGATCATCGACACGTCTTCTCTTCGGTGCTACCCGGTGTGCCCGAACCGACTGGACACTTGAACCTTGATCCTGCCGTCTTCTCAGATGGTCAGGATCCGCGGCCCGTCCGCCGTCACCGCCACCGTGTGCTCGAAGTGCGCGCTGACCTTGCGGTCCGCGGTCACCACCGTCCACCGGTCGGGAAGGGTGCGAACACCCGCCGAGCCCAGGTTGAACATGGGCTCGATGGCCAGCACCATCCCCTCCACCAGCTTGAGCCCCTTCCCCGCCGTGCCGAAGTTGGGCACCTGCGGCTCCTCGTGCGGCTGGCGCCCCACGCCGTGGCCCACCAGCTCGCGCACCACGCCGTAGCCGGCGCGGTCCGCCACCGCCTGGATGGCCGCACCCATGTCGCCCAGCCGCCGGCCGGGTCGCGCTTCTTCGATCCCCGCGTGCAGCGCCGCCTGCGTGCGCTCCAGCAGCGCCGCCACCTCGGGCGCCACGGGCGCGAGCGGGATGGAGATCGCGGCGTCGGCGTAAAAGCCCTCCAGCTTGACCCCGCAGTCCACGCTCACCACGTCGCCCTCCTTGAGAACGCGCCGGATGGACGGAATGCCGTGCACCACCTCGTGGTTTACGCTGGTGCACAGCGTCGCGGGAAAGCCGTACAGGCCCTTGAACGCGGGCTCGGCGCCGGGGTGGCTGCGGATGAACGCCTCCGCCCAGCGGTCCAGGTCGGCCGTGGTCACGCCCGGCCGCACCTGCGCGGGGATTTGGCGGTACAGCTCGGCCAGGATGGCCCCCGCGCGGGCGATCGTGTCGATCTCCGCCGCCGACTTCAGGTGGATCACCGCCCCAGCAGCCCCAGGATCTCGCCCTGCACCGCGTCGATCGACCCTTCGCCGTTCACGGTGTGCACGGGAACGCCGGCCTGGCGGTAGTGCTCCACCAGCGGCGCCGTGCTTTCGCGGTAGATCTCAAGCCGGCGGCGCACCGTCTCTTCGCGGTCGTCCTCGCGCTGCACACAGCGGCCGGCCACGTCCGCCGGCGCCGGGTTGTGCTCCACGTGGTAGACCACGCCCGTCTCCGGGTCGGTCCGCCGCCCGCTCATCCGCCGCACGATGGAGTCGTCGTCCACGTCGATGTAGACCACCGCGTCGATCCCCCGCCCCGCCTCGCCCAGCAGCCCCTCGAGCGATTGCGCCTGCGCCACGTTGCGCGGGTAGCCGTCAAAGATGGCGCCCCCGGCCGCGTCGCCCGCCAGCCGCTCGCGCACCAGCCCCAGGACGATGTCGTCCGAAACCAGCTGCCCGGCGTCCATCACCTGCTTGGCCTTGAGCCCCAGCTCGGTCCCCTGCCGCACCGCGTCGCGCAGCATGTCGCCCGTGGCGATCTTGGGGACGCCCAGCTTGCCGGCAAGCAGAGCGCCCTGAGTGCCCTTGCCGGCACCCGGGGCGCCAAGGAGAACGAGATCCATTGAAACGATTCGCTGTGCGTCGGTCCGTGGATGAAACAACTGAACAATCGTAGCCGACCTAAAGAAAGAAAGTGTCCAGTGCCGGGGTTCAGGTATCCAGCACGTGTCTGGACAGCTGAACCCGGGCACTCGACCCTTGAACTAGATGTACCGCTCCTGCCGTCCGCGGAACTTCACGCGGCCCTTCTTCATGAACCCGTCGTAGCGGCGCAGCAGCAGGTGCTGCTGCATCTGCTGAACGGTGTCCAGCGCCACGCCCACGCAGATGAGCAGGCCGGTGCCACCCAGCACCTGGCTCAGCCCGCCCACGCCCGCCGCCGTCAGCATCCCCGAGGGGATCAGCGCGATGGCGGCCAGGAACAGCGCCCCGGGAAGCGAGATGCGGCTCATCACGCGGTCGATGTACTCGGCCGTGCGCGCGCCGGGCTTGATACCCGGAACAAAGGCGCCCTGCTTCTTCAGGTTCTCGGCGATGTCCACCGGGTTGTAGATGATCGCCGTGTAGAAGTACGTAAAGAACACGATCAGGACCGTGAACGCCACGTAGTAGGGCCAGCTGTTCACCGCGAACGTCTCGGAGATGCGGTCCAGCCACCCCGCGTCGCTGAACTGCCCCAGCGTCGCGGGAACGATCATGATCGACTGCGCGAAGATGATGGGCATGACGCCCGCCATGTTGATGCGCAGCGGGATGAACGACTTCTGCCCCTGCCGGATGCGCCCCCGCCCCATCACCTTCTGCGGGATCTGCACCGGGATCTTGCGCGCCGCCATCGTTACCGCCACGGTGCCGGCGATGATCAGCGCCAGCGCCGCGGCCAGCACCACCAGCGCGATCGGGTTCACCTGGCCCAGACCCACCAGGCGGCCCGTCTCGTACAGCGCCGCCGGCAGCCCTTCGATGATGCCGAAGAAGATGAGCAGGCTCATCCCGTTGCCGATGCCGCGCTCGGTGATCTGCTCACCCAGCCACATGATGAACACCGCGCCCGTGGTGAGCGTCAGGATCATCATCAGGCGGAACGCCAGCCCCGGGTTCTGCACCGCCCCCGGCACCTGCGTCTCGATGAACAGCGAAAAGCCGTACGCCTGGAAGATCGCCAGCAGCACGGTGGTGTACCGCGTCCACTGGGTAAGCTTCTTGCGGCCGTCCTCGCCTTCCTTCTGCATCTTTTCCACCGACGGCACCACCGCCGCCGCCAGCTGGAACATGATGCTGGCGCTGATGTAGGGCATGATGCCCAGGGCGAACACCGTCGCCCTGGACAGCCCGCCCCCCACGAACATGTCGTAGATCCCGAAGGCGGTGCCCTGCAGCGTACCCGCGTACTCGCGCAGCGCCGCCACGTCGATCCAGGGCGCGGTGATGTGCGCGCCGATGCGGTACAGAACCAGGCACATGAGCGTGAAGAGCATCTTGCTCCGCAGCTCGGGGATGCGCCACAGGGTCGCTACGGGATTGGCCATGGTCAGCCGATCTCCTGCACGGTCCCGCCCTGCGCCGCGATCTTGTCACGCGCCGCCTGGCTGAACTTGTGGGCCGATACGTCCAGCTTGCGGGTCAGCTCGCCGGTGCCCAGAACCTTCACCGGGCGGCCGGCGTGGCCGATCAGGCCGCTGGCCTTCAGGCTTTCGGGCGTCACGGGCCCGTCGCCCTCCAGCGCCTCGAGCTGGTACAGGTTCACCACCTGGTACTCCGTGCGGTCCAGCGGGGTGAACCCCCGCTTGGGCAGCCGGCGGTGCAGCGGCATCTGGCCGCCCTCGTAGCCGGGCTTGCCGCCGCCGGGGCCGTGGTGGCCGGCGCGGGCCTTGGAGCCCTTGTGGCCCTTGCCCGCCGTCTTGCCGGTGCCGCTTCCGACACCGCGCCCCAGCCGCTTGGTGTCGCGGTGCGACCCCTCCGGCCGGCGCAGGTTGCTCAGGTCAGCCATTGTTCTCCTGCCCTTCGGTCTCTTCCACCTTTACCATGTGGCGGACCTGAAAGATCATCCCGCGGATGGCCGCGTTGTCCTCGAGGAGCACCGAGCGCTGGTGCTTGAGCCCCAGCGCCTGCAGCGTCCGCCGATGCTTCTCGGGCGCGCCGCTGTAGCTCTTGGTCTGCGTGATCTTGAGCTTAGCCACGGCCACCTCCCAGTGCCTCCACGGGCACCCCGCGCTCCATCGCAAGCTGCTCGCGCGTGGTCATGCTGGTCAGCGCGTCCATGGTGGCGTGCACCATGTTGAACGGGTTGTTGCTGCCCAGCGACTTGGTGAGGATGTCGTGGATGCCCACGCACTCCAGCACCGCGCGCACCGGGCCGCCCGCGATCACGCCGGTACCGGCCGCCGCGGGGCGCAGCAGCACCCGCCCGGCGCCGTGCTCGCCCACGATGTCGTGGGGCACCGTGCCGTTGCGCACGGGCACCTTCACCATCGCCCGGCGCGCCGCGTCGATCGCCTTGCGCACGGCCTCGGACACCTCGTTGGCCTTGCCGGTGCCGATGCCCACCTTCCCCGCCTGGTCGCCCACGGCGACAAGCGCGGTAAAGCTGAACCGCCGGCCGCCCTTGACCACCTTGGCCACGCGGTTGATGTGGACGACGTTCTCCTTCAGGTCGCTCTCGCGGTTGCCGCCCTGGCCGTCGCGGCGCTCGCCGCCACGTCCGCCGCGGCCGCCGCCACGCCCGCCGCGGTCGTCGCCGCCGCCGCGGCCTTCACCGCCGCCGCCGCCACGCCCGCCGCCAAATCCGCCGCGCCCGGGCCCGCCGGGCCGCGAGCCGCCGAAGCCGCCCCCGCGTCCACCGCGCCCGCCGCCGGCGCCACCGCCTCTGCTCTCAGCCATTCGTCGCTCTCCTTAGAAGTCCAGGCCGCCCTCGCGGGCGCCTTCGGCGAAGGCCTTGACCCGGCCGTGGTACACGTAGCCGCCGCGGTCGAACACCACCTTGGTGACGCCCATCTCGCGCGCCTTCTCAGCCAGCGCCTTGCCCGCGGCATGGCTGGCTTCGGTCTTGTTCATCTCGCCGCGCTTTTCGCGCAGCGCCGCGTCCAGCGTGCTCAGCCCCACCAGCGTGCGGCCCGACACGTCGTCCACCACCTGTCCCTCGACGTGGTTGATGGAGCGGTGAACGACCAGGCGCGGACGCTCCGCGGTGCCGTGCACCTTGGCGCGGACGCGGCGGTGGCGGCGCGCCCGGCGCTGCTCCCGCGTCTTTACCCGTCTTGAAGTAGCCATCGGTTCCTTTAGGTGACTATGCGATGATCAGCCGTTGGGGAGGGGGCGGCTTACTTGCCGCCCGCCTTGCCCGCCTTGCGGCGGATCACCTCGCCCTGGTACTTGACGCCCTTGCCCTTGTACGGCTCGGGCGGACGGAGGCTGCGGATCTCGGCCGCAACCTGGCCCACGACCTCCTTGTTGGTCCCGCTCACCTCGACCACGGTGGGCGACACCGCGCGAAGGGAGATCCCCTCCGGCGCCTTGTACTCGATGGGGTGGCTGTACCCCAGCTGCAGCGTAAGCCCAAAGGGCTTGGTCTCGGCGCGGTAGCCCACGCCCACGATCTCCAGGATCTTGGTGAAGCCCGTGGTCACGCCCTCGACCATGTTGGCCACCAGGGTGCGGCTCAGCCCGTGCAGCGAGCGGTGGCGGGGATCGTCGCTGGGACGCTCCACCAGCAGCTCGCCCTCTTCGCGGCGGATGATCACGTCGCCGTGAAGCGTACGCACCAGCTCGCCCTTGGGCCCCTTCACCCGCACCGTGTTGCCGTCCAGCTGCACGTCCACGCCCGCCGGGACGGAGATCGGCCTTCTTCCGATTCGCGACATCTTGATCTCCTTTACCAGACGTAGGCGATGACTTCGCCGCCCACCTTGGCGGCGCGCGCCTCGCGGTCCGTCATCACCCCGCGCGAGGTGCTCAGCATGGCCATGCCCAGGCCGTTGCGCACGCGCGGGATCTCCTCGACCCCCACGTACTTGCGCAGTCCCGGCTTGCTGATGCGGCGCAGCTCGCGGATGACCGGCTTTTCCTGGTAGTACTTCAGGTACAGGCGCAGCACGCCGAAGCGGCCGTCGTCCAGCAGCTTGAAGTCGTGGATGTAGTGGTTTTCCTTGAGAAGACGCGCGATCTCCGTCTTCAGCTTGGAGACCGGCATGTCCACCCGCCGCTGGCGCGCGCCCTGCGCGTTGCGGATGCGGGTGAGCATGTCGGCAATCGGGTCCGTCATCATGCTCGTGACTCCTTCAGTATCCGGCCAGTCTGCCGGACTTGGAGGAAGGTGGATGTCAAAAATCCAGTGCATCGCTTTCCTGAGCCGGGTAATCTAACCCCGCTCGGGACTTTTGTGCACTGGGGCCCGCAGACAGGGAAACGACAGGTCCAGGGAACCGCCCCCACGGGCCATTCCCTGTTCCCGGTTCCCTGCCGTCCGTCTTACCAGCTCGCCTTGCGCACGCCCGGGATCTCGCCGCGCAGCGCCTGCTCGCGGAAGCAGATGCGGCACAGGCCAAACTTGCGCAGGAACGCGCGCGGGCGGCCGCAGCGGTTGCAGCGGTTGTACGCGCGCACCCCGAACTTGGGCTTGCTCTTGGTCCTCTCGATCAGGGCCTTGCGTGCCATGACGTCAGTCTCTGTGTTCAGTTCTACCGCACCGGAGCGTAAGTGCCCAGTGCCAGGGTTCGGGTGCCAGGGTGCCCAGTGTTGCCCCCACTGGGCACCTGGCACGTCGGCACTTGATACTGCTCTTCCTTACGCCGCCTCGCCCTGCGGGCCGGGCATCGCCTGCACCGGGGATTCGCCGCGGAACGGCATCCCCAGCTCGCGCAGCAGCGACAGCGCCTGGTCGTCCTTGGTGGTGCTGGTCACGATGGTGATGTCCATGCCGTGAATCTGATCCACCTTGTCGTAGTCGATCTCCGGAAAGATCAGCTGCTCCTTGACGCCCAGCGTGTAGTTGCCGCGCCCGTCGAACGAGCGGGTGTTCACGCCGCGAAAGTCGCGCACGCGCGGCAGCGCCACGTTGATCAGGCGGTCCAGGAACTCCCACATGCGCTCGCGGCGCAGGGTAACCGACGCGCCCACCGCCTGGCCTTGGCGCAGGCCGAAGTTGCTGATGGCCTGCTTGGCCTTGGTGACCACGGCCTTCTGGCCGGTAATCTGGCCCAGCTCCGAAACCACGCCGTCGAGCAGCTTGGGATTCTTGCTGGCCTCGCCCAGCCCCACGTTGATCACCACCTTTTCCAGGCGGGGGATCTGCATGGAGCTGCTGAACCCGAACTCCTGGTGCAGCTTGGTCTTGACCGTTTCTTCGTAGTACGTCTGCAGGCGGGGCTTGCCCGCGCCGTTCTGCTCAGCCATGTGATTGTCTCCGTTCCGTATCCCTCGGCGTCCCTGCGGACCCTCGGGGCGGTCGCGAGTCTAAGGAAAACGTGTCCGGTACCCAGGTTCACGTGTCTGGTTCAGCGACCGGACACGGGAACCTGGATCCTTGAACCTTCAGTGCTTCGGAACGACCTTGCCGGACCTGACCGCCACCCGCTCGCGCTTGCCGTTCTCGCCCACCTGACGGCGCACCCGCGTGGGCTCGCCGGAGGAGGGATCGATCAGCATCACGTTGCTGGCGTGCACCGGGGCCTCGAACTCCACGATGCCGCCCTCGGGGTTGGTCTGCGAAGGCTTCATGTGGCGCTTGCGCCGGTTGATGCCCTCGATGACCACGCGGTTCTTGTCGGGCTCCACGCGGAGGACGGTTCCCTCCTGGCCCTTGTGGTTGCCGCGGATGACCATCACGCGGTCACCGCTGCGAATCTTGAGGCCCGCCATCAGATCACCTCCGGGGCCAGCGACACGATCTTCATGTAGCGCTTGTCGCGCAGTTCGCGGGCAACGGGCCCGAAGATGCGGGTGGCGCGGGGCTCGCCCGCGTCGTTGATGATGACGGCCGCGTTCTCGTCGAAGCGGATGTACGAGCCGTCCTTGCGCCGGACGTTGCGGGTGGTGCGAACCACCACGGCCTTGGCGACGTCGCCCTTCTTTACGGTGCCGTCCGGCAGCGCGTCCTTTACGGCCACGATGATCCGGTCGCCAACCGAGGCGTAGCGCCGCTTGGACCCGCCCAGCACGCGGATCACCAGCGCCTTCTTGGCGCCGGAGTTGTCCGCGATGCGTACGATGGATTCCTGCTGCAGCATTGCGTCTGCTCCCTATGCTCTATCCAATGCCGCGCGCGGCGGAGGGCGGATGGTCCGCCCCCGTCGCGCCGGCCGCCGATGTCAGCGGGCCCGCTCGATCAGCTCGGACACGCGCCAGCGCTTGAGCTTGCTCAGCGGGCGGGTCTCGGTGATGCGGACCACGTCGCCGACGTGGAATTCGTTGTTCTCGTCGTGCGCGTGGTACTTCTTGGTACGCGTCACCTGCTTGCCGTACAGCGGGTGGGCGTACCGGCGCTCCACCTTCACCACCACCGTCTTGTCCATCTTGTCGGACACGATGGTGCCCGTGCGGGTCTTGCGCCGGTTGCGCTCGTCCTGCTGCGCGTCCACGGCCTGGTTGTTCTCGGCGGCCATCAGCGGGTCCCCCCGTTCAGTTCACGCTCGCGCTGCGCCGTCTTGAGGCGCGCGATGTCGCGGCGCAGGGTACGCAGCAGGATGGGGTTCTCCAGCTGCTGCGTG
>NZ_JBMDXM010000238.1:0-23818 GCF_048594345.1 Longimicrobium sp.
ACTCCCGCACTCCCGCACTCCCGCACTCCCGCACTCCCGCACTCCCGCACTCCCGCACTCCCGCACTCCCGCACTCCCGCACTCCCGCACTCCCGCACTCCCGCACTCCCGCACTCTCGCACTCTCGCACTCCCGCACTCCCGCACTCCCGCACTCCCGCACTCCCGCACTCCCGCACTCGCGTACTTTCGAACTCTCGTACTTTCGTACTCCTTCCACGCCCTTAGATTGCGATCCACCACCCACCCGGACGCCATCTGATGAAGGGCTTCTTCAACACCGCCGCGAAGGGGCTGGCCGGGATCACCGTCCTGGCGCTGGTCTTCATCTCCGTGTACGCCGTGGCCACCGCGCGGGACACGCAGCGGGGGCTGGGCGCGGCGGTGTACGGCGCCATTGGGTACGTGTTCCTGCTGGTGGGGTGGTGGGCGTACGGCCGCGCCAGCCGCGTGCCCGCGGGTCCGGCGTTCCTGATCCACGCCTGCTCCTGGGCCCTCTACCTTCCCGCCTCGCTGGTTACCGGCGGCCAGCCCGGCCCGACGCCCGGCTACGCGATCTTCGCCCTGGGCGCATTCCTCCACGCGCCATCGCTCCTCCATTTCGCGGCCGCGCTGGCGTTTCCGCGCCGGGTGGGGCGGTGGATGGTTGGATTCGCCGCGTTCTACGGGGCGATGCTTCTCCTCTGGCTGGCCAGCGTCCTGGGCGCGGCGGCGGGGGCGGAGGGGATCCCGGCGCTGCTGGACGGGGTGATCCGCGATGACGTGATGGACCTGGCCGCGTTCGCCGGGGCTGTCGGGATCGTCGCGTGGGGGATGATGGAGACGCGGTCGCCGCGGCTGCGGACGCAGCTGGCGTGGGCAGCGGTGGGGATCGCGCTGGGGATGGGGCCCGGCTGGCTGGCGGCGCTCCCCGGGCTGGGCGGGCTGCGCGCGGAGGTGCTTCCCGGGCTGCCCGTCTACGCGCTGTTCTGGGTGCTGATGCCGCTGGCGTTCGCGTACGCCATCGTGCGCTACAACCTGTTCGACACGGGGCGGCTGGACCGGCGCGCGCAGGAGATCTCCCTCGTCCTTCTCCAGGCGGGGAGCGTGGACGAGGTGAGCCGCCAGGCGGTGGACGCGCTGCACGCCGACTTCGAGCTGAGCGCCGCCTCCGTGTGGGCGCTGGACGATGCCGGGCTGCCGGTGCGCATCGGCGGCGGCGCGGACGACGCCGACCCGCGCGCCATCGAGCGGGTGCTGGTGGGACGGGATGCCGATCTGCCGCCGCACCGCATCATCTACCCGCTCCTGTACGGCGAGACGACCGAAGCGGTGCTCTGGCTGGAGCGCGCGGGGGGCGAGCCGTTCGAGGACGGGCACCGCGAGTACCTGGCGCGGCTGCAGCGGCAGCTGGGGATGGCGCTGCACCTGCGCCGCGTGGACGACCGCGTGCGCATCAGCGCGGAGGAGCTGACGGCGCTGGCGCGGGAGGTGGATACGGTCGCCGCGGAGCTGCGCATTACCGGCGAAAGCGTGACCATGGCGGTGCAGGAGGTGAGCGAGGGTTCGATGCGGCAGACGGAGGACTACCGCAGCGTGGCCGAATCCATCACCCTGCTGCGCGACGCCAGCGTGGAGATCGCGCGGCGGCTGGCCAGCGCGGACCGCTTTGGCGGCCAGACGCTGGAGCGCTCGCGCGGCGCGGGGGCCGACGTGGAGCTTCTGGTCGCGCGGGTCAAGGAGGGCGCCGCGCGGCTGGGGACGGTATCGGACGAGGTGGCGTCGCTGCGGGTGCGCAGCGGCGAGATCGGCAGCATCAGCGACACCATCCGCGAGGTGGCGGAGCAGACCAACCTGCTGGCGCTGAACGCCGCCATCGAGGCCGCGCGCGCCGGCGAGTACGGCCGCGGCTTTGCCGTGGTGGCCGACGAGGTGCGCAAGCTGGCGGAGAACAGCGCGGCCAGCGCCGAGCGCATCGGGCACCTGGTGGAGCAGGTGCGCGCGGAGATCGCGCGGGTGGCCGAGGCCATCGCCGGGGCGCGCGGCGACATCGCCGAAGGGGCGGGCGGCGCGGACCGTGCGGCGGTGGCGCTGCGCGAGAGCATTACCCAGGTGGCCCAGCTGCGCGAAGAGATCGCCGGCGTGGCCATGCTGATGGACGACGCCCAGGCGCAGAACGAGATGATCGGCGACGCGGTGACCCGCGCCACGGAGATCAGCGAGCAGAACGCCGCCGCGGCCGAAGAAACGGCGGCGGCCACGCAGCAGCAGCTGGCGTCGCTGGAGAGCGTGGCCGCCAGCGTGCGCGAACTGTCGACGCTGGGGGCCCGGATGTTCGAGCTGCTGCAGGAAGATTCGGTGCAGCCCACGGCTGCGCCGGACCCGCTGCGCGCGGTGGACCTGTCGCGCGGCCCCGTGTCATGACGGACGCCGCGGCAGGGGAGACGGACACCCGGGGCGGGGACCCGCCGCGCGCCGCACCCCCCCGCCGTCGCGGTGTGAACTGGAAGAAGGTGGCGCTGGCCGCCCTGATCATCGCGGCGATGATCACGGCCGCCACGCAGGGCGGCCGGCTGGACTTTGCGACCCTCAAGGCGCACCGCGCGGAGCTGCTGGCGTTCACCGAGCGCCACTACGCGGCGATGCTCATCGGCGCCACGCTGGCGTACGCGCTGGCCACGGCGGTCAGCTTTCCCGCCGGGGTGCTGCTCACGCTGACGATGGGGCTGCTGTTTGGCCGCTGGGTGGGGACGGCGGCGGTGGTGGTGGCGGCGTCGATCGGGGCCACGCTGGCGTTTCTGGCGGCGCGCTACCTGTTCGCCGACGCGGCGCGGCGGCGGATGGGGCCGCGGCTGCAGCGGCTGGCGCGCGGCTTTGAGCGCGACGCGTTCAACTACATCCTGTTCGTCAGACTGGTCCCCGTGTTTCCGTTCTGGCTGATGAACCTGGTGCCCGCGTTCACCCCGGTAAGCGCGCGCACCTTCTTTGTGGCGACGGCCATCGGCATTACGCCGGGAACGTTCGTCTTCGCCAACCTGGGCGAGTCGCTGGGGCGCATCGACTCCGCCGGCGACCTGGTGGGGCGGAACACCCTGATCGCGCTGGCGCTGCTGGGGGTGATGAGCCTGCTCCCCATCGCCTTCAAAAAGCTGCGCAACCGGAGAAAGAAACGCTGATGGCCGAGCTGAACGTGGAGCGGGTCCCCCGCCGCATGCACCCCCTGGCGCTGCTCGGGCTGGCGCTGGGGCTGATCGCCCTGCTGATGCTGTTCGTCACCGGGCCGGGGTCGCGCTTTGGCTGGTGGCACTTTCGCACCAGCTTTACCCTGATGCAGTACGCCGCTTACGTGGGCGCGGCCGCGGCGCTGGTGTCGCTGGCCGGCCTGGCGCTGAGCGGGGGACGGTGGAAGGTGGTCGCGCTGGCGGGCCTGCTGATGGGCGCGGCGGCGTTCCTGCTGCCGTGGAGCTGGCGGCGCGACGCGCGGCAATACCCCGGGATCCACGACATCACCACCGACGTGCAGAACCCGCCCGCGTTCGTGGCCGTCGCGCCGCTGCGTGCGGACGCGCCCAACCCGGTGGCGTACGCGGGTGATTCGGTGGCGCAGGTGCAGCGCCAGGCGTACCCCGACATCCAGCCGCTGATGATGGCCATGCCGGTGGATTCGGCGTTTACGCTGGCGGTGGTGGCGGCGCGGGAGATGGGGTGGGAGATGGTGGACCAGGACCGCCGCCAGGGGCGCATCGAGGCGACGGCGACCACGCCGTGGATGGGCTTCAAGGACGACGTGGTGATCCGCGTGTCGTCCGCGTCGGGGATCGCGCGGGTGGACGTGCGCTCCAAGTCGCGCCTGGGCCGCGGCGACGCGGGCGCCAACGCCAATCGCATCCGCCAGTACCTGCAGCGCCTGCGCGCGGCCGACCCCAATCCCATCCAGACCGAGAATCCGTCGTAGGGCTACGGCGTTTTCACGCGGAGGCGCGGAGGAAGGGATGAGCCGCGGGAGGAAAGAGGATACTGGATCTTCCAGCGCGGGACTGCACACGGACACTGCGTAACCGGGATGATACCCGATCCGGAGAAACACCTCACCTCAAGTCGGATTACGGGAAACCGAGGTCAGGGTACAGAGGAACGGACAACAGCCAGAGGAACAGAGGACGGATCACCTCTGTTCCTCTGGCTGTTCTCGGTCTCTCTGTACCTTCCGATGTTGGTTTTCCGGATTCCGGATAAGGCTTCTCCGCGGCTCTTTTAGTCCCTCCGCGGCTCCGCGTGATGCTTTTCCTCAACCGGTCGGCAGGCTGTAGCGGGCGCGCATCTCGGCGATCCAGGGCGGGATGTCGCGCCGGCTGCGGGTGTAGCTCTGCTCCATGCAGTGCAGCATGCCTTCCACCGTCTGTGCCTGCATCCCCGGCGGCAGGTCGTGCACCAGCACCCGCAGCGCGGCGAACGCCTCCTCGTCCGTAAGCTCCTCGCGCGCCTCGGCCGCGTGCGCCAGGTACCAGCGGCGCAGGCGGTGGATGGTCTTGGTGTACGGCATGTTGCCGTCCAGGAACTTCTTGAGCCCCGACGGACTCATTCCGATCTCGCGCGCGGCGGTGCGCAACGACGTGCGCTCTACCCGCTCCATCACCGCCTCGCGCATCTGCGGGATCAGCCGCACGTCCGTGGGGCCGGTCTCGTTCCCCTGCTTGGCGAGCTTCTCCATCAGCGCCCGCACCCCCTCGCGGTCCGTGGGTGCGTCTCCGGTGAAGAGCTTTCTGATTCTCCTGGGCGGCTGCATGCTCCTGCTCCCTTCGATCCGATCGTTGTCGCGTCCCTGCTGGCCTCTTGTACACAACGTACACTTAGGCAGGTGCACATGGCAAATGGCGCACGCGGAGCGAGGCCCGTTTTCGCCCCTTCGCGTGACCCTCCGCCGTTGATTTCGCGGCCCAGTCTCTAGCGTTCCGCCCGTTCGCGCAGCGGATTCACGATTCGGTGCGGCACGAAGCGGCTCAGGTTGTCGGTGATGGGTCCGGACGATTCGCGAATCCCCATCCCCGCCGGCTCCTGCCCGATGATCCAGCTGCCGATGACCGGCCGGTGCCCGTCGAACTCCGGGAGCGGCGCGTACTCCTGGTAGACGAATCCCTCCTCGCCGTAGTCACCGCCGCTGGCCGCCGCCTCGTGCCAGGGGCTGACGATGCGCACGTTGGCGCCCTCGCGGCTCAGCAGCGGCTTGGCCACGTACGCATCCACCCCCTGCCGGAACATGAACTCGTCCCGGTACGCGGGAAGCAGGTTGGGGTGCCCCGGGCTGCGCTCCCACAGGATGGGAAGGATCCCCTTGTTGCTCAGGATCATCTTCCACGCGGGCTCCATCCACTGGATGCGCCCCGCGGAGCGCGCCAGGTGCTCGCCGAACGCTTCGCCCACCATCCACTCCCACGGATACAGCTTGAAGATGCAGCGGATCTCGGCGCCGTCCAGGTCTACGAAGCGCGCGCCCGCCGCGTCCCAGCCGATTTCCTCCATCCGCAGCTGCAGCGTGCGCAGCCCCGCCTGCTGTGCCGTGTCGCGCAGGTACAGGATGGTGGACTCGTCCTCCACGTCGTCCATGGCGGCAAAGTGGACGGTGGCGTCCAGCAGGTGCGGCTTGAGCCCGGTCCACGTTTCCACCAGCGCCTCGTGCAGGCGGTTGAACTGGTCGCCGCCGGGAAAGCGCTCCTCAAGCCAGAACCACTGCGCCACGGCCGCCTCCACCAGGCTGGTTGGCGTGTCGGCGTTGTACTCCAGCATGCGCGGCTCGCCGGTGCCGTCGTAGGAAAAGTCGAAGCGCCCGTACAGCGACGGCGCGTCGGCCTCCCACGACTGCTCGATCAGCGGCACGGCCTGCGGGGGGATGGCCAGCTCGGCGTAGCGCTTTTCGCGGATCACCGCCTCGGCCGCCTCGATGCACAGGCGGTGCATCTCGCGCGTGGCGTTCTCGATCCGGTACACCTGCTCCAGCGAAAAGGTGTAGTGCGCCTCCTCGTGCCAGTACGGCACGCCGCCGGCGGTGTGGTGCCGCAGGCCTACGTCCTCCACCTTCTTTTCCCACCCCTCGCGCGGCGGGTTCGTGTGGCGCTGCACGGGTCAGGCGCCCACGCCGCTACGGCCGGACGGGGAGCCGGAGCGGACGGAGCCGGTGCGCCCGAACCCGCCGCGCGAAACCACGGGCGCCGGCGCGCTGCGGGCGATGGGGCCTCCCGGCCGGGTGCGCGCCACGCCGCGGTTGTCGTAGTAGTAGCCGCCCCACATGACCGGAAAGAACATGGGCACGTAGCCGGTGCGCGGGCGATCCTCGCACACGTCGGGGTTGTTGGGATCGCAGTACCCGCGCATGGTCTGCCGGGGCCGGTCGTCGTCGCGTCCACACGCGGCCGCGCCCAGGGCCATCGACGACACCAGCGTAAGCCGGATGGCGGTCGACTTCTTCACGTTTCTCAAACCCGCAAAGGTGAACGTCCGTGGACAGCCGAAAGGGCTATCCGCCTGGACGGCATCATCATACGCAAACGGCGCGCGCCGGTTTCGATACGTTGTGGAGGTGCGCTCCGGCTGATTCGGTCTGTGGCCGACACGGTTCGCCGCTCGGCCAGCAAGGGCGAATAAATTCGCGGCAACAACCACACGAAATCCGCCTTCGCGGATTGTACGGTGCGAGGCGTGGCCTCGAGCCGGGTGCGCGTGGAGGGGTGCGGCCGGGGTGCGCGGCGGATGATCGCGCTTCAGGGCGTGCGGTCCTCCGCGGCCGCGGGCTGCACCCAGTACGTCTGCTTGTGGGCCAGCGCCTCGAACCGGCGCTGCTCCGCCTCCGCCGCTTCGGACGAATCGAAGCGACCGATCACGAAGCGGTTGCCGTTGTCGTCCTGGCGCCACAGCTCCCAGCCGGCCTCGTCGTCGCTCATCGTCCGAACCGATCTGGTGGTATCCCGCGTGGAACTCTGACGATCGCAGCCCCGCGCGGTTTGCGGGGCTTCGTGCTTTTCCAGCCGCGGATTTATCCGCCCGAGACGGAGTCTGCCGAAACAGCGGACGTTTCCGTTGAGCCCGCCGCCCCTGCGCCCGCCGCCCCGTCCCTCGTTGGCGCCGCGGCGGGTTCGCGCAGGACCGGCTGCAGCGTCTTCCAGACGGTGGCGGCGACGAGCTGGTGGCCGCGCTCGTTGGGGTGAATGCCGTCGGCCAGGTTCAGAGTCGGCTGCGCGGCCACGCCCTCCAGAATGAAGGGGATGAACGTCAGGCCGTTCTCGCGCGCCAGCTCCGGATAGGTGCCGTTGAACTGGCGGACGTAGTTGGGGCCCAGGTTGGGCGCGGCCAGCATCCCCGCCAGCACGATGCGCGCGTCCGGCCGCGCGGCGCGCACGGTGTCGATGATTCCCTGGATGTTGACGCGCATGGTGTCCAGGTTGGCGCCGGTCAGCATGTCGTTGGCGCCCGTCTCGATCACCAGCACGTCGAAGGGCTGCTTGATGAGCCAGCTGCGCACCCGCTGCAGCGCGCCGGCGCTCTTTTCCCCGCTCAATCCCGCGTTCACCACCTCCCAGGGCAGGCCGGCGGAGTCGATCTTCTGCTGGATGAGGGCGGGATAGGCGTCTTCGCGCTCCAGGCCGTAGCCGTCCGTCAGGCTGGTGCCCAGAAACATGACGATGCGGCGGTTAGCGTCGGATGACGATTCGGTATCGGCCCCGGTGCGGGCGGCGGAATCGGAGGGCTGCCCGTTGCTTTCGGCGCCCCCGCATCCGAAGATCAGGAACGGAAGGACGAGGGCCCACCACGGGCGCATTCGCGGCACGAACGGCGGTACGATGCTCATTGCGGACGATCTCCAGAAAACCTATCGCAGCGGCGGACGGCCGCTGTCGGCGCTACAGAACGTAAGCTTTCGCGTGGAGCCCGGCGAGACGGTGGCCATCGTGGGCCCGTCCGGCAGCGGCAAGACCACGCTCCTGGGCCTGCTCGCCGGGCTCGATCGCCCCACCGGCGGCCGGGTGCTGCTGGACGGCACCGACATGGGCGCGCTCTCCGAAGACGACCGCGCCCGGCTGCGGCGCGAAAAGATCGGCTTCGTGTTCCAGTCGTTCCAGCTCATCCCCACGCTTACGGCGCGCGAGAACGTGGCGGTGCCGCTGGACCTGGCCGGTACGGGCGGCGGCGCGGCGCGCGCGGACGAGCTTCTGGAACGCGTCGGTCTGGGCGGGCGCGGACATCATTACCCCACACAGCTCTCCGGGGGCGAACAGCAGCGGGTGGCGCTGGCGCGCGCCTTCATCCACCGTCCCTCCATCCTGTTCGCGGACGAGCCCACGGGCAACCTGGATGCCGCCACCGGCGCACGCATCATCGAGCTGATGATGGAGCTGAACCGCGAGCTGGGCACCACGCTGGTGCTGGTGACGCACGACCTGGAGCTGGCCGGCCGCATGCGGCGGGTGGTGCGCCTGGCCGACGGCGCGGTGGTGAGCGACCAGCGGAGCGGGGCACAGTGAAGCTGCGCCCCCTGCTGGCGCTCTCCTGGCGCGAGAGCCGCTTCGCGCGCCGCCGGCTGCTCCTGTTTCTCAGTTCCATCACCCTGGGCGTGGCCGCGCTGGTGGCCACGCAGTCGTTTGCGGCCAACCTGGCGGCCGGAGTGCGCGACCAGGCGCGCGACATGATGGGCGCGGACGTCAGCCTGAGCAGCAACCGGCCGTTCGGCCCGCGCACGGAGCGGGTGCTGGACTCGCTGCGGCAGGCGCGGATTCCGGTGGCGCGAGTGACGAGTTTCGCGTCCATGGCCCTGGCGGAGCGCACGGGAGGCGCCCGGCTGGCGCAGGTGCGCGCGGTAGAGCCCGGCTACCCCTTCTACGGCGAGATCGTCACCGGGCCGGCGGGGCGCTGGACGGCGCTGCAGGGCGGCCGCAACGCGCTGGTGGATCCCGCGCTGCTCATCGCCCTGGACGCGCGAGTGGGGGACGCCATCCAGCTGGGCGAGACGACGTTCACCATCATCGGCACGCTGGAAAAGGTGCCGGGCGCGGTGGGGATCGGCTCGCTGTTCGCGCCGCGCGTGTACATCCCCGCGCGTTACGTGCGCGAGACGCAGCTCATCCGCATGGGGAGCCGCGCGGACTACGAGGCGTACGCGCGGATGCCGGCGGAGCGCGCGGAGGCGCTGCTGGCGGACCGCCGCGCGGTGCTGCGCGGCGAGCGGGTGGGGATGAGCACGGCGCGCGAGCAGCAGGCGGACCTGGACCGCGCGCTGCGCCGGCTGGGGAGCTTTCTCTCCCTCGTCGGCACCTTCGCGCTGCTGCTGGGCGGCATTGGCGTGGCCAGCGCGATGGGCGCGTACATCGCCCAGAAGCGCGACACGGTGGCCACGCTGCGCTGCCTGGGGGCCACGGCGCCGCAGGTCATCTTCATCTACCTCCTCCAGGCGGGGGTGATGGGGCTGATCGGCGCGGCGCTGGGGACGGCGATCGGCCTCGCGGTGCAGTGGGTGCTGCCGCGGCTGCTGGCGGACCTGCTTCCGGTGGAGGTGGAGACGGCGCTCAGCCTTCCCGCGGTGCTCACCGGCATCAGCGTAGGGGTGTGGATCGCCGTTGCCTTTGCGCTCCTGCCGCTGATCGCCACGCGCCGCATCTCCCCATTGCAGGCCATCCGCCGCCGGGTGGAGGCGGACGACGTGCGCCGCCGCGATCCGTGGACGATCGGCGGATGGACGCTGCTGGCGGCCAGCATCATCGCCCTCGTCTTCCTCCAGGCGGGGGAGGTGCGGACGGGGATCGGCTTTACGGCCGGGATCGCGGCGACGCTGTTCGCCCTCTGGCTGGCGGCGTGGCTGGTGACCAGGGCGGCGCGGCGGGCGCCGGCGGGGGCGCTGGGCTATCCCACGCGGCAGGGGATCGCTAACCTGCACCGCCCGGGAAACCAGACGCGCGTGGTGGTGCTGGCGCTGGGTTTCGGCGTGTTTCTGCTCGCCGTCGTCTACCTGATGCAGAGCAACCTGCTGCGCCCGCTGCGGGTGAACGCCAGCAGCCAGGGCAACCTCCTCCTGTTCGACGTGCAGCAGGACCAGGAGGCGGGCGTGGCGCAGCTCCTGGCCGGCGGCGGCACGGAGGTGCTGCAGCGCGCGCCCATCATCCCCATGCGCATTCACTCCATCAACGGCGTGCTGGCGTCCACGCTGGCGCCCGGCCGCGGCGGCGACGACGAGGAAGGGGCGGACAGCGCGGGCGGCGGTGCGGAGGAGCGGAACGAGCGCCGCGACGGCCCGCCGGGGAGCGACGACGCGCCCGAAGGATGGGCGGTGCGGCGGGAGTATCGGTCCACCTACCGCGACACGCTGGTGGGTTCGGAAACGCTGCTGCGCGGACGGATGTGGCGGCCCGGCGCGGGCGGGCAGGTGGGCCGCGGCCCCGCGGAGGTGTCGATGGACGTGTCCGTGGCCGAGGACCTGAAGGTGGACGTGGGCGACCAGATTGTCTGGGACGTGCAGGGCGTGCGCATTCCCACGCGGATCACCTCCATACGCGAGGTGGACTGGCAGCGGCTGGAGCCCAACTTCTTTGCCGTGTTTCCCACGGAGGTGCTGCAGGGCGCGCCGCAGACGTGGGTGATGCTGGCCCGCGCGCCCGACGCCCCCGCCCGCGCGACGGCGCAGCGCGACGTGGTGCGGCGGTACAGCAACGTGGCGGTGCTGGACCTGACCGCCATCCAGGCCGCGCTGGACGACGTGCTGGGACGCGTGGCGGCGGTGATCCGCTTTCTGGCCGCATTCAGCGTGGCGACCGGGTTCATCGTGCTGCTGGGGGCGGTGCTGAGCGGGCGGCTGCAGCGCATTCGCGAAAGCGTGCTGCTGCGCACGCTGGGCGCCACGCGGCGGCAGATCGCGCGGGTGCTGCTGGCGGAGTACCTGTCGCTGGGACTCCTGGCCGCGCTCGCGGGGATCCTGCTGGCGGTGGTGGCCGGGTGGGCGCTGGCCAGGTGGCTGTTCGAGGTGGAGTACGCGGTGCCGGTGCTGCCGCTGCTCTGGCTGGCGCTGGGGGTTACCGCGCTTTCCGCCGCCGTGGGCCTGCTGGCCAGCCGCGAGGTGTTTCGCCACACGCCGCTGGAGGCGCTGCGGGAGGAGTGAGGTGAACGGGTGTGGGGGTGTGAGGGTGTGAGGGTGTGAGGGTGTGAGGGTGTGAGGGGGGAGATGGGATGCGTCGCCGCGCCCACCCACCTCGGGCCGGCTAAAGCCGGGGGCTAGAACGGCCAGAAGCCCCGTCTTTGCTCGTTCCTCGCAAAACGGGGCTTCACCTGCTCGTGCAGGCCGCCCCCGCACTCCGTGGAATGGTTCGGCGCGTATACGAACTCACCCGGCGCGCCGGCTCCGGACGACCCGAGAAGGTGAAGCCCCGCCCGGCGAGCTTTGCGAGCCTTGGGCGGGGCTTGTGGCATTTCCAGCCCCCGGCTTTAGCCGGCCCGGGGGACGGGGGCAGAAGATTGGCTTGGCTTGACGTATGGCGAAGAAAGGCCGAAAATAAAAGGAGCATGGGCAGAGCCATTGCACACAGAGTGAACAGTGATTAGCGTTTGCGCGTCCGCCACCGGGGTGCGGGATGGCGGCGTCTTCACGGGAGGTGGATCATCATGCTGCCAGGGACAGGGCTGTATACGCCGGCGGAAGCAGCGGCGCTTCTGCACGAGCAGCCGGAGACGGTGCGGCGCTGGGCCTTTGGCTACCGGCGCAACCGCGCCGCGGGACCTACCGTGCATCCGCCGCTCATCCACACCGACCTACCCGAGCTCGAGGGCCAACGGGCCCTGACGTTCGTGGAGCTGGTGGAGTTGCTGTACATACGCGCATTCCACGCCGCCGGTGCGTCGTGGCACGAGATCAAGGAGGCCGCTACGGTGGCCGCGCGGCTCTTTACCTCCGAGCACCCGTTCGCGCTGCGGCAGGTGTACGTGGACCCGGGGCGCGTTCTGTACGGCGGCGTGCAGAACGCGGACGGTTCGGAGTCGTTCATCCGGCTGCGCGGGCACGGCCAGCACGAGCTTCCCACGCTGGTCAAGCCGTTCCTGGACCAGCTGGACTTTGACCTGAACGATGTGGCGACCCGGTGGTGGCCGCTGGGCCGCAACGGCGGCGTGGTGATTGACCCGGCATTCTCGTTCGGGGCGCCGCGCGTGGAAGAGGCCGGCATCCGCACGCGTACGCTGGCGCAGGCGGTTGGCGCCGAGCATGCCGTGTACGGTGAAAAGACCGTCGAGCACGTTGCCTGGACCTACGAGATCAGTCCGCGGCACGTAGAGACCGCGCTGGCGTTCGAGCAGTGGCTGGAGGCGTAGTCTTTCTGTTCGACGAGAACTCTCCGCATCGCTTGGTCGCTCCCTCCGCGAACTGGGCGAGGCTGCCTTTCACGTGTACGACGTGGGCCTCAAGCAGGCCCCGGACGAGATGGTGCTGCGGTACGCCGGCGAGCGAGAGTGGTGCATCGTAAGCTCCGATCGCAGCATCCTGCACAACCCCCATGAGCGCGCCGTGCTCACGCAACTCTCCATCGGCGCATTCTTTCTGAACGACACCATCGCCGGCACCTGCAAGATCGCGCGAACCATCTACCGGCACTGGCCGGAGATGAAGCGGATCGCCGCCAGCGAGCCCAGGCCCTTTCTTCACCTGGTCCGCGAGACCACGCTGTCGCGCATGCATCGAAAGAAGCTCGGCGGGTAGACGCGATCTCGCGCGGAGGCTTGCTGCGGAAGGGTGTGGCGCGTAGCGTGAGCGTCATCAGCCAAGCCAACCAACCCGCGCATCCGGAGCCGCTGCTCATGCGTTGTTCCATTCCCGTCCTGGCGACCCTTGCCCTGCTTCCCCTGGGCGCCGCCGCCCAGGAGCCGGTGATCACCCCCGGCGAAAACCTGGTGGTGCAGGGCATTCCCGCCATCCCCGCGTCGCTGGCGGCGGAGGTGCGCCGCTACACCGAGGCGCGGTCCGCCGGCTTTGTGGACTGGCACCCCACCCGCCGCGAGCTGCTGATCTCCACCCGCTTTGCCAACGCGGCGCAAATCCACCGCGTGGCCATGCCCGGCGGCGCGCGCACGCAGCTTACCTTCAGCGACGAGCCCGTCTCCGACGCCAGCTACGAGCCGCGCGGCCAGGGCTCGTTTCTGTTCCTGCGCGACGTGGGCGGCAACGAGTTCGACCAGATCTACCGCCACGACACCAGCGGCCGCATCACCCTGCTCACCGACGGCGGGCGCTCGCAGAACAACGCGCCGGTGTGGAGCCGCGCGGGCGACCGCATTGCCTACGGCAGCACCGCGCGCAACGGGGCCGACCGCGACGTGTGGGTGATGGACCCCGCGAACCCGGCGTCGCGGCGGATGGTGATGCAGGCCACGGGCGGCGGATGGTACGTTTCCGACTGGTCGCCCGACGACCGCACGCTGCTGGTGCTGGAGTACGAGTCGGTGAACCGCAGCCACCTGTGGCTGGTGGACGCGGCGTCGGGCGCAAAGACGGCGCTCACGCAGCGCGGCGCCGACTCGGTGGCGTACGGCGGCGCCGAGTTCGCCACGGACGGGCGCGGCGTGTACCTGACCACGGACCTGGGCGCGGAGTTCCAGCGGCTGGCGTACATGGACCTGGCCACCCGCGCCGTGACGCCGCTTACGCCCGACATCCCCTGGGACGTGGAGTCGTTCGACGTGTCGCCGGACGGAGGGACGGTGGCGTTCGCGACCAACGAGGAAGGGATCTCGCGGCTGTACCTGCTGGACACCCGCACCCGCGCCTACCGGCGCGTGGAGAGCTTGCCCG
This sequence comes from Longimicrobium sp., assembly GCF_048594345.1. Taxonomy (GTDB): domain Bacteria; phylum Gemmatimonadota; class Gemmatimonadetes; order Longimicrobiales; family Longimicrobiaceae; genus Longimicrobium. Next base: position 13,789 of record NZ_JBMDXM010000238.1, read on the forward strand.
TGGGCGTGATTGGCGGGGTGCGCTGGCACCCGTCGGGGCGCGAGGTGGGCTTTTCGCTCAACTCCGCCCGCTCGCCCACGGACACCTGGTCGGTGGACGTGGCGACGGGCGCCGCGACCCGGTGGACGGAGAGCGAGCTGGGCGGGCTGGTGGCGTCGGAGCTGGCGGAGCCGGAGCTGGTGCGGTGGCGCAGCTTTGACGGGCGGATGATCTCGGGCTTTCTGTACCGCCCGGCGGCGCGCTTTACGGGCAAGCGGCCGGTGATCATCAACATCCACGGCGGCCCCGAGGGGCAGTCGCGCCCGGTGTTCCTGGGGCGCGGCAACTACTACCTGAACGAGATGGGCGTGGCCGTCCTGTTCCCCAACGTCCGCGGCTCCACGGGGTTCGGCAAGACGTTCGTCAAGCTGGACAACGGGATGCGGCGTGAGGAAAGCGTGCAGGACATCGGGGCGCTGCTGGACTGGATCGCCACGCAGCCGGAGCTGGACGCGTCGCGGGTAATGGTGACGGGCGGCAGCTACGGCGGATACATGACGCTGGCCGCGGCCACCAACTACGCCGACCGCATCTGCTGCGCGCTGGACGTGGTGGGGATCAGCCACTTCGGCACGTTCCTGCGCAACACGGAAAGCTACCGCCGCGACCTGCGCCGCGCGGAGTACGGCGACGAGCGCATCCCCGAGATGGCGGCGTACTTCGAGCGCATCAGCCCGCTGAACAACGCGGCCCGCATCACCAAACCGCTGTTCGTGGTGCAGGGCGGCAACGACCCGCGCGTGCCGCGCACGGAGGCCGAGCAGATCGTGGCGCGGGTGCAGCAGGGCGGCACCCCCGTGTGGTACCTGATGGCGCGCGACGAGGGCCACGGCTTCGCCAAGAAGGCCAACCAGGACTTTCAGTTCTACGCGACGGTGATGTTCATCCGGCAGAACCTGGTTCGGGAGTAGGGGGAGGTACGAGGGTACGAGGGTACGAGAGTACGAAGGTACGGAAGGTACGAACGTACGAAAGTACGAAAGTACGAAAGTACGAAAGTGATTCGGCGAGCGGCTGCGTGGCGAGGCTCACGCAGCCGCGACCTGGACGGCGCGTCATCAAAACACGGACGGGCGGACGATGATCGAACGGGAGCTGGAGGACGGGATCCTGACGCTGCGGCTGGCGCACGGAAAGGCCAGCGCGATGGACGTGGAACTGCTCGAAGGGCTGAGCGCGGAGCTGGCGGCGGCGGGCGAAGCGCGCGCGGTGATCGTTACGGGCACCGGCAGCATCTTTTCCGCGGGGGTGGACCTGTACCGCATCGTGGACGGCGGGGCGGCGTACGTGGACCGCTTTGTTCCGCTGCTCTCCACGTTCGTGCGGGCGCTGTTCGCGCTGCCGGTGCCGGTGGTCGCGGCGGTGAACGGCCACGCCATCGCCGGCGGCGGCGTGATGACGCTGGCGGCGGACTACCGCATCATGGCGGAAGGCAACGGCCGCATCGGCGTGCCGGAGCTGGTGGTGGGGGTGCCGTTTCCCGCGGCGGCGCTGGAGGCGGTGCGGTTCGCGGTGCCGCGCCACCGGCTGCAGTCGCTGGTCTACACCGGCCGCACACTGGCGCCGCCGGAGGCGCTGGCGGAGGGGCTACTGGACGAGGTGGTGCCGGAGGATGCGCTGCTGGGCCGCGCGCGGGAGGTGGCGGCGCAGCTGGCCAGCCTGCCGCCGGAGGTGTTCCGCGAGACCAAGCAGACGCTGCGCGCCGATGCCCTGGCCCGCATGGACGGCGCCGCGGAGTACGACCGCCGGGTGCACGCCCTGTGGTCCGCGCCCGAGACGCACGCCCGCATCCGTGCCTACATGGAGCGCATCGCCCGCAAGTAGCCGCGGCGCATCCGCTCAAAAGAAAAAGAAGGCCTCACGCAGAGTTACCAGAGTCAACAGAGTTTGTGTGGTGCGAGTCCCTGGCTCCGTTTCGTTCCCGCGAAATTCGGAACGATGGCGGAAGGGCGGCACGGAGCAACTCTGTTGACTCTGTTAACTCTGTGTGAGGCCTGCTCTTTTGCGGTTATGCGTAGATGCTGCCCGTGCCGCCGGGGCATGGTTACGAGAGCACGCTCTGGTACAGGCCGCGGTCCTCCAGCACGCGCGCGGCGCCGCGCACCACGCAGGTCAGCGGCTGCTCGTCCAGGTGAATGGGGAGCCCCGTCTCGCGCTCGATCAGCCGGCCCAGGCCGCGAAGCTGCGCGCCGCCGCCCGTCATCACGATCCCCGCGTCGATGATGTCGGACGACAGCTCGGGGGGCGTGGTTTCCAGCGCGCGGCGCACGGCGGCCACGATGGCGAACACCGGCTCCTGGATGCACTCGCGAATCTCCACCGAGTTCACCCGCACGGATTTGGGGATGCCGTTCACCAGGTCGCGCCCGGTGACGTCCATCTCCCGCTCCTGCTCCAGCGGAAAGGCCGACCCGATCTGGATCTTGACCCCCTCCGCCGTGGCCTCGCCGATGAGCAGGTTACGGCTCTTGCGCACGTAGCCCATGATGGCCTCGTCCATCTCGTTCCCCGCCACGCGGATGGACGCGTCGGCCACGATGCCGCTGAGCGCGATCACGCCGATCTCGCTGGTGCCGCCGCCCACGTTCACCACCATCGACCCCTTGGGCGAGGTCACGGGCAGGCCCACGCCGATCGCCGCCGCCATCGGCTCGCTGATCAGGTGCACGGCCTTGGCGCCGGCCGCGATTACCGCGGCGCGCACGGCCCGCTTCTCCATCTCGGTAATGCCCGAAGGCACGCCGATGACGACGGTGGGCTTGACCTTGAACAGGCCGCGCGGAAGCACGCGCTCCAGAAAGTGGCGCAGCATCAGGTCCGCCATGTCCACGTCGGCGATCACGCCGTCGCGCATGGGGCGCACGGCGATGATGCCCTCAGGGGTGCGGCCCAGCATGCGCTTGGCCTCCAGCCCGATGGCCCGCACGCGGCCGCTGTCTCGTTCCACGGCCACCACGGAGGGCTCGTTCACCACCAGCCCTTCGCCCCTGATCTCGATGAGCGTGTTTGCCGTACCCAGGTCGATCGCGATATCCGCCACTGCTGCTCCCGTTTACCTTCTTTTGATGCGCTGCATGGTTCGATGGGAATGTATCGCTTCGGGGGTGCGGGGCGAAACTGCTCCGTTGGCGTGACTGCGCCGCGACAGCTTTCGACGACGCTTCGGCCGGCTCCCCGCGCGCCCCCTCCGGGCTGGTGGGCGGGCCGGTGAGGGAGGGATTTGGGTGATTCAGACAGGGCGACGCGAGGGCCGCGCCCCCTCCGCTCGCTTAGGCTCGCACCTCCCCCAAAAAAGACTGGGGGAGGTTGGGTGTGGGGCAGTGGGTTGTGAGCTTCGGAAGGTGGGGCGCGGGATGATGGGCCGGCCCCCTCCCCGGCCCTCCCCCCGCAGACTGCGTGGGGGAAGGGAGGTGCGACGTACCTTCCAAAGCGAGGTCTGTTCTCCTCTCCCCCTGCAGTTCGGGGGGGAGAGGTCGGGAGAGGGGGGGCGCCGGCGGACGCCAGTTCGATTTCCGTCGTCGAAACTGGATCTTTCGGCTCCGTCTCCCCTCTCCGTGAGGCACGAACGGGGAGGGGCCGGGGGAGGGGCACCGCGCGCCGCGATTCGCCGTCCGATCCCGCTGGTGACCGCAACCGGGGCGCGAGGTTTGCGGGAACGGGCGGCCTAACACGAAGCGGAGCAGGGGCTTCGCGCGAAAGAAATATCGGCTTACGCGGGAGGCGGAACATGGTGGGGACGATGGATCGGATCTCGGGGAAAGAGCTGGAGCGGCAGACGTATCCGTCCGCGGGGGCGGCGCGGGAGCTGCTTCCCGACCTGGCGTACCTGCGCACCGCCATCGTGAACCTGTTTCTGTACGGGCCGCGCAACGCCGGCGACCGCAACTGGGTGCTGGTGGATACGGGGATGTACGGCTACGGCGGCAGCATCGTCGCCGCGGCCGAAGAGCGCTTCGGCCGCGGCGCGCGGCCGCGGGCCATCATCCTTACCCACGGGCACTTCGACCACCGCGGCAGCATCCACGAGCTGGTGGAGATGTGGGACTGCGTGGTGTACGCGCACCCGCTGGAGCTGCCCTACCTTACCGGCGACTCGTCGTATCCGCCGCCCGACCCCACGGTGCCCGGCGGCGCGATGGCGCGGCTCTCGTTCATGTACCCGCGCAAGCCCATCGATCTGGGCGGGCGGGTGCGGGCACTGCCGGCGGATGGCACCGTGCCGGGGATGCCGGGGTGGCGGTGGGTCCACACGCCGGGCCACACCGCCGGCCACGTCTCGCTCTTCCGCGACGCCGACCGCACGCTGATCGCGGGCGACGCGTTCGTCACCACGCGGCAGGAGGCGCTGACGTACGTGCTGGAGCAGACGCCGGAGGTGAACGGCCCGCCCAGCTACTACACGCCCGACTGGCGCAACGCGGAGCGGTCGGTGCGGCTGCTGGCGGATCTGCAGCCGGAGCTGGCGGCCACGGGGCACGGCATTCCGCTCAACGGCCCGCAGCTGCGCGAGGAGCTTCGCGAGCTGGCGATGAACTTCCGCGCGCGCGCCGTCCCGCCGCACGGCCGCTACGTGGACCATCCCGCGGTGGCGGACGAGCGCGGCGTGGTCTCCGTTCCCCCCGCGCCGGTGGACATGACCAGGACGCTGCTGGTGCTGGGCGGCGCGTTCGTGGCGGGGCTGGTGCTCGCCCGCGCCCTGCGCCCGCGCCGCCGCCGCGCCCACAGCGGGGACGTGGTCTACGAGCAGTACGAGGAGCCGGTCATCCTCTGATCCGGCGGAGCCACCACCCTCAGCCCCCTCTTCCGCAAAGCGCGCGGGAGAGGGGGTTTTGGTTTTAGTTGGGCGTCTGGGCCGGGCCGGTTGCCGATGGATCCGGGTTTGGCGACGTGCATCGAACTGGCGCCCGCCGGGGTGCCCCTCCCCCGACCCCTCCCCGTTCGTTCCTCACGGAGAGGGGAGAACTCAATCGCGCTTCGATCAGGTGCGTTGCACCTCCCCCCGCGCAGTTTGCGGGGGAGGGCCGGGGAGGGGGGCGGCTCCCCATCCCGCGCCACCCCATCCGAAGCTCACCGCCGCCTGCCCCACACCCAACCTCCCCCGGCAGTTTCGGGGGAGGTGGGCCGGTGGTGCCGGCCCGGAGGGGGCGCCGCTCGGAGCCAGCCGAAGCACACCGTCCCCAGCCCCACCTCAACCTCCCCAGCGTTTTTTGGGGGAGGTGCGAGCCTGCGCGAGCGGAGGGGGCGCTCGCGCAGATCTCCCGAAGCGCCTCCTCCCTTCCCTCGCCCCCATCCGGCGCGTAGACTGCGCACGCTACGGGAGTAGACGAGGGGCGCACACGGGACGCGGAGAACTACGTGAAGGTGGTGGTGATCGGCGGGGGGCCGGCCGGGCTGTACCTGGCCCTGCTGATGAAGAAGGCCGACCCCACCCACCAGGTGGTGGTCCTGGAGCGCAACGCCGCGGACGACACCTTCGGCTGGGGCGTGGTGTTCAGCGACCAGACCCTTGGCTACCTGCGCGAGGCCGATCCGCCCACCGCGCAGCGCATCCAGGACGAGTTTGCGCACTGGGACGACATCGACGTCCACCACCGCGGCGCCGTCATCACCAGCGGGGGCCATGGCTTCAGCGGCATCGCCCGCAAAACGCTGCTGCGCATCCTTCAGGACCGCGCCGCCGAGTTGGGCGTGGACCTGCGCTTTGGCCAGGACGTGGCGGACGATGGCGATCTGCGCGGCCTCGGGCTGGACGATGTCGATCTCGTCGTCGCGGCGGACGGGGTGAACAGCCGTATCCGCGCGAAGTACGCGGAGCACTTCAAGCCCGACCTGGACGTCCGCCACGCCCCGTTCTGCTGGCTGGGGACCACGAAGCTCTTCGACGCCTTTACCTTTCTGTTCGTCGAGAACGAGCACGGCGTCTTTCAGGCCCACGCCTACCGCTACTCCGCCGACCACAGCGCCTTTATCGTGGAGTGCGACGAGCGCTCGTGGAAGAACGCGGGCTTCGACGCCATGGACGAGGCGCAGACGGTGGCGGCGTGCGAGCGGATGTTCGCGCCGTGGCTGGACGGCAACCCGCTTGAATCCAACGCGCCCCACCTGCGCTCGCCGTGGATCCGCTTTACCCGCGTATCCAACGAGCAGTGGTACCACGCCAGTGGATCCGCCGCGCCCGTGGTGCTGATCGGCGACGCGGCGCACACGGCGCACTTCAGCATCGGCAGCGGGACCAAGCTGGCGATGGAAGACGCCATCGCGCTCGCCCGCATCCTCCATCGCCAGAAGGACCTGCCCGCCGCGCTCCGGGAATACCAGGAAGAGCGGCGGACGGACGCGCTGCGGCTGCAGAACGCCGCTCGGAACTCGATGGAGTGGTTCGAAAACGTACGCCGCTACATCAACCTGGACCCGCCGCAGTTCGCCTACTCGCTGCTCACCCGCAGCCAGCGGGTGAGCCACGAGAACCTGCGCCTGCGCGACCACGCGTACCTGAGCGGCGTGGAGCGCTGGTTCGCCTCGCGCGCCAGCGGGCAGGAGCCGGACGCGCCGCCGCCGCCCATGTTCACCCCCTTCCGCCTGCGCGGCCTGCGGCTGGAGAACCGCGTGGTCCTGTCGCCCATGGACATGTATTCGGCGGAAGACGGCACGCCCAACGACTTTCACCTCGTCCACCTGGGGTCGCGCGCGCTGGGCGGGGCGGGGCTGCTGATGACGGAGATGACGTGCGTAAGCCCGGAGGCGCGCATCACCCTGGGGTGCACGGGGATGTACGCGCCGGAGCACGTGGACGCGTGGCGGCGGGTGACGGACTTTGTGCACGCGCGCTCGCGGTCGAAGATCTGCCTGCAGCTGGGGCACAGCGGGCGAAAGGGCGCCACGCGGCTGATGTGGGAGGGGATGGACGAGCCGCTGGAGGAGGGCGGATGGGACGTCATCGGCCCCTCGGCCGTGCCGTACGGCCCGCGCAACCGCGTGCCCCGGGAGATGACGCGCGACGACATGATCGACGTGATCGACCAGCACGTGCGGGCCGTGGAGATGGCGCGCGAGGCGGGGTTCGACATGCTGGAGCTGCACTGCGCGCACGGCTACCTGCTGTCGTCGTTCATCACGCCCCTCTCCAACCGGCGGACGGACGCGTACGGCGGACCGCTGGAGAACCGGCTGCGCTTTCCCCTGGAGGTGTTTCGCGCCATGCGCAACGCGTGGCCGGAGGACTGTCCCATGTCCGTGCGCATCAGCGCAACGGACTGGGTGGAGGACGGGCTGTCGCCGGACGAGGCGGTGGAGGTGGCGCGGGCGTTCGGCGCGGCGGGCGCGGACATCATCCACGTGTCCACGGGGCAGACCACGCCCGACGCGCGGCCCGTCTACGGCCGCATGTTCCAGACGCCGTACAGCGACCGCATCCGCAACGAGGCCGGCGTGCCCACCATCGCCGTGGGCAACATCACCGAGGCGGACCAGGTGAATGGCATCATCGCCGCGGGACGCGCGGACCTGTGCGCGCTGGGCCGCCCGCACCTGGCGGAGCCGCACTGGACGCTGCACGCCGCCGCGCAACTGGGCTACACGGACCAGTACTGGCCGAATCAGTATCTCAGCGGCAAGGGCCAGCTGGAACGCAACCTCAAGCGCCAGCAGGAGATGCTGGGCACCGCCACCATCTGAGGCCGCCCATGCCCAACGAGCGATTCCTGCACGGACGGCTGGCCGTGGTCACGGGCGGCGGGCGCGGCATCGGCGCGACCATCGCGGATCGGCTGGCGGCGGCCGGCGCGCGCGTAGCCGTGCTGGGCCGCGACTACGACGAGCTCAAGGCCCGCGCCCGCGCGCTGACGGACGAGTACGGCGTGGAGGCCAAGTTCATGGCCTGCGACGTGTCGGACGAGGAGGGGGTGGCGCGCGCCTTCGACGGCATCCGCCGGACGATGGGGCATCCGTCCATCCTCATCAACAACGCGGGGCAGTCCGCGGGCGTGGCATTCACCGAGACCACGCGCGAAACGTGGGACCGGATGATCGCCGTCAACCTCACGGGCACCTTTCTGTGCACGCAGCAGGTGCTTCCCGGCATGCTGGCCGCCGGCGCGGGGCGGGTGATCAACATCGCGTCCACGGCGGGGCTCAAGGGCTACAGCCACACGGCCGCGTACTGCGCCGCCAAGCACGGCGTCATCGGCCTGACGCGGTCGCTTGCCATGGAGATGGCCAGGAAGGGCATCACCGTCAACGCCGTCTGCCCGGGATACACGGACACGGACATGGCCGCGTCCGCCATCCGCACCCTGGTGGACGCGGGCCGGACGGAGGAGGACGCACGCAAGGCCATCACCCGCGTGATGCCCATCGGCCGGCTGATCCGGCCGGAGGAGGTGGCGTCCGCCGTGCTGTGGCTGTGCGGGGACGATGCGGCGGCGGTCACGGGCCAGTCCATCGCCGTGGCGGGTGGCGAGGTGACCTGAAGACGGTACGGAGGTACGAGAGGATTCTCACACGGGGCCTTCGGCCAACGGAGGAACGGTTTGTATCCGTTGCCGTCCCCTCTGTTGGCCGCGGGCCCCGTGTGAGCACGCAGTTTCGACCGGTGCCTCCTCAATCGCGCGCTTTCGCCCATGAACGAGCCCCAGCCGCTGCCACTCTGGATCATCCCCCTGTTCCCGCTGTTCTTCGTGGGGCTGTGGCTGTTCGTCGTGAGCCTGCTGGCGGTCACGGGCGGATGGCGCGGGCTGGCGGCGCGCTTTCCGGCCCCGCCCGATCCGCCGCGGTGGGTGGCGGACCGCTTTGCGTCGGTCAGCGCGGACCTGATCAACGGCGCTTCTCGCGCGCCCGTGCGCTACAATCGCTGCGTGGCCATGTACCTGACGGACGACGGCGTCTACCTGCGGACGTGGCTGATCTTTCGCTTCATGCATCCGCCGCTGCTCATTCCGTGGGATGCGATCGAGGGATGCGAGGAGAAGCGGTTCTTCCTCAGCCGCGCGATCATCGTCCACCTGCGGGGGACGGGGACGCGCATTCGCCTGTACGGCGCGCCGGGGCTGGCCGTGGAGGAGGGATGGCGGCGGCGCGGAGCCGGGACGGCGGGGACGGGGCCGGCGTGACGGGGCTTTCCCCAGCCTGCCGCATCCGCCATCTTGCGCGCCCGATTCCTAACGATCCGAGAACGAGACAGCAGAACGATGACGAGCCGCATCCGCCCCGTTGAGATCTACCTCAACACGCCGCCGCCGGACCCCGAGACGCCGCGGCCGGTGCGCGACTCGCAGGTGACGTTCGCGGACTTGGCGGAGCCGCAGAGCCAGAACGTGGCGGGCACGCTGTTCGGCGGGGTGCTGCTGGGGTTCATCGACCGAGCGGCGGCGTTCTGCGCCATGAAGCACGCGGGGCGGCCGGTGGTGACCAAGAGCTTCGACGCGGTGGAGTTCAACGAGCCCATCTTCATCGGCGAGCTGGTGGTGGCGCACGCGTCCGTCAACTTCACGGGCCACACCAGCATGGAGATCGGCGTCAAGGTGCTGGCGCAGAACCCCATCACGGGGATGGAGCGTCACACCAACACCTGCTACGCCACGTTCGTGGCGCTGGACGAGAATGGCCGCCCCGCGCGCGTGCCCCCCGTGCTGGCCGAGACGGACGACGAAAAGCGCCGCCTGGAGGCCGGCCGGCGCCGCCGCGAGGAGCGCCTGGCCCGCCGCCGCCCGCAAAAGCACTGACCGGTGGATACTAAGCCGACAAGCCGCCGACCCCCATCGACCTCCGGATGCTGATGCGCGACACGCATTCCGCGCTGCTGCCCAACCCGTGGCTGGGCGTGGAGCCGCTGTACCCGGGCGGCTTCTTTCCCCCCGTGCGCCCCCTGCCGGCCGCCACCGCCACGGACGCGCTGTCAGAGCGGCTGCGCGAGGCGGCCCAGGCGCGGCTGCGGATGGACTGGCCCGCCGCGCGCGTGGCGGCCGAGCACGCGGCCGCGCTGGCGCTGGAAGCC
>NZ_JBMDXM010000239.1:0-1559 GCF_048594345.1 Longimicrobium sp.
GACGCCACGATTCCTCCCGGATACCTGTGGGGAAAGGGGCCACGTGCCCGCGAGAGCCATCGACCAGCTGTGCACCTCGCCGCGCGTAGCCGCAAAGCTCCGCGACGGCATACCTGGAGCTACGTGAATAACCGAGGCTCACACGGGGTCGACGGGGTCAACGGCTTTGATCTTTACCGTTGACCCCGTGTGAGATCTGCGGTTCTGGAGGTTCAGTTGGCGTTCACCCGGATTCACCGAATGCACAACGAACCGTGAGAAACGGTGTGATGTGATACGGAATCCGGGAAAAAACATCGGAAGGTACAGAGGGACCAAGAACAGCCAGAGGAACAGAGGCGATCCTTGCGTCCGCTGTTCCTCTGGCTGTTGTCTGTTCCTCTGTACCCTGGCCTCTGTTTCCCGTAGTGCGACTTGAGGTGAGGTGTTTTTCCGGATCCGGTACGAGGATGAGATAAGAGGTGGTGATTTGGGCGGGGGTACAGAATATCGCTCAGCGGAGCGATATTGGTGCCCCGCACGACATCTCGTCTCTTCCAATTACCCGCAGGATCGGGCTGGTTTCCGCATGAACAAGATCGTTGGTTTCGCGCTGCTGTCCCTCCTGACCCTTTCTGTCGCGGCGCCCGCGCGCGCCCAGGACACCCTTTCCGCGCCCGTCCCGGTGGCGGAGCCCGCTCCCGCTCGGGACACGATGGCCGCGCCCGCCGCGGGGCCCTTTCGCGCCGAGCCCGTCGTGCAGCCGCAGCCTGCCGCACCGTGCGTCCGCCAGGTGCGCAGGATTCCGCCGCCTCCTTCGCCGCGCGGATTTCGGCGGCAGTGGCCGTTGGCGGCGATGGGGTCCATCGTGGGATGGTTCATCGGGGACCGCATCGTTGGGCCCAAGGGGAATCCGGTGGTGATCCTGTCGGGCTCCACGCTGGGCGCAATCGCCGGCTCCCACATCCAGGCGACCGGCGAGGGGCATGGCAACCTGGGCCGCTCGGTGCTGGGCGGCGTGCTGGGCGCGCTTCCTGCGGGTGCGCTGCTGGCCCTGAACCGCGCGGATACCTACGACGAAGCCGAGTTCGCCACGCGCGGAATCATCCCGGTCGTCGGCGGCTCCGTGCAGGCGGCGGTGACGGCGGGGGTCACCTCCAGCCCGCTTCAGACCGCGCGCATTCAGATCATCGAATGCCCGCACGCGGGGTGAACGGGTGTGAGGGTGTGAGGGTGTGAGGGTGAGCGGGTGAACGGGTGAGCGGGTGAGCGGGTGAGTATGGCGCGACCCACGGGGGCCCTCTCCCCGCCGACTTCGCCGCTCGTTCCTCGCGGCTCGCGGCGACCCCTCCCCCAACCCCGGGGGAGGGGTTGGCGTTTCCTCTGCGTTCGTGCCTCAGAACAAACTCTGCCGCTTGCATTGGGGAGTCGCTACCCCAGCGTCCGTGCATGCGAACAACCCCTCCCCCGAAGTTGGGGGAGGGGTCGACCGCCGTCGCGAGGAACGAGCGAAAGGCCGGTCGGGGGAGAGGGCCCGGGGATCACTCCGTCCCCCGTTCACCCTCACACCCTCACACCCT
>NZ_JBMDXM010000024.1:0-10132 GCF_048594345.1 Longimicrobium sp.
ACACCCTCACACCCTCACACCCTCACACCCTCACACCCTCACACCCTCACACCCTCACACCCTCACACCCTCACACCCTCACACCCTCACACCCTCACACCCTCACACCCTCACACCCGTTCACCCTCACACCCGTTCACCCTCACACACCCCAACGCTGCCTCCAAACGGGCCTGCCCCTTGCCGTCGCCTGCCCGCGAAACCTACTCTTCACCACCTGACACAGACTTTCACGGACGGCTATCCGCTTCACATGCCCCGACTTCAGCTGCTGCACCTGGCCCACGCCCGCTCCGGCGACAAGGGCGACACCGCGAACGTGGGCGTGATCGCCCTGCGCCCCGAGTTCTACCCCGTCCTGGTGGAGCAGCTGACCACCGAGCGCGTAAAAACGCACTTCCAGGGGATCGTCCATGGCGACGTGGAGCGGTTCGAGCTGCCCAACCTGGAGGCGCTCAACTTTCTTCTCCACAACGCGCTGGGCGGTGGCGGCACGGTGAGCCTCAAGACCGACGCGCAGGGCAAGGTGCTTTCCACCGCGATCCTGCGGATGGAGGTGGACGTGTCCGACGAGGTGGCGCGGCTGGCCGGGGCAGGCGCCTCGTCGTGAGCACGCCTCTCCTCGTCCGCGACGAGGGCGGGGTGCGCCGGCTGGTCCTGAACCGCCCCGACAAGCGCAACGCCCTGAACGCGGAGCTCATCGCCGCCCTCAAATCCGCCCTTCGCGAGGCGGATGGGGACGACGCCGTGCGCGTGGTGGTGGTCGAAGGGGAGGGAAAGGACTTCTGCTCCGGCGCCGACCTGTCCGTGCTACGCAAGATCGCCGAGTCGTCGGTGATGGAGAACCTGGAGGACGTGGACGACCTGGCCGAGCTGTTCCTTCTCCCCCGCCGCATGCGCAAGCCCGTCGTCGCGTGCGTGCGCGGGCGGGCGCTGGCGGGCGGATGCGGGCTGGCGACGGCGTGCGACATCGTGCTGGCGGCGGACACGGCGGAGTTCGGGTATCCGGAGGTGCGCATCGGCTTTGTGCCGGCGATGGTGATGGCCATCCTGCGCCGCAACGTGAGTGAGAAGCGCGCGTTCGAGCTGATTGTCGCCGGGCAGCCGATCGCCGCGGCGGAGGCGGAGCGCATCGGCCTGATCAACCACGCCTGGCCCGACGCCGACTTCGATCGTCAGCGCGACCTGTTCCTGGAGGACCTGGCGAAGCGTAGCCCGTCCGCCGTGCAGCTTTCCAAGCGGCTGCTGTACCACGCGGACGGGATGGGCTTCGAGGCGGCGTTGCGGTCGGGCGCGGACGTGAACGTGGTGGCGCGGATGACGGACGACATGAAGGCGGGCGTGGCGCGTTTCCTGGAGCGCGCGTGATCGACCGCACCCGCCGCGAGCCCGACTATTATCTGGACTGGAAGGTCCGCCTCTTCTTTACCGGCGCGGTGCTGGTAGCGGCGGGGGTGGTGTTTGGCCAGGACGTGCTGGTGCTCATCGCCATCATCCTCCTGGTTGTTGGCCTGCTCGCCATGACGCTTCTGAACCGCCGACGCAAGCGCGCGGACGAGGCGGTGGCGGCGGAGGCGTCCGAGGGGGAGGATTGGGACGCGGATGATCGCGGTCCGGATGATCGCGACATGGGCGGAAGCGCTCGGTAGCGTACTGGCGCGACCCCGGGGGCCCTCTTCCCCGACCGGCCCTTTTGCTCGTTCCTCGCAACGGCGGTCGACCCCTCCCCCAACTTCGGGGGAGGGGTTGTTTGCGGCGAGGGCGGCGCGCTTCGGTAAGGTGTCGAAACGGGATCGCATTCTCCCCTCTCCGTGAGGAACGAACGGGAGGGGCCGGGGACGGGGCCGGGGGAGGGGCAAACCGTCGGGCGTCAGTTCGATGCCTTCGAAGCCCTGCCCGCTGCGACGGGACCTCTCCCCCGACCGGCCTTTTTGCTCGTTCCTCGCAACGGCGGTCGACCCCACCCCCAACTTAGGGGGAGGGGGTGTTTGCGTTGTGGCTGTCGTGGTAGTGGCTCCCCAACCAACCGCACTCCGGCCTGCTTCGAAGCGCGACGAACCTTCCCCATCCCAACCTCCCCCGGCAGTTTCGGGGGAGGTGGGCGAGTGGTGCTCGCCCGGAGGGGGCCGACGCGGAGCCATCCGGAGCGCGCCGCTCCCACCCTCACACCCTCTCGCACTTTCGCACTTCCGTACTTCCGTACTTCCGTACTTCCGTACTTCCGTACTTCCGTACTTCCGCACTTCCGCACTTCCGCACTTCCGCACTTCCGCACTCTTCTCCACATGCAGTACGTTCAGTATTGACTGAACGATGCTGAGCCGTTATCCTTGGGTCCACCTTTGGGCGTAAAGGACAATGGACGCAGCGACGACGGACTTCATCGAGGGGATGGGCCGGCAGTTCGAGGAAGATGGCGCACCGCGTATCGCGGGGCGGCTGTTCGGCTTTCTGATGGTGCAGGAAGAGGCGTGCTCGCTGGACGACGTCGCCGACCAGCTGCGGGTGAGCAAGGGGAGCGCGAGCAGCAACGCCCGGCTGCTGGAGCAGCTAGGGATCGCCGAGCGGGTGACCCGCGCGGGCGACCGGCGCGACTACTACCGCATCTCGCCCGACATCAGCGAACGCACGCTGGAGCGCGCGGTGCAGGGGATCGGCTCCATGCTGCGCCGCCTGCGCCAGGGCTCCGAGTCCGTCAGCGGGCGTTCGCCCGCGCTGCGCCAGCGCTTCGACCGCGCCATCGCGTTTCACGAGCGGGCGCAGCAGGTGGTGAGCGACCTTCTGGGGCAGGTGCGGGAGCGCGCCCCGGAATAGCAAACGACGGCGCGCGCTCCGGACGAGCCGCGCCTTGAAGATATTGTCCGTACTGAACGGATTGCATCCACATGATGATCGCGACGGCGGAACACGGGCCGGGGCTGCACCCGGCGGACGAGGAGTTCGTGGAGCGCGTCGGCCGCTTTTTCGAGGGCGATGGAGCGCCGCGCACCAGCGGGCGCATGATGGGACTGCTGCTGCTGGAGCCGCGCGAGCTTTCCATCGACGAGATGGCCGAGCGGCTCAAGGTGAGCCGCGCCAGCGTGAGCACCAACGCGCGGCAGCTGGAGGGCTTCAAGGTGGTGGAGCGGGTGAGCCACATCGGCGATCGCCGCGACTTCTACCGCATCGCCGCCGACCTTGAGCGCACCCTGGTGCGCCACCGCATGGAGCGGCTGGCCAAGGTTGAGGAGCTGCTGGACGCCGGGACCGCCACCCCCGCCGCGCGCGACGAGCGGGTGCGGGGGCGGCTGCAGGGGCTGGCGCGCATTCACGGATGCGCCGCCAACGCGCTGCGGGCGTGCTGCGGCGGGGGGGAGCGGTGAGGGTGCCGGCGGTGCAGGGCTCGCCGCGCTGGCTGCTGATGGTGGGGGCTCCGCCGTCCGATGCGTCAGCGCGGCGGATGCGGTTGCGGGACGCGGTGCGGGCGGGGCTCGCGGCGCGCTGGACGGCTCCGGAAGGGGAGCCCGACGACTACGGAACGGATGGGCGGGGGACCGCCCTGGAGGAACGATGAACCGACTGGGATGGACGCTCGCCGCGGTGCTGGCCGCCGCTCCCGCCGCGCTTGGCGCGCAGGAGCCGGCCGCGGGGGCGCGTGGGGATACGGTGGCGCTCTCGCTGCAGGCCGCGGTAGGACGCGCGCTCGGGCAGAGCGAGGAAGTGCGCCTGGCGCGCAGCCAGGTAGAGATCGCGGAGACGCAGGTGCGCGAGGCCCGCGCCGGCGCGCTGCCGCAGGTGAGCGCCAACGTGGGCTACACCCGCACCTTTGCCTCGTCGTTCAGCGGCGGGGGCGGGTTTACGCTCCCCGACTCGCTGCAGTTTTCGCCCGACAGCACCGCCTCGCTCGAAGAGCGGGTGCGCTACCTGGAGCGGACGGCGCCGCTGGCGGGGCTGGGTGGGCTGGGGCAGCTGTTCGGCAACCTGCCGTTTGGCCAGGCCAACGCGTACGCGGCCACCCTCAGCGGCTCGCAGCTGCTGTACTCCGGCGGCCGCACCGGCGCGGCGATGAACATCGCCCGTCAGTTTCGCGAGGTGGCCCGGCTGGAGCTGGTGGAGCAGACGGCCGAGATCGAGCTGCAGGTGCGCACCGCGTACGTCAACGCGCTGCTGGCGCAGGAGCTGGCGGCCAGCGCCCAGCAGGCGCTGGAGCAGGCCGAGGCGTTCCTGCAGCAGGAGCGGCTGCGGCTTTCCGCCGGCCGCGCGTCGGAGCTGGAGGTGCTGCGGGCGGAAGTGTCGCGCGACAACCTGCGGCCGCAGCTGGTGCAGGCGCAGAACGCGGCCGAGCTTTCGCTGCTGAACCTCAAGCGGCTGGTGGACGTGCCGCTGGACGCGCCTGTGGCGCTCACCACCCCGCTGGACGTGCCCTCCGCCGAGGCGCTGGCGCAGCCGGTGCTGGCCGCCGAAGCGCTGGCGCGGCGCGCCTCCGTGGCACGGGCGGAGCGGCAGGTGGCCATCGCGGAGCAGAACATCCGCATTGCCCGCGGCGCCTTTCTGCCCAACGTTTCGCTGTCGATGAACTACGGCCGCCTTCTCTATCCCTCGAGTCCCGTCGACCTGACGGGCGAGTGGCGGACGGACTGGACGGCGGGGCTCAACGTGCAGATCCCGCTGCTGAGCGGTGGACAGCGCACCGCGCAGCTGCAGCAGGCGCGCATCCAGGCCGAGCAGGCGCGGCTGCAGCTGGCGCAGCTTCGCGAGGGGGTGCAGGTGCAGTACGCGCAGGCCGCCGGCGAGCGCGAGCGCGCCCGCACCGCCATCGTGGCGCGGCAGACCACGGTGCAGGCCGCGCAGCGAGTGTACGACCTGACCGTGCTGCGCTACCAGCAGGGGCTGGCCACGCAGCTGGAGGTAAGCCAGGCGCGGCTGGAATTGCTGCAGGCGCGCACCAACCTGGCGCAGGCGGTGGCGGATTTCCTGAACGCCGACGCCTCGGTGCTGCGCGCCACTGGTGGCTCGGGCGCGCTGGACACGCCGGCGCTGCCGGACACGGTGCGGCCGCTGGACACCACGCCGTCGATTCCGAACCCGGCGGCGCCCACGACGAACTTCCCGGCCCCCGCGCCGGTGCCCGCTACGACGACGACGCCCTGACCATGGACCGGAGAACCGAGACGATGAACGGATACAGCGACCCGCGCCGTCCCCTGCGGGGGGCGGTCGCCGCCCTGCTGGTGCTGGGCGCCGCCGCCTGCGGCGGGGGTGAGGGAAAGGGCGAGGCCGAGGCGGCCGAAAAGGCGCCGGAGCGGGTGACCGTGCTGGGCGCCAGCGACGTGGCGGTGGTGGAGATGAGCCAGCTGGCGGCGGGCGTGGCGCTCACCGGCAGCCTTGAGCCCTACCGCGTGGCCGAGGTCAAGGCCCAGGTGCCGGGCGTGGTGCGCGGCCTGACGGTGGACCGCGGCAGCGGCGTGCGCGCCGGCCAGGTGCTGGCCCGCATCGAGGCGCAGGGGATCCAGAGCCAGGCGGCCGGCGCCCGCAGCGGCGTGGCCGCGGCGCAGGCGCAGGTTTCCCTGGCCCAGCGCCAGCTGGAGAGCGCCCGCACCCTCTTTCAGGCCGGCGCCATGAGCGAGCTGGACTTTCGCGCCGCCGAGGCGCAGTTCCAGGCCGCGCAGGCCCAGCTGGCCGCCGCCCGCTCCAACGCCACCGGCGCGTCGGAGCAGGCCGGCCGCACCGCCGTCACCGCGCCCTTTGGCGGGCAGGTGAGCGAGCGCACCGCCAACGAGGGCGAGGCGGTGAACGTGGGGCAGACGCTGCTGACGGTGGTAGGATCGGAGTTCCTGGAGCTGCGCGGGCAGGTGCCGGTGGACCAGGCCAACCTGGTGCGCCCCGGGCAGCCGGCGGAGTTCACGCTGACCGCGTTCCCCGGCCGCACCTTCAGCGGCACCGTGGCGCGCATCGATCCCGTGGCCGACGCGGCGTCGCGGCAGGTGGGCGTTACGCTGCGCCTGCGCAACACGGGCGAGCTGATCGCGGGGATGTTCGCCAGCGGGCGCGTGGTCACGGGCGGCGACCGGCAGGCGCTGGTGGTGCCCGCCGCCGCCGTCCGCGGCCAGGGCGCCGACCAGCACGTGATGGTGGTGGTGGGCGACTCCGTGGTCCGCCGTCCGGTGACCCCCGGCTCGCGCGACGACGCGCGGGGCGTGGTGGCCATCGAGAGCGGACTGCAGGCGGGCGAGCAGGTGATCGTGTCCCCGGGCATGGTGCCCGCGGGATCGAAGGTGCGGGTGCAGACGGCGGCGGCTGCGGCCGCGGCGCCGGCGGCCGCGCCGGCCAAGGAGGAGTGAGATGGCGGACATCAACGTACACGGGCCCGACGCGGGCTCCGAGGAAGAAGCCCGCAAGGCGCCCGGCGGCGGACTGAGCGGGGTGGCCGTCCGCCGTCCCGTCTTCACGGCGATGATGATGTTCGGCCTGATCGTGCTGGGCCTCTTCGGATTCCGCCGGCTGCCGATCGACGAGTTTCCGGACGTGGACATCCCCGTGGTGGCGGTGCAGACCGTCTACCCCGGCGCGTCGCCGGAGACGATCGAGCGCGAGGTGACGCGGCGGCTGGAAGAGGCGTTCAACACCGTCGAAGGCGTCGACCGCATCACCAGCAACTCGCTGGAGGGCGTCTCGTCCGTGGTCGTGGAGTTCGACCTGGGGCGTGACGGCGACCTGGCGTCGCAGGACATCCGCGCCCGCATCGATCAGGTGCGCCGCGAGCTGCCGACCGACATCGAGGCGCCGGTGGTGCAGAAGTTCGACCCCTCGGCGCAGCCCATCCTGTCGCTGGCGCTTTCGTCCGGCACCCTGACGGTGCCGGAGCTGACCACGCTGGCCGACGAGACCATCCGCCGCCGGCTGGAGTCGGTGAGCGGCGTGGGCCAGCTGCAGATCGCCGGCGGGCTGGAGCGCGAGATCCGCGTGAACCTGCTCCCCGACCGCATGCAGGCCGTGGGGGTGAGCGCGCAGGAGATCATGGGCGCGCTGGGGCGGCAGAACCTGGAAGTTCCCGCCGGCCGCGTGGAGCGGGGGACGGGCGAGCAGCTGGTGCGCGTCACCGGCCGCATCACCGATCCCGCGCAGTTCAACGACGTGATCGTCGCCACCCGCGGCGGGATGACCGTGCGGCTGTCCGACGTGGCGCGGGTGGAGGACGCCACCGAGGAGGAGCGGTCCATCGCCATGGTGGACGACCGCCGCGCGGTGTCGCTGGACGTGCTCAAGGTGTCCGGCGCCAACACCGTGGAGGTGGCCGACGGGGTCAAGGAGGCGATCGCGGAGCTGCAGGGCGAGCTTCCCGCGGGGGCGCAGCTGACGATCGTCCGCGACAACTCCGTCAGCATCCGCCAGTCCGTGGACGACGTGATCCACGAGCTGGTGCTGGGCGCCATCCTCACCGTGGTGGTGGTGATGCTCTTCCTGAACGACTGGAAGGCCACCGCCATCACCTCGCTGGCGCTGCCGGTGTCGGTGATCAGCGCCTTCATGCTGATGGACGCGCTGGGCTTTACGCTCAACGTGCTCACCCTGATGGGCCTGTCGCTCTCCATCGGCATCCTGGTGGACGACGCCATCGTGGTCATCGAGAACATCGTCCGACATCGAGAACACGGCGAAGGCTACTTTACGGCGGCGCGGCGAGGGACGTCGGAGATCTTCCTGGCGGTGATGGCGACCACGCTGTCCATCGTGGCGGTGTTCGTCCCGGTGGCGTTCATGGGCGGCATCATCGGCCGGTTCTTCTACCAGTTCGGCATGACGGTGGCGTTCGCGGTGCTGGTGTCGCTGTTCGTCTCCTTCACCCTCACGCCCATGCTTTCCGCGTGGTGGGGCGTGGACCCGCACGACCCCTCGGCCGGGGGCGGCAACCCGGTCAGCCGGGCCATCGCGGGGTTCAACCGCTGGTTCGACCGCGGCGCCGATCGCTACCGCGGCATCATCGGCTGGGCGCTGGGGCACCGCAAGAGCACCATCGGCCTGGCGGTGGTGGCGTTCTTCGGCACCTTCATGCTCTTTCCGCTCATCGGCGGCGGCTTCATGCCCGAGCAGGACCAGAGCGCGTTCAACGTGACCTTCGAGACGCCCGAGGGAAGCTCGCTGGCGTACAGCGCGCAAAAGGCGGAGGAGATCGGGGCCGCGCTGCGCTCGCTGGACGGCGTGGACTTCACCTACACCACCGTCGGCGCGGGCGTGACGGGAACGGTGACGGCGGGGAACATTTACGTGGACCTGGTGCCCGGCGCCGAGCGCGACCGGTCGCAGCAGGAGCTGATGGTGGACGCCCGCGAAAAGCTGTCGACGCTCTTTGGCGCCACCATCGTGGTGGGCGAGGCGGGCGGGCTGGGCGGGCCCACGCAGCCGCTGCAGGTGAACCTGCGCGGCCCCGAGGTCACGCAGCTGGCCGCGCTCTCGGAGCAGGTGGCTGAGCGCATGCGCGCCATCCCCGGCATCGCCGACGTGCAGACGTCGCTGGGCGCACCCCGTCCGGAGTACCGCATTGACGTGAACCGCGACCTGGCGAACGAGTTGGGGCTGGACGTGGGGCAGGTGTCGGGAACCGTGCGCCCGCTGCTGGCGGGGCAGACGGCCACCACCTGGCAGGACCCCACGGGCGAGGAGCGCGACGTGGTGGTGCAGGTGGCGCGCGAGCAGCGCACGTCGCTGGAAAGCATCACCAACCTGCCCATCGCCACGCCGGCGGGCGCCACGGTGCCGCTGGGGCAGCTGGCGCAGGTGGCGGAAGGCGTGGCGCCGGCGCAGATCGACCGGCAGGACCTGGAGCGGGTGGGCACGGTGGGCGCCAGCGTGACGCCGGAGATCAGCATCTCCGAGGCGTCGGCGGCCATCAACACGGCCTTGGCCGACATGAAGCTGCCGGCCGGCTACACGGTCACGCTGGGCGGTGAGACGGAGCAGCTGCAGGAGACGATGGGCTTCGTTCTGGAGTCCATCCTGCTGGCGGTGATCCTGATCTTCCTGATCCTGGCCAGCCAGTTCGAAAGCTTCACGCAGCCGTTCGCCATCATGCTGTCGCTGCCGCTGTCGCTGATCGGCGTGCTGCTGGCGCTGCTGCTGACGGACGACACCTTCAACATGATGAGCATGATCGGCGTCATCATGTTAATGGGGTTGGTGACCAAGAACGCCATCCTTCTGGTCGACAACGCCAACGAGCGGCGAGAAGCCGGCACCGACCGGGTCACGGCGCTCATCGAGGCCGGGCGCGTGCGTCTGCGCCCCATCGTGATGACCACGCTGGCGATGATCTTCGGCATGCTTCCCATCGCCATCGGGATGGGCGAGGGCGGCGGCTTCCGGGCGCCGATGGCCCGCGCGGTGATCGGCGGCCTGATCACCTCCACGCTGCTCACGCTGGTGGTGGTGCCTGTGGCGTACACCTACTTCGACGACTTTGGCGGATGGGTGTCGCGCGGCTTCAAGCGCAAGCCCAGGGAGGCCAAGGCCCCGGCAAAGGAGCCGGTGCGCGGCGGCGGCCTGAACCCCGAGCCGACCTACGGCGACTGAGGGGTTGACGTCGATGGATGGACGCAGAGCGCCCCGCCGGGTTTCCGGCGGGGTGCTTTGTTTGTGGGGATGAGGAGCGGTGGATTCGAGGGTGCGGATCGCAGCCGAGGAAACGTGCTGGCGGCCTGGCAAGGGCGAATGAATTCGCTGCAACAACCACACGAAGGCCGCCTTCGCGGACTGGCGGGGTCGGGTTAGCTCACAGGCGCGTGCGCGTGGAGGGCTCGCGGTGTGATCCGGCGCGTCCCTGGCCGCGGAAGAGCGATTGAAATCGCGGCAACAACATCACACTGTCCGCCTTCGCGGACACCCGCGCCGCTGAGTCCATGCCTCACAAATGGCTGCCGCATCGCGCCTTTCTCGCGGCTACACCACCCCTCCCCCGAAGTTGGGGGAGGGGTCGCCAGCCGTTGCGAGGAACGAGCAAAAGGCCTGGCGGGGGAGAGGGCCCCCGAGGGTCGCGCCGCCTCACACCCTCACACCCTCACACCCTCACACCCTCACACCCTCACACCCTCACACCCTCACACCCTCACACCCTCACACCCTCACACCCTCACACCCTCACACCCTCACACCCTCACAC
>NZ_JBMDXM010000240.1:0-39103 GCF_048594345.1 Longimicrobium sp.
AGAGGGGGCGCTGGGGCGGGGGGTGGGCGGGGCCCCCGCCCCCGCTCCCCCCCGCCCCGGCCCCCGTGGGGGGGGGGGGCCCCGGCGCCGCGCCCGCCGTCCCGCGGCGGTGTTCCCTCCCTCCTGTCCTGATTTCCGCCGGTTGCGCGTTGGTGTGGAACTTTCCCCGCGCTCGGTGGAGCTACGGATCCAGTGATTCCGTGGCTGCCCCTCCGGCCGTACTCCCTGACGCATCCGCCGACCGGCCCCGTCACACCTGCACCTGGAATGGACATGATCCTCGCCGCGCGCCCGTGCAGTCCCCGTGGTTTCTCCCTGCGCGCCGTCCGGGCCTTTGCCGCGACGGCGCTGCTTGCGTTCTGGGCGGCGGTCCCGGCGGCCGCCCAGAACCCCAGCAACGCGGTGCTTCGCGGCCGCGTGACCGACGACGACGGAGCACCGCTGGCCGCGGCGCAGGTGACGGTGCTGCACGGGCCCACCGGCGCGCAGGCGCGCGCGCTGAGCGACGCGGGGGGGCGGTACCAGCTTACGGGGATGCGGCCCGGGGGGCCGTACACGGTGCGCGTGTCGCGCCTGGGCTACGCCAACGCCGAGCGGCGCGACGTCGAGCTGCGGCTGGGCCAGGTGCTGGTGCTGGACTTTCGCCTCAACGTGACGGCCACCACCCTGGAGGAGATTACCGTGCGGGCGGAGGTGGACACGCGCTTCTCCACCTCGCGGACGGGTGCATCGACCACCATCGACCAGGAGACGATCGAGCTGCACCCGCTGGTGGAGCGCGACTTTCTGGAGATCGCCGACGTGTCGCCGATGGTCACGCGGACGGAGACGGGCGGCATCTCCGTTTCGGGGCAGAACGAGCGGTACAACTCCATCACCATCAACGGCGCGCTGCACCAGGACGTGTTTGGCGCCTACGCCAGCGGGGTGCCGGGCGCCGAGGCGCGCGCCAAGGCGATCCCCCTGGCGGCGATCCAGGAGTTCCAGGTGCAGGTGGCGCCGTACGACGTGCGCAGCAGCGGCTTTACCGGCGGCTATCTGAACGCGGTGAGCAAGGCGGGGACGAACGAATGGCATGGCTCGTTCTTCGGCGAGCTGCGCGACGAGTCGATGGTGGGCGGGCTGCAGGTGGACGGCACGGACTTCGGGGTGGCGGACTACCACAAGCAGGTGTTCGGCGGCAGCATTGGCGGGCCGCTGGTGCGGGACCGCATCCACCTGTTCTTCGCGGCCGAAACCGAGTCGCGCCGCGAGCCGCCGCCGGGGTACTCGCTGGGCGTGGGCGACCCGCTGCGCACGGGGATCGACGCCGACTCGGCGGCGCGGGTGGGGGAGCTGCTGGGCGGGTACGGGCTGGACGCGGGGCAGCTGGGCAGCTACTCGCTGGACAACCCCATGGTGAACACCTTTGGGCGGCTGGACTGGCGGTTCAACGACACGCACACCTTTACGCTGCACCACAACCTGATCCGCGCCGACCGCGACGTGAGCGCCAACCGCGCCTCGTACGGCGCGTACGAGTTCTCGTCCACCGGCTACCGGGCGGAGAGCAGCACGCAGTCGCTGATGGCGCAGCTGCGCTCGCGCTTCAACGAGCGGTGGTACAACGAGCTGCAGGTGAGCGTGCAGCGCACCCACGACCGCCAGACGCCGCTCTCGGACGCGCCGCTGGTGGAGGTCGAGGTGCTGAGCGAGCTGGGCGCCTCGCTCATCCAGCGCACGCTGCGCGCGGGGGCCAACTACGCGTACCAGAACAGCGACCTGCAGCAGACGGTGGTGCAGGTGAACAACGCGTTCTCGTGGACGCGGGGCGACGTGACCACCACGGTGGGCGCGGGGACGGACGTGTTCCTTTTCGACCACCGCTACGTGCCGGGCTCGCGGGGGGTGTTCCGCTTCGACAGCCTGAACGCGCTGCGGGTGAACGTGCCCTCGAACTACGAGATCAACCTGCTCCTTCCCGGTCAGTCCGAGGCGGTGGACGTGACGGTGGCGCAGCCGGCGTTCTACGCGCAGAACGAGCACAACTTCGCGGGCGGGCTGCGCATGTACTACGGCATGCGCATCGACGTGCCCATCTTCCTGGGCCGTCCCGAGGCCAACGCCGAGATCGAGGACGCGTTCGGGCTGCGCACCGACCAGCTTCCTTCGGGCAAGCTGCTGTGGTCGCCGCGGCTGGGCTTCAACTGGCAGAGCAAGCACCCGCAGTACATCACGCAGGTGCGCGGCGGGTTTGGCATGTTTACCGGCCGCATGCCGTACGTGTGGCTGGCCAACGCCCACGCCAACACGGGAATGCGCACGGCGCTGCTCTCCTGCGGGGGCGACAACGCGCCGGCGCTGGACCCCAACGCCCCCTCGCCCACCACGTGCCGCGACGGGCAGGGGGTGGAGGAGGCGGGGCACCGCAACGTGGTGGGCTTTGACCCCTCGTTCCGCTACCCCCGCGAGATCAAGGCGTCGTTCGCGATGGACCAGCGGCTTCCCTGGGGGCTTACGGCCACGGCCGAGGCGCTGGTGGTGCAGACGCAGGCGCAGGTCACGGTGCGCGACCTGAACCTGCTCAGCGGCGCCCCGGACGACGAGGGGTACAACGAGACCTTTGGGCAGCGCCGGATCTACGGCGACGCCATTGCGCCCAACGGCTACCGGCAGCGCACGCGGCTTGACGGCTACCATCACGTGCTGTCGATGGAGAACGAAAAGACCAGCGGGTTTGCGCACTCGGTTACGCTGGGGCTGGAGAAGGAGTTCAACGCGCGCCTTACGATGGGCGGATCGTACACCTTCAACCATTCCGACGACGTGCAGAGCCTGCGCTCGGGCGACGCGCTGCTCAACTACGGCAGCAACCCGGCCGGCTTTGATCCCAACGACCCCAGCCGCGCGTCGTCGGCGTTCGAGCGGCCCTGGAAGACGATCCTGTACCTGCGCGGCAGCACGCCGGCGCGGCTGGGCGGCACGCAGCTGTCCCTGATCTACGTGGGCCAGGCGGGCGCGTCGTACTCGTACGTGTTCGCGGACGACATCAACGGTGACGGGTATCCCGGCGTGGGCATTCCGCTGGACGCGGGCAACGACCTGGTCTACGTCCCCCACACCGCGGGCGACTTTGGCGCGGGGGGCTTTGCCACCACGGTCTTCCTGGAGCAGCTGATCAAGCTGGAGCCGTGCCTGAGCAACAGCCGCGGGCAGATCCTGCTGCGCAACAGCTGCCACGGCGCGGCGTCGCACCGGCTGGACATGAAGGTGGTGCAGCCGATCCAGCTGGGCCGCGGCCGCGTGGAGCTTTCGGGAAGCCTGATCAACGCGCTGAACCTGGTGAACTCCGAGTGGGGGCGGGTGGTGGAGGTGGCGCCGCTGGTGCCCGTTCTGGCGCTGGACCTGCAGCGCGAGGGGGTCTTCCCCAGTGTTCCGCCGATCGTCGACCCCCGCTCGCGGGCGCTGGTGCGCTACGTGGGCCCGGTGGAGCGCGACCCCGACACCGGCAAGCTGCGCGCGGCGCTCCCCGGCATCGTGTCCCCCGCCGAGTCGCAGTGGCAGGCGCAGATCGGACTGCAGATCTCCTTCTGATGCGGCAGGGGCGCCGGCCGGCCCGGCCGGCGCCCGCCTGATGCGGCAGGAACGGGCCTCCCGCCGTATCCGAACGGAGAAACAGAGCAACAGAGATGAAGCTTCATCTCTGTTGCTCTGTTTTTAGTACCGGCGGACGGTGTCATTCTGAGGAAGGCGCGCGCCCGGTTCTGTCCGGTTTGCACGATGGCGTGGCGCCGACCGAAGAATCTCTACGATGGGCGCACCATCCTGTCGGCTACGATGGGCCCTAGCGCGAAGGCCCGCCCGTTTCTGACAGAGATTCTTTGGTCGCGCCGCGGGCTCCGTGGCTTTCCCGAAGCCCGACGCGTGCGCTCTCTCAAAGGGTGCTGAGAAACCTCGAATCGTGCCAGTCATCCTGAGGGAGGCGCCGCTCCATAACCTGCTCACACACAATACCCTGGCGCCAACCGAAGGACCTTGTCGGCAGAAGCGTGAGGCTGGCTTCACGCCCCGCATCTGGCCTCACGGTGGCGGAGAGAAGGTCCTTCGGTCGCGCGCAAGCTCTTATTTTCCTGAAGGTTCCGCGTGGCGCTCCCTCAGGATGACTGTGCGCTTTGTACGAAGAATTGAGGTTTCTCAATCCCCTCTCAGGCTCAGACTCAGGCTCAGAATGACAGAAATCTCCCGGACACGCGGTGTTGTTGCGGATCAGGACTGAACCCGCAGGCCGATCCCACGGTGTCCGCTGCCGGTGACGGCGTTTGAGCGGATGCATGGACACCCCCGCCGCGTGATGAAGGGAGCGAGAAAGCCGAAGCCGTTGCCGTGCATCCGCTTGCCGCGCACGTCCGCAACGCCTGGAATCGGAACGGCCATTGCCCTTTGCGCAACGGACGGTAGCAGCTCGCATCAACCGTCGTTCCTCCCCACATCCCCACGAGACGCCTTGCCCCACCGGCCCCATTCGACGTCTCGGGCAGTCACGTGCGTACCCGGAACCCCATGATCTCCGATCTGCTCGCGCGGGCCGCCCGCCCCCTTCGCACCTGGGCCGTCCTGGCCGTCGTTCTGTGCGCGACGGCGCCGGCGGCCGCGCAGAACCCCAGCAGCGCGGTGCTGCGCGGCCGCGTGACCGACGACCGGGGGGCTCCCCTCCCCGCGGCGCAGGTGACGGTGGTGCACGGCCCCACCGGCTTTCAGGCGCGGGCGCTGAGCGATCTGCAGGGCGTCTACCAGCTTACGGGAATGCGCCCGGGCGGACCGTACACCGTCCGCGTGTCGCGGCTGGGCTTTGCGCCCGCGGAGCGGCGGGACGTGGCGCTGAACCTGGGGCAGGTGCTGGTGGTGAACTTCCGGATGAACCCGGCCACCACGGTGCTGGAGGAGATCACCGTTCAGGCGGCGGTGGACACGCGGTTCAACAGCGCGCGCACCGGGGCGGCCACCATCGTCAGCCAGGAGGCGATCGAGCTGCATCCGCTGGTGGAGCGGGACTTTCTGGAGATCGCCGACGTGTCGCCGATGGTCACGCGGACGGAGACGGGCGGGCTTTCCATCTCGGGGCAGAACGAGCGGTACAACTCCATCACCATCAACGGCGCGCTGCACCAGGACGTGTTCGGCGCGTTCGCCAGCGGCGTGCCGGGGGCCGAGGCGCGCGCCAAGGCGATCCCGCTGGGGGCGATCCAGGAGTTTCAGGTGCAGGTGGCGCCGTACGACGTGCGCAGCAGCGGGTTCACCGGCGGATACCTGAACGCGGTGACCCGGTCGGGGACGAACGAGTGGCACGGCTCGGTGTTCGGCGAGCTGCGCGACGAACGGATGGCGGGCGGGGTGGTGGTGGACGGGACGGACTTCAGCCTGGAAGACTACCGCAAGCAGGTGTTCGGCGGCAGCGTTGGCGGGCCGCTGGTGCGGGACCGCGTGCACCTGTTCGTGGCCGGGGAGATCGAGTCGCGCCGCGAGCCGCCGTCCGGGTACTCGCTGGGCGTGGGCGACCCCATGCGCACCAGCATCTCCCCCGACTCGGCGGCGCGGGTGGAGGCGCTGCTGCGGGAGTACGGGGTGGAGGCGGGGGCGCTGGACCGCTACTCCCTGTCCAACCCCGCGGTGAACGTGTTCGGCCGGCTGGACTGGCGCTTCAACGACGTGCACTCGCTGACCATGCACGTGAACCACGCGTCGGCCGCGCGCGACGTGGGGGCCAACCGCGCGGCGCACGGCGCGTACGAGTTCTCGTCCACCGGCTACCGGGTGGAGAGCAGCACGCAGTCGGCGATGATGCAGCTGGGCTCGCGGCTGAGCGAGCGCTTTTACAACGAGCTGCGGGTGAGCGTGCAGCGCACGGACGACAGCCACACGCCCGCGTCGGACTTTGCCCAGGTGGACGTGGAGGTGCTGAGCGAGGTGGAGAACACGCTGCTGCAGCGCACGCTGCGCGCGGGCTCAAACTACACCTACCAGAACAGCGACCTGCTGCAGACGGTGCTGCAGGTGAGCGACGCGTTCAGCATCTCCCGCGGCGACGTGACCACCACGCTGGGGGTGGGCGCGGACTTCTTCCGCTTCGACCAGCGCTACCTTCCCGGGTCGCGGGGCGCCTGGCGCTTCTCCAGCGTGGAGGATCTGCGGCAGAACCAGCCCTCGCACTACGAGATCAACCTGCTGCAGCCGGGGGCCGCCGAGGCGGTGGCGCTGCGGGTGGTGCAGCCCGCGGTGTTCGCGCAGAACGAACACAACTTTGCCGGCGGGCTGCGGCTGTACTACGGGATGCGGATCGACATGCCGTTCTTTCCCGATCCGCCGCAGGCCAACCCGACGGTGGCGGAGGCGCTGGGGCTGCGGACGGACCGGCTGCCCACGGGCAAGCTGCTGTGGTCGCCGCGGCTGGGCTTCAACTGGCAGAGCACGCACCCGCGCTACACGACCCAGTTCCGCGGCGGCTTTGGGATGTTCACCGGGCGGCTGCCGTACGTGTGGCTGGCCAACGCCTATACGCACACGGGCTCGCGCTCGGTGCTGCTGGCGTGCGAGGGCGCCAACGCGCCGCGGCTGGACCCGGGCGCGCCGGCCCCCGTCACCTGCCTGGACGGCACGGGCGCGGCGGAGGCGGGGCGCGGCACGGTGGTGGGCTTCAGCCCCGACTTTCGCTATCCGCGCGAGTACAAGGTTTCCATGGCGCTGGACCAGCGGCTTCCCTGGGGGTTCACGGTCACGGGCGAAGCGCTGGTGGTGCAGACGATGGCGCAGGTGACGGTGGGCGAAGCCAACCTGTCCGACCCGGACGTGCGCGACCGCGAATACAACAAGACGTTTGGGCAGCGGGGCGTGTACGGCGAGCCCATTGCCCCCAACGGATACCGTCCGCACCCCGCGCTTCCGCAGTACGGGCACATCCTGGTGTTCGGGAACGAAAAGACGAGCGGCTTTGCGCACGCGGTAACGCTGGGGCTGGAAAAGGAGTTCGGAAGCGTGCTGACGGTGGGCGGCTCGTACACCTTCAACCACGCCGACGACGTGCAGAGCCTGCGGTCGGGCGACGCGGTGATGAACTACGCCACCAACCCGGGGGCCGGCAGCCGGGGCGTGTCGTCGTTCGAGCGGCCGTGGAAGACGCTGGGGTACGCCCGCGGACGCACGCCGCAGCGGTGGGGCGGGACGCAGTTTTCGCTGATGTACGTGGCGCAGGCCGGCAACGTGTACTCGTACGTGTACGCGGACGACATCAACGGCGACGGCTACCCGGGCGTGGGCATT
The DNA here is from genome assembly GCF_048594345.1 of Longimicrobium sp. GTDB lineage: Bacteria > Gemmatimonadota > Gemmatimonadetes > Longimicrobiales > Longimicrobiaceae > Longimicrobium. The sequence continues at coordinate 7,294 of NZ_JBMDXM010000240.1, forward strand.
CCCGTGGACGCGGGGAACGACCTGCTCTTTGTCCCGCAGCAGGCGGGGGACATCCCGGGGAGCATCGCCACCTCCGTCTTCATGGGGCAGCTGATGGAGCTGGACCCCTGCCTGCGCGCGATCCGGCGGCAGATCATGGAGCGCAACGCCTGCCGGGCGGCCGCCTCGCACCGGGTAGACCTGAAGGTGGTGCAGCCCATCCACCTTCGCTCCCGGCGGCTGGAGATTTCCGGCACGGTGGTGAACGCGCTGAACCTGCTGAACGCCGAATGGGGCCGGGTAGTTGAGGTGGCGCCGCTGGTTCCCGTGCTGGCGCTGGGAGACACGCGCCAGGGCGTCACCCCCGGCAACCCGCCCACGGTGGATCCGCGCTCGCGGGCCACGGTGCGCTACGTGGGCCCGCTGGAGCGCGACCCCGAGACCGGCAAGCTGCGCGCGGCGCTCCCGGGCGTCGTGGTCGCGTCGGAGTCGCAGTGGCAGGCGCAGCTGGGCGTGCAGATCTCCTTCTGATGCCGGTTCCCACGATTCGCCGTGCACCCGGAACCCTGCCGCCGGGCTCACGCGGAGACGCGGAGGGCGCGGAGGGCGCGGAGAAAATCGCGGTTCCTCCGCACCTCGTCGTGGGATGCAGTTGTAAAGGCCGGAATGTACGGAGTGCCGGCGGAAACGTCATGATCCCGCCCGTGCACGCGTTCTCACCGGATGTCCACATCCCCTTCACAAAACGCCGGAGCGGGCCCGTCCTGTCCCGTCGCTCCGCCTCCATCCTCGTTCCGTCACCTCCGCACCCGGAAGCACCATGATCCCCCATCTGCTCCCGCGGGCCGCCCGGACCTTTCGCACCTGGGCCGTCCGGGCCTGCATCGCCCTTCCGTTCGTCACGGCCCCCGCCGCCGCGCAGAACCCCGGCAGCGCGGTGCTGCGCGGCCGGGTGACGGATGACGAGGGAGCTCCGCTGGCGGCGGCGCAGGTGACGGTGGTGCACGGGCCCACCTCGGCGCAGGTGCGCGCGATCAGCGACGCGGAGGGCATCTACCAGCTCACGGGGATGCGGCCCGGCGGGCCGTACACGGTTCGCGTCTCACGCCTGGGCTACGCCACCGCCACGCGCCGCGACGTGGAGATGCGCCTGGGACAGCTGCTGGTGCTGAACTTTCAGCTGTCGCCCAGCGCCACCACGCTGCAGGAGATCACCGTGCAGGCACAGGTGGACACGCGGTTCTCCACCTCGCGGACGGGCGCGTCAACCACCATCGACCAGGAGCAGATCGAGCTGCACCCGCTGGTGGAGCGCGACTTTCTGGAGATCGCCGACGTGTCGCCGATGGTGACGCGGACGGAGACGGGGGGCATCTCCGTTTCGGGGCAGAACGAGCGGTACAACTCCATCACCATCAACGGCGCGCTGCACCAGGACGTGTTTGGCGCGTTCGCCAGCGGGGTGCCGGGGGCGGAGGCGCGCGCCAAGGCCATTCCGCTGGGCGCCGTGCAGGAGTTCCAGGTGCAGGTGGCGCCGTACGACGTGCGCAGCAGCGGCTTTACCGGCGGATACCTGAACGCGGTGAGCCGGTCGGGGACGAACGAGTGGCGGGGATCGGTGTTCGGCGAGCTGCGCGACGAGTCGATGGCGGGGGGGCTGGTGGTGGACGGGGTGGACTTTGCCCTGACGGACTACCAGAAGCAGGTGTTTGGCGGGACCGTGGGCGGGCCGCTGGTGCGGGACCGCGTTCACCTGTTCATCGCGGGGGAGATGGAGACGCGGCGCGAGCCGCCGCCCGGGTACTCGCTGGGGGTGGGCGACCCGCTGCGCACGGGGATCGCCGCGGACAGCGCCGCGCGGGTGGCGGAGCTGCTTTCGGAGCGCGGGCTGCAGGCGGGGGCGCTGGACAGCTACTCGCTCACCAATCCGGCGGTAAACCTGTTTGGCCGGCTGGACTGGCGCTTCGACGACACGCACTCGCTCACACTGCACGTGAACCACGCCGCGGCGGAGCGCGAGCTGGCGGCCAACCGCGCGGCCTACGGCGCGTACGAGTTCTCGTCCGCGGGCTACCGGGCGGAAAGCAGCACGCAGTCGGTGATGGCGCAGCTGAGCTCGCGGCTGAGCGAGCGCTATTACAACGAGGTGCGGGTGAGCCTGCAGCGCACCCACGACGGCCACACGCCGGCGTCCGACGCGCCGCAGGTGGACGTGGAGGTGCTGAGCGACCTGGAGAACACGCTCATCCAGCGCACGCTGCGCGCGGGGTCCGCGTACGCCTACCATGACAGCGACCTGCGGCAGACGGTGCTGCAGATGAGCGACGCGCTTTCCATCTCGCGCGGGGAGCTGACGACCACGTTCGGGGTGGGGGCCGACGTCTTCGTCTTCGACCAGCGCTACCTGCCGGGCTCGCGCGGGGCGTACCGCTTCGACAGCATGGACGCGCTGCGGGCCAATGCGCCGTCGCAGTACGAGATCAGCCTGCTGGGCCCGGGCGAGCGCGAGTCGGTGGACCTGACGGTGGTGCAGCCGGCGGTGTTCGCGCAGAACGAGCACAACTTTCCCGGCGGGCTGCGGCTGTACTACGGGATGCGGATCGACATGCCGTTCTTTCCCGGCGGGCCCGATCCCAACCCCGCGGTGTCGGAGGCGTTCGATCTGCAGACGGACCGGCTGCCCACGGGCAAGCTGCTGTGGTCGCCGCGGCTGGGCTTCAACTGGCAGAGCACGCACCCGCGCTACATCACCCAGTTTCGCGGCGGCTTCGGGATGTTTACCGGGCGGCTGCCGTACGTGTGGCTGGCCAACGCCTACGCCCACACCGGCTCGCGTACGGTGCTGCTGATCTGCGACGGCGAGGACGCGCCCGACTTCAATCCCGCCGCGCCCGCTCCCAACACCTGCCGCAGCGGCACCGGGACGGCCGAGTCGGGGCTGGCCACGGTGGTCGGCTTCGACAAGGACTTTCGCTACCCGCGTGAGTACAAGGTCTCCATGGCGCTGGACCAGCGGCTTCCCTGGGGGTTCACGGCCTCGGCCGAGGCGCTGATCGTCCAGACGCAGGCGCAGGTGATGCTGCGCGACCGCAACCTGATCAGCGACGCGGCGGTCGACAGCGCATACTACCAGACCTTTGGGCAGCGCGAGGTCTATGGCGTTCCGGTGGCCCCCAACGGGTACCTGCAGCGGCGCGTGCTGTCCCAGTACGGCCACGTGCTGGTGATGGACAACGAAAAGACCAGCGGGTTTGCGCACGCCGTCACGCTGGGGCTGGAAAAGGAGTTCGGAAGCCGCCTGACCGTGGGCGGATCGTACACCTTCAACCATTCCGACGACGTGCAGAGCCTGCGCTCGGGCGACGCGCTGATCAACTTTGGCACCAGCCCGGTGGAATATTCGTCCAACGAGCCCAGCCGCGCGGTGTCGGCGTTCGAGCGGCCGTGGAAGACGCTGGGCTACGTGCGCGGCAGTATGCCGGAGCGCCTGGGGGGAACGCAGCTTTCGCTGATGTACGTGGCGCAGTCCGGAAACGTGTACTCCTACGTCTACGCCGACGACATCAACGGCGACGGCTACCCGGGCGTGGGCATTCCCCTGGACGCGGGGAACGACCTGATCTTTGTCCCGGCCGTGGCGAGCGACCTTCCCGCCAGCATCTCGTCCATCATGTTCATGCAGCAGCTGATGGAGCTGGACCCCTGCCTGCGGGGGGTGCGGCTGGCGATCGTGGGCCGCAACGCCTGCCGGGCGCCCGCCACGCACCGGGTGGACCTGCGGGTGGTGCAGCCGGTGCAGCTTCGCGCCATGCGCGTGGAGCTGTCGGGGACGGTGGTGAACGCGCTGAACATGCTGAACTCCGAATGGGGCCGGGTGGTGGAGGTGGCGTCGCGGGTGCCGGTGCTGGCCCTGGCGCCCGAGCGCGAAGGAATCATCCCCGGCTTTCCGGTAGAGGTGGATCCTAACTCGCGGGCGATGGTGCGCTACGTGGGCCCGGTGGAGCGCGACCCCGACACCGGCAAGCTGCGCGCGGCGCTCCCCGGCGTGGTGGTGGGGCCGGAGTCGCAGTGGCAGGCGCAGGTGGGGGTGCAGATCTTTTTCTGATGCGGGGGCGCCGGCCGGTCTGGATGGCGCCTGCTTGATCCGTAAGGGATTGGCCTCACACGGGGTCAACGGGGTCAACGGGGTCGCGCACCCGCCGGCTTTCGTCTGCGTATCTGGCAAACGCCGGAACCCACAAAAGACGGATTGCCACGCGGAGCCGCGGCGAATCAGAGGAGCAGAGCACGACGAACGTTCATCCGCGTATCTCCTGGATCTGCGTGGACTGCCGAACCGTCTCTGGAGTGCGTGTGAAAAGAGATGATTCGGATGGAAAACGTCTGAGTGAGAGGCGGAGCGGTGGCTTGGAGGAGGAGGCTCTCCTCCGCGGTGACCGGGATGGCGGACCCTTCCGTGGCGCGACTGCCGGTGCGCGAAAACGGAAGCCGTTGCCGCGCATCCGGTTGACTTCTCCCTTCCACGATGGCGGAGAATCGGAGCGGCCATGGCCCTTTTCGTGGAGGTTCGTGCAGCAGTCCGCATCAACCGATGTCCCTCTCCCCACATCCCCCGTGAACCCGCCGCCGAGCGGCCCCGTCCCTTCGATCCGCATGCCGTCTCGTGCAGTCACACCCGCACCAGGAAGCACCATGATCCCCGACCTGCTCCCGCGGGCCTTGCGCGCCGTCCGGGCCTGGGCCGTCCTGGCCTGCATCGCCTTTCCGTGCGTAACGGTGCCGGCGGCCGCGCAGAACCCCAGCAGCGCGGTGCTGCGCGGCCGCGTGACGGATGACGAGGGGGCTCCGCTGGCGGCGGCACAGGTGACGGTGGTGCACGGGCCCACCGGCTTTCAGGCGCGGGCGGCGAGCGACGCGGAGGGCGTCTACCAGCTCACGGGGATGCGCCCGGGCGGGCCGTACAGCGTGCGCGTGACGCGGCTGGGCTTTGCCCCCGCGGAGCGGCGGGACGTGGCGCTGAACCTGGGGCAGGTGCTGGTGGTGGACTTCCGGATGAACCCGGCCACCACGGTGCTGGAGGAGATCACGGTGCAGGCGGCGGTGGACACGCGGTTCAACAGCGCGCGCACGGGGGCCGCCACCATCGTCAGCCAGGAGGCGATCGAGCTGCACCCGCTGGTGGAGCGCGACTTTCTGCAGATGGCCGACGTGTCGCCCCTGGTGACGCGGACGGAGAGCGGGGGCATCTCCGTCAGCGGGCAGAACGAGCGGTACAACTCCATCACCATCAACGGCGCGCTGCACCAGGACGTGTTTGGCGCGTTCGCCAGCGGCGTGCCGGGCGCGGAGGCGCGGGCGAAAGCGATTCCCCTTTCGGCGATCCAGGAGTTCCAGGTGCAGGTGGCGCCGTACGACGTGCGCAGCAGCGGCTTTACGGGCGGATACCTGAACGCGGTGAGCAAGTCGGGGACGAACGAGTGGCGGGGCTCGGTGTTCGGCGAGCTGCGCGACAAGCGGATGGCGGGCGGGCTGGTGGTGGACGGCACGGACTTCAGCCTGGAAGACTACCGCAAGCAGGTGTTCGGCGGCAGCATGGGCGGGCCGCTGGCGCGCGACCGCATCCACCTCTTTCTGGCGGGGGAAGTCGAGACGCGGCATGAGCCCCCCTCGGGGTACTCGCTGGGCCTGGGCGACCCCATGCGCACCCGCGTGTCCCCGGACTCGGCGATCCAGGTGGAAGCGCTGCTGCCGGAGTACGGGGCAAAGGCGGGAACGCTGGACGCGTACCGGCTGTCGAACCCGGCGGTAAACCTGTTCGGCCGGCTGGACTGGCGGTTGAACGACGTGCACTCGCTGACGATGCACGTGAACCACGCCTCGGCGCGGCGTGACGTGGGAGCCAACCGCGCGGCGCACGGCGCGTACGAGTTTTCGTCCGCCGGATACCGGGCGGAGAGCAGCACCCAGTCGGCGATGGTGCAGCTGGGCTCGCGGCTGGGCGAGCGGCTGTACAACGAGCTGCGGGTAAGCGTGCAGCGCACGGAAGACCGCCACACCCCGGCGTCGGAGTACGCGCAGGTGGACGTGGAGGTATTGAGCGTGCTGGACGGCACGCTCCTGCAGCGCACGCTGCGCGCGGGCTCCATCTACACCTATCAGAACAGCGACCTGCGGCAGACGGTGCTGCAGGTGAGCGACGCGTTCAGCATCCCGCGCGGCGACATCACCACCACGCTGGGGCTGGGGGTGGACTTTTTTGCCTTCGACCAGCGCTACCAGCCCGGTTCGCGGGGCGCCTGGCGCTTTTCCAGCCTGCAGGACCTGCGCGACAACACGCCGTCGCACTACGAGATCAACCTGCTGCAGCCGGGGCAGTCGGAGTCGGTGCAGATGAAGGTGCTTCAGCCGGCGGTGTACGCGCAGAACGAGCACAACTTTCCCGGCGGGCTGCGGCTGTACTACGGCATGCGCATCGACATGCCGCTTTTTCCCACGGGCCCGGACTCGGACCCCCGCGTGTCGCAGGCGCTGGGGCTGCGGACGGACCGGCTGCCCACGGGCAAGCTGCTGTGGTCGCCGCGGCTGGGCTTTAACTGGCAGAGCACGCACCCGCGCTACATCACCCAGTTTCGCGGCGGGTTCGGGATGTTCACGGGCCGGCTGCCGTACGTGTGGCTGTCCAACGCCTACGCCTACACCGGAGCGCGCTCCAGGCTGCTGGCGTGCGACGGCTTCAACACGCCGCTGATGGACCTGGACGCGCCCGCCCCCACCACCTGCCTGGACGGCGAGGGCGCGGCGGAGGCGGGACACGCGGTGCTGGTGGGCTTTGACCCCGGGTTCCGCTATCCGCGCGAGTACAAGGTTTCCGCGGCGCTGGACCAGCGGCTGCCGTGGGGGTTCACGGCCTCGGCCGAGGCGCTGGTGGTGCAGACGATGGCGCAGGTGACGGTGGAGGACGTGGGCCTGTACGGGTATGAGGACGATCCCACCTTTCCCCGCTACGAGCACGTGCTGGTGTTTGGCAACGAGGAGACGAGTGGGTTTGCGCACGCGGTGACGCTGGGGCTGGAAAAGGAGTTCGGAAGCCGGCTGACGGTGGGCGGCTCGTACACCTTCAACCACTCCGACGACGTGCAGAGCATGCAGTCGGGCGACGCGCTGATCAACGCCGGCACCAACCCGGGGCGGGGAAGCCGGGCGCCGTCGGCGTTCGAGCGGCCGTGGAAGACGCTGGGGTACGCCCGCGGAAGCCTGCCGCAGCGGTGGGGCGGCACCCAGCTTTCGCTGATGTACGTGGCGCAGGCCGGCAACGTGTACTCGTACGTGTACGCCGACGACCTGAACGGCGACGGCTACCCGGGCGTGGGCATTCAGCTGGACGCGGGCAACGACCTCCTTTTTGTCCCGCAGCGGGCGTCGGACCTTTCGGCAAGCATCCCCACCATCGCCTTCATGGGCGAGCTGATGGAGCTGGATCCCTGCCTTCGCCCGGTGCGGCGGGCGTTCGTCAAGCGGAACAGCTGCCGGGCGCCCGCCTCGCACCGGGTGGACCTGAAGCTGGTGCAGCCCCTATCCCTGCGCGCCCGGCGGGTGGAGCTGTCGGCCACGGTGGTGAACGCGCTGAACCTGCTGAATGCCGACTGGGGCCGCGTGGTGGAGGTGGCGCAGCGGGTGCCCGTGCTTGCGCTGGCGGCCGAGGGCGAGGTGGTGCTTCCCCCCAACCCCAGCAGCAAGGATCCCTATTCGAACCGGCCGCTGAGCTACGTGGGACCGCTGGAGCGCGACCCCGTGACCGGAAAGCTGCGTGCGGCGCTCCCCGGCATCGTGGTGGCGTCGGAGTCGCAATGGCAGGCGCAGGTCGGGCTGCAGCTGTTTTTCTGATCCGCCGGCGGGGAAGTACGAAAGTACGGAGTACGAGAGTACGAAGGTACGAAGGTACGAGGGTACGAAGGTACGAAGGTACGAAGGACCGTAAGGGTATGTCCCTCCGTACTTTCGTACTCTCGTACTTTCGTACCTCCGTACCCCGTACCTTCGTACCCGTCCCGCCCGTTCACGCCACCCCCTCTCCGCCCGCGCCGCCGCGCCCCCGCATGGTCCGGAGTTTGCGCCCGCGGCGGGCATGGCAGAACCCAACTTCATAGAGCGCCGCAAGTCGAACCGCGACCGCCGGGGCAAGCCCGGGCCGCGCCCGCCGCGCTTCTCGATCCTTCCACTGCTGCTGCTGTTCCTGGGGCTGGCGGTGCTGAGCCAGTTCCTGTCGCCGGCGCGCGCCAGGACCATTCCGTACAGCGAGCTCAAGAACCGCATCAGCGACCGCCAGGTGAAGGAGGTGTTCATCGCCCCCACCTACATCGAGGCGGTGCCCGACACCACCATCAGCAAGGGCGACGGTCCCGCCCGCTGGCGCTCCACGCTGCCGGGGGTAGAGGACGAGCAGCTCATCCAGCTTCTGGAAGCCCGCAACGTCCCCTACTCCGGCGTGCCGGAAGGGCGCTGGGGGTTCCTCATCACCCTGCTGCTGCCGCTGCTGCTCATCATCGGCTTCTGGGTGTTCATGTTCCGCCGGATGAACCCGTCGCAGGGGGTGCTGACGGTGGGGAAGAGCAAGGCCCGCATCGTCGGTGAGGAAGGGACGGGCGTTACCTTTGGCGACGTGGCCGGGGTGGACGAGGCCCGGGTAGAGCTGCAGGAGGTGGTGGAGTTCCTCAAGACGCCCGACAAGTTCGCCAAGCTGGGCGCCAAGATCCCCAAGGGCGTGCTCCTCGTGGGCCCCCCGGGAACGGGCAAGACGCTGCTGGCGCGCGCGGTGGCCGGCGAGGCGGGGGTCACGTTCTTTTCCATCAGCGGCGCCGAGTTCGTGGAGATGTTCGTGGGCGTGGGCGCGGCGCGGGTGCGCGACCTGTTTGCGCAGGCCAAGGCGCAGGCGCCCTGCATCATCTTCATCGACGAGCTGGACGCGCTGGGCAAGGCACGCACGCCGGGCGGCATCCTGGGCGGCAACGACGAGCGCGAGCAGACGCTGAACCAGCTGCTGGTGGAGATGGACGGGTTCGATCCGCGGCTGGGCGTCATCATCATGGCGGCCACCAACCGGCCGGAGATCCTGGACCCGGCACTGCTGCGGGCCGGGCGCTTCGACCGCCAGGTGCTGGTTGACCGGCCCGACTGGCAGGGACGGCTGGAGATCCTGAAGATCCACGCCAAGGGGATCACGCTGGATCCGAACCTGAACCTGGAGGCCATCGCCCGCCGCACGCCGGGGTTCGTGGGCGCCGACCTGGCCAACCTGCTGAACGAGGCGGCGCTGCTGGCGGCCCGGCGCGACAAGCCGGCGGTCGGCATGCTGGAGATCGACGAGGCGGTGGACCGCATCATCGCCGGGCTGGAAAAGAAGAACCGGCTGATCAACGACAAGGAGCGGACGATCGTCGCCTACCACGAGGCGGGGCACGCCATCGTGGCCGAGCGGGTGCCCACGGCCGACCCGGTGCACAAGATCTCCATCATCCCCCGGGGCGTGGCGGCGCTGGGCTACACGCAGCAGCTGCCCACCGAGGACCGTTACCTGCTCACCAAGCAGGAGCTGATGGACCGCATCGCGGTGCTGCTGGGCGGGCGCGTGGCCGAGGAGATCGTCTTCAACGAGATCAGCACGGGCGCGGGGAACGACCTGGAGCGGGTGACGGAGCTGGCGCGCAGCATGGTGACGGAGTACGGCATGTCGCGCGAGCTGGGGCCGGTGAACCTGGCCGGCCCGCGCCGCACGCAGTTCCTGCAGGCCGACGGCGGCGGCCCGTCGCAGCGCAACTACAGCGAAGAAACGGCGCGCGAGATCGACGGCGAGATCAAGGGGCTGATCGACGGCACCTACGAACGCGTGCGCCGGCTGCTCACGGCCGACCGCGACGTGCTGGAGGTGCTCGCCAGGCGGCTGCTGGAAAAGGAAGTGGTGGACGAGGCGGAGCTGCGCGAGATCATGGGCCTTCCCCCGCGCACGCACGAGCCCTCGCCCGATCGCGTGGTCGAAACGCCGCCCCCGGCGCCGCTGGGCGACGCGCAGGCCGCGGCGGCCGCGCCCGTGGAGCCGCTGACGATCAACGTCGTTCCGCCGCCTGCGGCCGACGCCGACGCCACGCAGCTGGATACGTCCACATCGACGGCGGCCTCCGAGCCGACGAAGCCGAACCGAAGCCGGAGGAAACGGTGACCAAAGACCCGCGCTACCAGGACAAGAGCCCGCACACGGCCGACGAGCAGGGCCAGCCCGAGCCCGAGCGGCCCACCACGCCCACGGAGAAGCGGCTGGACGGGCCGGAGGACAAGCCGTCGCAGGCGGAGGGGGAGCGGGACGCGTCGGCGGAGTGAGGTGTAGGGGTGTGAGGGTGTGAGCGGAAGGCCCGGCGTGATGCCGGGCCTTTTTGCGTTAGGTATGGAAGTCTCAACCTGGGTCCGGGAAGGGCGAATGAATTCGCTGCAACAACTACACGAAGTCCGCCTTCGCGGACTGGCGGGCTGGGTGCGGGACGAGGGTTTTGGTGGGCGTGGAAGGATGGGTGTGGGCCGCCCGGACCCGGTAGTCAGACGGTTTGCGGCGTCCCAGGCACCGGAGCGTCCGCAACCGGGATGAATGAAGCTTACAGGGCAGCCGCCGTGACGTTTATACCCTCTCCCGCTTGCGGGAGAGGGTGCGAGCCTAAGCGAGCGGGTGAGGGCCCCCGCCGATGCAATTCGATGCGTTCACTTCCACACATCGCACTCTCGCACTCCCGCACCCCCGCACTATCGCACCCTCCCCCGATGCAACGCTTTCTGCAGGTCGTACCGTCTTCAGGGTGAGCAGGAGGAAAATCCCCGGTCCGGTGACCCGTGTACGCTGCCGCTGCCGATCCGCTGGTGCCCCGTCTGCGGGGCGATGACCCCGAGGCCCGGCGCGCGCTGTTCGAGCGCGAGGGGCCGCGCGTGTGGTCGCTGGTCTACCGGATCTGCGGAGACTACGACGTGGCGCAGGACGTTACCCAGGACACGTTCCTGGCGGCCTTTCGCAAGATTGGCGGGTTTGGCGGCACGGGGACGCTGCGCGGATGGCTGGGCCGCATTGCCCTGAACCTGCTGCGCGACCAGCGAAGGACGGAGCGAAGGCGCAGCGAGACGCTGAGCCGCTTTCCCGCGGCGGAAAGCGCGGAGGCGCGCACCGGCGAGCCGTTCGTGCAGCGGCGGGTGAACGCGGCGGTGGACGCGCTGGGAGAAAAGCTGCGCGTGGTGCTGCTGATGCACGACGTGGAAGAGTACACGCACGAAGAGATCGCGCAGGCGCTGGGGATCGCCCCCGGCTCGTCGCGCGCGCGCCTTTCCCGCGCCCGCGCGCTGCTGCGCGAGGCGCTGGCGGACCTGGCCCCGGAGGATGCCCGATGATCCACGACGACGACCGCGCACCGGACGAGGTGCGCCGCGCCCTGGCCGGCTACCGCCCCCCGCCTCCCATGCCCGCGGACGAGATGTGGGCGGCGATACAGACGGGGACCGGCGCCGCGGATCCCCATCCGCCGATCCCCCTTTCGCCCTGGACGCGGCGCATCCGCCCGCGGGTGGTGACGGCGCTGGCGGCGTCGCTGGCGCTGTTCATCGCGGGGACGGGCGTGGGCTTTGGGGTGGCGCGGGCGCGGGACGACGGGGACGCGCCGGAGCGGATCGCGGACGGCGGCGCGGCGGAGGCGCCGGTGCTGTACCGCGTCACCTGGTTCTGAGGGGGAGGCGATCGCGATGAGGACTTCCATCACCTGGCTGGCGCTGCTGTGCGCGGTGCCGCTGCTGCTCTCCGCCTCGTCCGCGCCGGCGGCGCAGGGCGCGTGCGGCGGGGAGCCGGCGCGCGGCCACCTGGGCGTGCGCATCGGCTGCGACTGCACGGTGAGCTCCACGCCCTCCGCGGACAAACCGTGGCGCTTTCGCTCCGCCATCCGCGTAGACGCGGTGGAGGCGGACGGCCCCGCGGCCGGCGTTCTGCGCCGCGGCGACGTCATTACCGCGGTGGACGGCGCGGCGGTGACGGAGGCGGAGGGCGCCCGGCGGCTGTGGCAAGCGCGGCCGGGCCAGCCTGTGCGCCTGTCGATCGAGCGCGACGGGCAGCGGATGGAGGTCACGCTGCGCACCGCGGCGATCTGCGCGGACGACCGGCGCGCCATCGGATCGTACGCGCCCGCCGTCGTTGGCCCCGACGTGCCGGGGGCGTCGTCGTTCGGGGCGCGGACGCCGGCACCGGAGGCGGTGCCGGGCGCGCCCTCATCCGGTCCCGTGCCGGTGCCGACGACGCCGGGGCTGCAGCCGGAGGGGTGGCTGGGGTTTGGGCTGGCGTGCAACCAGTGTGGCTGGGCGCGCGCAGGGGGTGACGCGGCGCCGTACTGGGAATCCGCGGGCGAACCCATCCTCTACACGGTGCAGCCCGGCAGCCCCGCCGCCCGCGCGGGTCTGCGCGACGGCGACGTGCTGACGCACGTAGGGGCGCACGCCATCACCTCGCGCGAGGGCGGCCGCGCGCTGGGCGCGGTGCGGCCGGACGAGCGCCTGGCCCTGCGCGTCCGCCGCGCCGGTCGGCCGATGGAGGTCGCGCTCGTGGCCGGACGCCGCCCGGCCGCGCCGCCCGCGGTCCGTTACGCGGGGCAGGTGGGCGGCGTGCGGGTGGAACTGAGCGGCGCCGCGCCCAGCGACGTGTCGGTGGACGAGGAGACGGGGGAGATGTCCATCACCGTCAACGGCGCCACCGTCCGCCTGCGTCCCCGCGACTGAATCGCGCGGCGGTCGGATGCGATCGGAGCCTGCTCCGCCCACGTCCAACTCCCAGTCCTCCTGAGCGAGACGCCGCGCTGCATCCTGCTGGTACGAAGTGCTTTGGCGCCGACCCGAAGGATCTTTGCCGGCACCGCCGTGGGGCCAGATCTCTGTTCGAAGGCGTGCCCCAGGGTGGCGGAGAGAAGGTCCTTCGGTCGCGCGCAGGTTCTTGTGTAGCTTCTGGTTACGGGTGGTGCGCTCCCTCAGGATGACTGGCTTTCATCGAAGCAAACCACCTCTGACGAACACGGTTGCGCATTCCGCGCATCCGCATCTCCATCAAAGAAAGCGCTGGACCCATGAACCTCCTCCAGATGGCGGGGATCGCCGCCGCATTGCTGTTATCCGCCACCGCGCAGGCGCAGAGCGTGGTCGCGTTCGTGGACGTGAACGTGGTGACGATGCAGGATGAGCGGGTGCTGCCGCGGCGCACGGTGCTGGTGCGCGACGGGCGCGTCGACGTGATCGGGGCGGCGGACAGCGTGGCTGTGCCGGAGGATGCGGAGCGCATCCCCGGCGGCGGGGCGTACCTGATGCCGGGGTTGGTGGACATGCACGCGCACCCGGTGGATCCCCTCCTCCACCCGATGTACCTGTCGTATGGCGTCACCACGGTGCAGTACCTGAACGCCTTTGAAGAGGTGATGCACTGGCGGACGGACGAGTCCGGGCCACGCGTGGAGACGTGCGCGGGGCCGATCATCGGCGTGCACACGGCGGAGGAGGCGCGGCGGACGGTGGCCGAGCACGCGGCCCGCGGCTTTCACTGCATCAAGGTCTACGACGACGTGTCGGCGCAGGCGTACGCGGCGCTGGCGGCGGAGGCGCGGGAGCGGGGGATGCGCGCGGTGGGGCACATCCCCCGCAACCTGGGGTGGCGCGACCTGTTGGCGGCGCGTCCGGCGGCGGTGGCGCACGCGGAAGAGTTCCTGTACTCGCCCATCGAGTCGCAGGCGGAAGTGGACAGCATCGTCGGCGGGATGAGGGACGGCGGCATCGCGCTGATCACCACGCTGACCAACTACGACCTGATCTCGCGGCAGCGCGTGGACCTGCAAGGGCTGCTGGCTGCGGACCTGCGCCACGTGCCGGCGGTGGAGCGCCGCACCTGGGTGGCGGGGCACAACCGCTATCTGCGTTCGTCGACGCCCGTTCCCACGCAGCGGCGGCTGCTGGGCTTTCAGCGCACGCTGGTGCGGCGGATGGCGCAGGCGGGCGTGCCGGTGCTGCTGGGAACGGACGCCGGGAACAACTTTGTGCTCGCGGGTGCGTCGGCGCACGACGAGCTTGCGCAGCTGGTGCGCGCGGGGCTCACGCCATACCAGGCGCTGCGCGCGGCCACGGCGGCGCCCGCGGCGTTCCTGGGCACGGGCGGCGGAAGGGTGGCGGCGGGCGCGCCGGCGGACCTGCTCCTGGTCCTGGGCAACCCGCTGGACGACGTGGCCAACGCGGGGCTGATCGCGGGCGTGATGCGCGGTGGCCGCTGGCTTTCCGCGGATTCGCTCCAGGCGCTGCGCGCGGGCGTGGCGGCGGCGCTGGAGCCCGAGGCGGAACTGGTGCGCGTGCTGGAGGCGCGGGGGCTGGACGCGGCGCTGGCGTGGCTGCAGCAGGCGCCGGCGCCCTCCATCCGCCCCCGCGCGCTCAACGAGCTGGCGTACCAGCTGTGGAAGCTGGAGGACCGGCTGCCGGACGCCCTGCGCGTGTTCGAGGCCAACGCGCGTATTCATCCGGAGTGGGCGCCCGGCCGCGAATCCCTTGCCGAAGCGAGAGCCGCCGTGCAGGCAGGCCCATGAGATCGGCGCCGCGATCAGGCTTCACGAAGCCATCCATACCATCGCTTTCGCAAACCTGGAACGCGGATAAACGACAGTGGATTTTACGATTATACGGAATCCGGGAAAGCACCTGTCATTCTGAGGGAGCGCCCTCGTCGGCCTCTCGGGAGCGCCACGAAGCCAGTGGCGCGATCGAAGAATCTCCCTCCCCTCGCGCGGAACCCCTTTCCGGGCAACGCCCGGGAACCCGGTTGTGACGGAAAGAACCGCGTTTCAGCATGGAGATTCTTCGGTCGGCGCCATGCTCCTGCGCGAACGGAGAGCGCTGCGCGACGCCTCCCTCAGAATGACAGTTTTGTCGGATCTGGTATTTAGAATTAGAGCAGTTGGTGACGTTTCGGATCGGGAATCCGTTGCGTGCACCCGTCGTCTGTAGCAGGAACATGAGGGAATGATGATACTGCTCCGAACCGACTTCCTTTTGGGACCGATTCCGATAGAATTGATGGAACGTGCCGGGTGCACGATCGACGCTTCCTTTTCCCCGGAGCACAGATGAACAAGCTGAAGCTGAACGCCGAGGACCTGCAGGTTCACTCGTTCGAGACCGATCAGGTGGCCGAGGAGCAGCGCGGCACGGTGCACGGCGCCCGCGCCACCTATGGCCAGTGGACGTGCGGCATCTACTGTCCGCCCACCACGGATCCCAAGGTCACCGGCCCCTGCGCCTGCTGAACCGCCAGCTGACCCCTGCCGCGCGCCCCGGCACACCCTGCCGGGGCGCGCCGTCGTCCGTATCCACCCTCTCTCCAGAGCATGCGCTCGCGTGCGTTCTACCCGTGGCGCGAATGAGGGGGAGAGATGTCTATTACATTATCAGACGTTTACTGTAGATTGGTCCGCGCGTGCGAAGTGGATGCACGATCATGCCGGATCCCCCGCAAGGAGCAATCGGATGAAGAAGCTGACGCTGAACGTCGACGACCTGCAGGTGCGTTCGTTCCAGACCGGGCCGATGGACGGCGAGGCCGGCACGGTGCACGGCGCCGCCATCACCACGACGGCCTGTCCGCCGCGGACGGAGTACTGGACGTGCGGCATCTGGTGCCCGCCGACCACCGATCCCAAGGTCACGGGCCCCTGCGCCTGCTGATCGCCGTCGATGGAAGAACGCCGGCCGGCCCCCGAATGGGCCGGCCGGCGCTTTTCGTTCGATGGTGCGACCGGTGCTCGACGCAGGTACGTCATTCTTCCGCGGATCGGCTTCCGGGGCGCTCACGGGCGCTGGACGGCCAGGGCGGGTTCGGCGGGCCCCAACAGCTGCTCGATGAGCGCCGCGCCGCGCTCCGCCGCGCCCAGGTTCGCCTGCACGTACGCGCGCGCGGCGGCACCCGCGGCCCGGCGCCGATCCATGTCGGCGAGCAGGGGGGCGAGGTTGGGCTGGATGGCATCCTCCGCCAGCTCCAACGCGCCGCCGGCGGCGATCAGGTCGGCGGCTTCGCGGGCGTTGGCGTGCCGCGGGCCAAAGAGCACGGGGACGCCGAACGCGGCGGGCTCCAGCACCGAGTGCAGCCCCGCTGTCCCCCATCCGCCGCCTACGTACGCCACGTCCGCCAGCGCGTACAGGTCCCCCAGCACGCCCACGCGATCCACCAGCACCGTCCCGCCCGGCGCCGATCCCGCTTCGATCCCCGAGAGGCGCTGGACGGGGGAGAATCCGGCATCCACCAGCCGTTCGGTCGATCGGGCCAGGTGCGCGGGCGTGGGCTCGTGCGGCACCAGGATCAGGCGGATGGAACGGTCGTCGCGGCGCAGGCGGGCGAGCGCGGGGATCAGCCGCTCCTCATCCGCCGGCCAGGTGGACCCCGCGACGACCGTTATGCCATCAAAGCCGGCGAAGGGGCGCAAGAGCGCGGAATCGCGGTCCGCGGCAGCGGCGCGCGCCCACACCTGGTCGAACCGCGCGTCGCCCATCACCGTTCGCCGCCCGGCGGGTACGCCCAGTTCGGCGAAGCGGGCCGCGTCGTCCGGGGAGATGGCGGCGACGGCATCCAGGCGGCGGTACGCGGGGGCCAGCAGGGCGCGCGCGGGGCCGCGCAGGCGGCTGGACGCGGCGGGCAGGGTGCCGCTGAGCATCGCCAGGCGAACGCCGCGCGCCTTTGCCTCGCGGGTGAGGACCGGCCACACGTCCGTCTTGGAGAACGCGATCACGGACGGGCGCAGCGCATCCAGCACTTGCCTGACGTCCGACGGCAGGTCCAGCGGCAGGTAGTCGGCGAAATCCGCCTGGACGGTGCGCGCGAAGGACTCGGCGGAGGGGGAGAAGAAGGTGTACGCGATCTGCGCGTCCGGCCGGCGCGCGCGGAACGCATGGACCACGGCGCGGGCCTGCAGCCCTTCGCCCACGCTGGGGGCGTGGAACCACACCAGCGGGCGCGCGGGGTCGCGGTGCGCGCGCGCCCACGCCTCCATCCGCTCCAGCACCCCCGCGCGCCCGCGGATGCCGCGCGCGAGCTTGCCGTCCCCGCGTGCGGCGAGCGGGAGCAGCGGGCGCGCGGCGTGGAGCGCGAGCGTGTAGAGGGATTCCGGGATGGACATGGCGGAAAGGTAGGGCGGGGGCGGAAGGCGCGACAATGGGGGAGTTCCGCCGAACCCTCACGTTCCTGCGCGTCCGCCCGCAAGGGCGAATGAATTCGCTGCAACAACACAAAGTCCGCCTGCGCGGACTCGGCGGCCCGGCTGTATGCGGCGTTCCAGGCGCCTGCGCGTCCGCGGCCAGAGGGGCCCGGGTCCGATGTCCCAAACGAAAGCGGGGGCGGCCGTGATGGCCGCCCCCGCTCCTCCGTCTACGTCCCGGCTCAGATGGGGCCGGAGCCGCCGACGTTGCCGAATCCGTTGTTGCCCGTCCCCATGCCCGGCCCGGTCCCCGCGCCCGTGCCGGGGACGCTGCTGCCGCGGTAGTCGCCAGCGGTCCCACCGCCGCCCACTCCGCCGCCCGTGGTGCCCGCCGCGCCCGTGCCGAGGCCGGGTTCGGCGTACCCGACACCCGCCGCGCCCGTGCCGCCGCGATAGTCGCCGGCGAGCCCACCGCCGGCCGCGCCCGCGGTGCCCGCCGCGCCGGTGCCCGTGCGGTAGCCGGGTTCGGCGAACCCGCCGCCGTCGCTGCCCAGGTAGCCGGTGGTGGAGTACTCGGGGCCGCCCTCGCGGTAGGGCATGCCGCCCGCGTAGCCGCCGGTAAGGGTGGCGTCCTCGTCGTACTCCACGTCCGCGCGGAGGTCGACGTGGTCGGGCTCCAGGTCCACCACCTCCACGTACTCCATCTCCGGCTCGTGCTCGTTCCGCAGCTGCTGGGCGACCAGGTAGACCAGCCCCGCGGCCACGGTGCCGCCCGCCAGCATGCGGCCCAGCGGCAGGCCGCCCTCGCGCTTGCGGCGCGGCCGGGTTTCGGTGTACTCCGGCGCTTCGGGCGCACGGGGCACGGTCTCGGCGAACAGCTGCAGCATGCCGCGGTTGAAGTGCTTGAGGTCGTGCGGGCCGCGGCTGCTGACCCAGTTGCGGTCGCGGATGAGGGGCTCGTCGTGGTACACGCCGCCCGCGTTGCGCACGTCGTCGCGAATGCCCGGCCAGCTGGTAAGGTTGCGGCGCACCACCAGCCCGGCCGAGATCAGCAGCCACGGACCGTGGCAGATCACCGCGATGGGCTTGCCCGCGCGGTCAAAGGCACGCACAAAGTCCAGCGCCTGCTCGTTCTGCCGCAGCGTGTCGGGGCTGATGAGCCCGCCGGGAAGAAGAAGCGCGTCGTAGTCCTCCGCATCGGCGGTCTTGAGGGTGCGGTTCACGCGCACCTTTTTGCCGGGATACATGTGGTTGACCGTGCGCAGCCGGCCGGGCCGCACCGACACGAGTTCTACTTCAGCGCCATGGTCCTCCAGCGCCTCCACGGGCGAGGTGATCTCTACCTGCTCGGCCCCGTCCGCCGCGAGCACCGCCACCCGCAGCCCTGTCAGATCAACGTGATGCATGGCATCCTCTCCCTGGTTCTCGGCCACCGCGCGCCGGGCTTCGGAGCCGGCGCAGGGTCGGGGGGTGGTGCAAGAGGCTTGCCGGGGGGAGGTGTAGGGGTGAACGGGTGTGAGGGTGTGAGGGTGTGAGGGTGTGATGTGGAGTGACCCGCAGAGGCCCTCTCCCCCGCCAGGCCTTTCGCTCGTTCCTCGCGACGGCTGGCGACCCCTCCCCCAACATCGGGGGAGGGGTTGTCGTTTCGGCCGGCTGCATTGCGGTACGGCCAGCTTGGTGCCGCCCGCCGCCGCGTGCGTTGCCTGCCCGCCACTCTGTAGCCCAAATTTCGCGTCACCCCTCTCCCGCGCAGTTTGCGGGAGAGGGGCCGGGGGTGAGGGGTCCGCGCGCAGCGCGACGCCGTTAGACTCAGACTCGTCCTGTACTCCAGCCTTTCGACGCCGCGCGTTTCCGACGGGCCCTCTCCCCCGCCAGGCCTTTCGCTCGTTCCTCGCGACGGCTGGCGACCCCTCCCCCAACTTCGGGGGAGGGGTGCGTGAAATTGGATGCGAGGTGCGTCTGAGAGGCCCCAAGGGCGCGGTGCGGAGCCGTTCTAAGCATCTGACACCCGTCGGCAACCCAACCTCCCCCAGGGTTTTTTGGGGGAGGTGGGCGAGTGTTGCGAGCCCGGAGGGGGCGCAGTCGGCGCAGTTCGACGCCTGTCGCAGCGCTCACCCTCACACCCTCACACCCTCACACCCGTCCACCGCCGCGGCGAGGTTCCTGCGAGCAGGGGCGGGGCTGAAGATCGTGCACTTTGCGCACGGGTGGCGAGTTCGGTATGTTTTCGGGGATATGAAGGATCGAATCGTCATCCGGGGTGCCCGGCAGCACAACCTCAAGAACCTGGACCTGGACCTGCCGCGCCGCGCGGTAGTGGTCATCACCGGTCCGTCGGGCTCGGGGAAGTCGTCGCTGGCGTTCGACACGGTCTATGCCGAGGGGCAGCGCCGGTACGTGGAATCGCTCTCCACGTACGCCAAGCAGTTCCTCGACCGCATGGAGAAGCCCGACGTGGACCGCGTCGAAGGCATCTCCCCCGCCGTCGCCATCGAACAGCGCAACCCTACCAAGACCAGCCGCAGCACCGTCGGCACGGCCACGGAGGTGCACGACTACCTGCGCCTGCTGTGGGCGCGCGTAGGCCGCACCTACTGCCCCGGGCCGCACCCGGGCCAGCCCTGCGGCCGCGAGGTAAAGCCCGACACAGTCCAGACGGCCACCGACGCCGTCTTGGCCCTGCCGGACCGGGCGCGGGTGATGGTGTGCTTTCCCCTGCCGCTCTCGCACAAGGTCACGCACGCGCTCGTGGTTGAAAACCTGCGCGCGCTGGGCTTTCTGCGCCTGCTGGCGGACGGGCGCGAGATGCACCTGGACGAGCTGCCGGAGGGCGTGGACCTGACGAAGCAGAAGGAATTGCTCGTCATCGTCGACCGCCTGCGCGCGGACCCGGAAGACACGGCGCGCCTGGCGGATTCGCTGCAGACGGCGTTCACCGAAGGCGAGGGCGAGGCGATCGTCATCCCCGTGGAGCTGCCGCGGATGCGGTTCACGGAGCGCTTCCGCTGCCCGGACCACCCCGAGATCGAGTTCGCCACGCCGTCGCCGCAGCTGTTCAGCTTCAACAACCCGTACGGCAGCTGCCCGGAGTGCACCGGCTTTGGCGCGGTGCTGCGGCTGGACGACTCGCTCATCGTCCCCAACCACTCCCGGTCGCTGGCCGAGGGCGCGGTGGACCCGTGGAGCAAGCCGCGCTACGACACTCGCCGCGTCAAGCTCGCCCAGCTGGCGGCCAAGGAAGGCGTTTCGCTCGACGCGCCCTGGAGCGACCTGCCGGAACGCTTCCGCCAGATCGTCCTTCATGGCACGCGCGGGTTCCAGGGCGTGCACCAGTTCTTCGAGGACCTGGACGAAAAGCGGTACAAGCAGTACATCCGTGTCTTCATCCGCCAGTACCAGAGCGCGCAGGACTGCCCCGTCTGCGGGGGCGCCAAGCTGCGCGCCGAGGCGTTGCGGGTGCGCGTGGGCGGGCGGAACATCGCCGAGGTTTCCGCGCTCCCGCTGGGGCGGCTGATGCCGTGGCTGCGGGCCATGCGCGACGGGGCGACGGGCGCGGAGTGCCCCGATCCGCCGCTGAGCGAGCAGGAGCGCGGGATCGCGGACAGCATCCTCAAGGAGCTGGATTCGCGCGTCGGCTTTCTGGTGGACGTGGGCCTGGGCTACCTGACGCTGGACCGGCAGACGCGCACGCTTTCCGGCGGCGAGGCGCAGCGCATTACGCTGTCCAACGCGCTGGGCTCGCGGCTGGTGGATACGCTGTACGTGCTGGACGAGCCCACCATCGGCCTGCACCCCGCGGACAACGACCGCCTGCTGCGCCTGCTGGTGCGCCTGCGCGAGCACGGCAACACGGTGATCGTGGTGGAGCACGATCCCGAGGCCATGCGCCTGGCGGACCACCTGGTGGAGCTGGGGCCCGGGAGCGGCGAGCTGGGCGGCGAGCTGATGTTCCAGGGTACGCTGGCGGAGATGCTGGCCAGCGACACGCTGACGGGCAAGTACCTGTCCGGCCGCGAGCGGATCGAGATCCCCGCCCGCCGCCGGCCGGTGGAGGGGGCCAGGCTGCGGCTGGAGGGTGCGCGCGAGCACAACCTGCGCGGCGACGCGGTGATCTTTCCGCTGGGCGCGCTGACGGTGGTGACGGGCGTCAGCGGCTCGGGAAAGAGCACGCTGGTGCACGACGTTCTCTACCGCGCGGTAGAGCGCGAGCTTTCCGGCGGCGAGACCACGGCCAAGCGCCACCTGGGCGAGACGGTGGGGGGCTTTGAGCGGCTGCACGGCGTCAGCCAGCTGCGCGAGGTGGTGCTGGTGGACCAGTCGCCGATCGGGCGCACGCCGCGGTCCAACCCGGTAACGTACATCAAGGCGTACGACGAGGTGCGCCGCATCTTCGCCAGCCTGCCGGACAGCAAGCGGCTGGGATTCGGGCCCGGGCACTTCTCCTTCAACGTGACGGGCGGACGCTGCGAGGCGTGCAAGGGCGAAGGCCAGGTGCAGGTGGAGATGGTGTTCATGGCCGACGTCTTCGTCCCCTGCGAGGTCTGCGGCGGGGCGCGGTTCCGGCCTGAGGTGCTGGAGGCGCGCTACCGCGGCCGCAGCATCCGCGACGTGCTGGACATGACGGTGGACGAGGCCATCCGCTTTTTTCTGCACGAGGACCGGCTGGGCGAGGTGCTGTGGCACCTGCAGCAGGTGGGCCTGGGCTACCTGCGCCTGGGCCAGCCCGCGCCCACCCTTTCGGGCGGCGAGGCGCAGCGCATCAAGGTGGCGCGCGAGCTGGCGATGGGTGCGCGCCGCGGCGGCAAAAAGCTGTACATCCTGGACGAGCCGACCACCGGCCTGCACATGGACGACATCAAGAAGCTGCTGCGCGTGCTGGGCGACCTGGCCGACGCGGGCCACACCGTCGTGCTGATCGAGCACAACCTGGACGTGATCAAGACGGCGGACTGGATCGTGGACATGGGCCCCGGCGCGGGTCCGGACGGCGGCCAGGTTGTCGCGATGGGCCGGCCGGAGGACGTCGCGCGCGTGGAGGGCAGCCTGACGGGCCAGTGGCTGGCGCCGATCCTCGCGGGGGAGTCGCGAGCGGCGTAGGGTGTGAGGGTGTGATGGTGTGATGGTGTGATGGTGTGATGGTGTGATGGTGTGATGGTGTGATGGTGGGCGGTTCGGACGGGGTGGTGCGAGATGGTGGGCCGCCCCCCTCCCCGGCCCTCCCCCGCAAACTGCGCGGGGGAGGGAGGTGCGACGCACCTTCCGAAGCGCGATTGTGTTCTCCCCGCTCCGTGAGGAACGAACGGGGAGGGGCCGGGGGAGGGGCACCCCGTCGGACGCCAGTTCGATTCCTGTCGCCGATCCCCAACCGTCGGCAACCCCAACCTCCCCCAGGGTTTTTTGGGGGAGGTGGGCGAGGTTTACGAGCCCGGAGGGGGCGTGCCCCTCGCGCTGAATCTTCCGAAGCTGATCTTCTCCCCCATCCCGCATTCACATCCGCGGGAACCATTTCCCCGCGAACCGCATTCTTCTCTCCGCCGGGCACCAGGGTCCGGCGCACCCCGCTCCGGGACGCGCGATGGACGCATCCACGATCCCAACCCCCGCCGCACCCGCCGCGGCGCCGGCCGACTTCGAGTCGCTGCTGGCGCCGATCGTGGACCGCGCCTACGGAATGGCGCTGCGCCTGGCCGGCAACCGCGACGACGCGCAGGACCTGGTGCAGGAGTCGGCGCTGCTGGCGTTTCGCGGCTTTCACACGTTTCGCCCGGGGACGAACTTTCGTGCGTGGTTCCTGCGCATCCTGGTGAACTGCTTCTACATGTCCAGGCGGCGCAAGCGGCCGGAGCAGAGCCTGGAGGGGATGGAGGAAGAGGCGCCGCTGCTGCACCTGTACGTGCAGACGTACCACAACGGCATG
The DNA here is from genome assembly GCF_048594345.1 of Longimicrobium sp. Taxonomy (GTDB): domain Bacteria; phylum Gemmatimonadota; class Gemmatimonadetes; order Longimicrobiales; family Longimicrobiaceae; genus Longimicrobium. The sequence goes on from NZ_JBMDXM010000240.1 coordinate 30,409, forward strand.
CACGGCGCCGGGCGCGACCCCGCGCGCGAGGTGATGGACCGCATCGAGGGCGAGGACGTGGCGCGGGCGCTCCATTCGCTCCCGGAGGAGTTTCGCGTGGTGTGCACGCTGTACTTCATGGAAGACCTGTCGTACCAGGAGATCGCCGGCGTGGTGGGCGTTCCGGTGGGCACGGTGCGCTCGCGCCTGCACCGGGGCCGCAAGCTGCTGCAGAAGCGGCTGTGGCAGGCGGCGCTGGACGCGGGCTTGGCGGCCACCACGGTTGCGGTAGAGGAGGACGAATGAGCCACATCGACCGCTACACCTGCGAAGAGGCGTTCCTGCGCCTGGACGACTACCTGGACCGCGAGCTTCCGGCGGACCAGATGGACTGTGTGCGCGAGCACCTGGAGACGTGCGCCATGTGCGCTTCGGAGGTTCACTTTGAGCAGGCGGTGATCGACGACGTGCGTGGCAAGCTGCGCCGCATCCGCGCCCCCGGCGACCTGATGACGCGCATCTCCGCCCTGATCGCCTCCGCCCGCGGCGCCGATCCCGATCCAACCTGACGGCTATACGGCACTCACGCGGAGGCGCGGAGGACGCGGAGACGCGGAGACGCGGAGGACTGGCTCCTCCGCGTCTTTCCGCATCCGGCGCGAAATCCGGCTCCGGATCATCGTTGGGAACCATCCGCGAGCAGGCCGCATTCTCCAGTGTGAGGGCCGGACGAGGGAGCCGGCGGAGGGGATCACACGGACGCGGGGGATGACGATGGCGACGATGGCGCGAGAGGCGGGGGTGGCGCCGCGGGCGGTGGCGCGGCAGTGGGACGCGGCACCGGCGGGGGCGCGGCTGGAGACGGTCGGCGGCGCCATCCTGCGCTACGGGCTGGTGGCGATCCTCCTGTATTTCGGCTTCTTCAAGTTCCACCCGGTGGAGGCGGAGGCCATCCGCCCGCTGGTCGCCAACAGCCCGCTGATGGGATGGATGTACGGCGTACTGAGCGTTCAGGTGGTTTCCACGCTGATCGGGATCGGGGAGATCGTGGTAGCGGGGCTGCTGCTGGCGCGGCCGTGGTCGGCGCGGGCGAGCGCCGTCGGCGGGGCGGGGGCGATCGTCATCTTCATCACCACCCTGAGCTTTCTGTTCACCACGCCGGGGGCGTGGGCCAGCATCCCCGGGTGGCCGATCCCCATGCCGGGGCCGGCGGGATCGTTCCTGATCAAGGACCTGTTCCTGCTGGGCGCGGCGGTGTGGATCACCGGCGAATCGCTGCGGGCCGCGTCTTCCGCGCGCCGCTGATCGTCCAGGGCGCATCCCCATCGCTCGACCGACGGCTCTCCGGTGCGCGTGTCGCCGGAGAGCCGATTGGGTTCAGGGGGTGACGGAGTCGGCGCGGACGCGCATCCAGTACTGCGTCCGTCCGGTGGGGCGCGAGAACGCCCGCGGCCGCTCCAGCACTTCGACGGTGGTGCCGCGCGGCCCCATGCCAAGCCGGACGACGACGGTAAAGTAGGTGCTGTCGTTGGCGGGGAGGCTCTGCCGCAGCGTCATGTTTCCCCGCACCTGATACCGCTGGCCGGGAGTGATCAGCCCCGGGTCGGTGAACAGGGGCGTCTGGCCCCTGGCGATGCGCGTCGGCTGCCAGTTGCTGCTCTGGCGGTCGTAGTTGCCGATCCAGATGTATCCCACGCGCTCCCCCGTCGTTGACCCCGCGACGGCTGCCGCCACCGCCTGCGTGGTCACGTCCTCGTCGCCGGTCACCGGCCCGGCCACGCTGTCGATCCACACCGTCAGCGGGCTGGTGCGCGCCGAGTCCAGCGAGACCGACGTGACGGTGGCGCCGTACAGGTTCGCGCCGCTCAGGTCCGCCCCCGCCACCTGCGCCCCGTCCAGCCGCGCGCCGATGAGCGTGGCGTTGGGGAGCAGCGCGCCCGTCAGGTTCGCGCCGGAAAGGTCGGCGCTGTCCAGCACCGTGTTGGCCCAGCGGGTGTCGCGCAGGTTGGCGCTGCGCAGCTGGATTCCGGTGAGCCGCTGGTTGCTCAGGTCCAGTCCGGACAGGTCGATCCCCGCAAAGTCCCTCTGGTTGGCCCGGTACAGCTCCACCAGGTACCGCACCCGCAGCGAATCCGGCAGGTCCGGCGAGTTCAGCACGGCCACCTTCTGCTCATCCGTAAGGCTCTGCACGCCGCCGCGCGCCGGGCGCGACATCAGCGACGCCCACGCGACCAGCGCCAGCACCAGCACGGCCGCCACCGCCGCCAGCACCTTTCCGCGGCCGCTGCGCTCGTGGCGTTCGCCCCCCGCCGCGCTCCTGGTCGGTGCCGGCGAGGGCAGCGGGGCCGGCGGCTCAGGGACCTTGCTGGTCTGGATGGTATCGCCGCCTTCGTGCGCGTACGCCCGCACCACCGCCTGCCGCGTCTCTTCGTCGATGCGGGGCGGCTCCGGGATCTCCGTCCCCGAGATGAAGCTGGTCAGGCGGGTGGCGGCGGCCAGCAGCGTGGTCTTGCGGCCGCGCTCGTCGGCGAACGGGGCCAGCACCTCTTCGAACGAAAAGTAGGGAACGTAGGGAAACTCCACGCTCCCCCAGTAGTCGTCCAGCGGCGTGGGGCCGGAGGCGTGGTCGGTGAACGGCCGGAATGCCTCGCGGGCCTGGCGCAGCCCCGCGGTGAGCTTTTCGTGCTCCGACATGTCGATGCGGGTGGGAACGGGAAAGATGGGAAGGTCATCCCGGTGCTCCCGCACGGACGCGGCGATGGCCGCCGCGCCGCGGATCCCCTGTTTGTTGAGCGTGAACAGCACCACCAGCGCGTCCGGCATCTGCACCGTGCAGATGCCGGAGGTGTCGCTTACCCCCGTGCGGCTGTCGATGAGCACAAAGTCGTACTCGCGCTTCAGCTCGTCGCGCAGCGCGTTGAGCACGGGGCCGCCGCCCAGCCGCTCGTAGAAGTTGTCCCAGCTGAAGGCGTTCACCCGCTCGGCGTAGGTGGGGCACTGCCGGCCCGCGGGCACCAGGTCCAGCGAGCCCTCGCCGGGAAACGGCCAGTCCACGTGCACCACGTGCTCCTCGAAGTCCGCCAGCTCCCCCAGCGTCGCTTCGCCAGACTCGCCGGTATCGCTCCCGGGTGTCATGGCGGAGGTGGAGACCGCCCACACGTAGTCGATCAATCCCTCGGAGCTGAACAGCTCGGGGTCGATCAGGAACGGGGCGAAGTAGCGGTGCAGCCCCGGTGCCTCCAGGTCCCAGTCGATGGCGAGCACGCGCTTGCCGCTGCTGGCCAGGATCCACGCCACGTTGGCCAGCGCCATCGACCGTCCGGTGCCGCCCTTGTACGAGTAGAAGGTGATGATGCGTCCGTCACGGTTCATGCGCGGGCCTCCTGGCGCGGTCCGGTGATGAACGGCTTTCGCGCCGGGCCGGGCGCGGCCACCTGGCGCTGCACCGTGCCGCCGGCCACCACGCGCCGCTGCAGTTCGGTAAGCATGGACGCGAACACGTGCTCAAAGGCGAAGTACGAGCCGGTAAAGGTCTTGAACATCACCCGGTCCGCGTCCGCCGGCTGCAGCACGCCCTGAATGCGGGCAAGCGCCGCGGCGGTGCCGGGGTCGCCCCCATCGCCGGGCACCAGGATGCCGCCGCGCCACCCGGTGTCGGCTACGGCCTGGCTAAGCAGCGGCTCCACCTGCGCCCACGGGTGCGCGGGGTCGATGACCAGCAGCGGGATCTGGTTGCGGGCCGTGGCGGAGCGCAGCACGGCCAGCGCGTCGGCGGGGTCGCCGCCCAGCCCCAGCCACAGGTCCTGCGACGAGACGCGGTTCACCGCCGCAAGCTCGCGCAGCAGGGTGCGCAGGCTGCCGGGGTACTCCTTGCGGAACGGGTTCCACGCGTCGATGGCCGCCTCGCCGGCGCCGAGGTACACGGGCACCAGCACCGCCGGGCCGCCGGGGGCCGCGGACGTCGCCGGCGGGACGGACGCGCCGGCCGCGGCCCCGTTCGCGTCCGCCGCCGGCGGGGCGGGGGGGACGGCGGGGGCGGAGGGCGGGGCCTCGAAGGCGCTGGGGACGGCCTGGATGCTCTTCAGGTCCGCCAGCGGGGGAAGCGGGTTCTGCCGCGCGCGCGTCACGATCTCGTCCGCCACGATCTGTACGATGTCCACGTACGCGGTGGCGCGCGGGCCCTTGCGCCGCAGAATCCCCTTGAGGCCCAGCTCCTCGTACTCCTGCTGGTGGTCCGGGCCGGCGGAGTAGACGATGTACTGGGCCACCGCCGGGGGCAGCCCCATCGTCTCCAGGTCCTTTTTCCGCAGCCAGAGGACGGGGATGATCTTCTCCGATTCCTTGGCGGCGCCGTCCACGTACCGCACGCCGGGCTGACGGTCCAGGAACACCCGGAACTCCTTGCCGCAGTAGGGACGCGTGAAGTACCACGGGCTGTACACGCATAGCAGCGTGCGGCTCATCCCCAGCGCGCGGGCCAGCTCTTCGTCGTAGTCGTCGCCGGGCTCGATGTCGCTCAGGTCCCGGAAGCTGATCTCGTCGTTGGCCGTCATCTGTTCCAGCTGCTCGCGCAGGTCCGTGAAGAACCGCTCGAGGTACCGGTCGCGGTCACGTCGCGCGTACGAAAAGAAAAAGAATGGAACGGACATGGGGGTCTTGCGGGTTCTTGCGGGTCCAGCGGCGCGGGAGCGCTGATTAGGAGGGCGTGGCCGGGGGATTTCTCCGGCGGCGCGGAGAGAGCACACACCGAAAAGATAGTCCGCTCCCGGGACGGCTACAAGCAAAATGCGTCCGGCCAAGGTTTTCCACGGTTCAACCCCGCACCATCCGGGAGGAGGCAACGTCCGCCTCCACGGACTCGACGGCCCGACCGTATACGGCGTCCCAGGCACCTGCCCTTCCGCAGCCGAGCTCACATCTCCCCCGAAGTTGATTTTCCTGATCCCACCCCCCAAAAGAACCGGCGCCACGCGAGACTCGGAGAACGCGGAGAACGTCCTCCTCCGCGTCTCCGCGCCCTCCGCGTCTCCGCGTCTCCGCGCCCTCCGCGCCCTCCGCGCCCTCCGCGTCTCCGCGCCCTCCGCGTCTCCGCGCCCTCCGCGTCTCCGCGTGAGCCCCGGCTGTGCTGTCCCGCACAAACAAGACTGTTGCGCGGGACCATCTCCCGTATTAGTGTACTGGTAAGCTAGTACACTCGTACACTCTCCCGCCCGACATGCTCTTTCGCGTCGAAACCTCGTCCCCCGTGCCGATCTACGCGCAGATCGTGGGACAGGTGCGCGCGGCGGTGGCGGCGGGGGAGCTGATGGAGGGCGATTCGCTTCCCTCGGTGCGGCAGCTAGCGGGGGAGCTGCGGGTGAACCCCAACACCGTGGCGCAGGCGTACCGCGAGCTGGAGCGCGAGGGGATCACCTACGTGCAGCGCGGCCAGGGCACCTTTGTGGCCGCCATGGAGACCGGACGCCGCGAGGCCGAGCGCGACCAGCTGGCCCGCGCGCTGGTAGAACGGATGCTGGAAGACGCCTTTCGCCTGGGCCTTTCGCCCGCGGAAGTGCGAGAAACGCTGGACCGCAGCCTGGCGCGCGCCGCCGGCGGCGAGACCCTTGCCGCGGCGCCCGCCGCGGCACTCCCCAACCGGGGTCAGGAGCCCTGAGACCTATGCCGGACCTCACCATCTCCCTTACGCTTACGCCCGCCCTGGTGGCCACCGCCGTCGTTTACGACGTGGTGCTCGTTGCCCTGGGCATCGCGCTGGTGCGCCGCCTGCGCCAGCACCGCACCGACGCGCCGGCCGCGCGCCCGGCCAGCCGCGCCGCGCACCTGTCGCTGCGCTGATCCGCATGGCCCTCGCCCTGCGCGCCCGCGGCCTTGGCCGCCGCATGGGCCGGCACTTTGCCGTGCGCGACGTGGCCCTGTCCGTCCCCGCCGGCGCCGTGTACGGCCTGCTGGGGCCCAACGGAGCGGGCAAGACGACCACGCTGCGCCTGCTGCTGGACCTGGTGCACCCCGACGCGGGCGAGGTGGAGATCCTGGGCGTGGACGCGCGCCGCCTGCCCGCCGAAGCGCGCCGCCGCGTGGGATACGTCCCCGAGCGCCCCGGGATGCCGGACTGGATGCCGGTGGACCGCCTGCTGCGCCACCACGCCGCCTTTTACCCGTCGTGGAACGCCGCCTACGCCGAGGAGCTGCGGGTGCGGATGGGGATCCCCTCCGACCGCGGCGCCCGGCACATGAGCAAGGGACAGGCGGGCAAGCTGGCCCTTCTCCTGGCCCTGGCCCATCGCCCCGGACTGCTGATCCTGGACGAGCCGACGGACGGGCTGGACCCCGTGGCCCGGCGCGACTTTACCGAGCTGCTGATGGAGTACGTGGCCGATACGCACGCCACCGTCCTGGTTTCCTCGCACATCGTCCACGAGCTGGAGCGGATGGCGGACTGGATCGGGGTGATGGACGAGGGCGCCATGGTGGCCGAGATGCCGCTGGAGGCGTTCCGCGGCCACATCAAGCGCCTGCGCGTGGTGCCTTCCGGTGAGGTGAACGCCGCCGCGCTCCCGTTCACCCTCCTGTCCCGCGTCCGCCGTGGCCGCGAGGAGCTGTGGTCCGTGCGCGGCTGGGAGCCCGACATGGCACCCGCGCTGGGCGGGCACGCCGTGCAGGTGCGCGAGGTGGTGGACCTGGACCTGGAGGAGTGCTACGTGGAGCTGCTGCGCCACCGCACGGAGGCGCGCGATGCTGCTGCGTGAGTTCGTGCGCCTGGACTGGGAGCGCCGCCGCGGCGTGCTGCTGCTCACCAGCGCCGTCTTTGCCCTGGTCCCGGTGATCGCGCTGGTGCTGCTGGGCTCCGCCGGGCGGCGGCGTCCGGAGAGCGTCACCGGCCTGGTCCTGGCGCAGAACGCCAGCGTGCTGCTGATGGGTGGCATCGCCCTGGGCGCGCTGGCGTGGGGGGCGGGCGCGTGGGCCGACGAGCGGCGCGGCAACTGGATCTACGCGCTGTCCCTTCCCCTGTCGCGGGTGCAACTGTTTGCGCTGCGGTACCTGGCGGGGCTGGTATGGTTCGCCGTTCCGCTGGCGCTGCTGGGCGTGAGCGTGGCCGCGGTGTCGGGCGCGGCGGAGCTGCCGCCCGGCGTATACGCCTATCCCGGTGCCTTTTTTCGCTGGGCGGCGCTGGTTTCCTGGTTCCTGTACACGCTGATGTTCGTGGTTTCCGCGCGCTTCGAGCGGCCGTGGACGTCGCTGGTCATCGCCTTCATCGCCGTGATGATGTCGTCGATCCTGCTGAACTTCGGGGTCTTTCCCCTGCTCAACAGCGTTGTGGAGGCGCTGATCTTTGGCGACGCGTCGCCCCTCAGGCCCCTCATGGACGCACAACCCCTGTTTACCTTCTGATGCGCGCCCTTCTCGTCCTTTGCCTCGTCCTTGCCGCGTGGACGCCCGCCGCCGCGCAGGCGGGTGACGCGGTGCGCCCCGGCACCATCGGCGTGCGGCTGGGGAACGAGCGCCCCGCGCCCGCCGTGCGGCTGATGGTTTCGGGGGGACCGGCCGCCATGGCGGGGCTGCGCCTGGGCGACCGCATTCTGGCCGTGGACGGGCGCCGGACGGACGGGCTTTCCGGCCGGCAGGTGGAGCGGCTGATGGACGGCCCGCTGGCGCGCCCCGTGGAGCTGGTGCTGGACGCACCGGAGGGCACGCGCACGGTGCGCGTTCCCCGCGCCGACCTGTACGCGCCCGGCTCGGGGTACACGCAGGCGGTGCGGACCGAGCACTTTGTGGTGCACCACCGCGCGGACGGCGGATCGCGCCGGTTCGCGCGCGGGCTGGCGCGCCGCGCCGAGGCCGCGGCGCGGCGGGAGCTGCGCGGCGTCGACACGCAGGGCCGGCGCGCGCACCTGTTCGTGGTGCAGCCGCTGAGCGCCGAAGGCGAGGTAAAGGCGCGCCAGGAAAGCATGCTGCCCTGGTGGGGCGCCTGGGTGGATGCGCTTCCCGGTGAGGATGAGCCGTACGCAAGCACCCTGGCGTACCTGCGCTTTGGCGATCCGGGCGCGGCGGCGCTGGAGCGGCTGGGCGGCAAGGGCCTGTGGGGCGAGGTGCCGGACGAGATGCACCGCTACGCCGTCGGCACGCTGGTGACGATGGGCGTGGCCTCCGACGCCTCTCCGGAGATGCTGGCCCGCATCACCACCGACCTGGCCGGGCCCAGCGCCAGCCTGCGCGAATACGTGCGCGAGCGCTGGGGCGACCGCCCCTTCGCCGCCCTCTGGCGCTCCGAGCTCCCCTTCGCCGAGGCCGTACGCGCCGAACTGGACGTCGAAGAGCACGAGCTCTTTGCCGACTGGCGGGATAAGGTCTACTCGCTGGGCCCCAGGCGTGACGCGGGGCCTGGCTTGGAGACCTTTCTGGTCGCGCTGGGCTGGGGGGCGGTGATCATGGCGGCGGGGGTCTGGGTGGCGCGGGGGAAGGAGGCGGGGTGAGGGTGGGGGTGAACGGGTGAACGGGTGAACGGGTGAACGGGTGTGAGGGTGTGAGGGTGTGAGGGTGTGAGGGTGTGAGGGTGTGAGGGTGTGATGGTGTAGTTCGGATGGGGTGGTGCGGGATGGTGGGCCGCCCCCCTCCCCGGCCCTCCCCCGCAAACTGCGCGGGGGAGGGAGGTGCGACGCACCTTGTCGTAGCGGGATCGACTTCTCCCCTCTCCGTGAGGAACGAACGGGGAGGGGCC
>NZ_JBMDXM010000241.1:0-36612 GCF_048594345.1 Longimicrobium sp.
GCGCGGGGGATGGTGTGCTTCGGACGAGGTTGCGGTAGGCGAATCGTCGCGGCGGGATCGACTTCTCCCCTCTCCGTGAGGAACGAACGGGGAGGGGGCCGGGGGAGGGGCACCCCGCGGGTGAGCGGGAAGGTGTGGCGCGACCCTCCGGGGCCCTCTCCCCCGACCGGCCTTTTGCTCGTTCCTCGCAACGGCGGTCGACCCCACCCCCAACTTCGGGGGCGGGGTGGTGCGGGGCGTGGGATGGTGTGCTTCGGATGAGGTTGCGGTAGGCGAATCGTCGCGGCGGGATCGACTTCTCCCCTCTCCGTGAGGAACGAACGGGGAGGGGCCGGGGGGAGGGGGACCCCGGCCGACGCAGTTCGATCCGTCCTCGATCACCTCAGTCGAACGGCACGCCCGTCTCCGCGGCGACGCGGCGCATGGCCTCGATCACGGGGCGGATCACGGGGACACCGTGCACGCGGCGCGTTTCCTCCGAGCGGCGGTTGGGGTCGCCGGGGATCAGCGGGCCGGTGGTGCCGGCGGCGGGGCGGGTGCCACGCATGGTGCGCACCCAGTCATCCACCTGACGGCGGAACTCCGTCGGATCGATGAAGGCGGAGATCTGCCACGCCCCGAACAGGTGCCCCACCCCCAGCCCCACCGTGCGCGCCGGTGGCGCAAGATGCGCGGGGAAGGGCGGCGCGAAGGGGCCCCAGCTGGCCCCGCTGAGCGCGCCGGAAAGCAGGTCCACCATCGCCGCCATGCAGTATCCCTTGTGCGCGCCCCGCTCCCGGTCCGAGCCAAGGGGCAGGAGCGCGCCGCCGTTCAGCATGTCGTTGGGATCGGTGGTCATGCGGCCGTCGCGGTCGATGGCGCATCCTTCGGGGATGGGCACACCGCGCCGGGCCGCGTCCTCCACCTTGCCGAACGCGTAGGCGCTGGTGGTGAGGTCGATGACCACGGCCGGCTCTTCCAGCGCCGGAAAGGCGATGGCCATGGGGTTGGTGCCCAGCATCTTTTCCGCGCCCCAGAGCGGCGCCACCTGCGGCGGCGAGTTGGTCATCGCCCAGACGATCAGCTCGCGCGGCAGCCCCTGCAGCGGGTAGTACTCCCCCGCGCCAAAGTGATTGCTGTTGCGCACCGCCACCCACCCGCTCCCCACCGTCTCGGCCTTGTCCATGGCCATCAGGTTGGCGCGTGGGCCCACCACCAGCCCCAGCCCGTTGTCGCCGTCTACCGTGGCGGTGGACGGTGATTCGCGGACCACGCGGATGTCGGGACGGGGGTTGATGCGCCCCTGCTTGAACATCTCCACGTACTGGGCAAGCCGGGCCACGCCGTGCGTGTCGATGCCGCGCAGGTCGGCGCTGGCCAGTACATCCGCCGCCAGCCCCGCGTCCTCTTCGGGCACGCCGCAGGCGACAAAGGCGCGCACGGAAAACTCCCGCAGCCGCTCGATGGGAAAGATCTCCGTTCCCGCGGGGGCGCCGTTCACAAGCTGGTCGGTCACTGTCTCTCCCTGGTGAGTCGCCATCGCCTGTCCGGGTTGGGCGACGATGTGGATGATTTAGTAACGCCGCGCGTCCGGTCGAACCGGCGCATCCCCGCGCCCAAGGGGCCGTGGAATGATTCGGATCTTGTCCGCTACTATCGTGGCCGCGGACGCACGGGTGCTCGGGACGCGGCACACCGCCGGGCCGCCGGGTCCGCGCAGGCGGACTGCATGTAGTTGTTGCAGGGAATCTATTCGCCCGCGCCGCCGCCGCCACCATCCACCCCAGCTTCTCGGCGACGCGCACCGATTCACGAGTGCGCCCACCATCCCGCACGGCCCCATCCGCAACCCGCCGCCGCCAGCCTTATCCCCAACCCCTCCCCCGAAGTTGGGGGAGGGGTCGACCGCCGTTGCGAGGAACGAGCAAAAGGCCGGTCGGGGGAGAGGGCCCGTCCGAACGCCTCGTCCCTTCACCCGTTCACCCCTTCACCCGCTCACCTTCTCCCCGTCCCAGCGCGAAGGGGAGCAGCCGCGCGATGTTCCTGGCGTCGTCGATGCCGCGATGGTGCGTGCCGGCGAGCGGAAGCCCCACATGCGCCAGCGCGCCCGACATCCCCAGCTTCTTGGAAATCCCCAGCTGCTGCGAGAACGCGCGCTTCAGGTTCAGGTGCCGGTGCGGCAGGGCGTAGGGAACGCCGTGAAAGCCGCAGTCCTGCCGGAACTGGTTCTGGTCGTAGTCACCCCACGAGCAGAACACGTGCGGCGCGGGATGCGTGGCGATCCACTGGCAGAGCCGGTCGAACACCTGGACGAAGCCCGACGCCGCGTCCACGTCATCCTGGGTGATGCTGGTGAGCCGGGTGCAGAACGGCGTGAGCCGCGCATGGCGCACGGGGCGGATGAACGACTGGAACTCGTCCACCGGCTGCAGCGTGCCCGCCGCGACCAGCACCGCGCCGATCTCGATGATCTCCATCTCGTGCCGCGGAACGCCGCCGCCGTCGTCGCACGTCGCCTCGACGTCGATCACGACGTACGAGGCTGCCGGGGTGTGGTCGCTGCTCACGAAAGGTCGATCAGGGGAAAGCCGGCGGGATGGCTGCCGCGCATCCGCGGAGGCAAGGGCGCGCCCTCAAGATACAGCGTCCATCGATCCGGCGCCGCTCGACGTCTCTCCTCTTCTCCATCAACCGGATCGCAGCGTGCGCAGCCGCCGCATGGCCGCGATGCCCAGCGCGGGTCCGGCGGCGAGCAGGCCAAAGGCGAGGGGCCAGCCGCCGATCTCCCGCAGCGGCGGCACGGCAGCGATGGAGAACGAGGTGAGCAGAAAGCCGATCGCCGTCTGCAGGGTGAGCGCGGTGCCCACGGCGTGCTCCGGGGCCAGCTCCGTCACCAGTGCGCTGAACTGCGCGCTGTCCGCCACCACGGCGAATCCCCACACCACCGCGACGGCGACCGCCAGCCACGCCGGCGCGCGCAGCATCCACCCGATCGCTACCGCGCACACGCCGCTGGCCGCCATCGCCCAGATGGTGACGCGCTCGCGCCCCAGCCGGTCCGCCCAGCGCCCGGCCAGCACGGAGCCCACGCCGCCCGCCGCGATCATCGCGAATCCAACTATTCCCGCGCGGGCCTCCGCCCCCGCCTCCGTGGCGCCGCGAACGGTGAAGAAGTCCACGAAGAACAGGCTGATGAACGTCCACGCCGCGTACAGCTCCCACATGTGCCCCAGGTAACCGCCGATGGCCAGCCGCACCGGCCGGTCGCGCGCCACCTGCCCGATGAGCCCCCACGCGAACGGCCGCCGCGCGAACGGAAACGGTCCTTCGCGGTAGCCGATGCCGATGAGCACCGCCGCCGCCACCGCGCCGATGGACGACGCCAGCACCACCTCGCGCCAGTCCAGCGAGGGAAAGGCGCGCAGCAGGTACGGCGTCGCCTTGCCCACCGTCAGCGCGCCCACCACGGTGCCGATGGCCAGGCCGCGCGCGGAGCGGAACCACGTGGCCGCCATCTTCATCGCCGGGGGATACACGCCGGCCAGCAGAACGCCGGTCATGAAGCGCAGCACCAGCGCGGCGCCGTAGCCGTCGGCGGTGATCAGCGCCGCGTTCACCGCCGCGGCCAGCACGGCGCTTACGGCAAAGTACCAGCGGCTGGGGAGCAGGTCGGCCAGGTTCAGCAGCGCCGCCGCCGCCGTCCCCGCGACGAAGCCCAGCTGCACCGCGCCCGTGAGCCACCCCGCCTGCGACGCCGTGAGCCCCCACAGCTCCTGCAGCCGCGGCGACGCCGCGCTGGCGCTGAACCACACGCCCATCCCCAGCAGCTCCGCCAGCGCGATCAGCGCCAGCGCGCGCCAGCGGCCAGGGTGCGCGTCGGGGGAAAGAGGAGGCGGAGCGGCCACGTTAGGCTCGGGAAAAAGGCGGACGCAGACGATGGAGGACGGGAGGGTACGCCGAAGCGCGGCCCGGATGCAATGGATGCGCGCCGAGAAAAACGAGCAGCGGGTTCTCCGCGGATGCAGAGAACCCGCTGTCGCGGGGCCGGCCGGGACCGGCGTCAGCCGCCGACAGGCAGAAGGCGCAGCCTGCGGCGGTGGACGTCGTACCGAAAGACGCCGTCGCGGTCCACACGGTCCTTGTCCTTCAGCTCCCGAAAGTAGAGCCGGTCGGAAGGCACTTCTTCCAGCGGAACCAGGTAGACGTCCAGCGGGTCCGCACCGCTGCCGCCGACCCCGATCAGCAGGTACACCGGGATGCCGTGCTCATCCGCGTAGCGCTGGTAGCGCCGAAGGTGCTTCTGCTCCCCCCAGCGAAGCTCGTCCGAGCCGTAGTACCGGCTGCGCCACTTGCACTCCACCGCGAACTGGGCCCGCTCTCGCCCGTCGCGGTACTCCACCAGCAGGTCCGGCGCCAGCGTCGACTCCGCGAACACGCCGGCCACGTACTTGTCGCCGCGCCACTCCTTCAGGTGGAACGGACTCCGGCCCAGCCGCACGGCTGCCCACTCCTCGAAGTTGCGGCCGTTCCGCTCCGACTCCGTTTCCTCGTCACCGCCAGCGATGGTGTGAGCCCCCTGGTCGGCCCAGGCCGTCAGCTGCGCGACCGGCGTCGGCGCATACACGGGTGTGGGTGCGGGCGCAGGGCGGGGCGCGGTGAGCGTGCGGTCGGCCCAGGCATCATCCACCGGGGGGATGGATGCAGGCGCGTTCCGTCCCCGCGTCATCAGGATCCAGGCGCCGCTGGCCGCCGCGAGCGCCGCCAGCAGCCACCACCCGCCGCCGCCGTCCGCATCGTCCTCCACCCGTACGTATTCGGGAAGGGCCCGGACGTAGCCGATGGTCCGGGATCCGCTGCGCACGGCGGCCCACCCGCGCGCGTCGGGCTTCGCGATGCGGAGGCGCGCGCCCTTGCCGGCGTGGGTGACCACCGGGTGCTCCCTGCCCGGCCCGGAGCGCACGTTCAACGGGCCCAGGACCTCCACGGTCTGTGTGGACCCGCCCCGCACCACGCGGGCGCCGGCGGCGGCGAGCAGGAGAAGGCACAGTGCCGTGATCGCCAGCCGCCGCGGCGAGCGGGTGACGGCGCGGATCAGGGAATCGAGCGAGGGCACGGCCTGCGGGATCAAGAGGGGCGTGGGAAGGAAACACAAGATTATTGTCGGGATCAACACGGTCAAGTACCGGCGCGGGCGGCTCACCTGCACCCGTGCCTGATGATTGTCGCGAAACCGGCAATCCCGGCCGCCGCGATGACGCAAAGCAGGCGCGGCTGGTGGGATCCGGTTCAAAGCCCTTGCTCGCGACGGCCCAGACGCCGCAGCTTGGGGCGGCGCCAGCCCGCTACGGGGGCGCGGCCTTCCCGAAGCATCGATGTCCAGCATCCACCCATCCCTCCCCCTCCTCCCCCGCTCCCGGCGGACTTCCGGCATCGCGCGGCTCCGTCGCGCGGCGGTGCTGGCCGCGCTGTGGCTGGGCGGGGCGAGCGCATCCGCGGCGGACGCGCAGGCGCCGGGGATGGCGTTCGCCAGCTGGGGGACGGAGCAGGGGCTGCCCTCCAACATCGCGCTCGACATCACCCAGACGCACGACGGCTACCTGTGGCTGGCGTCGTACGAGGGGATCGTGCGCTTTGACGGGGTGGCGTTCCGCGTCTTCAACGAAAGCGACATCCCCGGGCTGGGGCGCGCGAGCTTCTGGCGGGTGGTCGTCGACTCGGCCGGCACGCTCTGGGGGGCCAGCGAGCGCGACGGGCTGGTGCGCCACGCCGGCGGCCGCTGGACGGTCCTGGGTACCCGCGACGGGCTGAAGAGCGACCGGGTGACGGCGCTGCTCCCCGACGCGGGCGGCGCGCTGTGGGTGGGGACGCGCGACGGGGTAAGCCGCGTGAGCGGCGGCCGCATCCAGCCGCTCCCCGCGCCGCGCGGGCTGGACGAGCCGTCCGTGGCGGACCTGGCGCGCACCCCGGACGGCACGCTGTGGATCGGCACGACGGCGAACGGCGTGCTTCGCTACCGCGACGGCCGCTACCAGCCCGTGGGCGACCGGGCGGCCCAGGTTTCGTCGCTGTACGCGGACCGTGACGGCACGGTGTGGGTGGGCAGCTTCGCCACCGGCGTTACCCGCATCCGCGGCGACGACGTGCGCCGGGTGGCCGCCGAGGGTGCAGACGCGCCGCGGCGGGTGAACAGCATCCTGCGCGCCCGCGAAGGCACGCTCTGGCTGGCGGCAGAGAACGGCCTGTTCCGCATGGACGGCGACCGCGCGGTGCCCGTACCGCTTCCCGATGGCCGCGCCATCGCTCAGGGCGCCACGCTGCACCAGGACGCGGAGGGAAACCTGTGGGTGGGATCGCGCCAGGGCGGCCTGTTTCGCCTGCGGCCCACCGCGGTGGCGGCGATCACCCGCGCCGCCGGCCTGCCCAACGACCTGGTTTCGGCGATCGAGGGCGACGGGGCGGGGGGCGTGTGGATCGCCACGCACGGGGGCGTGGCGCACCGCACCGCGGGCGGCGTGCGCCTCTACACGCAGGCCGGCGGCGCGCTGGCGGACGACGTGGCGCGCGACGTGGTGCGCGGCCGCAACGGCGACGTGTGGCTGGCCACCAACGGCGGATTGACGCGCATCCGCGGCGGCCAGGCGGTCACCTTCGGCGCGCGGGACGGGCTGCCGGACGACCGCGTGCGCACCGTGTTCGAGGCGCGCGACGGCACGCTGTGGGTGGGCACCTACAACGGCCTGGCGCAGCTGCGTGACGGGCGATTCCAGACCTTCGGCGCCGCGCAGGGGCTGGCCGACGGCTACATCCTTTCCGTCTTCCAGGACCGGCGCGGCACCGTGTGGGTGGGAACGCAGAGCGAAGGGTTGTTCCGCATGGCGGGCGGCCGCTTCGTTCCCGGGCCGCGGGAGCTGGCGCGGATCCCCGTCTTTCGCATGCTGGAGGATGCGGACGGCACGCTGTGGGTAGGCTCGTCGCGCGGGCTGGCGCGCATTCGCGGGGACAGCGTGTTCCTGTTCACCACGCGCCACGGGCTTTCCGGCAACGCCATCTACCAGGCGCTGGACGATGGGCACGGCCGGTTGTGGCTGACGGGGTCGTGGGGGGTGGGCCACGTGCCGCGCGCGGAGCTGGAAGCGGTCGCGGCGGGGCGGGCGCGCGCGGTGGGGATGAAGCAGTTTGGCAGCCGCGACGGGATGGCGGGCGAGGCGTCGTCCATCTCGCGCGCGTGGCGGGGCCCGGACGGCAGGCTGTGGTTCGCCACGCCGGCCGGGGTGGCCATCATCGACCCGTCGCACATGCGCCGCAATGCACGCGCGCCCACGCCGCTCATCGAGCGCGTGGTGGTGGACGACGGCGTGCACGAGGGCGTGGCGATGATCCAGGCACCGCCGGGGACCCGCAGCCTGGAGTTCCACTTTACGGCCGCCAGCTTTGTGGCGCCGGAGCAGCTGCGCTTTCGCTACCGGCTGGAGGGGTACGACCGGGACTGGGTGGATGGACGGACGCGGCGGGTGGCGTATTACACCAACCTGCCGCCGGGGCGCTACGTGTTTCACGTGCAGGCGCGCAACGAGGACGGCGTCCCCAGCACGGCGGATGCGCGCGTGGCCCTGCGGCTGCGCCCGCACTTCTGGCAGACGTGGTGGTTCGTGCTGCTGATGGCGGCCGCCGCGCTGGCGCTCATCTATGCCGTGTACCGGGTGCGTGTGCGGATGGTGCAGCGCACGCTGCGGGAGGAGATGCTGCGCGACCTGTCGCTGCAGGACGACCTGACCGGCCTGTACAACCGGCGCGGGCTGCTCGCCCTGGCGGAGCAGCGGATGCGCGAGGCGGAGCACCACCGCCGCGGCTTCGACGTGGTGTTCGCGGACCTGGACGGGCTCAAGCGTATCAACGACACCCTGGGCCACCCGCACGGCGACCACGCCATCCGCGATGCCGCGGGGCTGATCCGCGCCAGCTTTCGCGATCCGGACGTGGTGGCGCGGCTGGGCGGCGACGAGTTCGCCGTGCTGGTGCGGAGCGATCCGTCCATCGAGGGCGGCGGCGTGGAGGCGTCCGTCGCGCGTCTGGCCACAGCCGTCGCGCACCACAACGCCACCTCCGGCCGCCCGTTCGAGCTGTCGCTTAGCCTGGGGATGAGCCGGTTCGATCCCGCGGCGCCGCGTGGCATGGAGGCGCTGCTGGATGACGCCGACAAGCAGATGTACGTGCAGAAGCGCGCCAAGCGCATCGCCCGCGCTTGACGAGGACCGGTATCCGGCGGAATCCTGAGCGGAATCCACACTCCCCAACCGAATGGGGTACAGAGGAACAGGGAGGAGAAGCGAGGAACAGAGGACTGCGTTTTCCTCTGTTCCTCCGGCTTTTCCCTGTTCCTCCGTACTCTTCCTCTGTTTTCGGGATCACGAGGAGGCGGCCTGTCTTTACCGAACTGCGTGCATCTTCTAGATTTGCGCCTCCCTACGATCCCGTTTTCACCCGCTGCGGTGCCATGAGCCAGACCTGTCCGTCCTGCGAGGCCCCGGCTTCCGGACGTTTTTGCCCCCAGTGCGGGGTTGCCATCGACGCGCAGTGCCGCGAGTGCCAGAACCCGCTCCCGGCCGGCGCCCGCTTCTGCAACCAGTGCGGCCTGGCCGTGAGCGCGCAGCCGGCGGCGCCCGCGCGCGCCAA
Organism: Longimicrobium sp.; assembly: GCF_048594345.1. GTDB lineage: Bacteria > Gemmatimonadota > Gemmatimonadetes > Longimicrobiales > Longimicrobiaceae > Longimicrobium. The sequence continues at coordinate 8,653 of NZ_JBMDXM010000241.1, forward strand.
GCAGCCCGCGCTGCCCTGGGCCATCGCGGCGGTGACCGTGGCGCTGCTGGCCGCCACCACCATTCTGCCGCGCCTTACCGGCGACGAGGCCACGCCCGTGCCGCTGGCCCAGCAGCAGGGCGCCGCGCCGGGCGGCGCGGGTGATCCGTCACAGGTGGACCTCGCGAGCATGACGCCGCGCCAGGCCGCGGACCGGCTCTTCAACCGGGTGATGCAGGGGCTCTCCGCCGGAAACAACGCCGAGGTGCAGCAGTTTGCGCCCATGGCCATCCAGGCGTACGGCATGGTGCCGGAGCGCGACTCCGACCTGCACTACCACCTGGGCGAGCTGTACCGCGTGACGGGCGACGCCGTCTCCGCGCGCGCCCAGGCCGACACCATCCTGGCCGCCGATCCGCAGCACCTGTTCGGCCTGTACGGCGCGGCGCGGGCGGAGGAGCTGCGCGGCAACGCGGGCGCGGCCCAGGGGTTGTACCAGCGCTTCCTGGATGCCTATCCCACCCAGGTTGCCCGCAACCTTCCCGAGTACCAGGAGCACTCGCAGGGCCTGCCCAGCATGCGCGCCGCCGCCCAGCAGGCCGTCGGCGGCTGATCTCGCCGAAGATACGAAAAAGCGGAGGACGTGGAGGATCATCCCCACGTCCTCCGCTTTTTCTGCAGGCGGCACGGAAAAGAGCAACTCCTTCCCGCGGATCAGTCATCCTGAGGGAGCGCCGCGCGAAACCGTCCCCTGCACCGCCGTTTGCGCGCGACCGAAGGACCTTCTCTCCGCCATCGTGGGGCACGCCCTTGCGCGGAGATCCAGCCCCCCGGCTCTGCTGGCAAGGTCCGTCGGTCGGCGCCAAAGTACATCCTGTCAACAAGATGCGGCGCGGCGCCTCCCTCAGGATGACTGGGCTCGGACGCTGGGGCTCCGGCGTGGAGATGCGGAGGCGCCGTTCCCTCTCCGCGCCTCCGCGCCCTCCGCGCCTCCGCGTGAGATGGTTTTTCTCCGAACGAGGCGATCACCCGATCAGCCGCACGGCCAGTCCGGCGGCTACGGCGGCGGCCAGGGTGGGGAGCATCCCCCACTTCAGGCGGAACAGGGCGAACGCGGCGCCCAGGGCGATGAGCAGCGAGGCCACGTCCAGCGTCCGCCAGTCGGGGACCAGCAGGTGGAACGGGCCGGCATCCACCTTGTTCACGCGGGCGAAGAGCACGTGCAGGGCAAACCACACGGCCAGGTTCAGGATCACCCCCACCACCGCCGCCGTGATCCCCGCCAGCGCCGCCGAAAGCCCGCGGTTGCCGCGCAGCCGCTCCACGTACGGCGCGCCCGCGAAGATGAACATGAACGACGGCGCGAACGTCACCCACGCCGTCAGCGTCGCGCCCAGCAGGCCGGCCACCAGTGGCGGCAGCGGCCCCGGATCGCGCCACGCGCCCAGGAACGCGACAAACTGCACCACCAGGATCAGCGGCCCGGGCGTGGTCTCCGCCAGCCCCAGGCCGTCCAGCATCTCGCCGGGCCCCAGCCAGCCGTAGTTTTCCACCGCGTGCTGCGCCACGTACGCCAGCAGCGCGTACGCCCCGCCAAACGTCACCGTAGCCGCGTGTCCAAAGAACAATCCCTCCGTAACCCACACGCTCCGCGTGCCGAACAGCATCGCCAGCAGCGCCACGGGCGCCCACCAGAGCACGAAGCAGACGGCCACCACGCGCGCCGTGCGCCGCCAGCTTACCCGCTCGCCCGGGGCTGAAACGGTCGTCTGCGTTGCGGGGTCGGCGTTGCGGGCCATCAGCCACCCCGCCAGCCCGGCGCCCAGCACCACGATGGGGAAGGGGATGTTGAGCAGCGACAACGAGATGAACGCCGCCGCCGCGATGGCGTACGCGCCCCGCCCCTTGAGCGCGCGCTTGCCGATGCGGAGGAGCGCCTCGACCACCACGGCGATGATCGCCGCCTTCAATCCGAAAAAGAGCGCCGCGACGAACGTCGTTTCCTGGTACGCGGCGTAGAGCGCGCTCAGTACGGAGAGGATGAAGAAGCCGGGGAGGATGAACAGGATGCCGGCCGCCAATCCGCCGCGCACACCGTGCATCATCCATCCCACGTAGGTGGCCAGCTGCTGCGCCTCGGGCCCCGGCAGCAGCATGCAGAAGTTCAGCGCGTGCAGAAACCGCGGCTCATCCACCCACTCCTTTTCCTCCACCACAATGCGGTGCAGCACGGCGATCTGCCCCGCCGGCCCGCCGAATCCCAGCGCGCCCACCCGCGCCCACGTGGGGATGGCCTCGCGCAGAGTGAGGGGCGGTGGGCCGGCCGGCGGCGGATCGACGGGGAGCGGGGCGGGGGAGGAGGGATGCATGCGGCGGAGGATAGCCGCCGTTTCCGTCGCCCACAACCAGCGGCTGAAACTCTTCCGCGGGTGGCCGCGTAGGGTGCAACGTCGGAGATGTTCACCCAACTTGAAAAGGATATGGCGATGTCTGCCTCTAGCTATAAGAAGGTCGTCCGCAAGGTGATGTCGGCGCTCATGCTGGCCCCCGCGGAGGTTCCCGGTCTGGCCGGGTGGCGCAACGTGTCCCGCTGACCCCACCAGCCCCACACGCGACGAGGCGCGAGGCCATCTGGCCCCGCGCCTCGCGCTTTTGTATCGACAGACCGTTCCCGCCGATGGAAGGTCTCGCACCGGGATGAGCGGGTAAACCCGCTGCTGGGACAGCGACAAGCCCCGCACGCCGCTTCGCGGCCGTGCGGGGCTTCACCTGCTTCAGGGGCGGGGCCCGGACTTCGTGGCCCGTCAGGACGTCGGCGGCGGGGGTGTCGCGTCATCCGCCGCGAAGGCGGCGGTGAAGACGTCGCGGGCGGACTGCAGGATGCGGTCGCTGAGCTCCGGATCGTCGACGGCGCGGGAGAGCATCACGGAGCCGGCGAGGCCCGACATCAGCGCCAGCGCGCGGTCCGTGCGGTCGGTGTCGCCCTCCGGAAGGGCGCGGGCCAGCGTGGCGATGGCCTCGTTGAAGCTCTCCGTAAAGGCGGCGCGCACTTCCGGGCCGTCGTGGCGGCCCAGCTCCGCCGCCAGGGCGGGGAGCACGCAGCCGCCGCCGGGGTCGTCGCGGTGGGTGCGGCTGGCGTAGGCGCGGATGAACGCCGCCAGCCGCTCCTCCCGCGGCGCCTGCCGCGCCGTCGCGATCAACTTTGCCGACGACTCACGCAGCGCGATGCGGCACGCCTCGGCGACCAGGTGGTCCTTGCTGCGGAAGTGCGCGTAGAAGCCGCCGTGCGTAAGGCCCGCGCGCCCCATCAGGTCCGGAACGCTCACCCCCGCCACACCCTCTTCGCGAAACGCGCGCGCCGCCGCGCTCACGATCTGCTCGCGCGTCCGTTCCTTGTGCCCCGCCGGATACCGCACCATCAGCCCTGCTCCTTGCCCGGCTTGCCCGGGCGAAAAACCATGCACGTTGTGGTGGCGTGCGCGTACAGCCGGCCCTCGCCGTCCGTAAGCCGCGCCTCGGCGGTGGCCACGCGGCCGCCCACGTGCAGGGTGCGCCCCTCGCAGAACACGCGCCCGGTGTCGCGGGTGAGCGGGCGAACCATGTTGATCTTGAACTCCAGCGTGGTGTACCCCGCGCCCGCCGGCAGCGTGGAATGCACCGCGCACGCCATCGCCGAATCCGCCATCGTCGCGGCCAGCCCCGCGTGCACCACGCCGATCGGGTTGTAGTGGTACTCGTCGGGATCCGCGTAGAACACCACGCGCCCCTCCTCCACCTCCGACAATCCGATCCCCAGCGTCGCCATGATGGGCGGAGGCGGCAGCTCGCCGCGCTCCATTGCGCGCAGGTAGTCCAGCCCGGCCATCCGGGCGCCGGCCTGCGCGCCCGGAAGGGGATCCTGCCACGTGATGGTCCGCGTGCGGACCGCCGCCTCGCCGCTCACCGTCATCCCCAATCCTTCCGTTAGATGCGTTCGATGACGGTCGCTACGCCCTGCCCGCCCGCGATGCAGAGCGTGATGAGCGCGGTGGCCAGGCCGCGGCGCTCCAGCTCGTCCAGCGCGGTGCCCAGCAGCATGGCGCCGGTCGCGCCCAGCGGGTGGCCCAGGGCGATGGCGCCGCCGTTCACGTTCACCCGCTCCGGGTCGATCTCCAGGCGGCGGATGGTCTGCAGCGGCACGGCGGCGAAGGCCTCGTTGATCTCCCACAGGTCGATGTCGCCGGGCTGCATCCCCGCCTTGCGCAGCGCCTTGCGTGCCGTCTCCGCGGGCGCGGTGAGCATGATCACCGGGTCCTCGGCAAACGTGGCCATGGAGCGGATGCGCGCGCGGGGCCGCAGCCCGTGCTCCCGCACGTACGCGTCCGACGCAAGAAGCACGGCGGCCGCGCCGTCCACGATGCCGCTGGAGTTGCCGGCGGTGTGCAGGTGGCGTATGCCGCCCTCGCGCGGAAAGCGGACGAGCGCGATCTCGTCCAGCGTCTCGCCGTCGGGGCCCGCGGGCGTCGCCCCGGCGGCCTCGAACGCGCCGGGAAGGCCCGCCAGCGCCTCCATCGTGGTTTCCGGGCGCAGGAACTCGTCCTCCTGCAGCGCGACGGCGCCGGTGTCCGGATCGCGGACGGGGAAGAGGGAGCGGGTGAAGCGGCCTTCGCGCTGGGCCTGGGCGGCGCGCTGCTGCGAGCGCAGGGCAAAGGCGTCCAGCTGCTCGCGGGTAAAGCCTTCCATGGTGGCGATCAGGTCGGCGCTGATCCCCTGCGGCACCTGCGGGTGCTTGCGGCGCAGGTGCGGGTTCTTGCCGTCGCCCTCGCCGCCGTCGCTGTTCATGGGCACGCGCGACATGCTTTCCACGCCGCCGCCCACCACCACCTCCTGCGCGCCGCTCATCACCCCCATGGCGGCAAAGTTCACGGCCTGCAGCCCCGACCCGCAGTAGCGGTTCAGCGACACGCCGCCCACGTGCAGCGGCCAGTCCGCGGCCAGCACGGCGTTGCGGGCCAGGTTGGAGCCCTGCTCACCCACCTGCGAAACGATGCCGACGACCACGTCGTCCACGTCGGCGGGGTCCAGCTCGGTGCGCCGCGCCAGCTCCTGGAGTGTCTGCGCCAGCAGCTCCTGCGGATGGATCTCCGTCAGCGAGCCCTTCCCCTTTTTGCCCCGCCCGCGCGGCGTGCGCACCGCGTCGATGATGTATGCGTCGGCCATTGTCTCGTCTCCCGGTTTGGCATCCCTCGTTGGATGACGAGTATAATATTACATCCATCATATATCGGCGCAAGGCAGACTTCGACTGCATTTTCACGCGGAGACGCGGAGACGCGGAGGAATGGAGCGAGGCGCGGAGAAGGTCTGCTCCTCCGCGCCTTCGTGTGCTCCGCGCCTTCGCGTGGAAACGCAGTGGCTAGTCGTCGAAGTCGCGGCGATTGCGGTCGCGGCTGTTGCGTTTGGTGGTGATGATGTAGTCGATCGACTTCCACACCACCACGCCGCAGGCCACGGCCGAAACGATCGCCAGCAGCGCCTCAAGCCCGCGCGACTGCAGGATGAGTCCCGTCATTCGTCAGATCCTCCTGGTTGTGAACGTCGCGCGGCTGGCTCGCGACTACGGGGTCGTCGTCGGCTGAGCCGTGGCGCCGCTGCTCGTGGCGCCCGCGGTGCCGCTGCCGCTCATGGCACCGCCGCCGCCCATCGGCGTGCTGTCGGCCACCGTGCCGCCCTGGCCGGCGACGGGGATGCCGGCCGTGTCGGGGCTGTCGGTAAAGATCTCCGTGTCGGCCGTGCCCGAGGCATCCACGCCCGGAACGTCCTTGGGATCGCCCGCGTTGTTTTCATCCCCGCCGCAGGCGGCAAGGCCGGCCAGCAGCAGCAGGGTGGGAAGTGCCGCGATCTTGATCCGCATGGGGTACATCTCCTCGTGCAGGTGATTGATACGTCGCGGGCCGCCCCGCGTGCAATGCCCCTGCCACACGTTGAACGGCGATGGCGATTAGATCGGTGGTAGCAGGATGGAACAGTCGGGCGGGGTAGGCGCTACTATGCGCGCCCTTGCAGGTCTGTCATCCCCAAGCCTGGTGGCGCGCCCATGATCATCCGTCTGTTCCTTTTCTTCGGCATCACCGTTCTGGCCGCCGCGCCGTCCGCGGCCCAGCCGTCCGCGTCCCTGGCGTGGCGCACGGACGTGCCGTGCACCGCGGGCCGCAATCCGGTGCTCAGGATCGCCGCCGCGTCCACCGAGGCGTCCGTTCCCGGCTGCGCCCGCGCCCGCTGCATCGCGCTTCCCGACGGGCGGCGTGTCTGCTCCTGCACCGGCGACACCACCCAGGTCATCCGGGTTGAGTCGGGTGGCCGGACGCAGCATGAATGGCTCGCGGATTACAGCCTGGGGGGCTCGGAAGAGTCGCTGCGGGCGCTGACGGGCGATCTGGACCAGGACGGCCGGCCGGAGCTGATCGTCTCCGAGTGGATGGACATGAGCAACGGCCTGGGGATCCGCTACTTTCGCCTTTCCATCTTCAGCGGCGCCGACCCCGCGCGCCCGCCGCTGCAGGTGAACGTGGAGGACTTCGAGCCGGACGGCTCCTTTGCGCGCCCCGCCGGCGGAGGGCCGTGCTGGCTGCTGGCCACGCGCTGGACGGAGCTGCGCGACGCGCGGCGCGGTGAGGGGATGTACTTCACCGGCCAGTGGATGGGGTACCGCGATGGTCGCCTGGAGCAGGACCTTCAGCGCCGCGTCGTCGTCCGCCGGCTGCTGAACAGCTTTCGCCGCGACGTTCCCGGCGCGCCGCTGGCGAACTTTCGCGACCGCCGCGCGGAGGCGTGGAACGGCCCGGTCACCGTGCTTCCACCGCTGGCGGGCACCCGCACCGGCAGCATCCTGCGGATCAGCGCCGACACCGTGACCGTGGCCCTCACGCCAAACGAAAGCGCGGTGTTCACGTACGTGGGCGCCCGGGGCTACGGCGATGACGACGGGAACATCGTCAGCACGCTGCTGGTGGACGGGCCCACCGGACGCCCCTGGCCGCGCGGCTACAACCCCGCGCCCGACTGGCTGCGGCGCGCGCCCGTGACCATCCGCACCTACCGCGAGGAGGGGCGGATCGTGCACCTGCTGGTCGTGGGCCCCGAACCCTCCGCCAACGGATCGAGATGAACGCCATCCCCACGCAGCAGAGCACCCTCCGCTGAACCCCGGCGTTCGCCCGCTCCCTCATCGGTGCGGAAGCGGATGACGCCGTCCGCGAGTGGGAGTTGAGCTGGACGCTTCCGGCGGAATCCTCCGCCGCGACGTAACGGTCAAAGTTGCAGGGTACGGAGGAGCAGAGAAAAGCCGGAGATACAGAGACCTTGTCGGCCTCTGTTTCTCCGGCTGTTCTCTGTTCCTCTGTACCTCCCATCCGTTGCCGTTGCCGGATCAGCCTGCCGGCCGTAGCAGCCGCGGCGGAGCAGGAGCGCGCGTGGGCGAAAATCGCCCGAGTGTCGCGAAATTGTCTAACCTCCGTCACACGAAAAACATAGGCCACACTTGCCACGCAGGCTGGTACACTTCGTGCCCAGCTCCCGGCCCGCCGAGGCGGTCCCGCGCTCGGCGCGAACGCGAATGTAGAGGTGCATTGATGTTGTACACTGGCAGCGACCAGGCCCAGCGCATCGGCGATCCCGCTGGCGGTGCGCGTGACGAGCGTCGTACCTTCTCCCGCCGGATCGACTGCGATCCGTCGCCGCGCACGCGGGTGGGGGATGCTCCGGCGCGCGGCGGCTCCATCCGGGAAAGCGGCGCCTGGGAGCGCATGCGCGGCGGCTACTACGGCCGCTGATCCACCTCACCCGGCGAACTTCTCGCGACCTCCACCTGACATATGTCCACGGTCCCTGGCGACCCTCTGGCGAACGGCGTGCGGTTTGACCCCGATGAGCTGCGGGTGTCGCGGCTGCGCGCCGTGCGCGGCCCCAATTTCTGGCGTCTGGCCCCCGTAATCGCCTGCGACCTGACGCTGGGGTCGCTGGAAGACGTGCCCAGCACCAGCATCCCCGGCTTCAACGAGCGGCTGATGTCCATGCTCCCCACCCTGCGCGAGCACCCGTGCTCCCGCGGCACCGAGGGCGGGTTCCTGGAACGGCTGGAAGAGGGGACGCACCTGCCGCACATCCTGGAGCACGTTTCGCTGGAGTTGCAGACGCTGGCGGGCACCGACGTCTCGTTCGGCCGGGTCGTCGAGTCCGGCGACCCGGGCGTGTGGTGGCTGATCGTGGCGTACGAGGAGGAGGAGGTGGGCCTTCAGGCCGTGCGCCAGGCCGTGCGCCTGGTGCGCGCCTGCATGAGCGGCGAGCCGTACGACGTGCAGCACGCGGTCGAGGACCTGCACGACCTGCTGGAGTCCGTGCGCCTGGGCCCGTCCACGGCCGCCATCGTGGAAGAGGCGCAGCGCCGCGGCATTCCCGTGCGCCGGCTGAACAACTACTCGCTGGTGCAGCTGGGGCTGGGCAAGAACCTGCGCCGCGTGCAGGCCGCCATGAGCGACTACACCAGCGCCATCGGGGTTGAGATCGCGCAGGACAAGGACGACACCCGCCGCGTGCTGGGCGCCATCGGCCTTCCCGTGCCCGAGGGGGTTACGGCGTCGTCGGCGGACGCCGCGGTGGAGGCGGCGGCCGAGATCGGCTGGCCGGTGCTCATCAAGCCGCTGGACGCCAGCCACGGCCGCGGCATCAGCGGCGCCCTGCGCGACGACGACGCGGTGCGCGGCGCCTACGGCGTGGCCAGCGCGTACGGGCGGCGGGTGATCGTGGAGCAGTTCGTCACCGGCCGCGACTACCGCGTTCTCGTTGTCGACGGCCAGGTGGCCGCGGTGGCGGAGCGCGTTCCCGCGCACGTGGTGGGCGACGGGCAGCACACCGTCCGCCAGCTGATCGACCACGCCAACCAGGACCCGCGGCGCGGCAAGGGCCACTCGCGCACCCTTACGCGCCTTCCCGACGACGAGGCGACGGCGGCCTTTCTGGCGCTGCGCGGGCTGACCTGCGACAGCGTTCCCGCGGCGGGCGAGCAGGTCTTTCTGCGCGCGACGGCGAACCTCTCGACGGGCGGCACCTCCATCGACCGCACCGACGAGATCCACCCCGACAACGTGACCGCGTGCGAGATGGCCGCGGGCGTAGTCGGCCTCGACATCGCCGGCATCGACGTCCTTTCGCCCGACATCACCGTGCCGTTCCGCGAGAACGGGGCGGTGATCATCGAGGTGAACGCGGCGCCCGGGCTGCGGATGCACACGCATCCCACCGAGGGCACGCCGCGCTACGTGGGCGCGCCCATCATCGACATGCTGTACCCGCCGGGGCAGCCGTACACCATTCCCGTCATCGCCATCACCGGCACCAACGGCAAAACGACGACGACGCGGCTTACGGCGCACCTCTTTCGCCAGACGGGAAAGACGGTCGGGTTCACGACGACGGACGGCGTGTACCTGCAGAACCGGCTGGTGATGGAGGGCGACATGACGGGGCCGTTCTCCGCCAACATCATCCTGTCCAATCCCACCGTGGACGTGGCGGTGCTGGAGACGGCGCGCGGCGGCGTGATCCGGGCCGGCCTGGGCTTTGACGAGTGCGACGTGGGCGTGGTGCTCAACGTGTCCGCCGACCACCTGGGGCTGCGGGGGATCAACACGCTGGAGCAGCTGGCGGAGGTGAAGTCGGTGGTCCCCGCCGTGGTCAAGCGCGAAGGGCACGCGGTGCTGAACGCGGACGACCCGCTGGTCTACCCCATGCGCGACCGCAGCGGCGGCGACATCGTGCTGTTCTCGACCATGCAGGACGGCGAGAACCCGCTGTTCGACGAGCACATCGGGCGGGGCGGCATCGGCGTGCGCATCGAGGAGGGCGAGTTCGTCATCCGCCGCGGCCGCCTGCGCATTCCCATCGCCGCCGAGCGCGAGGTTCCGCTGATGATGGGCGGCGCCGCGCGCTTTCAGCGGCAGAACGTGCTGGCCGCCATCGCCACGGCGTACGTGCAGGGCGTGCGGTACGACACCATCCGCGCCGGGCTGCTCTCCTTCTTCCCCTCGCCGTCCATGACGCCGGGGCGGCTGAACCTGATGCGGGTGGGCAAGGCGCGCGTCCTGATTGACTACGCGCACAACCCGGCGGCGGTGGCGGGGCTGGTGGAGATGGTGACGGAGATCCCCGCGCGGCGCCGCGTGGGCGTGATCACCGTCCCCGGCGACCGGCGCGACGAGGACATCCGCGCCCTGGGCCGGCTGTGCGCCGTGCTGGACCACGTCATCGTCAAGGAAGACAGCGACACCCGCGGCCGCGCCTCCGGCCAGATCGCCGGGCTGGTGATCGAGGGGCTGCGCGAAGGCGGAATGCACGTGGACGCCATCGAGACGGTGCTGGACGAGATGGAGGCCGTGGACCGCGCCATCCGCGACGTGCAGGAGGGCGACCTGGTGATGGTGCTGGCCGACAAGGTGCCGCCGGTGCTGGCGTACGTGCAGCGGTATGCCGAGGGAAGCGCGGCGATGTAGGGGTGTGGGGGTGTGGGGGTGTGGGGGTGTGGGGGTGAACGGGTGAACGGGTGAACGGGTCGGCCCGGCGGACATTCCGCCGGGCCGTTGCCGTCAGGTCGCGCGGGAACCTTCGCGTCGGGCGGCCGGTAGACGGCGCGGGTTTCCGTCTCCCTTGCGGACTGGCGGGTGAAAATGGGCACACGAGCTGGGTGGTCGCTTCCACGGATGCTGGTTGTCGTGGGGGCGATGCTTGTTTCCGCGCCGGCGGCGGCGCAGCCGCGGGACCTTGGCCTGCGCGCCGACACGCTGGGGATTCCCGCCGACACGGTGCGGCTACCGGTGGAGCGGGTGAACGTCGCGTGCAATCCCATCGGCGTGCGGGTGGTGCGCGACACGGCGGATCTTCGCGCCGTCGAGCGCTTTCCGGGGTGCGAGGCAGCGGAGTTCCCCGCGCTGGGGCGCGACCTGTACGTCCACCTGGTGATGGCGGGCAACTGCGGCGGGCGCGACCGCGTGGACGCGTACCGCTCCACCGCCCGCCGCGAATACCGCCTGGTGCTGGTCGCGTACCATCACGGCTGCCGCGGGCTGCGCGTGGAGGAGTACTGGGTGCGCCTGCCCCCTCTCCCCGAGGGATGGACGGTGGGTTTCACCGTCATCACGCGCAGGCGTCCGGAGGAACCCTCGCGGACGGTCGCCCGTCCCGCGGACTCGCCCTCTCCATCCATCCCCGGCTGACAGGACCATGGACACGCACACCGGAAGGGGCTGGCCATGGGCGTGCCTGGCCATACTCGCGGCACTGCTGGCGGCCGTTCCCGCCGCCGCGCAGCCGGGGGACTACGGGCGGAGGGCGGACTCGCTGGAGATCGCGACGGACGCGGAGCCGCTGCCGGCCGATTCTGCGGATACGGCATGCGATCCGTTCGGCATGCGGGTGGTGCGCGACAGCGCCGACGCGCGGGCGCTGGAGGGCTTTCGCGGCTGCGGGCCGGGCGCGTTCCCGTCCCTGGGGCGCCGCCTGTACGTGCACGTGCGGCTGGGCGGCGACTGCCACGCCTCGCACGACGTGCACGCCTACCGGTCGGCGGCGCGCCGCGAGTACCGCATCGCCGTCACCACCTGGTACGGCGGCTGCCGCGCCGCGCACTACGGATCGCGCTGGATCACGCTGCCGCCCCTGCCGGACGGATGGACGGTGGCGTTCACGGAAGTCAAGGGCGATCGGCGGTGGCAGGGGTGGAGCCTGGATACGCTCGGCGCCGCGGCGGACGCGGAGCCGCTGGCGATCCACCCGGAACTGGCGGTGGAATGCGATCCCGCGGGTGTCCGCGTGCTGCGCGACCGCGCGGACGCGCGCGAAATCCGCGGCCTGCCGGGGTGCCAGCCGTCCGCGTTCCCCGCGCTGGGCCGGGCGCTGTACGTGCGCGTGGTACCCGGCTTTTGCGGCGGCCGGCACTCGGTGCAGGCGTACCGCTCCGAAGCCCGCCGCGAGTTTCGCGTGGTGACGGTGGCGCGGTCCCGCGGCTGCGGCGGAAGGGGAGACGGCCCGCGCTGGTACCGGCTTCCGCCGCTGCCTGCCGGGTGGACCGTCGCGTTCACCGACACCGCGGCGTGATTCCAGGTCCACAGAAGAACGGCTGTCACGCGGAGACCCGGAGGGCGCGGAGGGCGCGGAGAACCCCTCTCTCCGCCCCTCCGTGTACCGTCGAATCCGGAAAGTAAGTGTCGGTAAAGCCCTTCGGATCGGTGTCATTCTGAGGAAGGCGCGTGCCCAGTGCTGTCGGTTTGCGCGATTGCCCGTGCGCCGACCGAAGAATCTGCCGGCTGGGCCCACGATCGCTTCGGCTACGTCCGGCTTCGGCACGAAGGGCCCCGCCCGTTTCCGACGGAGATTCTTCAGTCGGCGCCATGACGGTGGAGCGTGAAGACGGGTGTGCGCGGCGCTTCCCTTCAGAGGCTGTTGCCAAACCTCATCTGCTCCTAGAGGTGCGCTGTCATCCATAGCCTGAGAGGGTGTTGAGAAACCTCGACCCATGCCAGTCATCCTGAGGGAGGCGCCGCTCCAGAACCTGTTCGTACACAATACTCTGGCGCCGACCGAAGGACCTTGCTGGCAGAAACGTGAGGCTGGCTTCATGCCCCGCGTCTGGCCTCCGGGTGGGGTATAGACGGTCCTTCGGTCGCGCGCCAGCTTCTGTGTCCCTGAGGGTTCCGCGTGGCGCTCCCTCAGGATGACTGTGCGCTCGTACGAAGACTGAGGTTCCTCATACACCCTCTGAGGGAGCGTGCGCCCGTAACTGCATAGCCACGGAAGCTTGCGCGCGACCGAAGGATCTTTGTCGGGGCGGCCGGGGCCCGGCCTCACGAGCCGTTCAAGGTCCTCAGTCAGCCAGATAAGGTCCTTCGGTTGGAACCAAGTAGTTGTGTATCAACAGGTTGCGGAGTGGTGCCTCCCTCAGGATGACTGGGAGGCTGGACGCGTTTCAATAACCTCTCAAAATACAGTGATCTTCCCTACGCAGATTTTTGCGGTTCGTCCTCCGCCGGAACTCGTGCCCGGTTGCGCCGGTAGACGGCGCGGGTTCTTTCCTCTCTTCTGCCGGTGGCGGACGATGAACGAGCGAGGCGGATGCTGGTTGGCGATGCTGGCCGCGGGCGTGGCGGCGGTGCTGTGCGCGGCCCCGGCGGGCGCGCAGCCGGACTGGTACCGGCGGTGGCAGCCGGATTCGCTGGAGCTGGCGCCGGACGCGGTTCCGATCCCGCTGGCGGATGTGGGGACGGACTGCGATCCGCCCGGTAACCAGGTGCTGCGCGACAGCGCCGACGCCGCGGAGATCCGGCGCTTCAGCGGGTGCGATCCGCTCCCGTTCCCCGGCCTGGGGCGCGACCTTTACGTTCGCGTGGTGATGATGGGCGACTGCCACGCCCGGCACTCGGTAGATGCCTTTCGCTCCAATTCACGCCGCGAGTACCGCATCCTGATCGTCGATCGATACGGCGGCTGCCGCGCGGGAAGGTCGGAGGAGCGATGGATCCGGCTTCCCCCGCTGCCCGTGGGCTGGACCGTCGCGTTTACGGAGCGCAGGATCGACGACCTCAACCGGGCCCCGTGGCGCACCGATACGCTGGACGCCGCGGCGGACGCGGTGCCGATTGCGGCGGCGTGGGAGCTCATCGACTGCGATCCCGGCCCGGTGCGCGTGGTGCGCGATCGCGTGGACGCGGAGGCCATCCAGGCTCCGTCGGGTTGCGACCCATCGGACTTCCCCGCGCTGGGCCGGGACCTGTACGTGCGCGTGGTGCCGGGCCCGGTGTGCGACGCCCTGTACGACGTTCACGCCCATCGCTCCGAGCTTCGCCGCGAGTACCGCGTGGTGCGCATCCACCGCTCGCGCGCCTGCAGGGGCTCGGGGGGCGGGCCACGCTGGTACCGGCTGCCGCCCCTTCCCGAAGGGTGGACGGTGGTGTTCACGGACGGATAAGCGGATTCGCGGCGCCGGGTTTGCGGAGGGCGCGTCAGGTGACGTTTCCGTGCGCCCAGGTCCGGACCCCAGCTTCATGCCGCCGTTCGATCCCTACACCGAGATTCGCCTGGTGGGCCTGCGCACGCTGCGCGGGGCCAACTTCTGGAGCAGCCGCCCCGTCACGCGGCTGGACGTGGCCGTGGGCGAGTACGACGAGATCCACTCGGCCGACGTCCCAGGCTTTACCGAGGCACTGATCCGCGCCATGCCGGGGCTGTGGGAGCACCGCTGCAGCATCGGCGAGCGGGGCGGCTTTGTCACGCGCCTGCGCCGGGGGACGTACGCGCCCCACATCGCCGAGCACGTGGGGCTGGAGCTGCAGACCATGGTGGGGCACGACGTGGGATTTGGACGCGCCCGCGGCGGTGACCGGCCGGGGGAGTACACCGTCGTGTTCGAGCACCTGCACGCCGAGGTCGGCCTGCGCTCCGCCGCGCTGGCGCTGGACGTGGTGCAGAAGGCGTTCGCGGGCGAGCTGGACGACGTGGAGTTCGCGCTCAACGAGCTGCGCGCGCTGCTCGACACGCCCGACGTGCCGCCGCTTACGCAGCGCGTGCTGTGCGGCATCACGGGCGGCGGCGAGCGCACGGCGGTGCGCGAGGAGATGGTGCGGCGCGGCATCAGCGACCACGAGCTGATCGTGGACGTGGCGCCGTCGTACATCCTGAACGCGGGGCTGCCGTACGCGCGTTCGGAGATCGCCGTCATCCTGGACAGCGACGTGCAGGACGTTCCCGACCGCTACCGCGACGAGGAGCGCAACCTGCAGCTGGTTTCCGTGCTGGCCGACGCGGTGGCGAGCGGGGGAATCGTGGTGCTGCCGGGACGGGAATGGGAGGTGCAGGACATGGCGCGCCGCGCCGGCTGCCGAGTGGCCGTGTTCTCGGAACTGGACGCCGTCCCCGCGCGCGACGCGCGGGTGGCGCACTCCGTGGCGATGGTGCGGGACGGACGGATCGTGATCGAGACCGGCGGCGAGCTGAGCGACGCCGGTGCGCTGGTGGATGGAGCCGACCGCGCCGCGCAGGTGGCGGCGGCGCTGGCGGTGCACTCGCTGCGCGAGCTTGGCGCGGCTGAAACGGGAGACGAATGGATTCCAGATCCGGCAACGGAGCCGGCGCCCGCGGCGCCGTGAAGCGCGAGCCGGTGCGCAGGCGCTCGGACCGCGGCCCCGGCACCCTGGTGCTCATCGGCGGCGCGTGCGACCCCATGGGCGACGCGCTGGGGGCGTTTCTGCGCCACTGCAACGCGCTGGACGGCGGCAAGATCGTGGGGCTCACCACCGCCTCGCAGGACCCCGCCGGCAGCGCGCGCGAGTGGATGAAGTCGTTTGAGCAGGCGGGGGCCACGCACGTGGAGATCCCCATCATCGACCGCCGTGACCAGGCGCAGGACCGCCGCATCGTGCGGATGATCGAGGAGGCGGACGGCATCTTCTTTGGCGGCGGCGACCAGGTGCACCTGGTGGCGACGGTGGGCGGGTCGCGCGTGGACCGCGCGGTGCGCGAGGCGTACGCCAACGGCGCCACCATCTGCGGCACCAGCGCGGGCGCGGCGGCACTCACCGAGACCATCCTGGCCGGCGGCGAGCCCGACGAGTATGGGCAGATGCAGGCCCTTCACCTGGGGCCCGGCTTTGGCCTGCTGGGTTTCCGCGCGATGATCGACACGCACTTCACGCAGCGGCGGCGGCTGCAGCGCCTGTTCATGGTCATCGCCCAGAACCCCGAAACGCTGGGGCTGGGGATCGACGAAGACACGGCGCTGGTGGTGCGGGGGCACCTGGGCGAGGTGGTGGGAAAGGGGTCGGTGACGTTCGTCGACGGCCGCGGCGTGCGCTTCGACAACGCCGACGAATGCCTGGACGGCAAGCCGCTCACGCTCAGCTACCTGCGCGTGGGCATCGTGGGCGCCGGGTACACGCTCAACCTGCGCGAGCGCGAGCTGGAGGTGCTGATCCAGGCGCGCCGCGAGGAAGCGGCCGGCGAGGCGGGGCTGGAGGTGCTGCGCAGCGAGGGGATGGAGGAGCCGGCGGCGAGTGCGTGAGTGAGGGTGTGAGGGTGTGAGGGTGTGAGGGTGTGCAAGAGTGCGTGAGTAGGCCGCGCGGCAGGCATCTTTCTCGGGCGGCTAAAGCCGCAGGCTGAAAATGCGACAAGCCCCACCGTGGCGAGCTAAGGCTCGCCACGGTGGGGCTTCAACTTCATGACGCATCGCGCACGGTTGCCTGGTGTGCGGCCGCGCAGGTGCGTGGGACGCCGCATGCAGCCGGGCCGCCGAGTCCGCGCAGGCGGACTTTGTGCCCTTGTAGCCGCGATTTCAATCGCCCAGGTAAAGGCCGGTCGGGTCACGTTTCTACGGGAACACGGGGAGGATCCCGCATGCCGCGTCACCCCACCGGCTGAGCCTCGGCCATGGTTTCCAGGGTGAGGGTCACCTGGCCGGGGATGCGCTCGGCTTCGTACAGAACCTGATAGGCGCGCTGGATCAGGCGGTTCATGTTGCAGCGCGGGTCGGTGCAGCTTACCGCGCCAATGGCCAGCGCGGGGGCGGGATCGTGGCCGGAGGCCAGCATGGCCAGCGACTCGCGGATGCGTTCCAGGGCGACGGCCGCGGCGGCGGGGCCGGCATCCACCAGCAGCAGCGCGAACTCCCGCCCGCGCGGCCGCGCCACCACGTCCGTGGCGCGCAGGGTGGCTTGCAGCGCGTCCACCAGCGCGCCGGCGAACGGCTCGCCCGCGGCGCCGGCGTCCAGGTACGCCAGCGTGACGGCCCGGCCGTGGCGCGCCACGGCCTTGTGCTCGTGCTCCAGCAGCCGGTAGAACGAGGCGCCCTCCGTGACCGCTTCGTCGCTGTCGCCGGGGGTGGAAACACGGTCGCGCATCCGCCGCAGCTCCGACGCCAGCACCGCCACCACGCCGAACACGGCCATGCGCGCCGCCGCGTTCCAGTACGGAATGAGGGGGTGCGAGTACGGGTGCTCGGTGTACACGTCAGCCGCCAGCCACGCCACCGCCCCCAGCGCCGACACCCCCAGCCCCGCCCATCGCCCCGCGTGCCACCCCGCCAATCCGGCGGGGATCACGTACAGCGGCAGCACGGTCAGCTCGTAGCCGGTGGCGCCGTCCAGCGCGCTGGCCACGACCATCAGCAGCACGGCTTCGGTGATGGAACGCGCGGGAGAGCGGCTTCGCTCCTTACGTCCGCTTTTCATGGAGAAGGTTCGGTCGGCGGGAAGGTGGCCCTTTTGAGGGGCGGGGGAGATGATGTGGTTTTGGAGAAGATACGCATCTTCGCACGAGAGTCGAGGATCTTCTCGCGCACGCTTGTCGATTCTGGTTCCGAGATGGCGGATGCTTCTCCAGATCGCGCATCAGGTGGTGAGATCCGCCGGATCCGATGCGCCCCGGAAGCTCATCCGTCGATCTACACCCTTCTCAAAAAAATTCTCATGGCCCCCTGCCGCATTCCATCCACTTCCCGTTCCCGAAACCCTATACGGAATCCGGGAAAACACCTGTCATTCTGAGCGAGCGAGCGCGACCGAAGAATCTCCCTCCCCTCGCGCGGAACCCCTTTCCGGGCAACGCCCGGGAACCCCGTCGTGACGGAAAGAACCGCGCGTTTCAGCATGGAGATTCTTCGGTCGGCGCCACTCTCCTGCGCGAACGGAGAGCGTTGCGCGGCGCCTCCCTCAGAATGGCACTTTTGTCGGATCTGGTATTACGATTACAAACGATCCCGTCTCGTCGACATCCCTCATCCCCACCCGACACCGAGAGTCAGTTCCCGCCGCGAGAGCAGCGGAAACGCCACGTAAAACTCTGTTGACTCTGCTAACTCTGTGTGAGGCCCAATCTTTTTGTCGGACCACGGAATCCGAGGAAACGGCACGCGCAAACTCCGTTAACTCCGTTGACTCCGTGTGAGGCCCAGTCTGTTGCGGAGCCTAGAGCATGCCGCGGCGCTTCACGTCCAGGTACCGGTTCACCACCGCGGGCACGGCGTCCCCGGGACGGGTGTCGGCCACCAGAACGCCGGCGCGCTGCATGGCGGCCAGCGCGGCGGCGCGGGCCTGCAGCAGCTCTTCGGCGGCGGCGCGGCGGTAGACGGTGGCCTCGTCGGTCGCGGTCTGCGCGGCGGCTGCTTCCAGATCCGGGTTGCGGATGGCGACCGCCAGCGGCAGGTGCCGGTCCGCCGCGCGGGTCAGCTGGGATACGACGGCCGCGCTCGCCAGCGGATCGATCAGATCCGTGAACAGCACCAGCAGCGACCGCTTGCGCACGTGCCTGGCCAGGTAGGTGAACGCGGCGGGATAGTTGGGCTCCACCATCCGCGCGTGCACCTCGCCCAGCGCCTCGGCCAGGCGGCTGACGGAGTTGCGCGCGGGGGGGATGAACGCCTCGACGCGGTCGCTGAAGACCAGCAGCCCCACCGCGTCGTCGTGCACGCGGGCCACGTCGGCCAGCAGCAGCGCGGCGGTGAGCGCGTAGTCCAGCCGCTCGCGCTCCCCCACCTTCTGCGTCATCAGCCGGCCGGCGTCGATGGCGATCACCACGTTCTGCCGCCGCTCCAGCTCGAACTGCTTGACGATCAGGCCGCCACGGCGCGCGCTCGCCTTCCAGTCCAGCGTGCGCGGATCATCCCCCCGCACGTACTCGCGCAGGCTCTCGAACGAGCCGCCCTCGCCGCGCTGGCGCACGCTGCGAAAGCCCGCCTCGCGCAGGCGGTTGCGCAGCCCCAGCAGCCGGTACCGCTTCACCTCCAGCACGCCGGGGACGACGCGCACCTCGTCCCCCCGCTCAATCCTGCGCTGCCGCCACGCCAGCCCCAGCGGGCCGGCGACGCGCAGGTGCAGGTCCCCGAAGACGCCGTCGCCGCGGCGCAGCGTCGCGACGGTGTAGGGGGCGCGCTCCTCCTGACGCGCGGGGATCCACACGTCCGCCACGTCGTCGCCCACACGCTCCAGCATCGGCGGCAGGTCGTCCGTCACGCGGACACGGACGCGGCGGCGGGTGCGGTTGCCGATGCGGATCTCCACCTCCGCCCGCGCGCCCAGCGAGATGCGCGCGGGGGTGCGCCGCTCCAGCCGCAGCTGGTCCTCTGGGGGGATCGAGAGCGCGTCGGCGATCAGCAGCAGGACGAGGACGGCGTCCACCCCCAGCGCGACGGCGGGGCTGAGCAGAAAGAGCGGCGCGGCCGCGGCCAGCAGGGCCAGCCAGCGTCCGGAGGGGAGCAGGCTCACGCCGCGCCGCGCGGGGCGGGGACGGTGTTCAGCAGGCCGGCCAGGCGCTCGTCCACCGTCTGCCCCTCTACCTCCGCCTCGGGCGTGAGCACCACGCGGTGGCGCAGCACGGGGAGCGCTAGCGCCTTGACGTCGTCCGGCGTCACGAAGTCGCGGCCGGAGAGAAACGCCTCCGCGCGCGAAGCCAGGAACAGCGCCACCCCCGCGCGCGGCGACGCGCCCAGCGCCAGGCTGGGCTCCTCGCGCGTCGCCCGGACGATGCGGGTGACGTAGTCGCGCACGATGGGCTCCACGTGCACCGTGGCGACCGCCTGCCGCAGCTGGATGATCTCTCCGCCCGCCAGGATGGGCTTGATGCCGTACGTGTCCGCGCGGTCGGCGCTGAAGCCGTCCACGTAGCGGTCCAGGATGGCGCGCTCCGCCTCGGCGCCGGGGTAGCCGACCACGATCTTGAGGAGAAAGCGGTCCAGCTGCGCCTCGGGAAGGGGATACGTTCCCTCGTACTCCACCGGGTTCTGCGAGGCGAAGACGGTAAAGCCGGCGGGGAGCGGGCGCGTCTGGCCGTCCGTGGTGATCTGCCGCTCCTGCATGGCTTCCAGCAGCGCCGCCTGCGTCTTGGCCGGCGCGCGGTTGATCTCGTCCGCCAGCAGCAGGTCGGTAAAGAGCGGGCCGGCGTGGAAAGAGAAGTCGCGCCGCAGCTCGTCCAGCACGTTCACGCCGATCAGGTCCGTCGGCATGAGGTCGGGGGTGAACTGCACGCGGCCAAAGCGCAGGTCCAGCGCCATCGAAAGCGCGCGGATGGAAAGCGTCTTGGCCGTCCCCGGCACCCCTTCGAGCAGCGCGTGGCCACCGGCCAGCAGGGAGATCATCATCTGCCGAAGCATCTCCTCCTGCCCCAGCACCACCCCCGAAAGCTCGTCCAGCACCCGGTGCGCGCGGTCGCCCGTCGCACCGTCCTGCGTCGTCATCGTCATCTATCGCCGTACCTCGTCCAGTAGCCGGTCCACGCCGCGGGTGAGCGCCACCAGGTCGCCCGAATGCCCGCGCTTCCACTCCTGCTCCAGCTCCGCTGCGGCCTCGCGCCCCACGGGGCTCTGCTTCGCCATCCGCTCCAGCATCTCGCCCCCGGCGCGGTCGTCCGCCGGCGCGCGCCGCCCCAGCCGCCGCGCCATCCCCGCCAGCAGCAGCCGGCGCACCGTGCGCCGCGCCCCCGCCTGCCGGTACGCCCCCGCCAGCGCCTCCACGTGCTCCAGCGGCGACCGGCGGCGCAGCGGCGGCGGCTGCAGCGGCGCGCCCAAGCGGCGTCCACCCGCCCAGAGCAGCAGCAGCGCAGCCGCCAGCAGCTGCAGCGCCACGGGCCCGGAGGCAAAGCGGCGCACCATCGTGAGCGTTCCGCCCAGCAGGCTGCCGTCGCCGCTGAAGCCCTGGTGGTACTCGTCAAAGAACGTGGTGTCGCGCGCCTCCGCCAGCGCGCGCACCAGCACGTGCGCGGCGCCGCTCTCCTCGAGCCTGCCGTTGAGCAGCGGCTGCGCGTCGGAGACCGCGATCACCCGCCCCCGGCCCAGCGGCCAGGTGATGACGACCGGAACGCTGTCCACGGCCAGCACCGTCTGCACCCCCTTTTTGCCCAGCGCGGTGGAGCTGGTGCGAAAGCCGCGGCGAAACCCGTCCACCCGCGCGGCTCCCGCCGTCCAGCGGTGTGGGCGCGCCGTGGCCGAGCGGGTGGTACCCAGCAGCGGGTTCACGTCGGGGAGCAGGACGGGGATCAGGCCCAGCGAGTCGTACATCGCGCCGCCGTAGTCGTAGCCGGTGGCGGCGAAAAGCAGGGTGCCGCCGCGGTGCACGTGCTCCATCACCACGGACGTTTCTTCCTCCGTGAGCGCCTTGAGGGGGGCGACAATGGCCAGGGTGCCGTGCAGCGAGTCCGCGTCCAGCAGCGGGTCCGTGCGCCGGGCGACGGGAAGGTCCAGCTCCTCCATCGTCCAGTACAGCGCCGCCAGCCCATCGCCGGAACGGACGAAGGTGGAGGCGCGCGGGTCGCCGCTGTCGTCATTGGCGGCCTGGCGCCCGGCGAGGGCGGAAAGGGCGATGATGATGATCACCAGCAGCACCACCAGCCCGCCGTCGCGCCTACCCACGGCCGTTGGCCCCCGCCGCGGCGGCGCGCAGCCGCTCGTACCCCTCGCCGTCCAGCGCCCGCCCGCCAAAGACGGCGGGCTCAAAGCCGCGCAGGAATGCCGTCAGCGCCCCCGCCGCGTCGGGGTCGCGGCGGACTTCGCGGCGGTAGTCACCCGGCGTCTTGGCCGGGTCGTAACGCACGGCGCCCGCCGCCTCCAGCCGCAGCAGCAGCGCCTGGTACAGAGCCACGGCGGCCTCGCGGTAGCGCCCGGCGGCGGCGGCGCGGCGGGCTTCCTCCTCCCACTCCGCGGCGCTGCGGGCGCGGGCGTTGGTGGATCCGGGACCGGGCCTGGCTTCGCGGGAGCGGTCCGGAAGGTCGCGCGCCTCCATCCGCAGCAGCGTGCTCCACAGCAGGTAGCCGATGATCGCCAGCCCCGCCGCCACCAGCGTGCCGATGACCGCCCAGTACACCAGCGGGCTGGCGTCGCGCAGGTTGCCGAACTGGTCGAACCAGTCGCCCACGCGGGCCCAGAACTGGCGCCACCACGCGCGCAGGCCGTCCAGCGCGCCCGGCTCGCGGGGCGCCAGCTCCGGTCGCGCGTAGGTGCGGCGCAGCGCCTCGTCCACCTGCGCGGCGGTGGGGATGCCCGTCTGCATCAGGTGCCGTCCAGGATCTCGCCCACGTTCATCGGGCGACGGTGCGGGAGCATCGACAGGATCGATCGGAAAGGCCGGGGCCATGCGGGGCCCGTGCGGGCGATGGGGAACGAAAAGCTATGCGGGGAGCGCGCGCCGGTCAAACGTGGCGTTTGCGCGGCTCGCTGCATCGTGCTGAATCCGCACAAGGGAATGGGTTTCACACGGAGTCAACGGAGTTAACGGAGTTTTCTCGTGCCGATTCGTCCTGGTTTGTGCCGAGTCTGCGAAAAGAATGATCTCACGCAGAGTTACCAGAGTTAGCAGAGTTTTACGTGGCGTTTCTCCGATTTCCGTCCGGAGCCGGAATCTCAGGTATCGGGTGCGGATGGGGAAGGTCGACGAGGCAGGAGCTTGGGTGAGGGCGTCGGAAACGGGAAGTGGATGGAATGCGGCAGGGGGCCATCCGCGTTTTTTGGGGGAACACCATTCCCGCCATCCACATCGCGTGGCTGCAGGCGCGGAGGGACGAGGATCGGTGGATGATGTCCGGAGCGCAGCGGAAGCATGTCGATCGCACCACCTGATGCGCGATCCCTGAAACCGTCCGCCACTTCAACGCGCGAGGTGAGCGGCGTTCCCGGCGGCCCCGGATGATCTGGCGCGGATTGTCGCCCGGGTGCTGGACGATGGGGCCGGAAAGGGGAGCGCGGCGGGCGCGCTCCCCTTGTTCGGCGATGCCGATCAGTCGCCGGCGACAGCCAGCTGGTCGGTCATCATCTGCACGTCCAGCGCTTCGGTGCGTACGCGGCGATCGAAGTACAGCAGCACGATCACGGCGACCATGAACGGCGTGGTGAGAATGCCCACGCCCATGGAAAGCACCTGCTGCGTGATGAACTGCCCCGGGGTGGGGAGGGCCTGCGGGTTCATCATCTGGGCGAACCCGCCGGTGAACGCCAGCACCGCCATCATGGGCAGGTAGGTGATCAGGATGGTCACCAGCATCAGCCCGATCACCCGCCCCAGCGCACCGCGGGCCAGGGTGAACGACCGCTCCAGCGCCTCCAGCGGGCCCGCCCCCTCCACCACGATGGCCGGCCCAACCGCGAAGAGCAGGCCGATGATGCCCAGGTACGCGGCCATCACGACCACGAACATCAGGAACATGCCCACCACGGCGGCGGCTCCGCCCATGGAAGAAAAGATGCCGATGAGGATGCCGCCCAGCAACGCCACGGCAAAGAAGGCAACCATGCCGCCGATGCCAATCAGGAACATGGAGCCCAGCAGCGGAAGCGCGGCGCGTAGGCCGGCCCGCATGCCATCGCCCACCGAGGTGGGCTGGCCCGTGTACGACTGCGCCGCCTCGCGGGTAAGCCCGCCCCACATGATCAGTACCGCCGCGATGGCTACCGCACCGAGCAGCATCAGCCCGCCGAACGCGGCGCCGATCAGGGCGGTCGGATCGTCGGTGGTGGCCGCCGCCACAAAGCCGCCGCCCAGCACCACGAATCCCACGATCATCACCGCGGTGGGGATCAGTGCTGTGAGGATGAACGTGACGAAGTTGCGCCGGTACAGCGTGAACGCGCCGTCCAGGATCTCGCCAAAGCCGAGGGGGCGAAGGGGGGGAAGCGCCATGCGCCTGCTCCTTTGATGCTGATTCATGGAAGGGAGGTGCCGCGGGCCCGGAGGGTGTGAGCCCGTACCGCTGAAGACACAACAGGGTAGGGGCGGAAGCGCCCGTCGTCAACACATTGGTTTCCGCACCCTCGTGAGGGTGTCGTCACCATCCCACCTGCTGCCGACAGAGGCACGCTGTCATCCTGAGGGAGCGCACGCCCGTAACTTTCTAGAACCACAGAAGCTTGCGCGACCGAAGGATCTTTGTCGGGTCGCGCGAGACCCAGCCCTCGGGAGCCGTTTCAGTCCCTCGGCTGGGAAGACAAGGTCCTACGGTCGGCGCCAACCTATTGTGTGAACGCTGGTTAGGCGCGGGGCGACCCCTCCGGATCCGGTTGAGTCTGACCTTTCACCTCCGGTGCTGCCGGCGCCATCCTTTGGTCGGCGCCAGAGTGCTTCTGTAGCAGCAGGTTCGCGGCACGACGAGGGGACGTGAACAGCTCTCGAGGGCTGGGCCCGTAGCGACCCGGAAAAGATCCTTCGGTCGCGCGCAACCTCTTGTGGCTATGAAGGTTCGGGCGTGCGCTCCCTCAGGATGACAGCGTGCTTCTGGAAGGAAAAACCTGGGTCAGGCATTAGCGGAGCCGCACCGGCACCGGCGCCGAGGCGCCCTGCTCGATGGTGCGATGGCGCTCGTCGGACCAGGCCAGGCGCAGCGTGGTGGTGTCGCCGGGGAGGCGCGCCAGCGTCCAGCGGTAGCGGGTGCCGCCCGCGGGCTGCAGCTCCGTGGCCGTGGCCATCACCTCCGTGCCACCGGCGAACAGGTGCAGGTGGCGCCCGTCCGCCGTCCACCCGGTGGGCCCCAGCACCAGCTGCGTCCCGGCGTCCAGCTCCACCACCAGCGGCTGCGCCACCTCAGCGCCGGCGGCGGGGCTCACGATGGCCAGCGCGGGGACCGCGGCCGCCGCGGGCCCCGCGCCGGTGTCCGAGCCCCCCGGCAGGAACGAGCGTACGGCGTAGACCAGCCCCAGCAGCAGGAGCAGCCCCCCGATCACCCCGAACACCCGGTCCGACGCCAGCCGTTCCCCCGCCTCCGAATCCTTGTCCGCCGCCATCCCGTTCTCCCGTCCGCAGTTGCATGCCTCCGTGCTGGCGTGGAAGATGCGACTTGCCGGCGCGCCGCGCGAGGGGGCTGCTTGCCGGCAGGTAGGGGGAGGGGCTATATTGGATGTCATGCGAACGCTGATCACGCTGCTGCTGCTGGCCTGCTTTGCCTGGACCCAGGCGACGGTGGCCGATTGCCCGATGGCCGCCGTGCCGTCCGGGCAGGCGGAGCACGCGGCGGCGTCCGCATCTTCCCATTACGGCCACCACGCCCCCGCGCCGGCCCCCGCCGAGCCGCGGAACGACGAGCGCCACCCGCCCTCGCCCGCGCAGCACCTGGCGAGCGGGTGCGGCGTGCTGGCGGCGTGCGGCGCGGCCGCCGCGCCGTCCGCGTCCGCCTCCCTCCTGGCGCTCGACGCGCCCCATGCCGACGGCCTGGCCGCCGGGCGCGACGCGTACGCATCTCCCACGCTTTCCTTTGATCCACCCCCTCCGCGAAGCGCGCTCCGTTCATAGCCGGCGATCGCCCGTCCATCCTGGGACCGGGCGCGTATGAACCGAGAGGCGAACTTCGAGGATGAGAAGGATCATGACGGCCGCGGCCCTGCTTGTGGGCGCCGCGGTACCGGCCGCACTTTCCGCGCAGCAGCACCAGCACGGAGCCGTGCGCGCCGACACCACGCACGTCCATGCCGACACCACCCGCGCGGATTCCGCGGATCCGCACCGCACGCACACGGATTCGCAGCATCGGGAGATGATGCGGGCGGACTCCGCGCGCGAGCGGATGATGCGGCCGGGCACGGTGAACCGCCCGCTTCCGCCGCCGCCCGCGCCCCCGCCGCCACCCGCCGCGGCGGATCCGCACGCGGGTCACGTGGGGCACGACGCCAGCGCGAAACCCGCGGACCCGCACGCCGGGCATGACGGGAACGCGGCGGCCGCTCCGGCGGGGGTGCACGCCCACGCGGAGGGCGCGCCGGGCGGGCACCGGATGCTGATGAAGCCGCTGGGCGAGGGGTGGAGCCTGATGGGGATGGCGCAGGCGTACCCCATCGTCACCACGGGGCTGGGGAACGAGTCGTCGGAGCTGTCGCAGACGGAGCCGTACCTGACGCAGCCGGCGCTGATGATCAACCTGGAAAGCCCGGGGAGCCGCTTGGTGCTGCGCTTCACGCTGAACTTTGAGGGGATCACGCAGCCCGGCGGCGAGCTTACGGCGGGCGGATGGGGCGAGGGGTTCATCGACCGGCGCCATCCGCACACGCTGCTGCACGAGTTCATGCTGAGCGCCAACCTGTGGAACGTGGCGGGTGGCGACCTGTCCCTGTCCGCCGGCAAGGGGTTCGCGCCGTACGGCACGGACGATCCCATGTCGCGCCCGGTGGCGAAATATCCCACGAACCACCACCTTTCGCAGATCCTGGAGCGGTGGACGGCCAACGTTGTTTATCTTGGGGGGCCCTGGAGCGTTGAAGCGGGACTGTTCGGCGGCGCGGAGCCGGAGGGGCCGTACGACTTCTCGAATTACACGGCGTTCGGCGACAGCTGGTCGGCGCGCGTCATCCGCCGCTTTGGCGGCACGGGGACGGCGGCGCGCTGGGAAGTATCGGGCTCGTACGGCAGCGTGGCCGAGGCGCACCACGGCGGCAAGGAGCGCACGGCGCTGGTGAACGGCTACCTGCGCCACGCGGCCACGCACCGCTTTGGCACGCTGTACTCGCTGGTGGAAGCGTCGCGCAGCGAGCCGGAGGGGGCGGCGCAGGGCTACTACGCGCTGCTGGCGGAGTCGATGGCGGGCATCGGGCGCCACCGCCCGTACATGCGGGTGGAGTACAGCACCCGGCCGGAGTGGGAGCGCGAGGACGGCGACGTGTTTCGCTACCACCACGACGACGATCCGGTGGGCGCCAGCCGCTGGTTCATCGCCACGGCGGGGTACGGGTGGCAGCTGAGCGGCTTTCCCGTCAGCACCATGCCCTTCGTGGAGCTGCAGCACAACCGCGTGTGGCACGAGCGCGGCGAAGCGGACGTCCAGGCGCTGTTTGGCGACGACCGCTTCTGGGGGATCAGTCTGGGGGTGCGGCTGTTTCTGGGAAGCGCCGGGCCCATGCGGATGGGCAGCTACGGCGTGCTGGACGACATGACCTCGAATCACCGGCCCATGCCCTGAGTGGGACGGGCCACGGCGGATGCTGATGACGCGGACCATTTTCAAGACCATCTCCCGGGGCCGTCGCGCGCTGCTGCTCGCGGCGGCCCTGGCGTGCGCCCTCGTTCCGGCGCCCGCCGCCGCGCACACCAAAGTGGAATCGGCCCAGCCGGCGGACGGCGACACGGCCCACGGTGCCGTGCGCGAGGTGCGGCTGCGCTTCTCCCGTCCGGTGGAGAGCGAGCTGACCACCATCACCCTGTTCCGCGGCGGCG
Source organism: Longimicrobium sp. (assembly GCF_048594345.1). Taxonomy (GTDB): domain Bacteria; phylum Gemmatimonadota; class Gemmatimonadetes; order Longimicrobiales; family Longimicrobiaceae; genus Longimicrobium. The sequence goes on from NZ_JBMDXM010000241.1 coordinate 35,820, forward strand.
CGCAGGTGGCAGCCGGCGCGACCAAGGAGGAAGGGAGCGAGGGGCGCGGCTTTGTGCTGGCGCTCCCCGCGCCGCTGGAGCCGGGCGACTACACCGCGCGGTGGAAGACGGTGGGCGGCGACGGGCACGTGCTGGAAGGCTCGTGGCGCTTCGCCGTCGCGCCCGTGGCGGCGGCGTCGGAGGTGCCGGAGGGGACGCCGGCGGCCACGGGGCTGGTGCAGGCGCCGCCCCCGCCGCCCACCACGGACGGCACGGACGACGCGCTGGAGGAGGAGGTGGGCGAGGCGGGGCGGCCGCTGGCGGTGGCGGTGCGCTGGGCCTGGTTCGCGGCGCTGCTGGGGATGATCGGCGCGGTGGCGTTCCGCTACGGCGTGCTGCCCCGGCTGGACCGCGACCCGGTGCTGCGGCCGATCGCCGCTCGGGCGGAGGCGGCGGTCTGGTTTGTCGCCCTGGGCGCGGCGGCGCTTTCCGTCGCCGCGTTGTTCGGGCGGCTGTGGATGCAGGTGGCGGCGCTGGGCGGCGGCGAGGCGGCGTGGGACGGCGCCCGGCTGGACGTGCTGCTGCGGCAGACGGGGTGGGGGCTGGCCTGGGTGCTCCAGGCCATCGCCACGCTGGCGTTCGTCATCGGCCTGTTCATCGCCAGGGCGCCGTACGGGCGGGGGGTGGGATGGATGGGGGCCGGCGCCGGCGCGGTGCTGCTGGCCGCGGTTCCCGCGCTCTCCGGCCACGCGGCGTCCGTGGGGCGGCTGAACGGCGTGGCCATCCTCAGCGACACGGTGCACGTGCTGGGCGC
>NZ_JBMDXM010000242.1:0-90712 GCF_048594345.1 Longimicrobium sp.
GTGTACGGAATCCGGACGCCGTCCTGTGGCTGGACGGACGCGGCCGCCGCGGGTGGGCAACCGCGGCGGCCGTGTTCCGTACGCTGGACCGGAGGGTGCGGGGCGGCTAGCGGCCGGTGTCGCGAAACACGCCGCCAAAGCGGCCCGTACCGGCGGACGGGCGCACGCCGGGGGCATCGTGGCGGGCCAGCACGCGGTTGGTGACGGTGGCGGCGATGTGCTCGTCCATGGGCAGCATCTCCATGTACAGCTCCAGCGCCCGGTCCACGTCCACCTCGTCGCGCAGGATGTCGAGCAGATCCAGCACGTTGGCCACGTGCGTCTCCACGATCGCCTCTTCGGCGCGCGCGGCGGCAATCAGCAGCTTGCGCTTGGCCTCGTTGCTCAGGCGGCGGCGCCGCAGCCAGTCGAACATCAGCTCCTCATCCTCCGGTTGTAGCAGGGTCGTACGGGGCACTCAATCTGACCACGCGCCCCGGCGGGCCGCAAGGCCGCACAGGGGCTTGGATGCGGGGGGCGTTCCGGTGTATATTTGCGCAGGTGTCCACCGCGCCGACGTCCGCGCGCGACCCCGCCGCTTGAACCTGGCCCCGTCCCGGGCCCTTGCCCCAACACCCCCCTTTTTGAAGGGTCAAGGGAAAGGCTGAATGGGAACTTCATTTCTCAGCTCCGAAGAATACGACGAGCTGGCGCACCGGCACTACGACGCCGGCGAATACGACGAAGCGCTGCACGTGCTGCGCGAGGGGCTGGCGCAGTATCCCGAGTCCGTCCTGCTGCAGGTGGGGCTCGGCTACACGCGCGTGGCCCGCGAAGAGTACGCGTGGGCGCGCCAGTGCTTTGAGCGGGCGCTGGAGCTGGACCCCGAGTACGAGGACGCCTGGGTGGGGCTGGGCGAGTCGCTGCTCAAGTTCGGCAAGGTGGACGAGGCGCTGGAGTGCTTTGCCCGCATCGACGAGATGGGGCTGGCCGACGACCTGGAGCTGGGACTTACCGTGGGCCGCGCTCTCTATCGCGAGGGGTTGTTCACCGACGCCCGCGCCCGCTTCAGCGCGCTGTCGGCGGCGCACCCGGATTCGGCGGAGCTGGCGGCGGCGCGCGGCTACACCCTGCACGCGCTGGGCGACGACCTGGGCGCGCGGCGTGAGCTGCGCCGCGCGGTGCGGCTGGACGGCGAGCTGCACGAGGCCCGCATCTACCTGAGCCACCTGCTGCACGACCGCGGCGACCAGCGCGGCGCCCTGACGGAGCTGGAGCAGGTGCCGCCCGAGGAGCACTGGGACACGCTTTCCCTCTGGCGCTACATCGAGCTCAAGAGCCAGCTGGACGGTGTGGCCGATGACGACGCCTGGTTCCTGCCCTGGCGCGAGCGGCTGGAAGAGCTGGACGCCGAGCCCGACGAGATCGACCACCTGCTGGCCGAGGTGGAGGCCAGCTTCGAGGGCGCGGTGGACGAGGGCGCGCAGGCGGCGCTGGAGCTTTCGGCGCAGATGGACTTCATCATGAAGATCCTGGGCGCCCCCCCGGCCGAGGCCGCCGCCGTAAAGCCGGCGCCGCACCGGGTGCGCACCGCCGAGGGGTCGGTGTTCGAGGGTTCGTGGGACGAGATCGTGGCGGGGATGCGCGACTCGTGCGGCGAGCCCACCATCACGCTCAGCTCGTTCATGCGCCGCGCGGCGCGGCAGATCCGCGAGCGGACGGGGACCGACGTGCCCTTTCACAGCGCCGAGGCGTTCCTCAAGGCGGGAGCCCGCATGGGGCTGCTGCACATCGAGGAGTGACCCGCATTCCGGAGCCGGTGACGCACCTCGCCCCGCTCGCGCCGCCACGGCCGTGAGCTTCGATCCCGAGAGCACCCTGCGCCCGCTGCGGCAGCGCGCCGCCGACGTGGAGGCGCTGCGGGCGGGCGCCCCCGCGCCGGCGCTGGTGGTGCGTATTGCCCGCGCCAGCGAGACCACGCTGCGGCGCATGCTGCGCGACGACCCCACCGCCCCGGTGGAGCTGCGGCTGCGGGCCCTTTCGCACGACGACCTTTCCACCCCCGACCTGCTGGCCGAGCTGCGCCGCCGCAACCGCCTTCCCATGGAGCTTGCGGCGGCGTTCCACGACCTGGACCTGGCGTGCGAGCGCATCTCCGGCGGCGCGGACCCCGGCCCGCGCGACGCGCAGCTGGCCGTGCACGTGGCGGACGGCCTGCAGTCGCACATCAGCTCCTTTCCCGCGGACGGACTGCTGGAAGATCCCGCCGTCCCCGATCCCGACGAGTCCGTCCTGCTGCACGACGACGAGGACCTGGTGCGCGCCGTGCCCTCGCGCCGCCGCATCACCTGGCAGACGTGGGCGGCGCTGGCCACCCTGGCCGTTCTGCTGATCCTGGCCATCCGCCTGCGCGGCGGCGACGACGACACGCTGCGCCGCGGCGAGGCGGCCCTGCGCGCCGGCCGCGTGGCCGAGGCGGAAACCGCCTTTCGCGCCTACGCCGACGAGCACCCGCGCGAGGCCCAGCCCCGCGTGTACCTGGCCCGCATCTATCGCGAGGCGGGGCGGATTCCGGACGCGGAGCGGGAGATTCAGGCGGGCCTTCGCGTGGCGCCGGGGGACGCCGGGCTGCACACGGAGCACGGCTACCTGCTGCTGGACAGCAACCGCGCGCCGGACGCCGTCCCCGTGTTTCGCCAGGCGATCCTGAGCGACAGCACCTCGCAGCGCGCGTGGGCGGGGCTGGTAAAGTCGCTGCGCGCCACCGGCCGTCCGACCGACGCGGAGCAGGTGCTGCACCGCGCCCCCGCCGAGCTGCGCGCCCTGATGCGCACCGCCGACGCCGCGGCCCCGGCTCCCGACGCGGGGGCTCCCCCGGCGGCGACTATTCCGGCGGGGGGCGCCCCGGCAGGCGGGGCGGCGACGCCGTAGAGGGCGCAGCGGGCCGCGACCGGGATGAGCGGGCGCGCGTTAGTCCGGTCTAATAAGGCCAGGAAATTCGGCTAGATGAAACCGCTCTAGCGCCAGCGCGATTCCGCGGAGTACCTGGCGCGTCCCCGCGCGGGAGCGAATGAATTCGCCGCTGGAAAAATCGCAAAGTCCGCCTGCGCGGACTCGGCGGCCGGGCGGCATCGGGCGTTTCACGCACCTGCGCGTCCGCAGCCGGATCAGCCCCGTTACGCGTGCCGTGCTCGCGGAACGGGGCTTCGATTGCGTATATAACAGCATTCCGAGTGCAACGCCGGCATCCGCCGATGCGGGCTCTTCTACTTTCGCACTCACGCACTTCCGCACTCACGCACTCTCCCGTGGACGCACTCGACCGGCTCTACCGGCGCGTATCCCTGGCCCTGGCGCGCGACCCGGGACGGGCGCTCACCGTGGGTGACCTGTACCAGGAAGTGGTGCCGTACCGCCTGATCCGCTCCGAGCTGGGGTTCGCGGAGCTGGCGGAGTACGAGCACGCCCTGCTGCGCCTGCTGGCCGGCGAGCGCGAGTACCTGGAGACGGAGCGGCCCGAGGTGGCCGACGAGTTTCGGCGCGAGCTGCAGGCGCCCAACCCCATCCTGGGCATTTACCGCGACTACGCCGACGTGGGGGTGCAGCCCAACCCCTTTGCGCCGCAGCCGGGCGACCTGACCGCGCCGCCGCCCGTCGTGGTCGCCGCACCCGCGCCGGCCTCTCCGCCCAGGCTGGAGCTGCCCGTCCCCGTGGACCGCACGGATCCCGGCGCGGCGGCCGAGCCGGCGGTGCCCGCGCGCCCGCGGCCCAAGCCCTGTCCCGGCTGCCGCTCGCCGTTGCCGACGGACCGCGAAGCGCGCTTCTGCCCCTTCTGCGGCACGTGCCTGGTCCCGGTGCCGTGCGCCGATTGCAGCGCCATGATGCAGCCGGAGTGGAGCTTTTGCGCCACCTGCGGCGCGCCCCGCCAGACGGGCGTCACCCCGCCCGCGCCGCGCCCGGAACAACGCTTGCGGTAGCGCACCCCGAAAGGCGGCCCCGCCCGGTGCATGGATCGGCGGCGGTCGGGGATTCAGTTGTTGCGGACGGAGCCGATGCGGAACGTGCGGTGGATCACGGCGGCGGCGCTGCTGCTGGCCGTTTTTGTCTCGGGCTGCGAGCGGGGCGGCCAGAGCGGTGGTGGGCGGCAGGCGGAAAAGGGTGCCCAGGCGCCGGGCGATCCAGGCCCGCCGCCCGGGCAGCTTCCGCAGGGCGTGAGCGCCGACCAGGGGAACGAGGGCCGCACCCTGTATCGCGGCAACTGCGTGATGTGCCACGGCGAGGCCGGCCAGGGGACGCAGCTGGGCCCGTCGCTGGTGGACAACGAGTGGACAAAGGGCACCGGCGCCTTCGAGGAGATCATCCAGGTGGTCACCGAAGGCGCGCCCGCCACGGAGCAGTTCCGCGTCCCCATGCCGCCCAAGGGCAACGGCCAGTTCAACGAAGCGCAGATCCGCGCCGTCTCGGCCTACGCCTACTCGCTGGCACGCCGCGGCGCGCAGTAGCGGAGCGGCCCGGCAGGCGCGGCGGATCGCGATCGGGATGAGCCGAGTAGAGAGTGACGCGGGGCGCCGGATCCTGCATCGGCGGGTGGAAGGGCGGTGGGGTTTCGGCACCGGGCTGCCCCCCTGCAGGAGCGAGTCAGTTCGCCGTTACGACTGCACAAAGTCCACCTTCGTGGACTCGGCGGCCCAGACGTGTGCGGCGCCCCATGCTCCGGCGCGTCCGCAACCGGAAAAATCTCCGGACATGCTCCACATCATCGGAGTCAAAGCCTCGCGCAAGTTGCGGGGCTTTCCGCGTATCCAGCCGCGGATTCATCCCCCCGACTCCCCGGCCTGTTCGGCCCGCGGCATAGCCGTCGTCATCATCCGCTCCTTCCTTGCCGGACCCGCCGCACGCCGGGTACTTTCCGCGCCGCGAATCATCATCCATCCCTGATCAAGACGGAAGCGCGACAGGATGCCGAAAGTAGCGGTGGTCCCCGGCGACGGTGTGGGCAAGGAAGTCACGCGCGAGGCGGTAACGGCGCTGCGGGCGGTGACCGCCGGAACGGACCTGGAACTGGACCTGGTGGAGTGGCCGCACGGCGCCGACCGCTACCTGGAAACCGGCGAGGCCATTACCGACGCCGAGTTCGACGACCTGCGCGCCAACTACCAGGCCATCCTGCTGGGCGCGCTGGGCGACGCGCGCGTGGCGGGCAACGAGCACGCGCGGCAGATCCTGCTGGGGATGCGCTTCAAGCTGGACCTGTACGTCAACTTTCGCCCGGTGCGCCTGTTCCACGAGAGCCACACTCCCCTGCGCGACAAGGGCGTGGATGACGTGGACATGGTCATCTTCCGCGAGAACACCGAAGGCGTGTACGTGGGGATGGGCGGCACCTTCAAGCAGGGCACGCCCGACGAGGTGGCCATCCAGGAGGACGTGAACACGCGCAAGGGCGTGGAGCGCATCATCCGCGCGGCGTTCGAGTGGGCGCGCGCCAACGGCAAGACGCGCGTGACGATGAGCGACAAGTCGAACGCGATGGAGTTTGCCGGCGGGCTGTGGCGCCGCGTGTTCAAGCTGGTGTCGGCCGAGTACGCCGGCATCGAGAGCGAGGCGCTGTACGTGGACATGCTGGCGATGGACATGGTGCGCCGCCCGGAGCGCTACCAGGTGATCGTCACCGGCAACCTGTTCGGCGACATCCTTTCCGATTTGGGCTCGCAGCTGGCGGGCGGGCTGGGATTGTCGCCGTCGGGGAACATCCACCCCGGGCGCATCGGCCTGTTCGAGCCCGTGCATGGCTCGGCGCCGGACCTGGCGGGCCGCGACCTGGCCAACCCCTTCGCCGCCATCCTCACCTCCGGGCTGATGCTGGAGCACCTGGGCCGCCCGGACCTGGGCAAGCGCCTGGAGCACGCCGTCCGCGACTGCATCGTCGCCGGCGAGACGACGGCGGACCTGGGCGGCACCCTGGGCACCGCCGCCGCCGGCGACGCCGTCGTGCGGCGGCTGGCGGCCGGGAGCTGAGCGGGCGCCAGAGCATAGCGGCGGCGCATGTGTAGCGCCGCCGCTTCCATCACAACGAACTCCTGGGGCTGCTGCAGAGTAGGCGCGCGCACCTCAAGGCGCTTGTCCCCTCCAGCGCCGAAGGTGATCCAGTGTACCACGAAGTGCGGCAGCTGGGCAGGCGCGTACAGGATGCGCTCATAGAGATCTTCTTCGAACGCGACACGCCCCTGCGCGAGCTCACCATCCGGTACGGGGTGTTCTGATGAGTGGAATCGGCTTCTCAACGGGGTCCGCCGCAAAGTCCGACGTGCGACGCGCGCTGCGGCTCCTGGAGCCGCACGCCACCGAGGCCGTGGAGCTTTCGGCGTTGCGCACGCACGAGCTTGCGCCGCTGCTGGGGGTGATTCCCCTTCTCGCGCTCGACGGGTACGCGCACATCTCGGTGCACGCGCCCAGCGCGTTCACGGCGGCCGAAGAGCCCGCGATCGCGGCGGCGCTGCTGCCGGTGGCCCAGCGTGGCTGGCTGGTGGTGGTGCACCCCGACACAATCCGCGTCCCGCGGCTGTGGGCCGGCTTCGGTGACCGGCTGTGCATCGAGAACATGGACCATCGCAAGCCGGTGGGGCGCACGGTACAGGAACTCAAGCCCATGTTCGCGCGGCTGCCGCAGGCGTCGTTCTGCTTCGACGTAGCGCACGCGCGGCAGTGCGATCCCTCCATGGGCGAAGCGTTTCGGCTGCTCGATGCCTTCCACGACCGGCTGGCCGAGGTGCACGTGAGCGAACTCGACGCCCACAGCCGGCACGTGCGCCTGTCGTCGGCGGGGGTGTGGGCCTGCCAGCAGGTGGCCGAAATGATCCCGCTTAAGGTCCCGGTCATCATCGAAGCGCCGGTCGAGCCCCACGAAATCGAGGCCGAGCTGGAGGCCAGCCTGGAGGCACTGGGGCGGCTGGCGGGCTTCGCGTGCGCCGCGTGATGGCGCTCGTCCATGGGGGCAGGCGGATGAACCTCTTGAAGCACGGTCTCGCGGCGACCGTGATCGTTTGGCTTGCTGCCTGCGCGGCGCCAGCGTCTGGTCCGCCACTGGCCGCGCCGGTCCCGGCGGCGGATGGAGCGGATGCGGCGCGGCTGGCGGAGCTGTACAGGCGGCAGGACTGCTTTGGGCTGCGGGACGCGCTGGCGGGGATGCGGGGCGGGGCGACGGTGGACTTCTACCGCGCGGCGGCGGCGGTGGCGTTCAACCGGCCGGACGAGGCGATCGGCGAGCTGCGGCGCTTTCTGGACTCGCACGAGGCGGCGGCGGACGCGGAGCGGCGGCAGGCCGCGTACGAGCTGCTGGGCGATGCGTACGTTCGCACCTTCCGCTACGGCGAGGCGGCGGAGGTGTACGCCGCGCTGGCGGGCGAGGCATCGGCGGATTCCGCGGGGCGCGACAACGCGGCGAACGTGCGGGGGCTGTGGGGCGCGCTGGCCGGCACGCCCGCGCAGACCGTGGAGGCGCCCGGTCCCGTCCGCGTCGCGACCACGCGCGACCGCGCCAACCTGGTGAACGTGCGCGTCCAGTCCGGCGGGCAGTCGGTCGACTTCGTCTACGACACGGGCGCCAACCTTTCCACCGTCACCGCGTCGACGGCACGGGAGATGGGGTTCCGGCTGCTGGGCGATTCGGTGCGCGTGGGCTCCATCACCGGCGGCAGCAGCTGGGCGCGCGTGGCGGTGGCGCCCGAGATTCGCATCGGTGGGGCGACGGTGCGCAACGCGGCGTTCCTGGTGTTTCCGGACAGCGCGCTGGCCTTTCCACAGATCGACTACCAGATCCGCGGCATCATCGGCTTTCCCGTGATCGCCGGCTTTGGCGTCACGACGCTGACGCGCGGCGGAGAGCTGGTGCTGGGCGACACGGCAAACGCGGGCGCGGCGAGCGAGCAGAACCTCTGCCTGCGCGGGCTGATGCCGACGGTGGCCGCGGAGCACGCGGGCGAGCGGCTGCACTTTGGCTTTGACACGGGGGCGCAGGCCACGGCGCTGTATCCGCCGTTCCACGCCGCGCGCCGTGAAGCGGTGGAGGCCGGCGGCGAGGCGACGACGGTGCAGGTGGGCGGCGCGGGCGGGGTGCGACAGGTGCGGGCGTACACCCTGTCGCCGCTGGTGCTGCGAATCGGCGGGCGGGAGGCGACGGTGCCGCAGGTGCGCGTGTACGTGGAGCCCACGTCCGACGACAGCGACCGCGTCTTCGGCAACATCGGCCAGGACGTCATCCGCCAGTTCGAGTCGATGACGCTGGATTTTCGGCGGATGCAGCTGCGGTTCGATTAGGATCCAGGATTGAACGCGACTGGCTCAGAACATGCGCCGCTTCGCGGCCACTCAACTTGCGAACAGGTCGGCAAGTCTGCTGAGTACTGTCTTGCGAACCGCCAAATCTATGCGTCCCAACCGCTTGACGAGTCTTGTCCTGTCGACGGTTCGTAGCTGATCGAGCACGATTTCGCCTGCTTTCCCCTCAAAAACACAAGGGACGCGCGTCGGATACGTGCGTCCCTTTGTGGTCATCGGTGCGACAATGACGGTCGCGACGTGCCGGTTCAATTCATTCGGAGAGATGATCAGGCAAGGCCGAGTCTTCTTGATCTCACTTCCAACCGTCGGATCCAGACTGACGAGGTAAACGTCGAACCGCTCCGCTACCATTCCCATTCCTCCTCGTCCCAGGTACTGGTGGATGGTACGTCGTCCAGGAGCTTGTCATCGCCTCGCTGAGCCATTTCGGCGAACGCGGCATCCCAGCCCTCGCGCGGATGGCGGACGGCGCGGATCACAATCTGACCATCCTCGGCCTGCAGATCGACCTCATCTACGATGCCGCTTTGCTCCAACATAGGCTTCGGGATCCGGATGCCCCTGGAGTTACCGATTCTCACTACCCGTGCTCGCATGTGCCTTCTCCTGTAGTAGGCACAATGTAAGCACGTACTCGTTCATAGACCAGCCCCGACCCCTCACCTAGCGCGACATCCCACGGCTCCGTAACCCGTAATCCAAGTAGCAGTAGCGCAGCGTAGACACCGGAAGGTAAACAAAGTGCTCGCGATATGGAAGAGTCAGGAAGCCTCTCAATCGATGTGATCACCAGAGCCCGAGCCTGGTCAGGTCGTCGCGCAGCTTGAGGAGGGCCAGGTCCTTCATCTTGGCCTCCAGCATCACGTCGAAGGGGGCAGGGCCCACGGCGGCCAGAAAGCCGCCGAACTCCCAGGGGTGCACGTAGTCGGCGTGCTGGGAAAGGAGAGGTGGGGCGGGGACCTCCTTTTTGCCGCGCAGCACCATGCGCGAGTCCAGCCTGGGCGACGAAAAGTGGACCTTGGGCATCACCCCGGCGGGCCAGGTGGCCACCGCGGCGCGGCAGGCGTCGCCCAGCGACAGGGTGCCGGGGTTGAGCAGGTGGTGCTGGTGGTCGAAGACGACGGGGATGCCGATGGCCTCGTGAACGCGCAGGCAGTCCTGCACGGTGTACAGCGTCTCGTCGTTCTCGATGACCAGGCGGCGGCGGCCGGATTCCGAGAGGCGCGGGTAGTTCTCCACGAAGCGCTGCATGGCCGCGTCCTTGTTGCCGTACGCGCCGCCCAGGTGCAGGATGACGATGGCTTCGGGACCCTGCTCCATGGCGTCCAGCAGCTCCGCCTGGCTGTTGACGTCCCAGATTCCCTTGTCGTTGATCTTGGGATCCAGCGCGGAGAGCAGCACGTACTGCGACGGGTGCAGCGACAGGCGGATCCCCCGTTCGCGCGCCGTGCGTCCCAGCTCCGCCAGCCCGTCGCGGCACTCGGTGATCTGGCCGTGGAACTGCGGAAGGTCCGGGTGCGTGCAGTAGGGTACGAAGTCCGACGAGATGCGGTACATCCGCACGTCGATCTCTTCCAGGTAGTCCAGGATCTCGCGCAGCATGTCCATCGACACGCGCAGGTGCGGATTGCTTTGCCAGCGCCGAGCGTCGTTGCTCTTCAATCCCTCGCGTCCCGCCACCTTTACGGCGAACCCCAGCCGCCGCGGCCACTCCCGCTTCGCCATCCGCAATCCGTTCTCTGTCGTTTCGATTCTCAACGCGCCGGGGGCGCGGCCGGATGCACCGGCCGCGCCCCCGTGGCGTCCTTCATACCGCGTTCCGCCGCGGCGGTCAGGAGTTCGGGCGCTGCACCAGCACCCACACCGTTTCGGTGCTGCCGCTGTAGAACATGGAGATCACCACGTTCTTCTGCCGCCCGTCGCGAAAGCGGAACTGGTAGGGAAACACCGTGTGCAGGTTACGGTTCTGCACGCCCTCGACGAACTTGCCGTGAAACTCCTGCACCTTGGTGCACGGTGCCACCTCGTCAAAGAAGCTCTTGCCCACGGCATCGCCCTTTTCGACGCGCGCCAGGCTGCTTTCCGTCTGGTTGAACTTGAGGACGGTGCCGTCGCGGTCCAGCTGGATCATCCCCACCGGAAGGCTGTCGAGTTCGTCTTCGGTGAGCACGTCCGCGCGCTCCAGGACTTCGGTGGTGCCGCTGAGGGTGGACTGCATGGGTAGAGCTCCTGTCATTCTCTGGGGGATGCTGCTCCTCACCCGGGTAGCAGCGCCGCCGGGCCCCTTCGCCAGAATCGTACCCGGGCGTAAAGGGTTTGTCAATCGTTGGCCCGGACTGTTACAGGGCCTGGGATGCGGTGCTCCCAAACCGCTCTGGAACGCGGTGTGCACCGTCCCGGGCTCCCCGGTGACGCTCGCAGTTTGTCACATCCGCGCGCCGATGTTGTTGCGGCACCGGGACATCGGCCGCAGAGCCCACGGAGAGCCCCTATGGCGAACAACGACATGGACCGGGTGGTTCCGCTCGGCCAGCTGGACGACTTCAAGGTCGCCGACGGCGAGCCCGACGTGCGGGGCTGGGAGGTGCTGGCGTCGGACGGCCGCAAGATCGGCGAGGTGGACGAGCTGCTGGTGGATACGGCCGCGATGAAGGTGCGCTACCTGGACGTGGACGTGGACGACGGCATGGTGGCCGGCGGCGCCGACCGCCACGTGCTCATCCCCATCGGCTACGCGCGGCTGGACGAAGGCAGCGACCGCGTGATGGTGGATGCGCTCGCCTCGGCCGACCTGGGCGGCGTGCCGTCGTACGACCAGGGGCCGCTGACGCGTGACTTCGAGACCTCCGTTCGCGAAAGCTTCTCCGCCCGACGCGGCACGGGGGAGACGACCGGCCTTGCGGGCGGAGCGGGCATGCTGGACACGGCCGGCCTGGGCAACACGCCGGGCACCGGCACGGGGCTGGGGATGACGGGGATGGCGTCCGGCACCACCGGTGGAGTCTCCAGCGCCGGGATGCGGACGTCCGCCCCGGATGCGGATTCCATGCACTCCACCGGCTCGTCCGCGGGGATGATGGCGTCCGCGGATGACGCGCTGCGCGGCGGCGAGCGCATGGGCGCGGGGTCCCAGGGGCCGGTGGGCGGGATGGACGCGGGCGCTTCGTCCGGCGGGATGGGCGCGCTGAACGAACGCGCGGGCGAGCTGGGCTACGACCGCGACGCGGTGCAGATGCGCGGCGACGCCAGCCACCGCGCCGGGCTGGCCGGATCGGACTACCTGCACAACGCCGACGAGGACTTCTACGCCAGCGACGCGTTCGACGACGCGCGCTTCTACGGCTCGCGCCGGCAGGGCGGCTCGGGGCGGGGGCTCGGCGGAATGAGCGGTTCGCCCCACGAGGCCGACCGCGGCGACGTCGGACTGAGCGCCGGGACGGGCGATGCCCGCCAGGTGGATCAGCTCAGCGGCAGCGGGCTTTCCCATTCGGAGCCCACGCTGCACGGCGCCGGGCAGGAGGGCGTGGCCGCGGACCGCGACGAGACCACCCGTCTGGCGCACGAGGCCGGCGAGCGGCTGCGCGAAGACCGCGACAACCGCGGGGTGGGCGGTACGGGTAACCTCTGATCCGCCGCGCACCTGCGAGGGGCGCTTCCGCCTGCGGGCGGGGGCGCTCTTTCGCGCGCGTGGCATCCGCGCGCGCGAGGCGGTAGATTGTCTCTTCCCATGACGCCTTCTCTGCCGCCCGCCCGCCGCGGTCCCTGGATCCTGGCCCTCGACGTGGGCTCGTCGTCCGTGCGGGCGCAGTGGATGGATGCGGCCGGTGCGCCGCTGGCCGACGGCGTCGTGGCGCGGGCGGAGTACGCCTGGCGCGCCACGCCGGATGGGGGGATGAAGACGGACGCTGACGCGCTGGCCGACCTGTGCGTCCGGGTGATCGACGCGGCGGTGCAGGCGGGGCGCGCGGCGGGGGTGGCTGCGGCGGCGGTGGGGATGGCGGCGTTCTGGCACGGAGTGGCCGGCATCGGTGCGGACGGGCGGGCGGTAACGCCGCTCTACGGCTGGGGCGACGGGCGGGCGCGCGAGGCGGCGGACGCGCTGCGGTCGCGGCTGGACGAGGCGGCGGTCCACCGGCGCACCGGGTGCTTTCTGCACGAGCTGTATCCGGCGGCCAAGCTGGTCTGGCTCCGGGGCTCCGCGGGCGATAGCTTGCCGCCCTCCGCCACCTGGGCCAGCATCGGCGAGATCCTGGGGTTCCGGCTGTTTGGCGAGCGGCGGACGTCGGTGTCGATGGCCAGCGGGACGGGGCTGCTGGACCTGTACCGGCAGGGGTGGGACGGGGAGATGCTGGACGCGGCCGGCGTCTCTGCCGACGCGCTCCCCCCGATCGGCGACGCGCCGTTCACGGGCCTGCGCGAACCGTTCGCGGCGCGCTGGCCGGAGCTGGCGGCGATCCCCTGGTTTCCGGCGCTGGGCGACGGCGCGTGCGCCAGCCTGGGGATGGGCGCCGTCGGTCGGCGCATCGGGCTGACGGTTGGCACGTCCGCGGCGGTGCGGGTGCTGCGGGACGATGCGGACGTCGTGGTGCCGGACGGGCTCTGGTGCTACCGGCTGGACGCGCGGCGGACGGTCTGCGGGCGGGCGCTGTCCAACGGCGGCAACGGGTTCGCCTGGCTGGCCCGGACGCTGCGGCTGCCCCCGCCGGACGAACTGGAGGCGCGCCTCGCGGCGATGGAGACGGGCGCGCACGGGCTGACCGTCATCCCCCGCCTGGTCGCCGAGCGCCCGCCGCGGCCGGTTGGACGGGAGACGGCGGAGATCGCCGGGCTGACGGCGGCGACGGGGCCGGTGGAGATCGCGCGGGCGTGGCTGGAGGCGTCGGCGCGGGCGATGGCGGAGGCGGTGGGGGCGGTGGAGGCGGCGTTCGGGCCCGTGGACGAGGTGGTGGCCGGCGGCGGCGCGCTGCACGCGTCGCCCGCGTGGACCCGCATCATCGCCGGCGCGATCGGGCGGCCGCTGCGCCTGTCCCCGCACCACGAGGCGACGCTGCGCGGCGCGGCGCTGGTGGCACTGGAGCGGATCGGGGCGTAGCGCGGGCCGTGTCCGGGGCGCGGGGCCGTCACCCCCGCACGGCCTTTCGCTCGTTCCTCGCGACGGCGTCCGACCCCTCCCCCAAACTGCGGGGGAGGGGTGGGTTGAGCCTGACTCCGGCGCGCGTCGAAGCGCGATTGAAGTTCTCCCCTCTCCGTGAGGAACGAACGGGGAGGGGCCGGGGGAGGGGCACCCGGCGGACGCAGCTCGACCCTTCGAAGTCCAACCTCCCCCTGGTTTTTGGGGGGGAGGTGGACGAGTGGTGCGAGCCTGGAGGCGGCGCCGGCCGTGCGCCCCGAACTCGGCCGAAGCGCGGCGGGCTCCACATCCACACATCCCAGCCGTTCCCGCACGAACCAGGAAGATAGATGCCCTCCGAAGCCCAGACGCTCGACCGGCTCTGCATCGACACCATCCGCACGCTGTCCATGGACGCGGTGCAGGCGGCCAACTCCGGCCACCCCGGCACCCCCATGGCGCTGGCGCCGCTGGCGTACGTCATCTTTACGCGCCACCTGAAGCACAATCCGGCCGATCCCAAGTGGGCGGACCGCGACCGCTTCATCCTGTCCGCCGGGCACGCGTCGATGCTGCTGTACTCGATGCTGTACCTGACGGGCTACGGCCTTACGCTGGACGACATCAAGAACTTCCGGCAGTGGGACAGCCCCACCCCCGGGCACCCGGAGTACGGCCTTACGCCCGGCGTGGAAACGACGACCGGCCCGCTGGGGCAGGGCTTTGCCACCGGCGTGGGAATGGCGATGGCCGAGGCGCACCTGGCCGCGCGCTACAACAAGCCCGGCCACGACGTCATCGACCATTACGTCTACGCCATCTGCTCCGACGGCGACCTGATGGAGGGTGTGGCGGCCGAGGCGGCGTCGCTGGCCGGGCACCTGAAGCTGGGCAAGCTCATCTACTTCTGGGACGACAACAAGATCACCATCGAAGGCAGCACCGACCTTGCCTTTACCGAGGACGTGGCCAAGCGCTTCGAGGGGTACGGCTGGCACACGGAGACGGTGGAGGACGGCAACGACCTGGAGGCGATCGACGCCGCCATCCGCGCCGCCCAGGCCGATCCGCGCCCGTCGATGATCACGGTCAAGACCATCATCGGCTACGGCTCGCCCAACAAGGCGGGGAGTGAAAAGGCGCACGGCGAGGCGCTGGGCGAGGAAGAGATCAAGCTCACCAAAAAGGCGCTGGGCTGGCCCTCGCAGGACAGCTTCTTCGTTCCCGACGAGGCGCTGGCGCACATGCGCGCGTCGGGCGAGCAGGGCCGCGAGCGCCAGGCGGAGTGGGAGCGGCGGATGGAGGCCTTTCGCGCCGCGCACGCCGACACCGCCACCGAGCTGGACCAGGCGCTCTCGCGGACCCTTCCCGCCGGCTGGGACGCGGACATCCCCACGTGGAGCACGGACGACAAGCCGATCGCCACGCGCGCCGCGTCGGGCAAGGCGCTGAACGCCATCGCCACGCGGGTGCCCTGGCTGATGGGCGGCTCGGCGGACCTGGCGGGGAGCAACAACACCAACATCGACGGCGGCGGCGACTACGGCCCGGACAACTACGCGGGGCGCATCCTGCACTTCGGCGTTCGCGAGCACGCCATGGGCTCGGCGATGAACGGGATGACGCTGCACGGCGGCGTGCGCGTGTTCGGCGGCACCTTCCTGATCTTTTCCGAGTACATGCGCCCGCCGGTGCGCCTGGCCGCGCTGATGGAGCAGCCGACCATCTACGTCTACACCCACGACTCCGTGGGCCTGGGCGAGGACGGGCCGACGCACCAGCCGATCGAGCAGCTTCCCTCGCTGCGCGCCATCCCGGGGCTGATCGACCTGCGCCCGGCGGACGCCAACGAGACGGCCGAGGCGTGGCGCTTCGCCATGGAGCACAACGAGGGGCCCGTCTTCCTGTCCCTCACCCGCCAGGCGCTGCCGCACGTGACCACGGGCAAGGCGGACGGGCTGCGAAAGGGTGCGTACGTGCTGGCGGACGCGGACGGCGGCGACCCGCAGGTCATCCTGATCGCCACCGGCTCCGAGGTTTCCGTCGCGCTGGAGGCGCGCGATGCGCTGGCGGGCGAGGGGATCCGCGCCCGCGTGGTCAGCATGCCCAGCTGGGCCCTGTTCTCACAGCAGTCGAAGGAGTACCGCGACCAGGTGCTGCCGCCGGCGGTGCACGCGCGGGTGAGCATCGAGGCCGCGCACCCCATGGGGTGGCACCGCTGGGTGGGAAGCGAGGGCGAGGCGATCGGCATCAGCCGCTTTGGCGCGTCGGCGCCCGCCAAGCGGGTGTTCCAGGAGCTGGGGCTTAGCGCGGACAACGTGTGCGCCAAGGCCAAGCAGCTGCTGGGGCTGGGCGACGGGGAGTCGGAGAAGGGCCGCGCCGGCGCCGGGCCGGCCGCGCACGGGACGGACGAGAAGTAAGTACGGAAGTACGAAGTACGAGAGTACGCAAGCGGATTGGAGAGGCTGCGGGCTCACGCCGAGCCCGCACTCTCGTACTTTCGTACTCTCGTACCAACACCCTCCGGGGGAGGATAAAGACGATGGATCCCGAAACCAAGCACCCCACCGACGCCGTCGAGTCCGGGGACAAGAACCCGCTGCACCAGCTGCACGCGCTGGGGCAGAGCGTGTGGCTGGACTACATTCGCCGCGGCATTCTGGACAACGGCGAGCTGGAGGAGATGATCCGCCGCTTCGATCTGCGCGGCGTGACGTCCAATCCCTCCATCTTCGAGCAGGCCATCGGCGACAGCGACGACTACGACGACGCGTTCGACGTCCTGGCCGCCGACCAGGCCGACGCGACCGAGGCGTACGAGTCGCTGGCGGTGGAAGACATCACCCGCGCCTGCGACCTGTTCCGCGGCGTGTACGACGAGAGCAACGGCACGGACGGCTTCGTCTCGCTGGAGGTGTCGCCGGAGCTGGCGCACGACGAGGCCGGCACCCTGGATGAGGCGCGGCGCCTGTGGAAGGCCGTGGGCCGGCCCAACCTGATGATCAAGGTGCCGGGGACGGAAGCCGGCCTTCCCGTGATCGAGCAGCTGCTGTTCGAGGGGATGAACGTCAACATCACCCTGCTGTTCTCGGTGAAGAACCACGAGCAGGTGATGGAGGCGTTCCTGCGCGGGCTGGAGCGTCGCCACGAGGCGGGGCAGCCGCTGGACCGCGTGGGCTCCGTCGCCTCGTTCTTCGTTTCGCGCGTCGACAGCGCGGTGGACGGCCAGTTGAACAAGCTTGCCGAAGCCGCCACCGACGACACGGCGAAGCAGCGCGCGCTCTCGCTGCGTGGCAAGGCGGCGGTGGCGAACGCCAGGCTGGCGTACCGGCGCTTTCAGGAGATCTTTTCCGGCGAGCGGTGGGAGCGGCTGGCGGCGGTGGGCGCGCAGGTGCAGCGGCCGCTGTGGGCCAGCACGTCCACCAAGAACCCGGACTACCGCGACGTGATCTACGTCGAGGAGCTGATCGGCCCGCACACCGTCAACACCATGCCGCTGGCCACCGTGGAGGCGTTCGCCGACCACGGCATCGGCAAAACGACGGTGGACCAGGACGTGGACCGGGCGGTGGCCGACATCGCCGCGCTGAAGGAGCTGGGGATCGACATGGACGAGGTGACGGACCAGCTGCAGCGCGAGGGGGTGGAGAAGTTCGCCAAATCTTTCCGCGATCTGCTGCAGTCGGTCGACGCCAAGCTTACGCGCGTGGCCCAGGCCTGAACCGCGGCCGATCCGGCAACATCGCACGAGAAATCGCTCCCCGGGCATCGGCCATCCGGGGAGCGATTTGCGTAAGGGCCCCTAGTGCGCTACTTTGCGAAAATACGAAATATGGGACGTTGAGAGTGGTCGAAAACAGATGATTGGCGCATCGGGGGCCTCGTGGCGGACGGGGGAGAGGTGGCCTGGGTAGTTTACGCCACGGTGTGTACCGCGGCTGCCCCAGCCCGTTCCTGCGGCCACGCTTGTCAAGGTGTTTTGTAAAAGCTTGGATCGCCTTCATTTGCGAAGAAATGCCCCGCGGGGAACGGCCGCGGTATGCCCATTGCTACAGTACATGGTAGCACTCACCGTGCCAGCTTTTGAGGCTGGAGCAGCCAGGGTGCGGGCAGGTTGGGGGTTGCACCGTTTTCAATGTGCGGTTCAACAGTACGGCGCCCCCCGACGATGCGAAGCACAGTTCTTCGCGGCCCTCAGCCTTCCCGCGTCCTTGCTCCAGCGTCCGGCCTTTGGCCGGCGTCACGGACGGGCCGTCCCGGATCGGGGCGGCCCGTCCGCGTGCACGCGCCCTTGACGCAAGGGCGCCCAGCATTCAAGCACCGCGCACATGGCGACGCTCAACTACAACCACCTGCTGTACTTCTGGATGGTGGCCCGCGAGGGGAGCATCGCCGCCGCCACGGTCAAGCTGGGGGTTTCGCAGCCGGCGGTAAGCAGCCAGATCCAGCGGCTGGAGCGGTCGCTGGAGGTAAAGCTCTTTGAAAAGAGCGGCCGCGGCCTGGCGCTCACGCCCGCCGGCACCACCGTGTACGCGTACGCGGACGAGATCTTCGCGCTGGGGCGGGAGATGCTGGAGACGCTGGAGCACGGCGGCCGGCGTCCCCTGCGGCTGGCGGTGGGCGTGGCCGAGGGCGTGCCGCCCACGCTTACGCACCAGTTGCTGGCCCCCGCCCTTCGGCTGCCGCGCCCCGTGCGCCTGGCGGTGCACCATGGCCCCCTGGCGCGGCTGAGCGCGGAGCTTGGGGCGCGCGAGCTGGACGTGGTGCTGAGCGCCGAGCGCCTTCCCGCCGGCTCCGCGGTGCGCGCGCGGCCGCACCCGCTGGGGCAATGCGGTGTTACCCTGCTGGCCGCGCGCGCGCTTGCGGGGGAGCTGTCGGCCCGGTTTCCCGCGTCGCTGGAGGGCATCCCCTTTGTCATGCCGCCCATGGACGCCCCTCTGCGGCGCTCCGTTGACGCGTGGCTGCAGGCGGCGGGCGTGGCGCCCACGGTGGTGGCTGAGCTGGATGACTGGACGTCGCGGCTGCTCCTGGCGCAGTCCGCGGCGGGCGTGATCGCCGCGCCCAGCGTGGTCGCGGCGGAGCTGGGCGCGCGGCACGGGCTGGAGACGGTGGGCGAGGCGCCGGACGCGCTGCAGCACTTCTTCGCCCTCACGGTGGAGCGCCGTCCCCGGCATCCCGGCGTGGTCGCCATCATCGAGGCGGCGCGTGCGAATCCTGTCCGCTGATCCTCAGCCGGTCCCACGCGGTGAGATGTCGGCCGATTTCACAAGAGATTGGCCTCACACGGAGTTAACGGAGTCAACGGAGTTTTACGGGGGCGATTCCTCGGGGGGCATCGCGAGCGAAGAAAAGATTGGCCTCACACAGAGTTAGCAGAGTCAACAGAGTTTTACGTAGCGTTTCGTCCGCTTCCGCGCTGAAGCCGTATCTGTTTGGTGTCGGGTGCAGATGAGGGATGTCGACGAGGCAGGATCGTTTGTGAGGGCGTCGGGAACGGGAAGTGGATGGAATGCGGCAGGGGGCCATCCGCGTTTTTTCGGGAGGGATGCGGATCGGCGGAGGGTCTGCCGGAGCGCACGGGAACACGTCGATCGCTCCACCTGATGCGCGATCTGGAAAACCGTCGGTGCACTCCGTCATCGAGGTGAGGGAGTGCGCATCGTTTTCATCCTGTCCAAACCCTCGGAGGGCGGGGCGCATCAGAGCATCGGTTTCGACGGCGGCGCGGTGTTGCCGCCTCTTCTCTCCACGATTCCGGAGCCCCACCGATGCGTACGTCTCGCCTCTTCTTTTTTTCGCTGGCCCTTGCCGCCGCGGCGGCGCCGGTGTCCGCGCAGAACGACTCCGACGGCTGGGTGGAGCGCTGCCGCCGCAACAACGCCGGCTCAGACCGCGAGACGCACTGCGAGGTGCGCGAGTCGCGCATCCCGGCGCGCGGGTCGCTGCGCGTGAACGCGGGGCAGAACGGCGGCGTGACCGTGCGCGCCTGGGACGGGCGCGACGTGCTGGTGCGCGCCCGCGTGCAGGCGTCGGCGCGCACGGAGGCGGATGCGCGCGAGCTTGCGCGGGGTGTGCGCGTGAGCACCGACGGGACTATCCGCTCCACCGGACCTGAAACCTCCGGCCGCAACCGCCACTGGGCGGTGAGCTACGAGATCCTGGTGCCGGCGCGCACCAACCTGGACGTGGAGACGCACAACGGCCCCATCGCGGTGGAGCGGCTGTCCGGCGACATGGAGCTGCGGGCGGTGAACGGCCCCATCACGCTCACCGAGCTGGCGGGCGACGTGCGGGCGCGGGCGCAGAACGGTCCCATCACCGTGGCCCTGGCAGGCCGCCGCTGGAGTGGCGACGGACTGGACGCGGAGACGGTGAACGGCCCCGTCACCCTGCGCATGCCCCGCGGCTACGCGGCGCACCTGGAGAGCGGCACTGTGCACGGCCCCATCAACGCGCCCAGCGGCATCCGCTCGCGGCGCGAAGGCGGACGGCGCTGGAGCCCGGGCGGGCGGATCAACACCGACGTCAACGGCGGCGGCCCCACCATCCGAGTGGTGACCACCAACGGCCCGGTGAACATCCAGGAGATGTGACGGCCGGCATCGTCGTTTTTCGTGCGGTCCGCCGTACTGACGCGAAGAGCCCCGCCCGGCGTGCCGCCGGGCGGGGCTTTTGTGTTCGCGACGGACGGTGGTTACGCCAGGGCGTGGGCCAGCACGCCCATGTCGTCCGAAAGGCGCACGCCCTCGGCGCTGGCGAACGGGGCCGGGACGCCAGGGCCGCCGACCACGACCTCCGTCTCCGCGGGCGCGGCGTCGCGCAGGGCGCGGGTCAGGGCGCGGAAGTCGGCGATGCTCATGGTGTTGACCACGGACGTGCAGAACAGCGCCGGGCGCCGCTGATGCAGGATGCGCCGGATCTCGTCTACCGGCACGTCGGGGCCCAGGTACACCACCCGCCAGCCGCGCGTGGCCAGGTGAATGGTGGCCGCCAGCAGCCCGCACTCGTGACGCTCGCCCGGCACGCCTGCGCACACGGCCTCGGGCCCGCGAGCCGCACCGGTGTCCAGGTCCTCGATGATCCCCGCCAGCTTTTCGCGGATAAAGGCGGTGGCAAAGTGCTCCTCGCCCACGCCGCACTCGTTGGCCTCCCACAGCTCGCCCACCTGGCGAAGCACGGGGAGCAGCACCTCTTCCACGCGGCGCTCCGGCGGCAGGCGCATGACGTCCTGGTACGCCTCCAGTGCGCCGCGCCGGTCGAACGACATCAGCGCCTCGAGCATGCGGAAGCGCACGTCGCGAATGGACGGGCCGCCGGCGTCGGGCGGCAGCGGCGCATTGCCGCGGCGCACCCGGCTGATGGCCTCGCCAATGGTAAGTCCTTCGTCGACAAGGACCTTGATGCGCGAAAGCATCGCCACGTCCTCGTCCGTGTACAGCCGGTAGCCGGACCCGGTACGGTCCGGCGCCACCAGGCCGTAGCGGCGCTCCCACGCGCGCAGCGTGGCGGGGTTGATCCCGGTAAGGTGGGCGACGCGCTTGATGCGGTAGCTCATTGTTGCTTCTGCGGTTACTTCTTGCGCAGGTGATGCTTCGTACGCCGGCTGCATCGCGGCGCGGCATGGTTACACTTCAAGGGGCCAGCGCCTCCTTGTCGCAACCCTCGTACCGGCAGAAACAGGCGTGCACGGCCCACTCCCGCCGCCATACATCCCGGATCTGACGAACCAATCACGGAACTGTCACAATGCATGAATTTCATTGTACAAGCCTTGTAGCGCAAGATGCAGGGTGTTTCGCCATACCTGCTTCCAGGTTGGATTTGCCCTTGCCGCCCTTATCCCCCGCCAGGCGGAATAAGGGTCCTTACGTATCATTCTTTACTACGCCCTGCCGCGCGCAGACGGTTGTGGGGAACGATTTTCACGCGGAGGCGCGGAGAAAACAGAAGAGGCGCGGAGGGACGCCAAAAACGCCTCCGCGCCTCATCAGTTCCTCCGCGCCTCCGCGTGATGCTTTTCCGTCGTTCCTCTGATTGCGAGCAATGGTATCAGTTGTCGCCGGGCAGCTGGGTGAGCGGAAGCGAGGCCTGGGCGAAGTCCGGGTGCGCGCCGATGGTGCCGGCGGCCTGCAGCCGTTCGATCATGTAGCAGAACGTCTCGCTCTGCAGGGGAAAGCGGATTCGGTAGGCGCGGCGCCAGATGGTGTAGACCAGCCGCACCACCTCCTGCGCCGGAAGCTTCGCGCGGGTGTCGGCCAGCGGCTCGCGGTACAGCACGTAGCGGCCTTCGCTGCGGCGCTGCATCCACGGATGGAAGTAGGGAAAGCCGAAGGGGATGGCCTGCCCCGCGCCCACCAGCGTCTGCAGCCACGGGCTGCCGCTGCGCACCTCGCCCACGATCCACGCCGGGTCCGCGCCGTTCTTGCGGCGCGCCTCCGCGCGGATGGAGTTCACCAGGTGCCCGCGCAGGCCGCGCCCCAGCAGCTTGCCGCGCAGGTCCTTTCGCACGGCCAGGTAGGTGATGAACCCCGCGTTGACGCCCTCCAGGTAGATTCCCGCCGCCGCGGCCGCCGCTCGTCCGTCGTCATCCACCATGGCAAGCAGGTGGGCATCGCCGCCGCTGGGCATACCCCGGCGCCGCTCCTCGATCTCCGAAAGCAGGTCGTTCACCGGCTGCACGTCGCCAATGGAGGTGGAGATCAGCTCCAGCGCCTCCGTGGCCAGCGGCGCGCGCTCGTCATCGACCACCACCACCCGGTACTCGCCCTCCGCAATCACGCCGCGCCCACCACCGGCAGGCGGAACAGGCGTGCCGCGTTGCGCCAGAGCAGCCCCTCGCGCTCCGCGTCCGTCATCTCCAGCCGATCCACGAAGCGCAGGTAGCTGGCGACGTCGCTGATGGGCCAATCGGTACCGAACATCAGCTTGTCGGGGTCGTTGATAAAGGCGATGGCGTCGTTCACGCAACGCAGGGCAAAGCGCTCGTACCGCGGCTGAAACTCGCCGAGCGTAAGGCCGCAGATGTCGCCCATCACGTTGTGGTTCTTGTAGATGACCTCCATGGCGTCCGTGAACCACGGGTTGCCCAGGTGGCAGATGACGAACGTGGTTTCCCGAAAGTCCACGGCGATGTCGTCCACCAGCAGCGGGTGCGTCAGCCGGACTTTCGCGAGCGGGTTGAAGGTGTCGCCCGTGTGGATCATCACCGGCACGCCGAACTCCGCCCCCAGTTCGTACACGGGGCGCAACTCGCGGTCGTGCAGGTGGAACGGCTGGTAGCCGGGGTACAGCTTGAGCCCGCGGATGCGCCCCGCCCGCAGCAGGCCCCGCAGCCGGTCCATCTGGTCCTGGTCCAGCCGCGGCACGTCCACGCCGGCCACCACGCTGATGCGCGGATCGTCCTCCACCTCCGCCAGCATTTCTTCCGGCGAGCAGCGGTCCTCGTTGTTCACGTACGAGGTAAGGACCATGGCGTGCACGATGCCGTTCGCGTCCATCTCCCGCAGCAGCGCCGCGTGGCGCTCGGGGAGGGTGGCCGGCTGGTCCTCGGTGTAGCGGTTCAGGTGCGTGTGGCAGTCGATGATCACGCGGCGCGGCGGGTTGTGGGTGCGGTGTGTGGGGAGGCAGAAGGCGTACCAGCGGCGGGCCTGGCGGTGGAGCGGGAGGATGGGGCGGGCGGAGGAAGGCCACGACGGTCTGGCAGATATCGAACTGCGTCCGCGGGCGGCCCCCTCTCCCGGCCTCTCCCCCAACTTCGGGGGAGAGGTGACGCGAGCCGAACGTCCGGAGCGGACCCGGATGGCCGGCGCAAACGGACTCTGTGGAACAAGGATGGGATTCTCCCCTCTCCGCGAGGAACGAGCGGGAAGGGGCCGGGGAAGGGGCACCCGTGGGGCGTAGGTGCGCTCCTGTTCGTCGAGCCTGATTCCGTCGGCAACAACAACCTCCCCCAGGGTTTTTGGGGGAGGTGCGAGCCTCGGCGAGCGGAGGGGGCGCCGGCGGACGCAGCTGGGCCCTTCCGAAGCGGGATCGAATTCTCCCCTCTCCGCGAGGAACGAGCGGGGAGGGGCCGGGGGAGGGGCACCCCGGCGGGCGCCAGTTCGATCTTTTTCGTCGAGGCGCCGTCTTCCTACTTCGCCGCGCCTGCGTTCTCCGCGCTTGCGGCGTTCTCAGCACTGGCGGCGTTCTCCGCGCCCGCCGCGTTCTCCGCGCTGGCGGCGCTCTCGCCGGCGATGGCCTGAAGGGCGGCGTTGGTCTGCGCGGCCTGGGCGGCCACGTTGTGGAACAGGAATCCCTGGGTAAAGTGCACGCCCAGCCGCTTTACCGTCTCCCACTCCTCCTCGCGCTCCACGCCTTCGGCGATCACCTTGATGTTGTGGTCGTTGGCAAACTGCACCATCGTCTCCACCAGGTTCTGCTTCATGAAGTTGGCGTCGATGCCGCTGATGAGCGAGATGTCGAGCTTGATGAAGTCCGGCTCCAGGTTGGCGATGCTCCCCAGCCCCGCGTACCCGCTTCCCGCGTCGTCCACGGCAAAGCGGAAGCCGCGGTCGCGGAACTCCTTGAGATAGCCCTGAAAGGTGGGATAGTCGGTGATCGCCGTGCGCTCCGTGATCTCCAGCACGATGCGGCTGGGATCGTCCACCCCCAGGTCGTCCAGGTCCAGGTAGCGAAAGGTGGGGTCGCGAAAGTCGTGCGGATCGATGTTGATGAACAGCAGGTGCTGGGGCTCCAGCTGGTCCGACATCCCCTCGATGGCCTTGCGCCGGCAC
This sequence comes from Longimicrobium sp., assembly GCF_048594345.1. Taxonomy (GTDB): domain Bacteria; phylum Gemmatimonadota; class Gemmatimonadetes; order Longimicrobiales; family Longimicrobiaceae; genus Longimicrobium. Next base: position 24,202 of record NZ_JBMDXM010000242.1, read on the forward strand.
AGGCGCGAAAGCTCCCAGATCAGGTTGGCCTCCTCGGCCACCCCGAACATCACCTCCGGCGAGCGCAGAGCACGGTGTACGCCGCGGGCCAGCGCCTCGTAGCCAAACACCTCGCGCGTTTCCGTGACCACGATGGGGTGGTAGACGATGTAGACGGCGCCCTCGCGCAGGGTGTCCTTGAGCCCCGCCACCTTGCGCGCCCGCTCGCGCGATTCAACGCTGCGCGCCGCCTGGGCCGCCTCCCGGATGCCGCGGTAGATGATGCGCTCGGTGCGGATCTTGGGATTGCGGAAGAGCGTGACGGAGCCCACGTAGATCTCGAACAATCCCGCGATGTCCTCGCCGTGCTCCGTCTCCAGCCGGGCGCGCACGTCGGTCTCCAGCGCCACCGCCATCTCGTTGATGCGCTTCTCGGCCTCTTCCTGCGCGATGTCGGCAAAGAAGATGAAGTCGTCGTCGCCGGTGTGGCTGACCATCATGGCGCTGTCGCCGTCGTAGCGCGCGTAAAAGTCGCGCACGGCGCTGGCGGTGGTCTGCAGCACCTCGTCCAGCTTTTCCCAGCCGTAGATCTCCTCCAGCTTGCTGTAGCGCACGAACTCGATGTACAGCAGCGTAAGCCGGCCGCGGTTGTCCAGCATGTCGCGGCCGCGCTCGATCATCACCGGCAGGGTGGGAAAGCCGGTAAAGCGGTCGTACAGCAGCTCTTCGTAGCGCAGGTGGTCGGCGGCGTCCTGGGCCTGCTTGGGCGGAATGGTGCGCGCCAGCCTCTCGCACGCGCCCTCGATGCGCGCCGAGATCTCCATCTCGTCGGCGTCGACCAGGATCCACTCCTCGGCGCCTTCGCGGATGGCGTGGCGGGCCTCGTCCTCGTTGCGGCACACCACGACCACGGCGATGCCGCGCGTACCCGCCTCGTCGCGGGTGCGCTCCAGCAGGCCGCGGCGCATTTCCAGCAGCGCCGCGTCCGGATGGGTTCGCAGCAGGGCAAAGAACTGGTCGTCGTTGGCGGCGGAGCCCCCGCCGGCCGGCTGCACCAGGGTGAGCTCGGCGCCGGCGCTGGCCGCGGCGGCCTCCAGGCGCGCGCGGAAGCCCTCGTCCCCGGCATATCCGACGATCCTCACGCCTGGCTGCCCCGGGCGGCAAGGTTGCGGGTCACCTTTTCCATCAGCTCCTTGAAGTCCACGGGCTTGACCACGTAGTCGTCCGCGCGGGAGCGCAGCCCCTCCATCTTGTCCTCGAAGCCGCCCTTGGCCGTCACCATCACCACCTTGGTGTCGCCCAGCTGCGGGTGCTGCTTGATCACGCGGCACACCTCCCAGCCGTCCATGCCCGGCATCATCACGTCCAGCAGCACCAGGTCCGGGCGCACCTCTTCCATGCGCGCCAGCGCCGTGCGCCCGTCGCGCGCCTCGGCGACCGTAAAGCCGCGCGATTCCAGGAACGCCCGCAGGATCTCTACGTTGTCGCTGTTGTCGTCCACCACCAGGATGGTGGTCTTGCCGTTCGCGCCGTCCACCGCGGTCCCCTTCCGTTCGTGCTTCCGGCCAACCCGCAGGAACGTACGCGGGCGGCAAAAAGCAGGCCGTATGCGGGCAAGTGGTTTGGCGACGGTTGCTTACGTCACCTGTTTTCCGCTTTCCGGTTTTTCCCTGGTCGGACGCCCGGTGACCGACTCCGGGTGGATGGCGGGGATTCGCGTGTTTGCGTCAGGCTTTCTGGCCTCGTCAACTCAGGTTTAGCAGGTACGCAATTCCGTCCCTCTCCGCCAGCCCTGCGGCGCGTGGGGGTGAAACAGGGTCTCCGGAGGCCGCGTACGGGGAAGGAAGGGCGCCGCGTACCCTCTGAAATCCATCTGCCGAACCGATCCACCGTGGACCAGACGGTCTTTTGCCACAGATGCGGAGTGATGAACGCGCTGGCCCGCGGGTACTGCCGCGAATGCCGCGTGAACCTCGTCGATCCCGCGGCCGCCCCGCTGATCCCGCCGCGCGCGACAGGGGCGCCCGTGCGGATCTGTCCGCGCTGCCGCAAAGGCAACCCCGAGAACGCGACCGCGTGCATGGGCTGCGGCGGCCATTTTTCGGGACCCGTCGCGTGGCCGGTGGAGCCGGAGATCGCACCGGATCCGCTCCCCTGCCCGGGCTGCGGGATCGAGATGGAAACCGGGACGGCGTTCCTGAACCAGGGCACGTTCTGGCAGCAGGTGTTCACCGACCGGCACGCCTGGATTCCACTGGTCTTTCGCCGCCACGAGTCGGCCAGGCTGGAGCAGGTGCTCCGCCCCGGCGAACGCCTGCAGGCGCAGCGCTGCCCTGCGTGCAACAGCGTCTGGATCGCGCCGCCGCCGCCACGGGAAGCAGGTTGGTAACGTGCGCAGCGCCTGCGGTAGGACGGCGCGATAGCCGGTGATGAGATGAAATCGGCCCGGCGAGATTCTGGGCTCGATCTCGTGTTCACGATCCACGAAATCTCCTCATGCTCATACCCGATCCGTTGAAACACCTCACCTCAAGTCGGACTACAGGAAAACAGAGGTCAGGGTACAGAGGAACAGAGACAGCCAGAGGAACAGAGGAGGGAATCGCGGATCACCTCTGTTCCTCTGGCTGTTCTCCGTTCCTCCGTACCTTTCGATGTTGTTTCTCCGGATCGGTATCAGTTCTCCTCCAGCCGCTCGCCTTCGCCCTGAGCGCGCTGCTTCCGATAACCTTCCGATGAAATGCCGATAAACTTCCGATAACCCATCGGGTGGTGATGAACACAACCAAATCGGGGCGGCAAGATGCCGGGCCGATCTCGTGTTCAGGAGCCACCGAACAGGTCCAGTTCGTCGGCGACTTTCTTCTTGCCGCGTTTGCCCGTTTCCGCGGGTGGTGCAGATTCGGGCGTCGGCGGCTCGGGCGCGGCGGCCCTGGGAGGCTTGCCGCGCTTCGGCGGGGCGGGTGGCTCGGGAGCCGGCTCCGCGGCGGGCGGCTTTTTGCCACGCTTCGGAGCGGGCTCCGCTACCGGCTCCGGCGTCGCGGCTTCGGGCGCCGCGGGCTTGCGGGCGCGCTTCGGCGCCGGCTCCGGCTCGGCGGCGGGGGGCGGCGCGGACGCGGGAGCAGCCGCGGGTTTGCGCGCACGCTTCGGCGCGGGTGCAGGCGGCGGCTCGGGAGCCGGCGGCGGCGGTGGGGGCGCGGCGGCGGGCGCGGGCTTGCGGCTGCGCTTGGGGAGCGTGATGGGATCTTCGATGATGGAATCATCATCGTCCGCATCACCCGTGTTCGCGGTGTCGGCGAACAGGGCCGGATCCTCAGGAGCCGCGGCGGATTCGGCGGGCAGCGAAGCCGGCGACGGCGCGGAGTCGTCCGGCTGCGGCGCGTCGTCGGGTGCGCTCGCGTCGGCGGCCGGTGCCTCGTCGTCGGCGTCGCCGTCGGCGGAAGCCTCGGGGGTCACATCATCGGTGGAGGGGGGCGGCGCATCGCCATCGGAAGAGACGGGCGCTGCACCACCGCCGCCGCCGTCATCATCCCCACCGTTGCCGTCACCGCTGCCGCCCTCGCCTTCGGCGCCTCCGTCACCCTCTCCACCCTCGCCGCCGTCGGTCGACGGCTCTTCCAGAAGCTCGTCGGCGGTGGTGATGGGGGTGGCGGCGTCGCGCTCGGCGAGCTGGGTGACGGCGGCGATGCGCTCGCTCCGGGCCAGCTCCAGCACGGGCTCCGGCTGCGCGTCGCGCGGCAGAAGGGGGAGGTCCGCGCGGCGGATGCGCATCATCACCGCTCCCGCCGTGACGGCGGCCAGGTCGGTGACGCCCAGCTGCAGCAGCGCCACCAGGTCGCCGAAATCCTTGCCGCCGGGCGCGATAACGGTGCCCTTGCCGTCGCGCTTCTGCAGCGGCAGGTCATCCATCGCCAACCGCTTGCCCTGGCCGCGCGCGGTGACGGCGGCCAGCGTGGCGTCGCTCTTGTCGGCCACCATCCCCGCAAGCCGCTCCTTTTCACCCAGCTTCATCCCCCGCACGCCCTGGGTGGCGCGGCCCATCAGCGGGATGTCGCCCTCGGCGAAGCGGATGGCGCGGCCGCCCGACGCGGCCAGCACCACCTCCATCTGGCCGTCGGTGATGGAGACGAACGCCAGCCGGTCGCCGGCCTTGAGCGAGATGGCCTCCACGCCGCCGGAGCGGGGCCGGGTGAACTGGTCCAGCGACGTGCGCTTGACGGTGCCGCCGGCGGTGGCGAACAGGACCGCCCTGGACTCGCTGAACTCGCTCACCAGGTGCACGCCCGCGACGTCCGCGTTCTTGGGCAGCTCCAGCATCTGGTGCAGCCGCTTGCCGCGCGAGCGCAGGTCCGTTTCCGGCAGGTCGCGCACGGGCAGGCCGTAGGCGCGGCCGTCGCTGGTGAACGCCAGCAGCCAGTCCTCGGTGCTGGCCACCAGGACGCGCTCCAGGTAGTCGCTCTCGTAGTCGCTGCCGATGAGGGCGCGGCCGGTGCTGGCGGCCTTCTGGTACACGGGCATGGGCATGTGCTTGACGAAGCCCTCGCGCGTGACCGTGACCACCACCTGCTCGGCGGCCAGCAGGTCCTCGATGCGCACCGCCTTGTCGTTCTCGAAGATGGTCGTGCGCCGCGGGTCGCCGTACTTCTCCGCCAGCTCGGCCAGCTCGCGGCGGATGACGCCGATCTGCCGGTCTGGCGACGCCAGCAGCGCCTCCAGCTCGCCGATGCGCTTCTCCAGCTCCGCCAGGCGGTCGCGCAGCTCCCTGGCCTCCAGCTGCGTGAGGCGCGAGAGGCGCATGTTGAGGATGGCTTCCGCCTGGCGCTCGCTGAGCTTGAGCTCTTTCTGCAGCTTGGCGGCCGCCGTCTCGCGGTTGCGGGAGCCGCGGATGATGGCGATCACCTGGTCGATCTTGCGCAGCGCGGCGATCAGGCCTTCCAGCACGTGCGCCTCGTCGCGGGCGCGGTCCAGCTCCCAGCGGCTGCGGCGCACGACCACCTGCAGGCGGTGGTCGCGAAACCGCTCCAGCATGGTCTTCAGGCCAAACTCGCGCGGCACGCCGTTGTCCAGCGCCAGCGCGATCACGCCGAACGTGGTCTGCAGCGCGGTCCACTTGAACAGGCCCGTGAGCACCTTGGCCGGGTCGGCCCCGCGCTTGAGCTCGATGACCACGCGGATGCCGTCACGGTCCGATTCGTCGCGCAGGTCGGCGATGTCGTTCAGCTTGCCGGCGCGGGTGAGCTCGGCGATCTGCTCGATGATGCGTGCCTTGTTGGTGCCGTACGGGATCTCGGTGACGACCAGCTGCTCCTTGCCACTGCGCCGCGATTCCTTGTAGACCCGCGCCCGCATCACCACGCGGCCGCGTCCCTTGTTGTACGCGTCGCGGATCCCCTGCGTGCCCACGATGATGCCGCCGGTGGGAAAGTCGGGCCCCGGCAGGTGGGCCATCAGCTCTTCGACGGTGCACTCCGGGTGGTCCAGCATGTGGATGACGGCGCGCACCACCTCGGCCAGGTTGTGCGGCGGCACGTTGGTGCTCATCCCCACGGCGATGCCGCTGGAGCCGTTGACCAGCAGGTTGGGAAACTTCGCCGGGAGAACGCGGGGCTCGGTAAGGCGGTCGTCGTAGTTGGGGGCGAAATCGACCGTGTCCTTGTCGATGTCGGCCAGCATCTCCGTGGCGATGGGCGACAGGCGCGTTTCCGTGTACCGGTACGCCGCGGCCGCGTCGCCATCGATCGAGCCAAAGTTGCCCTGCCCGTCGATGAGCGGGTAGCGGAGCGAAAAGTCCTGCACCATCCGCACGAGGGCGTCGTACACGGACTGGTCGCCGTGCGGGTGGTACTTGCCCAGCACGTCGCCCACCACGGTGGCGCTCTTCTTGTGCGGCCGCGTGGGGATGAGCCCCGCCTCGTGCATGGCGTACAGGATGCGCCGGTGCACGGGCTTGAGGCCGTCACGCACGTCGGGAAGCGCGCGCTGCACGATGACGCTCATCGAATAGTCGATGAACGACTCGCGCATCTCGTCTTCGATGAGGCGCGGGAGTACGCGGTCGCGCTGCGTGGGGGTGAGGATCGCCATCAACCGCAGGGAATAGGGAACAGGGAACAGGGAATAGCCGGCGGCAGATGGCGGCCTGGCGCGGATACACCGCGTCCCCGGTTCGGTTCGGAAATTCTTCGGATTCCTGGATTCGGCGGGTGCGGCCCGCAACCTGCCTTGCCGCGGGGCCGTCCGTCAACCTTTCTGAACCCGGTTTTCTGGAGCGCCGCCGTGCCGGATACGCTGCCGCCCGCGCTGGTGATCGAACGCGTGGTGCTGCTGGGCTACATGACGTCGGGTAAGAGCAGCGTGGGGCAGGCGCTGGCCCGGCGGCTGGGCTGGGAGTTCCTGGACTTTGACGTGGAGATAGAACACCGCGAGGGGCGCACCGTCAAGGAGGTGATCGCCGTGGCGGGCGAGGAGGCGTTCCGGGGGATGGAGGCCGCGCTCACGGCCGAGGTGGCGGAGCGGCCCGGGCTGGTGCTGGCGCCCGGCGGCGGGTGGATCACGCGGCCGGAGCAGCTGGACGTGCTGGGCTCGCGCACGCTCTCGGTCTGGCTGCGCGTCTCGGTGGACGAGACCGTGCGGCGGCTGCGCGATGATTCCATCGACCGCCCGTTTCGCGACCACCCCGACCCGCGCGGCATGATCGCGCAGATGCTGGCGGAGCGCGAGCCGCTGTACCGGCTGGCGGACGTGTCGGTGCCGGCGGAGGGGCGGTCGATCGAGGACATCGCCTTCGAGATCGAAACCATCGTCCGTACCCGGCGCGAGGTGCTGCTGCCGTTTACGCCGGGGGAGGTGAGCGCGGCGGACGTTCTGGTGCCGCCGGTGTTGGAGGAGCGCAGGCGGGGGTGAGGGTGGGATGGGATCGGGCGAAGCTCCGGGATGAGCGGGTAAACCCGCTGCTGGGAAAGCGATAAGCCCCGTTCGGCTCGTTACACTCGCCGAACGGGGCTTCTTTCAATCTGCAGGGAGGTCTGCGCGATGGGCGGCGCCCAAGGTCAACCAGGCCAGAGGAGGTACGTCCAGATCAGAATCGGTAATGTGACCGCCGCCCACATGGGGGGCAGCAGGTTGCCGCGGACCGCTCTAACGGCGCACCAGCAGATGATGGCCCAGCCGGTGAGGATGATCAGGCGCTGCGGCACCCCCATGCTGCCGTTGGTGGGCGGGCCGGACAGGACGCGCCAGAAGAGCGCACGCACGTGGTCGGCGATCCCGACGATCGACAGGATGCCGGCAACCAGCATCACCCGCCGGTACGCGCGGCCACGCCGGGTATCCGGGATCGCGTGCGACGTCGACACGCGTGTCCTTCCTGATCGAATGATCCCTGCGGCGCTCAGTTGGTGGACTCGCATTGGCTGATCGTCGTTGACGGTCGTGCTGGGAGAAGGCTCAGGGTGGCGAGGTAGCCCGGAAGAGATGCGTCGTCCGCGCTTCCCGAAATCCCCAGCCGCGGCCAGGTGGCAGGGCCGCGAAGAAGTAATCCTCGTTGTAGCTCCACTCCCCTCGTTTCACGTACAGGTGGACGCCGATGAACTGGTAACCCTCACTGAATCCACCCGGACCGTGCGCGGAAACCTCCCCGTTGCTCCGGGGCGCTCGGTCGAGCACGGATCAGGTCCGCTCCGGTCCAGCAAGGGGATCAGTCCGGGCGGCAGTCCATCGGGAAAGCCCGCGGGTTGCCCGGTCTGTTCAAAGACGGTGCAGGCATCGAATGGGAGCGAATCTCCCAGCGCACTACGCCTCAGCGACATCACTTCGGCGACCGCGGCGAGTGCATCAGCGCCCCGCCCGGCGGCTCCCTGGCCCTGCAACGACGAGCACCCCGCGAGCACCCACAAAAGGACCGTCAGCCATACGGGCTTCTTTGCCAGCCCGATTGACTTCCATGTCCAGAGCGTAGCTGCCCGTCCTCGGCGCGTCGGTACCGTGTTCACCATGTTTACAAGCCTAACGGCAGCAGTGGTCACGGTCAAATGTTTACAGGCGTTGGCGGGAAGCGGGCTGATCGAGTCGGAATTGTAGAGCGAGGACAGAGATAGCGATTTGAGCGTTCGCTTAGCCCTGCGACGAAACGAAGCGAAGCCCCGCCAACCGCGCGGGGCTTCGACTGCAGGATGATCTGTGTTCGAGAGCCTAACGCCCCGTGCCGCCGCGGATGTAGGTGACGAACTCGCGCAGGCGGGCCAGGTCCGCGCCTTCGAAGGTAAAGCTGCGGGGGCCGATGCGGCCTTCGATGCGGTCGGCGTCGGCCATCACGGCCAGGTCGCCGATGGGGATCTGGTAGGTGACGTTCTCGTGCCGCCGGCCACCCTGCGTGTCGCTGTCGTAGCGGCCGTTGTAGCGGGCGCGCTGCCCCTCCACCGTCACCTGCAGCTGGTTCTCGCTGCGCCACGGCCAGCCGGACTGCGGCCACGCGTCAAAGCTGAGATACGCGTGCGGCGCCGGGTCGGGCGTGCCCTGACCGCGCCAGCTGTACCGCGCGGTCACCCGCATGGGCGTCGCGTCGGAGGTCTGCAGGATCAGCTGCTCAAGGTTGCTCTGGCCCGCGGAGGGATCGTACCGCGGCCTCATTCCGCCGCCCGACGCGCATGCGGAAAGAAGTGGCAACGCAAGGGCAACGATCAGGAGTGTGCGGCGCATGGTGCTTCGGATGTACAGGGTTACGGTTCCGCGCGTGCGGCGGCCCGGATCACGATCCTGGGCTGCCGCACGCGTGAGGTTTATGGGCTCATCGAGCCGCTCTCCCAAATCTGTAGCACCGTGCATGCCTGCACGGAAATCGCAAGTAGCTGTGCAGGTATTCGCTGCCCATCGCACCCGATATTCTGTAGCAGTTGGATCGTCCGCGGCCACCGGGCGGCTGGTGCGCCAGCCAGAGTTCCCGCTGGCGCGGCCGTGGGATCCGCCGCCGGCTTACCACTCTTCGAGAATGTCCTCGAACTCGCCGACCATGGTGGGATGGTTGTGGCGCGTGGCGGCGGCGATTCCCAGCCGGTACGCCTCGCGCGCCTCTTCTTCGCGGCCCAGCGTGCGGAGGGTGGCGCCCAGCCGCCCCCACGCGTTCCCCTCGTCGTCGGCGATGGAAAGGTAGTCGCGCAACGCCGCGATCACGTCTTCCCACCGCCCCGCCTTTTCGTACTCCAGCGCCAGGCCAAAGCGCGGACGCGGATCGTCCGGGTGCTCGGCGATCATCTTTTGCAGCGCTGCGATCCGGTCTTCCGACACGTCATCCTCCCGATGTTTGAATCCGCCAGCATGTGAATGCGGGCGCCGCCTCCGGAAGAACCGCGCCGGGTCCCCAGCCCGTTGGCTCGCTCGCCCGGCGAACTGCGCCGGACGAGGGTGGAGAACGGATCGCGTTCCCCACCATCTGTCGTTTCCAGGGAGCGCCGCGCGAACCCGTCCGCACCCTCCCAACCAGGCGCGCGAATGAGAAATTGCTCTCGGAATGCTCCTCCCTGGCCGCAGTTACCGAGATCTCGCGGCGTTCCCCATCGGCCATCGTCCGCCCCTGTCGTTGCCGCGGCTTCGGAGCGCGCTGCCGCGTCGGGGCGCCAGCAGGCGGAGGTAGATTCCTCGGCTCTGCGACCTGCGGCGCGAGGAGACGGGGTGGGGTGGGTGGGGGCTCGGAATGACAGTTCAGCGCGAACGGAGGGCAGTCTGCCGGGCGCGGAAGGGCCGAATCGCGTGGTGGCGGCTGGGCACGCGAAACGATGCCGCGATCTCGACTTGGGCGCGTTGTCAGGGAGGCCGCGGGGCGGTATCTTGAGCGCCCCGCATTCACCGTGTCCACAGAGGGAGACCGGACGTGCCACGCCCGCGCGAGCACATCCTTAGCAACCTGGAGGCCCTGTACCGCGAGGCCCACGCCCGCGCGCAGGCCGCCACCGACCACGCCGAGATGGCGCGGCTGGACTTTGAGTTCAGGCGGGACCAGCTGTACCTGGAGGCAGTGCTGGACGTGCGCGACCTGCTGCGCCCGCCCCCGCCGCCGCCTCCCGAAACCCGGAATGATGACAACAAGTCGGTCATTGAGCAGATCAGCGAGCTCCGCAGCCTCACGCGGCTTCCGTTCGGCCGCTGACCGGCCGCGCCTGGCGCGCAGCCGTCCCGCCGCCCGCGGCCGTTCGCCGCTGGCGGTGGTCTTTGTCACCGTGTTCCTGGACCTGGTGGGGTTCGGGATCGTGATCCCCCTGATGCCGCTGTACGCCGAGCGGTTTGGCGCGGGGCCGGTGGCGGCCGCGTGGCTCCTGTCCATCTACTCCCTGATGCAGTTCCTTTTCGCACCCTGGTGGGGGCGGCTCTCCGACCGGGTGGGCCGCCGGCCGGTGCTGCTGGTGGGCATTGCGGGGGCTGCGCTTTCGTACCTGGCGTTCGGGCTGGCGGGGTCGCTTACCTGGCTGTTCGTGGCGCGCGCCGTCAACGGGCTGATGGGCGCCAACGTGGGCGTGGCGCAGGCGTACATCGCCGACGTCACGCCGCCGCAGGAGCGGGCCAGGGGGATGGGGATGATCGGCGCGGCGTTCGGCCTGGGCTTCATCTTTGGCCCCGCGATCGGCGGGTTCCTGTCGCGCTGGGGGCCGCACGCGCCCTTCCTGGGCGCCGCCGCGCTGGCGGCCGCCAACTTCGTGCTGGCCTGGTTCCGCCTTCCTGAATCGCTGCCGCCGGAGGTGCGCGGCGCGGTGACGGCGCGCAACGCGGGGCTGCGGGCGCGGGTGGCCACGGTGCTGGACGCGCCCGGCAAGCTGCGCGGGCTGTACGCCACCACGTTCATGGTGACCATGGGGATCGCGGGGATGGAGGCCACGCTGGCGCTGTGGGCCGGCCGGCGCTGGGGGCTGGGCTTTGAATCCGTGGGATACGGGTTCGCGATGGTGGGGCTGGTGGCCGCGGCGGCGCAGGGGCTGATGGTGGGTCCGCTGGTGCGGCGCATCGGCGAGCGGCGCTCGGGGCTGCTGGGGCTGGCGCTGATCTCGGCCGGAATGGTGCTCATCCCGCTGGCGCCCTCGCTGCCGCTGGTGGTGCTGGCCGCCGCCGTCTTTGCGCTGGGCCAGGCCGCCGCCACGCCTTCGGTGATGGCGATGATCTCGCACCAGGGCGGCGTGGCGGACCAGGGGCGCATCCTGGCCGCGTCGCAGTCGCTTTCCGCGCTGGCGCGGGTGCTGGGACCGTGGGCGGCGGGCGCCGCGTTCGCCTACGTGGGCATCGCCGCGCCGTACGCGGGCGGGGCGCTGCTGGCGGCGGTCGCGCTGCTGATCCTGGCGACGGCGGCGCGCGGGCCGGAGGTGGCGCGATGATCCGCCCGCCCGCACTGCGCAAAGGCTCGGTCGTCTCGCTGGTGGCCGCGGCGGGCCCGGTGCCCCCGGGCGGCGTGGAGCGCGCTGAGGAACGGGTGCGGTCGTTCGGCTGGGTGCCGCGCCGGGAGGAGAACTGCGGGGCACGAGACGGCTACCTGGCGGGGAGCGACGAGCAGCGCCTGGCCGACCTGAACCGCGCGCTGGCCGATCCGGACGTCGCCGCCATCTGGTTTCTGCGCGGCGGCTACGGCACCATGCGCATCCTTGACCGGATCGACTGGGACGCGCTGGCCCGCCATCCCAAGGCGCTCATCGGCTTCAGCGACAACACGGCGGTGCACCTGGGAGCGCAGCGCGCGGGCGTCGTCAGCTTTCACGGCCCGCATCCGCACTCCGTCGAGTTCCCCGACTTTGCGCGCGACGAGCTGCTGCGCGTGCTGGCGTCGCCGGAGCCGGCGGGCGTGCTGCCGCTTCCGGCGGACGGGCAGGTGGAGACCGTGACGCCGGGTGTGGTGGAGGGGCCGCTGCTGGGCGGCAACCTGTCGCTGCTTTCGGCCACGCTGGGGACGCCGTTCGCCATCCAGCCGCGGGGCGCCATCCTCTTTGTCGAAGAGGTGGGCGAGCACCCGTACCGGCTGGACCGCCTGCTTTCGCACCTGCGGCTGGCCGGCGTTCTCTCCGCCGTGGCGGGGATCGCCGTGGGCGGCATCACGGAGTCGCCGGAGACGGAGGGGATGTCGGACGCGGCGACCGTGGTGCGCAACGCGCTCTCCGGCCTGGGCGTCCCGGTGGCGATCGGCTTTCCCTTCGGCCACATCGACGACAACTGGACGCTGCCGATGGGTGTGCGCGCACGGCTGGACGCGGATGCCGGCACGCTGGAACTGCTGGAGCCGGCGGTGGCGTGATGGAGCCGGTGGATGACCTGACGCGCGTGCGCGTGGGCCTGGAGGAAGGCGCGGACGGGGCGGTGATGGCGCACGCGCTTAACCTTCCCGGCTGCGCCGCCGTGGGTGGATCGCCGGAAGCCGCGGTGGCCGCCTTCGAGCGCGTGCTGGGCGAGTGGTTCCGCTTCCTTGCCGCGCTGGGCGAGCCGGTGCCGCCGCGCGACGCAGAGATCGAGCTGTCGGTGGACGAGTGGCTGGCCACCGACGCCCGCGTTGCCGCCGGCGAGACGACCGCGCTCTTCGCGGAAGACCTGCGCGCGCTCCCGCAGGACGAGGCGGAGCGCGGCGTGCACCGCCTGGGCGACCTGCGCGCCCGCCTGCTGGCGCGCATCCGCCGCCGCCCCGAGGCGTTGCTGGACGCCGAGACGCCGGGCGGGATGTCGGCGCGGCAGGTGCTGGAGGAGTTGGCGCGGGCGCAGTGGTGGACGCTCAGCCGCCTGGGCGCGTCGGCGATGGCGGAGGTGCCGGAAAAGACGCTGGCGCGCCTGGACACGGCGATGGTCCTGGTCGTCGACCGCCTGACCACGCTGCCGGACGAGGCTCGCGCGCACCGCATCGAGCTGGACGGCGAAGAGTGGACGCCGCGCAAAGTCCTGCGCCGCCTGCTCTGGCTGGAGTGGACCCTTGGCGCCGCCGCCCTGAGCGCCCTCATCGCAGTCGACGGCGCGGCGGTGTAGTCGTCTGCGCTAACGCGATCCGATTTCCCGGGCCGCGTCTGCGACGCGGGGCCCTCTCCCCCGCCGGGCCTTTGCTCGTTCCTCGCAACGGCCGGCGACCCCTCCCCCAAACTGCGGGGGAGGGGTGGTGTCGGCAGCTTCCGGATCAGGATCGAAGTCCCACCTCCCCCAGGGTTTTTGGGGAGGTGCGGGCCTGCGCGAGTAAGAGGGCGTTCTGCCGGCGTCCGTTCGATGCCCTTCGAGGACGCCGGGATCCCGCGGCTACGTCCTCCCCTCTCCGCGAGGAACGAGCGGGGAGGGGCCGGGGGAAGGGCACCGCCGGACGCAGTTCGATGCACGTCGCCGATCCACCGGACCCGTGGTGGTCGCCCCGCCGGACGCTCCCAATCCGCCACGCGTGAACCGATCCGGCGTTCCGGAGTAAGCAACCGCAGCAGCGGGAGCAGTTTCCGATCAACGAACCGAGAGGACGAAGATGGCCTATCCCGAGATGATGGTCGCGCCCATGCGCAAGGACCTCACGCGTCTGGGCGTGCAGGAGCTTCGCACGCCCGACGAGGTAAAGCAGGTGCTCGAAGACACCAGCGAGCCCACGCTCCTGGTGGTGAACTCCATCTGCGGCTGCGCGGCCCGCAACGCGCGCCCCGCCGTGGCGATGGCGCTGGAGAACGGCAAGAAGCCCGTCAAGCTGACCACCGTGTTCGCCGGCCAGGACATCGAGGCCACGCAGGCGGCTCGCGGCTACATTCACGGCTATCCGCCGTCGTCGCCCAGCATTGCGCTGCTCAAGGACGGCGACGTGGCGTTCATGCTGGAGCGCCACCAGATCGAGGGCCGCAGCGCCGACGCCATCGCCGAAGACCTGCGGAACGCCTTCGACCAGTACTGCTGATCAACGGCAGTCCGGTTGATGAACGACGCCCCCGGCCGGAATCTCCGGTCGGGGGCGTCGTGCATCTGGATACTTGGGATCGAACCCCCGAAAGCTGATTTCCTGAGCGAGCGCCACACAATTTTCTGCCGCCCGCACCGCAGCCGGCGCGCGATTGAAGGATCTCGTCTGCCGGATCGAGGGATTGGAACGGCTCCTGGGGCTGGGCTTGGCGCGACCCGACAAAGATCCTTCGGTCGCGCGCAGGCGTTTGTGGTTACGGACCTGACGGGTGTGCGCTCCCTCAGGATGACGGTGCGCCTCCCGGGCAGGTGAGGTTTGGCAGAACCGTCTCACGAAAGCAACGCGGCGTGTAGCGGATCCGGTGGAACGCTCCGGATCGAACGTCCGTGCGGTGTCTTGTTTCGGCTTGCGGGGCGGGGTAGCTTCGCTGGATGCCTGCACGCGTTTCGCAGCGTGCTTGCGTGCCGGAATCCGGAAATCACCCGATCCCAAGCGGGACTCAGCCGCCATGCAGAACACGCTCGATCCGCTGCTCCCCGTGGAGCGCGACACCATCCCCAAGATCTTCTTTGGCGGCCTGGACCGGTACGACCGGGCCGAGGCCATGCAGTACCCCACGGGCGACGGCGTATGGGCGTGCCTTTCCACCACGCAGATCGAGCGGCGGGTGACGGCGGTGGCGGCGGCGCTGGACGCGGCGGGGATCGTGGCCGGCGACCGCGTGGCCATCCTTTCCGAGAACCGGCCGGAGTGGGCCATCACCGACTACGCTTCCGTGGGCCAGGGGATCATCGACGTCCCCCTGTATCCCACCCTTCCCGCCAACCAGGTGGAGTACATCCTGCGCGACTGCGAGGCGAAGATCGTGTTCGTCTCCACCTCTGCCCAGGCCGCCAAGATCGCGGAGATCCGCGACAACCTGCCGGAGCTTCGGCACGTGATCGTGTTCGACGGCACGGTTTCGCCCGGGACGACGACGTTCGAGTCGTTCGTGGCGGACGGGCAGCGGGCGGTGGACGAGGGGCGGTTCACCGGCTTTCGCGCCCGCGCGCTGGCCGTGCCGCGCGACCAGGTGGCCACGCTCATCTACACGTCGGGCACCACGGGCAACCCCAAGGGGGTCATGCTCACGCACTGGAACCTGGCCAGCAACGTGGCCGGCGCGCTGCAGCACGGGCTGAGCGATGTCATCAAAACGGGCGACACCACCCTCTCGTTCCTTCCGCTGTCGCACGTGTTCGAGCGGATGGTGGACTACCTGTACTGGGACATCGGCGCCTGCACCGCGTACGCCGAATCCATCGACAAGGTGGCCGACAACCTGGTGCAGGTGCGGCCGATGATCGCCGTCTCCGTCCCCCGCCTGTTCGAAAAGATCTACTCGCGCGTGGTGGGCGTGACGGGCGGAAAGAAGATGATCGTGGGCTGGGCGCGCGGGGTGGGCGAGGCGGTGGCGGACGCAAAGCTGGCGGGGCACACCCCGGGCGGCTCGCTGAAGCTTCGGTACTCCCTGGCGGACAAGCTGGTCTTTGGCAAGCTGCGGGAGAAGACGGGCGGGCGGATGCGCAACTTTGTTTCCGGCGGCGCGCCGCTGTCGCCGGACGTGGCCAAGTTCTTTTTCGCCGCCGGGCTGCCGGTGTTCGAAGGATACGGGCTGACGGAGACGTCGCCGGTGATCGCGGTGAACAAGCCGGACGCGGTAAAGCTGGGGACGGTGGGCAAGCCCATCCCCGGCGTGGAGGTGCGCATCGACCCGCAGTCGGGCGAGATCCTTACGCGCGGGCCGCACGTGATGAAGGGCTACTGGCGCAACGACGAGGCGACGCGCGAGATAATCGACGCCGAAGGCTGGTTTCACACCGGCGACATCGGCGAGCTTACGCCGGATGGCTTTCTGCGCATCACCGACCGGCTTAAGAACATCATCGTGACGGCGGGCGGCAAGAACGTGGCGCCGCAGCCCATGGAGAACGCGGTTGTGATGTCGCCGTTCGTGTCGCAGGCGGTCATCATCGGCGACCGGCGGCCGTTTCCCAGCGTCCTGGTGGTGCCCGAGTGGGAGAACCTGCTCCCCTGGGCCGCGTCGCACGGCATCACCGAGACGGACCGCGACAAGCTGGCCGCCGATCCGCGCATCGTGGAGCACATGACCAGGGAGGCTCTGGGCGGCCTGGACGAGTTCGCCAAGTACGAGCGGCCCAAGAAGGTGGCGGTGATCCCCCAGGAGTTCACCATCGAGTCCGGCATGCTTACGCCCACCCTCAAGATCAAGCGCAAGCTGGTGGAAAAGCACTACGCATCCGTGGTCGAGGCGCTGTACGCGGGGAGCGCGCTTCCGGAGTGAACCCGGCTCGACTCCCAGGTTCGTCAGAGCACGAAACGGAGGAAGGGTACAGAGGGACAGACAAAAGCCAGAGAAACAGAGGAAGACGTTCCCTCTGTTACTCTGGCTTTCTCTGTTCCTCTGTACCCACCAGCCGTCAGGAACTCTGCGGTTCGCCTGGAACTCTCACCCGCGCGGCTTGAGCTCCCAGAGCACGTTGACGATCTGCCAGCGTCCGTCCACGCGGGCCATGTGCATGTAGTCGATCCACCCCGCCATCGTCACGCGCACGCTGGCCACGTTGCCGAACACGTCCAGGATCTGCACGTCGGCTTGGCGCTGCGCCTGGGGGGTGCGGGTGCCGCCCCCGCCACCGGCTGCGCGCGCAAGCTCGTTCGCCGACATCTCGTCCAGCGTCCACGCGCCGTCGCGCTGCATGGAGATGCGCTTGGCCAGCCGCGGATGCAGCGAGCGGCCCATCCGCGCGCCGTCGCCCGTGTACCAGCCCTCCGCATAGTCCAGCGCGGTGGCGCGGATGCCGGCGGAGTCGGCGGCGGTCTGCGCGCGCGCCGGCGCGGCGAACGCGGCGCAGAGCAGCAGCGCCGCGGCAAGGAGAAAGCGCGTCTTCATCATCAGAAAGATCGTGGTGGGGTGGATCGGGGTCACGCCGGATTGGATGCCGCGGGCGCGGCGGAGGTTGGGGCGGGGAGGTTAGCGGGTGATGAGGAGCTACGTCGTCCGCACCACGCCCTCGTGCTCCACGTACTTTACGGCGGGGTGGCGGCGGATGGCGTCGAGCGCGTCGGCCGAAAGGTCTGCTGCGAAGCCCAGCAGCGCGTTGCGGAAGACGTGCTTGGGGACGAAGCCGTGCGCGGCGGCAAGCTCGTCCACCACCGGGTCCGGCACCGTGCCGTCGTGAAAAACGACGATGTAGCCCGGCGCCGCCGCGTCCGGCTTTCCGTGCAGCGGCGCCGGCTGGCTCACGCGTACACGCCCTGCGCGGCGGCTTCGGGCGCGGGCATGGCGTTCTCGCGGCTCCGGATGGCGTCTTCGGCCGCCGCTTCAACCTCGGCGCTCACCCGCGCTTCGATGGCCTCCAGCGCGTCGCGGCCGATCCCCTCTTCCTCCAGCCACGCCTCGTACAGGCCCACGGGATCGCGGCGCCCCCAGCTGGTGAACAGCTCCGCGTCGAACATGCTGCGCGCCTCGCGCTCGTCGTGCGTGGCGTGGCCGCCCATGCGAAAGGTGTCGGCGATCAGCAGCGTGGGGCCGTTGCCGGCGCGCGCGTGGTCCGCGGCCAGCCTGGTGGCCGCGTAGGCATCCAGCACGTTGTTGCCGTCGAAGGTGCCGCCCGCCACGCCGTACATCGCCGGCCAATCCGCAAACGATCCGGCGGCGTGCTGCGAAAGCCGCGTCCCCAGCGCCACCTGGTTGTTCTGGATGATGAAGATCACCGGCAGCCGCAGCACGGCGGCAAAGTTGATCCCCTCGTGGAACGCGGCGGTCTTGGTGGATCCGTCGCCCGTCCACGTCATCCCCACCCGGTCCTGGCCGCGCTGCTTGAACGAGAGCGCGATGCCGCTGATCACCGGCACCACGTCGCCCACGTGGCTGATGGGCGCCAGCACGCCGTGCTCCAGCGCGCCCACGTGCAGGTCGCGGCCCATGGACGGGCTGTCGGCGGTGCCCAGGTAGCTGCGGAAGATGTCGGCCACCGGCATCCCCATCTCGTGGCACGCGCCCGAGTTGCGGATCATGGGTGCCACCACGTCGCGGTCCGGCCCCGTGCGCCGCAACGCGTGCACCGGGCCGACGGTCGTGGCCTCTTCGCCCACGCCCAGCCACGCCTTGCTGATGACGCCGCTCTTGACCCACCGCTTGAGCATGATGTCGTGCAGGCGGTTGCGCAGCAGGCCGGCGTACAGGTCCAGCAGCTGCTCCTCGCCCAGCCCGCGCACCACTTCTTCGCGCTGCGGGTTGGACGTGATGCACTCGCGGCAGGCCTTGACCAGCGCGGGGTCGGCGGACCAGTTGTGGTACTCGGGCGGATCGTAGGCGGCAAAGCGCTTCATGGTCCTGCGGATGGATGGAGCTCGATCGGATTTGGGCGCCGCAGCATACGTCGCGGAGCGGAGAATGGAAAGATGCCGCGGTGCACGGGTCCGCGGTTCGCGGGCGCAGAAAAGGCGCGGAGAACCGGTCTCCACGCCTCGCTCGACATCCCGCGGATCGGTCCCCGCGTGCCCTGTGCCCCGTGACCGACAATATCACCGGGGGGCGGGCTTGCGGCAAGCGCCCGGTGCGGTTGCACACTTGTGCCCGTGTTTCGCCACCGGATCACCCCTTCCCAGGATGTTTCTGATGCGCGTGCTTCTCTCGACAATCGGTTCGCGGGGCGACGTACAGCCGCTGGTGGCGCTGGCGCTGGAGCTGCGGGCGCTGGGCCAGGACGTGCGCCTGTGCGTGCCACCGGACTTTCGCGCGTGGATCGAGGGGCTGGGAATGCCGGTGACGCCCCTTGGCCCCGAGCTGCGTTCCACGGGCAGGGCAGATCCGTCCGCGCCCCGTCCCACGCCGGAGCAGGTGCGGCGCATGATGGAATCCACCGTCGCCGCCCAGTTCGACACCCTCACGGCCGCCGCGCGGGACCGCGACCTGATGGTGGGCGCGACGGCGCTGCAGATCGCCGCGCCGTCCGTGGCGGAGCGGATGGGCATTCCCTACGTCTTTGCCTCGTACTGCCCGTGTCTGCTGCCGTCGCGGCACCACGCGCCGCCGGTGCTGACGATGCTGGGCGACACGCCGGCCGCGCCTGCCCCCGACGTCGGCGCGCTGTGGGAGCTGGATGGGCTGCGCTGGAACGACATGTGGGGCGCCGGCCTCAACGCGCGCCGGGTCCCCCTTGGCCTGGCGCCGGTGGACGACGTGCGTGCCCATGTCCTCACCGCCCGTCCCTGGCTGGCCGCCGACCCCACGCTGGGGCCCTGGCCCGATCCCGCCGACGGCGCCGTTTTCCAGACCGGCGCGTGGATCCTGCCGGACGAGCGGCCCCTGTCCTCCGAACTGGAAGCGTTTCTCGATGCCGGCGAGCCGCCCGTGTACTTCGGCTTCGGCAGCATGCGGGCGCCGGCGGGTCTCAGCCGCGCGATGATCGAATCCGCCCGGGCCCTGGGCCGCCGCGCCATCGTGCTGCGGGGATGGGCCGAACTGTCGTTGACGGACGACGGGCCGGATTGCCTGGCCATTGGCGAGGTGAACCAGCAGGCGCTCTTTCCGCGCGTGGCGGCCGTCGTGCACCATGGCGGCGCGGGAACCACCACCGCGGCCGCGCGCGCCGGCGCGCCCCAGGTCGTGATGCCCCAGTACTACGATCAACCCTACTGGGCGCTGCGCGTGGGCGAATTGGGCATCGGGACGGCGCACGCGCCCGGCGCTCCGACGACTGAATCGTTGCGCGTCGCTCTGGAGCGCGCCCTGCACCCTGACGTGGCGGTACGCGCGCGCACCGTCGCCGCGTCGGTGCGCGCCGACGGCGCCCGCATCGCCGCCGAGCGCCTGGTCGCCGCCGGCGGCGCGTAGCGCGGAGGCCGCGGATCGGCGCGAGCGACGCCGCGGACTCCGGGGTATCCCCGTCCGTGGATCGAATCGGCCGCTCGTCACGCCGTGAAGCCGTTCATCCCCAATCCGGCAGTAATCCCGCCGTGTCCGCGTTCGATGGACGAGTGACATCGACGAACACGGAACCGGGGGATGATGATGCGCATGGTGCTGGCGGGGGTGGCGATGATGGGGATGCTGGCGTGCCGGGGCGGCGGGACGGGGCCGGTGGCGTGCGACGGCGGGGCGGACGGGCCCATGCGCATCCTCTTCATCGGCAACAGCCTGACGTACTTCAACGAGCTGCCGTACATGGTGCAGGCGCTGGCCGACAGCGCGGGTGACGCGCCGCCCGTGTTGCGCGAGGTGGCGCTGCCGGACTTCAGCCTGGAAGACCACTGGAACGACGGCCGCGCGGCGCGGGCCATCCGTGGCGGCTGCTGGAACTACGTGGTGCTGCAGCAGGGCCCCTCGTCGCTGGCGGAGAGCCGCGAGCTGCTGCTGGAGTACGCGGCCCGCTTCGACGGGCTGGTGCGCGAGCAGGGCGGCCGCTCCGCGCTGTTCTCCGTCTGGCCCGCCGCCGCGCGCCGCGCCGACTTTGCCCGTTCGATCGAATCCTACGCGCTGGCGGCGGAGCAGGTGAACGGCGTGATGCTTCCGGCGGCGACGGCGTGGCTGGAGGCGTGGGAGCGCGAGCCGGGCCTGGACCTGTACCAGGACGGCCTGCATCCCACGCCGGCGGGAAGCTACCTGGCCGCGCTGACCATCGCCGCGCGCCTGTCCGGCCACGCGCCGGCGCAGATGCCGGCGGCGCTCACCGTCCGCTCCCCGGACGGTACGCAGACCCTTCGCTTCGATCCCGCCACCGCGGCGACGCTGCAAGCGGCTGCACAGGAGGCGCTGGACCATTATCCGGAACCGTTCAGCCCGCGCGGTCCTTGAGAGGGCGTGTGTCAGACCCGTGCGACAGCGTCAAGCTTCTGAGCTGGTGTGGTGGGGCCCCGGTGTCATCCTGAGGGAGCGCCACACGGAACTTGAATCCGCTCAACCGCTTGCGCGCGACTGAAGGATCTTTGTCGGGTCGCGCCAGGCCCAGCCCTCGGGAGCCGTTCAAGTCCCTCAGTCAAGCAGGGAAGGTCCTTCGTCGGTGCCTGGAAGCAGGCTCCGGTGCGGCGCATCACTCAGGACGTCAACGCGTGTAGACGGTTCCGCGGCATCGTCCGAACCTGTGGCGCAGGGACGCTGAACCCGCCTCTTGCGGCGCGGGTGCTGGCATTCGGGGCGAAATGGATGTACGTTTCTGCACCGGAAGCCTGGTTGGCCACATGGTTCCGCATCCCCCCCACATCACGACCCGTGTTCGACGAGATTTCGCCCGCCGAGATCACCCTGCTCAAGGAGCTGGCGGAGAAGGGCGCGCCCGTTTCCGAGGCGCGCCTGGACGCCGACGCGCTGCGCAGCCTGGGGCTGCGCCGCTACATCAAGCGTCTGAGCGGCTTTTCCATCATCACGCCGGAAGGCCGCAAGGCGCTGCAGGCGCTGCAGCGGGGCCAGACCCCGGCGCCGGCGCCGTCCATCCGCCGCGATCCGTATCCCATGCAGCCGCGCGAGGCCGCGCCCGCCGCGGAGCCGGAGGCGGATCCCACGGTCAACACCACGCAGGAAGACATGCTGCGGCAGCTGGCGCTTTCGGAGCAGCCGGTGCCGTTCGACGACCTGGATGGCCGCGTGGTGCGCGCGCTCGAGGGGCGCGGCCTGCTGCGCAAGGCGGATGGCCTGGTGCTGCTTACGGACGCCGGGCGCGCGTTCTACGAAAGCAAGGTGCGCCGCCGCCGCCGCGCCCGCAGCGGCTGGACCAAGTCCGCCCCGGCGCCGGTGGAGGGCACTGAGGACCGCGGCAGCCGCGCTGAGGCCATCCGCGAAGCCGTTGACGCCCTGCAGCGCGCCGTGGGCGACGCCGACCGCCTGGAGATCGGCGACCTGGACGCCTCGGCCGAGCAGGCGTTCGCCGCGCTGCTGGAGCTGGCCGACCGCATCGAGCAGGGCCAGGACCCGCGCCGCATCAAGCGCCGTTGAGCGTGCCGCCGTGACTCTCGTCGTTCGAAGCCGCCGAACGGCAGTTCGTATGGTTATACCAGATCCGGGAAAACACCTCACCTCACGTCGGACGTCGGGAAACAGAGGTCAGGGTACAGAGGAGCAGACAACAGCCAGAGGAACAGAGGACTGAATGCGGATGACCTCTGTTCCTCTGGCTGTGCTCGGTCCCTCTGTACCTTCCGATGTTGGTTTTCCGGAACTACACGGAGACGCGGATGGCGCGGAGGAGGTGGACGGGCGGGGGGAGCCGACGTGGGACGCCGGACATCCACCCGCTGCCGCCGCTTTACGTACGCGTAAAGACAAGCGCCATCCCGGTCTCCCAGACTTCATCGTCCCCCGGGACCGCCCACTCCTGCCGCACCAGCTCGGCGGAAGACAGGCTCCAGCGTCATCCGCACCTTTACGGAACGTCCATCGCGACCCGGTTCTGTCCCGGCGAGCCGCCGCCGCCAGTCTGGAGCGCCGATGCCAGAGGCAGAACGGAAAGGCGCGGAGAACCGATGAAGTTCTCCGCGCCTCTTCTTTCCTGCGCGGCTCCGCGTGAAACCGCCGTTCCGTTCGCTGCGCGAAGTCCGCGAAACGCCTACGGTGCGGTGGTGGGGCGCAGATACGTGGATTGGCCTTCGATGCCCAGGCGGTCCACGGGCGTGACCACGATCAGGTCCGGGTAGGGCGTATCGACGCCGGCCGTGTCGCCGTATCCCTCCGTCCAGCCGGAGATCACGGTGGTGGTCCAGACGCCGGCGCGGCGCGCGCGGATCACGAACCAGCGCGCCCTTTCCCCGGACTCACGCGGTAGGTTGAGCAGAACGCCGCCCGTGCTTCCGCGCGGATGCAGGACCACGCGCGGGGCGGGGAGCACGGTGCCGCCCAGCCATGGCGTCGCGGGCACCAGCGCCGAAGCGCGGTACGGGCCGCGGAGCAGGCGCTCGTTCAGCGAATCAGGGTTCTGCATGAACGCGCGCATGCTGAAGTGCACGTTCCCCGTGGCGCCGGGAATCCCCCGCGTTACCCAGATCTGGTCGGTGATCTCCTCGGCCCGCCACTCGCGCGGGACCCGGCTGGTAAAGTTGCCGGGCCACATGTGGCGACCGTGCACGTTCTGCTCGGTCCACCAGCGCAGCAGCACGGGGTAGCTCAGGTCCGGGCGCGAGATCGCCCAGTACAGCTGCGGCGTGTAGTAGTCCACCCAACCCTCGCGAATCCACTTGCGCGCGTCGGCGTACAGCTGCTCGTGCTGGTCAAAGCGCGTTCCCTGGCCTTCGGGGTGCCCCGGCCGCCAGATGCCGAACGGGCTGATGCCGAACTTTACCCACGGCTTTTCGCGGTGGATGCCTTCGTACAGCTCGCGGATGAGCGTGTTGACGTTCTCGCGCCGCCAGTCGGAGCGCCCCAGCCGTCCGCCGCCCTCCACGTAGCGCCGCCAGCTGGGCTCGTCGGGAAAGTCGATGGGCTGCCGGGTCGCCGTGTCCGTCTCCGGATACGGATAGAAGTAGTCGTCCAGGTGCACGCCGTCGACGTCGTAGCGGCGCACCACGTCCAGCACCACGGCCAGCGTCTGGGCGCGTACCTCGGGGTCGCCCGGGTCCATCCACAGGTTGCCGCCGTACCGCCGCACCAGGTCCGGCCGCCGCCGCGCGATGTGCGACGCGGCGATCGGCGAGCGGGCGGAGGGGTGCCGCGCGCGGTAGGGGTTGAACCACGCGTGCAGCTCCATCCCGCGCTGGTGCGCCTCTTCGATGGCTGCCCGCAGCGGATCCCACCCGTTGAGGGGGTTGGATGGATCCGGCGCGCGGCCCATCTCACCCGTCAGGTACTCGGACCACGGCTCCAGATCGGAGCGGTAGAGGGCGTCCGCGGCGGGCCGCACCTGCAGGATGATGGCGTTCATCCGCAGGTCCCTGGCGCGGTCCATGATCGCCCGCAGCTCCGCCGCCGCCGAGTCCGCCGGCAGCCCTGGCCGCGACGGCCAGTCGATGTTGTCGACCGTGGCCACCCACACGCCCCGGAACTCCCTCGCCACCGCCGGCATTCCCGTGGAATCCGCCGCCTGCGCCGCCACCGGCCGCGCCGCGGCGAATCCGCCCAGCATCCCCATCCCCACCACAATTCCGCGCCCCGCCGCGCGAACCAATCGCATCCCCATCATCCCATCCTGTCTGGAGTCGCTGCTACCGCACTCACGCGCTTCCGCACGTTTCGCACTTCCCTGTCGTTCCCCACCGCGTTCTGCGGTCTGGGATCGCAAAAGAGAATGCCTCACACGGAGTCAACGGAGTTAACGGAGTTTGTTCTGCGCGGCTCCGCTGGCTTCGCGCAGAATCCACTTTCATCCCTTGCTCTCGCCAGCCTTGTGACCCGGACGAGGCCTGAGGAATCGGCACGTAAAAACTCCGTTGACTCCGTGTGAGGCCTATCTTTTTCAGGGCTGAACGGAACGCCGCAGCCCGTCGCCGCGCGCGAAAAGGGGAGGAATGGAGACGGGAAGCCGCCCGGTGATGGCGGTCTGTCCGGCGAGCGCGCGGGCGGCGGCGCGCTGGGCGACCTCCGCGCCGCCCCAGGCCAGCAGGTACGCCGGCGCCGAGGGGTAAAAGCCGATTACGTACGGGCTGCCAAACGAGACCGCCACCACCCGCCCGTCCTCCGACGAGAGCGCTTCCACGAACGCCGGAAAGCCGCCGCGCGCGCCCACCGTCCCCGCGTGCTCCCGCGGCTGCACGTACGCCGACACCAGCACCACGTCCGCGGAATCGGCCAGGGTGCGGATGCGGGCGTACGTCTCCGGCGGCGTCTGCGGATCCACGCGGAACGATCCCACCGTGAACCCCAGCCGCACCAGCTCCCGGTCGAACCAGCGGCCCGCCGTCAGGTCCGTCGCCTCCGCGTAGGTTACGGAAAGCACGCGCGACCCCGGCGCCAGCGGCACGGTCGCGCGGGTGTCGCGGGCCAGGGTGATGGACCGCTCCGCCACCGTCTGCGCCAGACGCTGGTGCGCCCGCGTGTCCACGTGTTCGTCCACCGCCTCCAGCGGCACCTCGCGCGTGCGGTGCAGGCCGGCGCGCGCCTTGGCCCGCAGCACCGCGCGCACCGCGTCGTCCAGCCGGGATTGGGGGATGCGGCCGGAGCGCACGCCCTCCGCCACCGCGTCCACGGCTTCACGCGCGTCCAGCGGCTGCAGCAGCACGTCCACCCCCGCCTCCAGCGCCAGCAGCAGCGGCTCCGTGCGGCCGTGGCGGCGCACCACCGCGCCCATGTCCATCGCGTCGCTGAAGACGATGCCCCGGAACCCCATCTGGTCCCGCAGCACCCGCCGCACGAACAGCGGGGAGAGCGAGGCGGGGGGCGCGTCCGGCCCTTCCACCCCCTGCACGGAGATGTGCGCCGCCATCATCCCGTCCACCCCCGCGGCGACCGCGGCGCGGAACGGCACCAGTTCCACGCTGTCCAGCCGCGCCCGGTCCGCCCGGATCGCCGCCAGTCCGATGTGCGTGTCGGCTTCGGTGTCGCCGTGCCCGGGAAAGTGCTTGCCGGCACCCATCAGCCCCGCGTCGTGCAGCCCGCCGATGAACGCCGTCGCCAGCCGCGCCACCTGCGCCGGGTCTTCGCCGTAGGATCGCGTGTTGATGATGGGGTTCAGCGGATTGCTGTTCACGTCCAAAACCGGCGCAAAGGTCAGGTGCACCCCCACCGCCCGCGCCTCCCGGCCGATCACCCGCCCCACCTCGCGCGCCAGCGAGTCCGACCCCACGGCGCCCAGCGCCATCGTGGGCGGAAACACGGTCCCGCCTCCCAGCGGCAGCAGGTGCGGCAGAGTGTATCCGCCGCCCAGCCGCATCCCCGGCCCGTTTTCCATGTCCGTCGTCACCAGCAGCGGCACCTTTGCGCGCCGCTGCAGCGCGTTCAGCTTGGCCGCGTAGCTGTGCGGCAGCCCGATGGAGATCACTACCCCGCCGATCCCGTCGCGCTCCACCCACTCCAGCAGCCGGTCCATCTCCGGCGAGTCCGTCGCGACGTACTCCCCGCCCGTCCAGGGAAAAACGATCTGTCCCGCCTTTTCGCGCAGGCTCAGCGACGCCAGCGTCCGCTCCACCCACGCCTCCGCCTCCGCGTCCAGCGGCGCCGTGCCCAGTGCCGTCCGCGGCGCGACCTCCGCCCGCGGATCGGCGGCCGGCGCGGGTGCGGGCTTTGGCGTGGCGGGCGCGCAGGAGGTGGCGAGCGCGAGGAAGGCCGCCAAGGCGGATCGGTGGATGATCGGCATGCGGTGAAAGGTAAGGGACCGGCGCTGCATGGCGCGAGCGGCTGCATCTTCCCGGGTGGATTGCCGGTCCGGCGGTTCTCAACGCCGATGCGCCCGCCTGCGTCGGCGGGTCCGCTTTAGCGCGGAATCGGCGGCGGCGGGGCGGAGGGGTTGAAGAAGCGGTAGACCTCGGCGCCGATGCGGGCGATGAGCAGGTTGGCGGGGTTGTCGGTGGCGTACGAGGTGTCGCGGTTCTCGCGCGTCATCACGCACAGGGCCACGGGAGCGTCGGGGCCGTACAGGATGCCGCAGTCGTTGCGCGACTGGTCCACGTCGCCGCTCTTGTGCGCGGCGGTGGCGCCGTCCGGCAGCCAGCGCACCATCTTGTTCCAGTCCTCGTTGCCGCGCAGCATGGCCAGCGCCACCGAGTCCATCCGGGGTGACACGGCGCGCCCCTGGTGCAGCAGCGTGAACAGCCGCACCGTCTCGTCCGGCGTGGTGACGCCCAGCCCGTACTTCACCGAGCTGTCCATCGCCACCGAGGTGGAGCGCAGGAACGTCTTGCTGTGGATGCGCGTGTGCGGCAGCCCCAGCGAATCCATCTTGGCCCACACGGTGCGCATGGGCACCTTGTCCAGCAGCAGGTTGGTGGCGGTGTTGTCGCTGATGATGATCATCAGCCGCGCCGCGTCCTCCACCGTCAGCTGCAGGCCGCCGTGCAGGTGCTGCAGCACGCCGCTGCCGCCCACCCGGTCGCGCGCGATCATCGTCAGCGGGTCGTCCAGCCGCATTGTCCCCCGCTCCACCTCGTCCAGCAGCGCCACCAGCACCGAAACCTTGATCAGCGACGCCGAGGGGAACGTCTCCGCCCCGCGGATGGACAGCGACTCGCCCGTGGCCAGGTTGCGCACGCTGACCCCCACCACGCCCTCGTACCCGCGCGTGATCTGTTCGATCGACCGCCGCAACCCGGCGATGTCGGCCTGGGCGGTGGCCTGGAGCGGAAGGACGGCGATCAGGAGCGCGGCAAAGCAGGCGAGGCGCAGGCGCATGGGGTCGCTCAGGGTTGTGGATGGGGATGCGCGGCGGCGCGGCGGCGGTGCCAGCGGTAGCCGGCGTGCGCCAGGTGCTCGGCGACGGGGATGAGCAGGAACGGCGCGAAGAGCGTCCACACGAACAGGTACTTGGCGAAGAAGAACGAGTTGGCCGCGCCGTGCAGCGCCCGCGGCAGGCTCTGGAACGACTGCGCGTCGAGGTCGGTCAGGTCTGCGTGGCGCAGCGCGTTCACCGCGCCGCGCGCGCCGTCCGGCACCTGCACCTGGTCCAGCGCGTGGTGCACCAGCGCCAGGTTCAGCCGGTACAGGGCCTGGCGAACGAGCGGGTTGCGCACGCGCTCGCCGGACATCTGCTCGGCGACCAGCGTTTCCACCGTGGCCACGGAGCCGCGGGGCTTGCCCAGCTTTTCGTTCAGCGCCGTCTGCAGCGCGGGAAGGTACGAGCGTGCGTAGGAGATCGCCGGGTCGGTGGTGCGGTCGATGGCGGTGCGCACCACCCGGTGCGCGCTGTACACGCTCCCCAGCGAGGCGCACAGCAGCATCAGCACCACCGGCACGTACACGTAGTTCATCCGCGCCACCCACCCCCACGGCCGCGGGTCGCGCCGCAGCATCCCCCGCCGCCCCGCGAATACGACCAGCCCCACGCCCAGCGCGAGCCCGCCTGCACCAAAGACGATGGCGGTAAGCGTCGCCTTCCACAGCCCGTTCGCCACGGTGCCCGCGAACAGGTCCGTAAACGTCTGCATCTCGTTCATCACACGCGTCCTTCTGTTCGCTCGATCATCCGCCGATGCACGATGATCTGGTGGATCGGCGGGAACGTGCGGCCATGGTAGCGGGCGATGGGCATCGTCACAAGAACGCCCGCCCGTCCGCCCTTTCCGCCGCCCCGAAGACCGGATCGCAAGTCGATGGGGCGCAACGGGATAGAGATTCGTTCGCCCCGAAGGTGTTGACGGGCCTCACGGCCGGGCGTAGGTTGCCGCCCCATCCAACAGCAGTGCTGCTGTATCCGTCCGGCGCCGCCGCGGTCGTCATTCTCCCTTGCGAGGGACCGACGCCACCCGGCCAGCTGTTTCCCGGCGCCGGGAACGCGGACCCGAATCCCCGAAAACGATGTCCCGGACCACCGCGCTGCGTGCGCTGTTCTTTTCCGTTCTACTGCTTCCCGTCGTGGCCGTGGCCCAGGAAGGCCGCCCCGTACCCAGCGACGACTCGCCCCGCTTTGGCATGGAAGCCCGCCGCGACTCCGTGGTCGCGTTCGCCCGCCAGCAGCTTGGCATCCGCTACGTCTTTGGCGGCACCAGCACCCGTGGCTTTGACTGCAGCGGCTTTACCCAGTACCTGGCCCGCGCCTTTGGCGTAAACCTGCCGCGCACCGCCGCCCAGCAGGCGCGCGTGGGGACGGAGATTCCCCGCGAACGCTCCATGCTGCGCCCCGGCGACCTGCTTACCTTTGGCCGCGGCGGCCGGGTAACGCACATCGGCGTCTACGTGGGCGACGGGCGGTACGTGCACGCCAGCAGTGGCCGCGGCCAGATCACCGAAAGCAACCTGGACCGCCCGCAGAGCAACCTGGTCCGCGCCTGGATGGGCGTGCGCCGCGTGTTCGGCTCGCAGATCGACAGCACGGCCGCCACGGTGGCCCAGCGCGCCCCCGCGCCTCGCCAGGGCACCCCCGCGGTCCCTCGCGCCACGCGCCCGCGCAGCTGATCTTCCGTCTTCGGTCGATGCAGATCACGATGAGGCCGGCTCCCGAGCAAGGGAGCCGGCTTCTTCGTTTTTCATCCATCACAAGAAATAGCTCACACGGAGTCAACGGAGTTAACGGAGTTGCTTTGTCGTGTTTCCTCGGACCGAAGCCCGATGAAACGGCACGAGAAAACTCCGTTAACTCCGTTGACTCCGTGTGAGGCCCAGTCGGTTACGGGCTCCGCCGCCGCGCTCCACGCCTGCGCGGCGCCACGGAGTCGGGCTGAACGGCGGGCGCGGGGATCCCGGGCAGCGCGCGCGGGAGCGGCGTGCCGTCCGGGCGCAGCACCTCGCCGGTGTAGCGATCCAGACGCGCGGCGGTGGACGGCATGTCGATGCGGCCCAGCGAGTCCGTCAGCACGGCGGCGCGATGTGTGGAATCGATCGAAACCAGCCCCGGCACCCGCTGCACGGTGGATCGCAGCTGCGCGGAAAGGATGGCGCCGTCGCGGCCCAGGACCGCGCAGGCGATGCCGCCCCGGTTCAGCGGCTCGCTCATGGTGAACGGGCCGTACGTCACCAGGTTGCCCAGCGAGTAGAAGACCAGCTTGCCGTCGCGCCACTCCGCCGCGCGCATCACGTGCGGCCCGTGGCCGATCACCAGGTCCGCGCCGGACTCCACCGCCGCGCGCGCGAACGCCACCACGTTGCCACGGTCCTCGCCCACGAACATCTCCCGCGCGTTGGGCGTGTTCTGCCGGCCGCGCCCCTCCGCGCCCATGTGCATGGTCACCACCACGCGCGCGTACGCGTCCGCGGCGCGGCGCACCTGCCGGCGCACGGCGGGCAGGTCGCGCGGGTCCGGCCCCGTCCACTGCGCGTAGCCCAGGAACGCCACCGTGTCGCCGCGTTCGGTGACCACGGGCGTGGCGATGGTGTCCATCCCCGTCACCTGCACGCCAGCGTCGTCCAGGTGGCGGATGGTGTTGCGGCGGCCGATGTCGCCGTCGTCGCGGGCGTGGTTGTTGGCCACGTTGCCAATCACCCGCGCCTGCTCCGGCGCCACCCGCCGCATGGCCCCCGCCGCCGCCACCGGCGAGCGAAAGGCGAAGCACGCCGTGGATCCGCGCGCGCACTTCTGGCGGTTGATGCGCCCCTCGCCGATGGCCGCTTCCACGTTCAGCAGCACGATGTCCGCATCCTCCAGCAGCGGCCGCAGCGGCGCCAGCAGCGAGTCCGGCGACGGCAGCGCGGCCACGCGGCGGCCCAGCCGCGCACGGGCGGTGTGCACCCAGGTGGTGTCGAGGTTGGTGCCCAGCGTCACGTCGCCGCCGGCGCACACGCGCACGCCCGCGGCGGTGTCCGTCGACAAGGGCCGGAGAGGCGGACGCGGTTGATGACGCGACTGCGCGTCCAGCGGCGCGACGGAAAGCCCCAGCGCGGCCACCAGCGCGCAAAGGGCCGGTCCGCGGCGAAGAGCGCCGCGGAGGCAGGGAAGGGGATGGGAGTTCACGGTTGATTCCGCGAGAGAACGAGAGCCGCGCCGGCGGATGCACCGGCGCGGCCCCTGAAAGATGTACACACTCGCGCGGCCCGCCAAGGCCCGCGCTCAGCCGGGCACGTTGTGGAACTGGATGTGGATCATCCGCCCCGATCCGACCGTTCCCGCCAGGACGAGGTCGCCGCCGGTCAGCCGATCGCCACGTGCGGATCTTTGACGGATACAAAGCGCAGGCGCGGTGCCTGGGGAATCTCGCCGATCTCCGCGGCCAGGCGGTAGAAGGTGGTAAGCCCCTCCAGCATCGGCGCGTCCAGCTCGTACGACAGGTCGCGCCAGTAGCCGTCCAGGAACGCGGCGTCAAACCCGAACCGATCCGCCCAGCGAGCCGCGAGTTCCGCGCGGTGGGCGTGGCCGTAGGCGCGCGATTCCAGCAGTGCGGCGTGCAGCCGCCGCAACGCGTCGTCCGAGCCGCCGCCCGCCTGCCAGACGGCGAACGCGAACGGCAGCCCCGTGTGCGCCCACCACTCCGCGCCCAGATCGAAGCGATGCGGCACCCGCGGATACAGGTCCGCCTGCAGCGCCACGTCGCCGATGAACAGCGCCGCGTCGGCGCCCGCGGCGAACGGATCTTCCGCCGCCTGGTCGAACCAGCGAAAGCGCGGCTGCACGCCCCAGCGCAGCCGCAGCAGCACCTTCAGCAGCACCACGGAGGTGGCGGATGCCGTGGGCATGGCCACCAGCGCGCCGTCCAGCTGCTCCGGCGGCCGCGTGGTCGCGAAGATGATGCTGCGCACCGGACCCCGTGCGCCGATCACCAGGTCCGGCAGCACGCGGTAGCGGTGCGCGTTGCGGGCGAACTCGATGCTGGAGCACGGCGCCACGTCAATCTCGCCGCGCTCCAGCAGCGCGTTCAGGTGCGACGGTACGCCCTGCACGATGTCGATCCACTCCGGCGCGCCCACGTCCAGCAGTCGCGCGTGCACCGGAAAGCAGTTGCTGTAGATGATGTGCCCCAGCCGCAGCCGCTCCGCCACTGTCCCGTCGCCCATCCGCATCCATCCGCGCTGATACGAAAAAACGCCGGGGCGCCGCACCGCCGCCCCGGTCCCTCCATCATCCGCCAAATGACCTGTACATCGGCCCATTGTCAACCACAGCCAACTTCCCCTGCCTGCCCGGACCGATACCCGCGAACCCTGAATCTCACCCCTCCGCCTGCACTCCGTTAACTCCGTTGACTCCGTGTGAGGCACATCCGTAAAAGCCGGCGGATACCCGGATCTCAGCCCCCGGCCCTCGACAATCCGCCCGACGTGATGTAGCTATCATCGGCCATCCCTCCCAAGCCCCTGAACCTCGCGCCGAAGTCTGGGAAGATGAAGCTCCGGAGTGCGCTCGCCGTTTTTCCCCTGTCGCTTGCCGCCGCCGCAATCCTCGCCGCGGCGGGCTCCGCGCGTGTGCACGGCCGCGTCTATCCGTACGGCGCGCCGCCGGGGACGACGGGCGGATTCGGCGAGCCCACCTGCATCGCCTGCCACTTCGGCAACGAGCAGAACGACCCCGCCGGCTCCCTGACGATCGAAGGCCTGCCCGAGCGCTACACGCCCGGACAGGCCTATCGCCTGATCGTGCGCCTGCGCCGCCCGCGGATGGCCGCCGCCGGCTTTCAGCTTTCCGCCCGCACCGCCGCCGGCGCCCAGGCTGGCGAACTCGCCGTGGCGGCGGGCTCCACGGCGGTGAAGGTGGAAACCACCGCCGGCATCCGCTACGCCGGCCACACCGAGCCCGGATCCCGCCTCGCCGCCCCCGGTGCTGCCGAGTGGTCCGTCCTCTGGACCGCCCCCGCCACCGGTCCCGTCACCTTCTCCGCCGCCGCCAACGCCGCCGACAACGACGGCTCGCCGCTGGGCGACTACGTGTACGCGCTGGAGCGGAGGGCGCGAGGGCCTTGAGCTCACGAGCATGCCCTGAGGCAACAGAAGAGGCGCGGCAAAATCGCCGCGCCTCTTTTTGTTGGTCAACCCGCCAGGTTGCAACCGCGCTCGGCACTCAGCCAGCGGCCGGACCAGGAACGGTGTAATCGAAGGTGGATTCACGGCTATCAGGGTTGCGCACCCGTAGCTTCAGCACCGTGCCCTCCGCGGGGATCGCGCCCAGTTCCAACTTCAATTCCGTCGCGCTCACGAAGGTGGAAGTCACCTTCGCATCGTTGACGAAAACCTCCGGCTGCGCCACGAACCCGGTCCCCTGAATGGTGAAGTCGCGGGTCACGGCGCCCTGCTGGTCTCTCGCCGGAACGACGTTGGAGATCTTGAGCGCGACTGCTCCCGCGCCGGCGGCATCGGTGTTCGTGGCGGTGGTGCTGGGTGCAGTGCCCTGTGGCGCCGCGTCGGCCCCCTTTGCCGGCTTGGACAGCAGTGTCTCGGAAATCTCCTTCAGCTTGAGGATGGCCTGCTCGCTGAACAGCCCCACCAGCGTGGCAAACGCGATGAATCCGAAGGGGCTTGTGTTCTCGAAGCTGGTGCCGGGGGAAAAGAACCCGCCCCGCACCACCACGTAGAACACGAACGCGAGCCCTGCCCCGGTGGTGATCAGCAGCACGTACCGCGGCAGCCAGCTCATCACCAGCTCACGGTTGCCCACGTACCACCCGAATGACCGCAGCACGTGCAGCAGCCCGCCCAGCGCGCCACCCAGCAGCACCAGCATCAGCAGCCGCTGCTCGTCCCATAGCAGGAAGTCGCGCCCGAACAACCGCACGCAAGCGGCCGGTGCCGGCTTGTCCTTGCGCGTCCACGCCTGCTCCAGGCGGCCTTTGCAAGTACGCGTATCGGCGGTAGTCCCCGAGGCGGCAGTACTTCCCGATGCAGATGTACCGCCGGCGCGGGCCGCTGTTGAACCCGCGGGACGAGGTGCCACCCCCGCCGTGCCCACGCTGTCTCCGGCCCCTGCCGCTGCCGCCGAATCCCGCAGACGCGCCGCCGCGGCCGAATCCGCCGGACGAGACGCCGCGGCCGCGGTGCGCACGCTGTCGGCCCTGCGGGCGCTGTCCGCGGCGCGAACGCTGTCGACGGCGTCAAACATCGCTTGCCAGGAGCGTGGGCCTGCCGTGGTTTCCGTGCGGATGGGTTCCGTCGATGGCGTGGGCTGTGGCCACAGTGCCAGCAGCAGGTAGAACACCAGCAGCACCGTCGCGGTCAGCAGCGCGCCAAAGCCCAGAATGAACGCCTTGGGCACGAACCGGCTTCCCGGGCCGCCTCCCGGCGTGGCATCCGTGGGTGCCTGGGTCGGCAGAATACCGTTGCTCATGGTGGGATGTCCGTCATGAAGGATGGAGAGTGGATCCAAGTGCGGCCATCCACGAATGAACGCGCGGGGGGCGCGAGTCAAGCATTGCAGTCGCCCCTCGCGCTTGGGCGTAGAGCGCATCAAAGACTGTTGATGGACAGGGAGCGTTGATTTTCCCGACGGCACGCCGGGGATGCAGGCGCCTATGCGGACGAACCGCAGGAGCCCAGCGAACCGGAGGGTGGACCTTGGAGGATGCGATGAAGAAACGGACCGCGCACTCAGAATGCTGGATGTGCTTCCGAATTACAACTATGATGAAGGGCATGGCATAGCATGAACCGCGTTCCATGAGGAGCCTTCATGTTTACACTCGAGGTCACGTTCCGGGGGATGTTCGTCTTCGTACCCGATCATGCCGCGGGGGTGGTGCATGCGCTGCTGCCGAACACGTCTGGTCACATCGACCCCTATCATCAGCACACGAGTTCGCCGTACATCGCCAGGCTTCTCAGCCCGGGCTTCGAACGAGATCTGCCGCTGGAAGGGTGGGTTCTGAACTTCGGAGAAGGCTCGGGTGCGAACACGGAGTTAAGGCCCAGAAGCTCCTCCGCCGAGGAGCTTCTCGACCTGACGTTGGTTACCGGCTCCAGGCTTTCTCCAGGACTCCTGAGCTACTCGCCCAATCCCCTGGTGCTCGCACGGATTTCGCTCGATTCTGGTTATGCAAGCAGGATGGGCGGCGAGGCACTCTGGGAGTTTGATGGGCGCCAGGATATTCGCCTTGCCAGCGAGCTGACGTGGACCATGCAGTTGCCTGGCGATTCGCTGGATATTAGCCGCGCTCGCATGGGAACAGGTGAGCGCGAAGATTTGCCAGCGCTTCTCCCCCAAGACGGGCTGATCAGGTTGGAAGTCTCCCACATCCCGCTGGCGGATGTTTCCCCTGGAACGAGCAGTCCCTCGAGCGAACTGAAGCAGCATTTCGCTGAATACTACAATCTTCTCGATATTTCGAGCACCGCTGAGAACTTGATCCCGCGTCTGAGCAAGCTGAACAGACATGATGTCGGAATCATCACCCCCGTCTCCGCGATCGCGGGGCTCGATGACGGTGGACCGCGTGAGCCACGTGAACCGCGCGGGCCGTCAAGTCCAATACACGAGTTTTACCCGGTGGACAAGCCGCAACCCGTCGGATCGGATGTGCCTCCAGCGGCTCCTGAGCCGGTCCTGCTAGGCGCTTCGGCGCCGAAGCAGGTTCAGCCGGGAAACGAATACCTCGTCACGTTCGCCGCATACGTCAAAGCCTTTGAAAAGCAGGCCGAGCACCGGCTCTCACAGGATTTAGAGAGCAGTCCGCCAAAACTGGGCGTCAAGACGGCCTTCGCTGCTCGCTGGAAGCGCGGCGCACCCGTCGCGGTCGAACTCTTCGCTTCCGGCCTGGAGGTGCCGGATCCCACGCAGTCGTTTGAGTGGGACGGCGAGTACAATGTTCTGGACTTCACGATACGCGTCCCCGCCGACGCGGCCGAGCGCCAGATCGTGCTGACGCTGAAAGCAACGATTGATGGGTTCAATGTCGGGCAGATCTCCCTATCCGTAGCGATCGGGAGCACCCTCTCTGGCGAGCGGATATCCAGTCAGACTCAGGCACCGGATCGCGCCTTTGTTTCATACGCCAGCAAGGACATGGCTGATGTCTACCAGCGTGTTTCCTCCCTTGAAGCGTTTACGGGTGTGGACTTCTTCGTGGATCGGGATGGATTGAGGATGGGTGAGCGATATGAGGCAAGATTGGAGAAAGAAATCACCACCCGCGAGACATTCCTGCTCTTCTGGTCTCGTCACGCCCAAGCGTCAAGATGGGTTACGCGCGAGTGGAAGCTAGCGCTGAACTCCGGGAAAAACGCGCCCCCTCACTTCCAGATCCATTTGCTCGAGCGGGTCAATCCGAAACGCGTTCCTAAGCCGCTGCGTAACTTCCACCTTGACGACCGCTGGTTGAAGGCGGCCGAGTCGTAGCCATCCATTCACCGTCGCCGCATTCTGGCTAGTTGCGGTGCTTTGCTGTGAGGGCAAGTCTCCCGCGCTGCAACGGGCGCCCCTCATGTGAGGAGCGCCCGTTCTTGTCGCCTACACCGACGTAATCGTCAGCCTTCCTTGGCCTCGTAGTCGTCCTTGAGCCGCGCGACGACGGTGGGGTCGGCGAGGGTGGTGGTGTCGCCGAGGGCGCGGCCTTCGGCGATGTCTTTGAGCAGGCGGCGCATGATCTTGCCGCTGCGCGTCTTGGGAAGGTCGCCGGCGAACAGGATGGCGTCGGGGCGCGCGATGGCGCCGATCTTCCGCACCACGTGGTCGCTCAGCTCCTTCATCAGCGCGTCGGTGGCCTCGATGCCCTCCTTCAACGTGACGAACGCGGCGACGGCCTGGCCCTTCAACTCGTGCGCCTTGCCCACGACGGCGGCTTCGGCGACGGAGGGGTGGTCGACCAGGGCGCTCTCCACCTCCATCGTGCCGATGCGGTGGCCGGCGACGTTCAGCACGTCGTCGATGCGGCCGATGACCCAGAAGTTGCCGCGCTCGTCGCGCTTGGCGCCGTCGCCGGGAAAGTAGACGCTCTCGCCGGGCTGCGAATCATCCCCCGCCCCCACGGTCTCGCCCGCCCACTTGCTCCAGTAGGTCTCCACAAAGCGCTGCGGATCGCCCCAGATGCCGCGCAGCATGCTGGGCCAGGGGCGCCGGATGGCCAGAAATCCGCCGCCCGTCGGGATGTGCTCGCCCTTGAGCGAAAGGATGTCGGCGCGGATGCCGGGGAAGGGCGTGGTCGCGCTGCCGGGGACGGTTTCGGTAAGACCGGGGAGCGGGGTGATCATGATGGCGCCCGTCTCCGTCTGCCACCACGTGTCCACGATGGGGCAGCGCGCGCCGCCGATGTTCTGGTGGTACCAGACCCACGCCTCGGGGTTGATGGGCTCGCCCACGGTGCCCAGCAGCCGCAGCGTGGAAAGATCGTACTTCGCGGGCCACTCCGTGCCCCACTTCATGAACGCGCGAATCGCCGTCGGCGCGGTGTAGAAGATCGTCACCCGGTAGTCCTGGATGATCTTCCACATCCGCCCGCGGTCAGGTGCGTCGGGCGCACCCTCGTACATCAGCACCGTCGCGCCGTTGGCCAGCGGGCCGTACACGATGTACGAGTGGCCCGTCACCCATCCCACGTCGGCCGTGCACCAGTAGACGTCGTCGTCCTTGAGGTCGAAGACCAGGTTGGTGGTCGCCAGGCACTGGGTCAGGTAGCCGCCCGTGCTGTGCATGATCCCCTTGGGCTTGCCCGTGGTGCCGCTGGTGTAGAGGATGAACAGCAGGTCCTCCGCATCCATCGGCTCCGCGGGGCAGTCGGCATCGGCGGATTCCACCACGTCGTGCCACCAGTGGTCGCGGCCCTCCTTCATCCCGGCGCCGCCCAGCGAATCGCCGTCGGAGCCGTGGCGGCGGACCACCAGGACGTGCTGGATGGACGGGCATCCGCCCTCCTGCTCCACCGCCTCGTCCGCGGCGCGCTTGAGGGCGACGATGCCGCCGCGCCGGTATCCGCCGTCCGCGGTGATGAGGACCTTGCACTCCGCGTCGCGGATGCGGTCACGCAGGCTCTCGGCGCTGAATCCTCCGAACACCACCGAGTGCGCGGCGCCGATGCGGGCGCAGGCCAGCATGGCGATGGCGGCTTCGGGGATCATCGGCAGGTAGATGGCGACGCGGTCGCCCTTGGTCACGCCCATCTTCTTGAGCGCGTTCGCGGCCTTCGACACCTCGCGGTGCAGGTCGGCGTAGGTGTAGGTGCGCGTGTCGCCCGGCTCGCCCTCCCACAGCAGCGCGGTCTTGCCGCCGCGTCCTTCTTCCACGTGCCGGTCAAGGCAGTTGTACGATGCGTTCAGCCGGCCGCCCACGAACCACTTTGCGTACGGCGGCTGCCAGTCCAGCACGCGCTCCCACGGCGCAAACCAGTGCAGCCGTTGCGCCCATTCCGCCCAGTACGCTTCGGGGTCGGCGTCCGCGGCGGCGTAGATCCGCGGGTCGCTGGCGTTGGCCTGGGCGGTAAACGCCGGCGGCGGCGGAAAGGCGCGGTCTTCGGTCAGAAGGGAGTCGAGCGTGCTCTCCGTGGACATGCGGCGGTTCTCCGGCGGTTGGGCGATCGGAATGCGCTCGGGGCGGCGGCTGGCGTCGCGCCATGGTATGCCGCGACGCGGAGCCGCCGCAAGGCTCAGACCGGGCGCCGCGCGACGAGGGCGCCGGACACATTCGTGTGGCGGGAACGCTGGTGCCGAATCCTGAAAACGAACGTCTCACGGGAAGGGCGCGGAGGCGCAGAGAGGACCTTCCTCCGCGTCTCCGCGCCCTTCCGCGCGAGACCGTATGCCAGCGGACGGGATCACCCCGTGATCCCCGCAGCTGGGATCGCCGCCGGGCCGCGCGTGCCCGGCGAGCGATGGGAGCCGTTCGGGGCGAGCTAATACGTGGGCTGCTCCTCACAGGTGCGGTGGCCGCCGGCCAGCGCGTACCGCGTGCAGACCGGGGGCGGCCGGCCGTCGTCCTCGCTCAGGTTCATCTGGATGTCGGCCGCGGTGGCGGACGCGGTGGGGCTGCTGCCGCAGGCGGCGGCGGAGAGGAGAAGGGCGGCTGCGAGCAGGATCTTGCGCATGGGAGCCTTTCGTGGTGGGAGAGGAGGACTGCGAAGGTACGTTATCTATAGCACCAGAAATCCTTGCGTGGAAGCGATCGTGCGCTCAAAGGCCGTATGAGAGCGGGCCCGGCGATCATCCCGGGTCCTGAGCCGCCGCCGCGGGGACGGGTGGACGGCCACCGGACGGGCTTTGCGCGTTCTGCGGCCTTGCCGGAATCCCGCGTTGCGGCAATCGTGTTGCATCAGCAGGGGAACGGACGTTCGCTCGCCAGCCACGCCGGGCCGGAACCGCGCGCACGCGCCGCCCGCGCCCCCTCATCCACCCCTCGGAGAAACCGATGGCCCAAGCCCCGCTCCCCGCGCACACGGCCGCGGCGTCCGACCACCAGCCGTCGGACACGCGCACCATCTGGAAGGTGATCGCCGCGTCGTCCGTGGGGACGATGATCGAGTGGTACGACTTCTACATCTTCGGCAGCCTGGCCACCATCCTGGCCGGCACCTTCTTTCCGCAGGGCAACACCACGCTGGCGCTGGTGCAGACGCTGGCGACCTTCGCGGCCGGTTTCGCGGCGCGGCCGTTCGGCGCGCTCTTCTTCGGCCGCATCGGCGACCTCGTCGGCCGCAAGTACGCCTTTCTGGTCACGCTGCTCATCATGGGCGGCGCCACGTTCATCATCGGCCTGCTGCCGGGGTACGCCACCATCGGCGTGGCGGCGCCCATCATCCTGCTGCTGCTTCGGCTTGTCCAGGGCCTGGCGCTGGGCGGCGAGTACGGCGGCGCGGCGACGTACGTGGCCGAGCACGTGCCCGACAACCGGCGCGGCTTTTACACGGCGTTCATCCAGACCACCGCCACGCTGGGCCTGCTGGTCTCGCTGCTGGTGATTCTGGCGGTGCGCTCGGTGATGCCGGCGGAAGACTGGGAGCGCTGGGGCTGGCGCGTGCCGTTTCTCCTCAGCTCCGTGCTGGTGCTGGTGTCGCTGTTCATCCGCATGCGCCTGCGGGAGAGCCCGCTGTTCACGCAGATGAAGGCGGCGGGCAAAACGTCCACGCGGCCGATCGCGGAAAGCTTTGGCAGCGCGGGACGGTGGCAGACCATGCTGATCGTGCTGTGGGGCGCGGCGGCGGGGCAGGCGGTGATCTGGTACACGGGCCAGTTCTACGCGCTCACCTGGCTGGAGAACGTGGGCAAGGTGAGCTTTGTCGACACGCGGACGATCATCGCGGTGGCGCTGGTGCTGGCCACGCCGTTCTTCATCGTCTTTGGCGCGCTGTCGGACCGCATTGGGCGCAAGAAGGTGATGATGGCGGGCAACCTGCTGGGCGCCATCTTCATCATCCCCATCTTTCAGCTGATGTGGCGGTTCACGCCGGCGGGGGGCACCTACAACGCGGTGGCGCTCACGGCGTGCGTGTTCGTCCTCGTCATCTTCGTCACCATCGTCTACGGGCCCATCGCGGCGTTCCTGGTGGAGAGCTTTCCGGCGCGGGTGCGCTACACCAGCGTCTCGCTGCCCTACCACGTGGGCAACGGCTACTTTGGCGGATTTCTGCCGGTGATCGCGACGGTGGTGGTGGCGTTCGCCACGGCCAGGCCGGAGGGCTTTCCGGTGGCGGCGCAGTACGCGGGGCTGCTGTACCCGGTGGCGGTGGCGATCATCACCTTTATCCTGGGGACGTTGCTGCTGCGCGAAACCAAGGACGTGCGCATCGACGACGAGACGCACGCGGCGGTGGATACGACGGTGCGCCCCGCGGTGCTGGGGCTGCTGATCGCCCTCACGCTGGCCGCGCTGTTCCTGGCCGACCGCTACCTGCTCTCCACCTTCACCCCCGAGGGCGAGCCGCCGTACGTGCAGTACGGATTCCGCGGGCTGCTGCTGGTGGTGGCGCTGGCGGTGGTTGTGCCCCGGCTGGGGAAGCGGGGGCGGGCGTGAGGTGAGGTACGAAGGTACGAAGGTACGAAGGTACGAAGGTACGAAGGTACGAAGGTACGAAGGTACGAAGGTACGAGAGTACGAGAGTACGAGAGTACGAGAGTACGAGAGTACGAGAGTACGAGAGTACGTGGGATGCCCGTCCCCTTTTGATCGCCTTCGCTCCGGACGCGCCATGACTGATCCGATGCCCGCCGCCGCCCATCCCCCGGAGTTCGTACGGTTGTGCCAGCAGGCCATCGGGGCGCTGGAGGCGCTCAAGGCAGACCCGCCCATGGACCGCGGAAAGCGGCTGCTCACCATCCGCGCGCTGCTGGCGGACATCGGCCTGCAGATGGCGGAGCTGGACCTGCGCACGCCCGGCTTCGCGGACGAGCAGGGGACGCTGGTGGACGCCGCCAGCGCGCTGCAGGCCATCGACCTGGACCGCGGCGGGCCCAACGTTCCCCGCTTCGTGGACCGCATCATCGACGACCTGCGCCGCATCGCCACCGGCGCATGAGCGTGCGATGACGCACGGCGCCCGCTCCGCCGGGCGCCGCGCGTTCAGTTCGCGAGCGACGGAGACGTGACGCTGCCGTTGTGAATATCTTTATCAGACGATTTCGCATTTAGCGACCCTGACGCCTGCGTGTTGCCCCAGTCCCCGGGTGCGGTGACGGAAACGCATGGGTTGCATCCGCTTCCGCGCGCATATCCACTTTGTCCACAAGGGAACGCCGGTGTCCCTTGAGGTGCGGTACTGAAAGTACCACGCCAACGGAGCACACTTGGGGCCCATACGGTGTAAAAAACTACCTTCTCCCGCCGCCGCCGCGACAGGTGCGACGTACGCAACACTATGGCGTGGAAAGGAGATACGCGTTATCATCCCACCCCGGATACTCCCGTCTTTCCGGATCTTCCCGCGGCAGCCCCCATGCGATCCAGCCGTCTTGTACCCCCCGTCCGGAGAACCGCGCGGCGCTGGCGTACGCCCCCCGCCATTCTGCACGGCGGCGAGGCGTTCGAGGGCGCGGCCGTTCTGAACGAGATGGACGGGCCGCTGGGGGTCCTGCTCTTTCAGCTGGCGCGCGACGTCTACGCGTGGAGCGCCACGCCGCCGGAGCATCGTGCGGGTCTGTTCGAGCCCGGCGCGGACGAGGGGCTGGCCGCCCTGCTGCGCGCGGCCGACGCGGACCTGCAGCTGGAGACGGCGCTGCTGGCGCTGGTGCGGATGACGGGGGCGCCGGAGGGGGCCACGGCGGAGCAGGTGGCGGTGGCGTGCCAGCACGTGGCGCTGTGGGCGGACCAGAACGGCCACCTGGAGACGGCGATCGCCTTTTCCCAGGGCGCGGCGGTGGTGATGCCGCACGAGGCGGCGCTCAGCTTTGCCGTGGGCCGGCTGGCGCGGCGCCGCGCGGAGTACCCGCGGGCGGAAACGTGGTACCGCCGCGCCGTGGCGCTGGCGCGGCAGAGCGGCGACTGGTCCACCTACTCCATCTCGTTCCTGGGGCTGGGCACGCTGTACCTGCAGCGCGGCAAGCTGGCCGCGGCGCGCCGCTTTCTGCTGCGCGCGCTGCGCACGGCCCGCCGGCACTCGCTGCGCGGGCTGCAGGGCTCCGCGCTGCACGACCTGGCGACCGTGGCGTCGGACATGGGGCAGGCGCAGGAGGCGGAGCGGCTGGCGCGGCAGGCGTTCGAGATGTACGGGCCCGAGCACCCGCGGCTGGTGTTTCTGGCGGCTGACGTGGCGTACTTCTGGATCGAGCGCGGGCGGTTCCGTCCCGCGCTTACCGTCCTGCAGGCGCTCGTGCACCACATGCAGCGCCGCGAGGAGCGGGTGATGGCGCAGGCCAACCTGGTGCGCGCGGCCGCCGGCGCGGGCGAGCGGCGCATCTTCGAGCAGACCTGGGAAGACGTGTGGGACCGCATGTCGCGCACGCAAAGCCCGGAGAACGCGGCGACGGTCATGCTGGAGCTGGCCCGCGGCGCGGCCATGCTGGGCGAGCACGAGCGCGCCCAGGCGGCGGCGGAGCGGGCGGTGCAGGTGGCCCGCGAGCGCGGCGAGGCCAAGGTGCTGCTCACGGCGGAATCCGTGCTGGACCAGGTGCGCCGCACCCGCGGCGTAAAAGCCCGCGCCGCCGCGGCGGAGCCGGCCGAGGCCGCGGAGCCCGCGGAAACGTTCGCGATGGACCTGGTGCGGACGCTGAACGCGTCGCTGGTGGCTGTTACAGGCGCGGGGCCCGGGCCTCGCGGATGGATCCACAACCCTCCACACAGACAGGCAAGATGAAGATCGGCGCACGCCCTCTGCTGGTGCTGCACAGCAACGAGGCTTTCCGGGAGCGGGTACGCAAGGTTGCCGGCAAGGAGTACACGTTCCAGGCGGTGCCCGACTGGCCGTCGCTGGAAGAGGCGGTGCGCGACTCTCCGCCCAGCGCCCTGGTGGTGGTAAACCCGTACGAGGACGTCACCGGCGCCGGCGGCCCCTCACCCAGCCTCAAGTCGCTGCTGGTGGAGTTCCCCTCCACGGCCGTTTTCGCGGCCATGGAGATCAAGCCCAACCGGCTCGAGGACCTTCGCACGCTGGGCAAGTGGGGCGTGGTGCAGGTGATCTCCATCGCCCACGACGACACGCCGCAGGCCATGGTGCAGCGCTTTCGCGCGGCGCAGGGCCGGCCGCTCAAGGCGCTGCTGGAGCAGGTGCTGCCGGCCGACACCCCGGGCCGCGCCCGCGCCATCGTGGACGCGGCGGCCGAGGTGGTGGCGGTGGGCGGGCACGGGCGCGATCTGGCCCGCCAGCTTCGCCTGAGCCGCCGCACGCTGCTGCGCTGGTGCGAGCGCGCGGAGCTTCCGCCACCGCGCAAGCTGCTGGCGTGGATGCGCATCCTTCTCGCCGCCGAGCTGCTGGACGACCCGGGCCGCACCGTGCTGTCCGTGGCGCACGCCTGCGGCTACTCATCCGACAGCGGCCTGCGGCGCGTAACGCAGAAGTTCGTGGGCAGCAGCCCCACCGAGCTGCGCCGCCGCGGCGCCTTTGCCCGGTCGTCCAAGGTCTTCCTCGAAGTCCTGGCCCGCTACCGCGAGCCCGCGAACGCGACCTGATCCGCACGGCTCCAGAAAAACGAGAAACCCTCCTCCGAGACATCGGGGGAGGGTTTCTTACATCGGCCACGGAAAAGAGCTCACGCGGAGACGCGGAGGACGCGGAGGCGCGGAGAACAGCAACGGATCGTCATACGAGAGAACCGAGCGGGTCGAGGAAGCTCGATCGTCCTTCGTCTGTCGATCGCGGAAAAGAACAGGTTCACACGAGACGCGGAGATATGCAGAGGATTTCTCCGCGCCTCCGTGCCTCCGCGCGACACCTGCGTGTTTGGGGATTGGCTCAGGCCACGGCCGCGTGGCCGGCCTGCATGATCTCGCGGGCGACGGCGAGCAGTTCCAGCGGGGGAAGCGGCTTGACCAGAAAGGCGGCGCAGCCCATAGCCATGGCGCGTTCGCGGTGCTCCACAAGCCCGGTGGTGCTCACCGCCACGATGGGGATGGATGCCGTCACCGGGTCCTCCTTGAGCGCCCGCAGCGCGCCCCACCCCGGACCCGACGCGTACGACAGCCCCAGCACGATCACCCGCGGCTGGTGCGTGCGCGCCAGATCCACCGCCGACGCGCTGCACTCGTGCGCCACCACGGAAAGCCCGTGATGGCGCAGCGCGGCGGCATAGATCAGGCGGCTGTCCTCGTTTGCGTCGACGAGGAGCAAAGTGCGGCTGGGCACGGGATTGTGGAACAAGGCGGAAGGAATGGGACCCGCTGGGCAGAGGCAGCCATAGAATACAACCTCCGGTCCCCACAAACAAGAGTTTTGTTTAATCCGTTCAAATCTTTGCGCATTAACGCTTTAGCTTTCCTTTAACCTTCGAGAAATGACGGCTTTGGAGGATGTGCCGCAACAGCGTTCGGACGGTGGCTCAAACGGTATTGGAGTCTGTGAACGATGCTGCTTCGATCGCTCGCGGAGTGGGCGCAATCTTCCCCCCGATCGCGCAGCAGCCCTCTACCCGCGGAGCACGAGGAAACGGCACGAGAAAACTCCGTTGACTCCGTTGACTCCGTGTGAGCCCCCATCTTTTGCGGTCCCGGTAACAACGCCGCCTCCGCGAAGCGCGAAGACGGCGTGTTTCGATCGCGGTCCGCCAG
Organism: Longimicrobium sp.; assembly: GCF_048594345.1. Lineage (GTDB taxonomy): Bacteria > Gemmatimonadota > Gemmatimonadetes > Longimicrobiales > Longimicrobiaceae > Longimicrobium. The sequence goes on from NZ_JBMDXM010000242.1 coordinate 68,659, forward strand.
CGTCAGCTCCCCGCGGGCTCCACGACGATGAACTGCACGTCGTCCTTGCTCATGTCGCGCAGAAAGGTGAGCAGCTCGGGAAGGCGCTCCTTGGGCTCGGTGCCGCGAAGGCCCGCGACGCGGCGCACCACGCGCAGCTCGCGGCCTTCCTGCGCGAACTCCGCCGTGTAGCGGCCAAACGCGCTTTCCGCCACCACGTTGCGGGGCAGGCGCGCGCGGTATCCCTCCGGCAGCGTCACGCGGTACTCCGTCACCGTCTCCACCGGCCCGATCACGTCCGCCACGTCGATGTCGAAGCGGCGCGGCTCGTCGCGCGACTCCAGCTCCGCGATCAGCTCGCGGCTGGCGCCGTTGCCAAACGGCAGCGTAAGGATCAGCGTGCCGCCCGACGGCGTGGCCGCGCGCCCGCCGGACAGCCACACCCGCGTGCGCGGCACCGCGCGCAGGTCCTTGCCGTCAAAGATCTCCAGGCTGTCGCCGCGCGCACCCTCGAACACGTTCTGGGCCAGGTTACGTGTGATCTCCTGCCGGTCGCGCGGGCTGATGCGCGCCGAGAACGCCTCGCGCAGCCCGTACTGCAGCGTGCCCGTGCTGGCCGTGGTGAACGTGCCCGTAAAGGTGCCGTCCTCCGCCAGCTCGCCCGCCACCAGCGACTCCATGCGGTTGTCCGCAGGCTGGGCCCGGGGAAAGGTCACCGGCTCGCCGCGGCCGTCGGGATGCACCACCAGGCCAAACGCGCCCTGGTAGCTGGGGTTGATCTCGCCCCAGGGAATGATCTCCGCCGTCAGGTCCAGGTAGGTGTACCCGCCAGGCCGCTCCACCGCCGCGATCATGTGGTTGAACTGGTTGATGGAGGGCATGGCCGCGTCCACCCCGCCGTACGAGTTCAGCAGCACCGGGTGCGCGTTCACCCCCATCCGCCGCGCCAGGGCGATGAACAGCGTCGCCTTGTCCTTGCAGTCGCCGTACTGCGTGCGCATCACCTCCTCCGGCGTGCGCGGCTGGTATCCGCCGATCCCCAGCGACAGCGAAACGTAGCGGAAGTCCTGGGCGACCCAGCGGTGCACCGCGCGCAGCGAATCATCCAGCGTGCGCGCGTCCTTCACCACCTCCGCCAGCCGCGCCTCGATCTGCGGCGTGAGCGTGTAGCGGTCGGCGGAAAGGCCCGCGTACCAGCGCGCCACGTCCGCCCACTCCGTGCGCCCGGCGAACGACAGGCCCATGTACACCGTGTTGGAGTCCAGCGCGGCGAACGGTTCCGCCTCGATCTTGGGCAGGTCGTGCGTGGCCCAGGTGTACACGCGGCGCCCGTCGCGCACCTGCTCGCGCCGCCGGAAGGTGAGGTTGCGCTCCTCCATGCGCGGCTGGTAGCTCGCCGGCACGTCCAGGATGTAGCGCGACCGCAGGGTGGGCGCGCCGGTGTGGATCCCCCAGCTCCCCATCCAGTCGCCCGGCAGCACCGATTGCAGCGTTTCGGTGGTGTAGCTGTAGTCCACGATCACCCCCGCCTGCACCCCGCCCAGCGACACCCGGCGCGTCTGCCGGTCGGTGTAGACCGGCGCGTCAAAGTCCACCGGTGCCAGGCTTTGCTGGTCGTGCACCGGCTTGTCGCTGATCACCCGTCCCGTGGCCGCGTCGATCACGCGCACCCAGTTGAGCCGGTGCCGCTCGCGCTTGAGGTCCCAGCCAAAGCTCAGCTCGCCCCAGTTCTCCGCCGCGTCCTGCGTAAGCACCTGCACCACCGTGCGGTAGGTGCGGCTGCCGGTGCCGTCGGGCTCCATGCGCACCACGCCGTCGTCCAGCAGCAGCACGTGCTCTTCTTCCGGGTAGTCCGCGGGGTCCACGGCCAGCCGGTAGATGGTGTCGGCGCGGACGGAGGGGTCGCCCTGCTCGGTGATGACGGGCGCCTGCGCGGCGGCGGGCACGGCCGCGGCCAGGGCAAGCCCCAGCAGCGAAAGGATGATGCGCATGGACGATGAACCTGGGTACGGCGCGTGGAACGGAATGCCGATGCGGCGGGAAAAAACCGGACGGGGCCTCGAATCTACCTTCCATCCGCCGTACCGACAAGGATTCCGGCCCGCGTGGACTACGGGGGGAGACGCCGCAACCGGCCGCGGAAACGTTTGATGCCGGACACCGGCCGAACCTCTTGGTGGTGCGTGCGGTAGCCGCTAGATTGCACCCGCGCGCCGCCCGGCGCGCGGCAGAAGCCTTCCCCATCGGCTGTCTCCCCTTTCATCCTCCGTTTTTCCAGGAGCGAGTCGCGTGAAGATCGACCGGCAAACGTTCTTCGCGGCGTACGAGGCCGCGTTCGGCGCCATCACCAAACCGGAGCGCAAGGCCGGCTTCGACAAGCTGCTGGGCGCCGCGGAGAGCGATCCGCACATCACCGACATCCGCTGGCTGGCCTACATGCTGGCCACCGTAAAGCACGAGTGCGCCGACCGCTGGCTTCCCATCGAGGAGTTCAGCAAGGGCAAGGGGCTCAAGTACGGCGTGCCGGTGACGGTCACGGATGCCGGGGGGAACGCGTTCACCAACGTGTACTACGGCCGCGGCTACGTGCAGCTTACCTGGGACTGGAACTACAAGGCGATGGGTGAAAAGCTGGGCAACCGGCTGCTCTACCAGCCGGAACTGGCGCTGGACCCCGTCGTCGCCTACCAGATCATGTCGCTGGGGATGCGCAACGGCTCGTTCACGGGCAAAGGTCTGTCCAAGTACATCAACGATGAGCAGTGCGATTATGTGAACGCACGCCGCATCATCAACGGCACCGACAAGGCGCAGACGATCGCCGGGTACGCCGCCAGGCTCGAGGCCATCCTGCGCGCGAGCGTCATCGCCGCGACGGACGGCGTGCCCGTTATCCCGCCGCAGCCCGCGACGCCGGCGCCGGTGGCCGGAACCGGCGAGCGCTTCACCGTCACCGCCAGCGCGCTGAACGTGCGCGGCGGCCCGGACACGTCGAACGCGGCGGTCGGCACGGTGCGCGAGGGAACGGTGGTGACGGCGGTGGCCGAGCAGAACGGCTGGCGGCAGATCACCGCGCCCGTGGCCGGCTGGGTGAGCGGCCAGTACCTGCAGCCGGTGCCCACCGCGCAGTTCACCGTCACCGCGGAATCACTCAACGTGCGCAGCGGACCCGACAAGGCCAACGCCGCCATCGATACGGTTTCGAAGGGTACCGTGGTCACGGCCGTCGCGGAGCAGAACGGCTGGCGGGAGATTACCGCGCCCGTCGCGGGCTGGGTGAGCGCCCAGTACCTGCAGGCCGCCGTCCCCGCGCACGCCTGAGAGGGAGTTGCTGAAACTCCCCCGCTCCCAACGGAGGCACGGTGTCATCCTGAGGGAGCGCGAGCGGCGCAACTTTCGTAACCACAGAAACTTGCGCGCGACCGAAGGATCTTTGCCGGGTTGCGCCAGACCCAGCCCTCGGGAGCCGTCCCAGTCCCTCATGCCCGATCTTTGGCGGAGACGCGGAAAACGGATGAGCCGCGGAGAAACCTTCTCCGCGGCTCATCTTTTTACCACGCTGGAACGTGGTGCCGTTCAGCCTTCTTCCGCCGGGGACGCGGCTTCCACCTCCGCCGGCTCGGCGTAGTCCGCCAGCACCTCGCCGTACTCGTCGAAGAGCGGCGGGGGCCCGGGCACCTTCTTTCCTTCCACCATCGACTGCAGCATCAGCGCGTTGGTGACGGCTTTGCCGCGAAAGTGGTTGTTGGTGACCACGAACACGTCTTCCGTGGGCGGCTCGGCGGCGATCTCTTGGGTGCGCTCGGCCCAGGGCTTCAACTCCGCGGGCGAGTACAGGTAGTCGTAGCGCTCGTCGCGGCCAGCCTTTTCGCGGAACCAGTCCTTGTAGTTGCGGCCGTGCACCCGCACGTAGCCCACCGGCGACGTTACGTGCGCGCTGGGCTTGATGCTGTTCCTGAACAGCGGCTGGTCGATGTTCACGAAGCCGATCCCACGCTCCACCAGCGCGTCGAAGAACGCCGGCTCGTTCCACGTGGCGTGGCGCACCTCCAGCACCAGCGGATAGTGGCCGAACGTCTTTGTGACGTCGGCCAGCCACTCGCGGTTCTCGTCCGTGCGCTGAAAGCTCCAGGGAAACTGCAGCAGCACCGCGCCCAGCTTTCCGCTCTCCAGCATGGGGTCGAAGCCCGCCCGCACCTCGTCCACCTCCGCCTGCGTCCACGCCGTCTTTCGCTGGTGCGTGAAGCGCTGGTACAGCTTCATCGCGAACTGAAAGTGGGGGTTGTGCTCCGTGCGCCGCAGCCAGCTCTGCACCGTCCTGGGCGCCGCCGGCCCGTAGAAGGTGGAGTTGATCTCGATGGTGTCGAAATACCCCGCCAGGTACGCCAGCGGATCGAACTTCCTGGGCTTGGGGGCGGGATACACCACGCCCTCCCAGTCCTTGTACTGAAACCCCGCCGGTCCGTACCGAATCATCCCTCTGTCTCCTTTTGCGCGCCTGTGGCGCAATCGGGGTGCGCAAGTGACGGACCCAAGCAAAAAAGGATCGCCTCACACAGAGTTAACAGAGTCAACAGAGTGCAGCGGCGTTCTCTCGGACCAAAGCGCGAAGGGAACTGCGCGTGAAGACTCCGCTGACTCCGTTCACTGCACGTGAGGCCGCGTCTTTTCTCGTCCTGCAGCCCTCGGCCGAGCCAATTGATCAACGAATGGAAGTTTATCGGCAGCCGTGATCGTTCCTCTGCCGGCGCGGGGGGCGATCGGCCTTGCGCCTGAACCACCCGCCCTGCTCCAGACTGGCCAGCAGGCGAACGGCCAGGATGGCTCCAACCGCCCAGCGGGCAAAGCGCACTCCTGAAGGTCCACCACCCAACGCCCGATGCGCCATCGCCGTAAGCGAGAGCACGCTCAGCGCATCCAGATCGTACCGGCCGTGGCCCTGCCGCTTGAGATAGGTCTTGAGCATCCCCCGGGTGTGTCTCATCTGACCCTTTCGGTTCGCTGTTTCAGTCAATCCACCGCACTTCGTTGGTGATCTGCGTTGTCCCACCTCGCTTTTTGCGGCTGCCCCAGAAAGACCACCACCGGCGCAATGGGAGCGAGAATATTCAGCAATAAGGCGCATCGATCTTCCCGTGGTTTTTGCTGAATATTGCCGCTCCGGAAAGCACGCCGATACTCCAAAACTCTTGCGTAAACACTGAGAATTTGATACCGTAGATACGCCGAAAGACACATGCAATGCCACCGGGCAGGTACGTCGTGTTCATTGCGGAAGACCACCAGAGTACGGCAGAGGACGGCATGGGAGTCATTTCGGACGTAGTGGATGTAGTGGACGAAGGGGACAAGCTAACGGAGTGACGGCGGAGGGGGCAAGGGTGATGAAGGACTACAGGAACGTGCCCATCGAGGTGCTCCGGGATTTTACCCGGACGCAGACGGAGATCACCTCCATTCGCAGCGTCGCCGATGAGGTGGGGCTGGGCCGCTCCACGTTGCACAAATTTATCCTTGGCCGCACCAATCCTCAGCCGCGCGTCCGGCGCTTGCTGGGTCTGTGGTATCTGGACAAGGTCGAAAAGGCCCACGACATCGATGTCGCGCGTCCGTACGCCGCCGCGCTTCAGATTCTGCTGTCGGAGATCCCCCAGGAACGCCGGCGCGCGGCCGAGAACGAGGTGCTGGATGCTCTCGCGCAGACGCATTCGCAAAGCGGCGCCACACCGCCTCGCTGGCTGGAACTGCTGCGTCCCGAACAGGGCTGACGCCCGGTTGAGCCGTCGGCAGGAAACGCGGAGGACGCGGGGGAAAACCCTCCGCGTCCTCCGCGTTTCTGCATCCCCCTGTGCTTTTCTGACGAGATCGGCGCGGTCGACAGGCTCCGGAATCCTGCCATCCAGGCAGCGGACGCCTCGCGCCCTCCCGGCGGTCGTATTAGTTTCCCCGCGCACGCGTACGCCGCCTGACCCGCACACTGGACGAAAGCACGATGGCCGAGGCCACCCTTCTGCGCACCCCCCTGCACGGCGAGCACGCCGCCCTGGGCGCCAAGCTGGTACCGTTCGCCGGGTACGAGATGCCGGTGCAGTACCCCACGGGCATTACCGCCGAGCACCACGCTGTGCGCCGCGCCGCCGGCCTGTTCGACGTGTCGCACATGGGCGAGTTCGAAGTGCGCGGCGACCGGGCACTGGACTTCGTGCAGTACGTCACCACCAACGACGTGTCGAAGGTGGACGTGGGCCAGGCGCAGTACGGCACCCTCCTGAACCACGACGGCAAGCTGCTGGACGACCTGATCGTCTACCGCTATCCCGAGCACTGGATGCTGGTGGTCAACGGCAGCAACAAGGACAAGGACCTGCGCTGGATCCAGCAGTTCACGGAAAAGTTCGGCGTGGAACTGGTGGATCGAACGGATGAGATCGCCCTGCTGGCGCTGCAGGGCCCAAAGGCGCAGGAGATCCTGGCCCGGCTGACGGACGCGGACCTGGACTCCATCCGCTACTACCGCTTTGCCGAGGGCACGGTGGATGGCGTCGCCGCCACCATCAGCCGCACCGGCTACACCGGCGAGGACGGCTTCGAACTCTATGTCCCCGCGGCGGACGCCTCGCGCCTGTGGCGGCGGCTGCTGGAGGTGGGGGCGGATGACGGGCTCGTCCCCGCCGGCCTGGGCTGCCGCGACTCGCTGCGCCTGGAGATGGGCTACGCGCTGTACGGCAACGACCTGGACGAGGATACCACGCCGCTGGAGGCGGGGCTGGGGTGGGTGGTCAAGCTGGACAAGGGCGACTTTGTGGGCCGCGACGCGCTGGCCCGCCAGAAGGAGCAGGGGATCGCGCGCAAGCTGGTGGGCTTCCGCCTCAAGGAACGTGGCTTTCCCCGCCACGGCTACCCGGTGAGCGTCGATGGCGCCGAGGCCGGCGTGGTCACCAGCGGCGTGCTGAGCCCCACGCTGGGCGAGGGTGTCGGCATGGCGTACGTCCCCGCAGCGGCCAGCAAGGCGGGCACGGAGATCGGCATCGTCATCCGCGGCGCCGCCGTCCCCGCCGAGGTCGTGCGCCCGCCGTTCCACAAGAACGGCACCGTCAAAAAGGACTGAGCCGAAACTCCGCGCCCGTCCTCGCCGTTCCTCCCCTCTCCGTGAGGAACGAACGGGGAGGGGCCGGGGGAGGGGCACCGCGCGGACGAAGTTCCAGGCTGGTCGTCACGTCCCCATCAACCGGCATCCACCTCCCCCCGCACAGTCACACCAGAGAGAATCGACGTTGGCGGAAGCGGTACTCATCACCACCGACGACCTGGAGCCCGCCGTGCGGCTGCGGGCGGCGTTCGAGGCGGACGGGCAGCGGGTGGAATTGCTGGCCCCCGGCGAGGGGCTGTCCGACGCCCTTGCGGAGCCGCTGCTGGTGGTGATCACCGGCGGGCTGCGCGAGCGCCGGGCGCGCGCGCTCATTACCGCCGCGCGCGAGCGTGGGCGGCTTCCCGTGGTGGGCCTTACCGAGCCCACGGAGCCCACCGGCCGCCAGATCTGCCGCCAGCTGGGCCTGTCCGAGTGCTTTCCCAAGCCGATCGACGCCGAAGAGGTCGCGCTGGTGGGCCGCCGCCTGATCCAGCGCGAGGAACTGCGCGAGATCACCGGCATTGTGGGCGAGACAGAGGCGATGGAGGAGGTGCTGGAGCGCGTGGTCCAGATCGCCCCCGTCAACTCCACCGTCCTCATCCTTGGCGAAAGCGGCACCGGCAAGGAGCTGGTGGCGCGCGGCCTTCATGCCCTGTCGCCGCGGCGCCACCGCCCGTTCATCGCCGTCAACGTGGCCGCGCTGCCTGACACGCTGCTGGAAAGCGAGCTGTTTGGGCACGAGAAGGGCGCGTTCACCGGCGCCAGCGACCGCCGCAAGGGCTTCTTTGAGCTGGCCAACGGCGGCAGCATCTTCCTGGACGAGCTGGGCGAGATGCCGCTGGGCACGCAAACCAAGCTGCTGCGGGTGCTGGAGGAGCGCGAGTTCCGGCGCGTGGGTGGCGAGGAATCCATCCGCGTGGACGTGCGCGTGATCGCCGCCACCAACCGCGACCTGCGCGAGCAGGTGCTGCTGGGCGCGTTTCGCCGCGACCTGTACCACCGGCTCAACATCCTGCGCATCGACCTGCCGCCCCTGCGCGCGCGGCGGGACGACATCCCGCGCCTCATCGACGGCTTTATCCGCCTGTTCAGCGCCCAGCACGAGCGCCCGTTCCTGGGCATCGAGCCCGAGGCCATGCGCATCCTGGTGGAGTACGACTGGCCGGGCAACGTGCGCGAGCTGCGCAACCTGGTGGAGAGCATGGTGGTGCTGGCCCCCGGCCGCGTCATCCGTCCGGAAGACATCCCTGCCGAGGTGCGCTTCGGCAGCCGGCGCGAGGCGCTGCTCCCGGTGCCCGTCACCATCGGCCACGGCAAGCCGGGCGAGCCGCCCGCCGCCGACGCCGCGCAGCCGCCCGCGCAGCTGGAGTTCATCCTCCGCACGCTGTTCGACCTGCGGATGGACATGGACGACCTGCGCCGCGAGTTCGAGGTGTACCGCACCCGCCAGCGCGACGACATGGCCATCCCCGCCGGCGTGGGCGGATACGTCCCCTTCTCGCAGCCGCTGGCCATCAGCGCGCCCATCCCCGTGCCGTACGAGCCGGTGCCGGAGCCCGCGCGCGAGCCGGAAGAGGGCACCGTCGTCTTTCGCCCCGGCAAGACGATGGCGGACATGGAGCGCGAGGCCATCAGCGCCGCCCTGCTCCACTCGCGCGGCAACCGCCGCCGCGCCGCCGAGATGCTGGGCATCGGCGAGCGCACGCTGTATCGCAAGCTGAAGGAGTTTGATCTGGACGTGTAGGGGCGGGGAATAGGGAATAGGGAATAGGGAATAGGGAATAGGGAATAGGGAATAGCGGGATGATGGAGCCACACGCCCCGACGTGTCATCCTGAGAGGGTGTTGGGAAACCTCAGATGTTCCTCCTCCAGAAGCGCGGTGTCATCCTGAGGGAGCGCACTCCCGAACTATCCTGACCACAATAGCTTGCGCGCGACCGAAGGGTCTTTGTCGGGTCGCGATGGACCCAGCTTCCGGGAGCTGTTCACGTTCTTGGTCCTTCAGTCGGCGCCCAAGCGCTGTGTATGAGCAGGCTGCGGAGCGGCGCCTCCTTCAGGATGACTGGCAGGGTGCGAGGTTTCTCAACATCCTGTGAGGCCCGGCCGCCCTCGCCAAAAGCATCGCGGAAACGAATCAGCCCTCCCCGGCCGAAGCCCAGGATGCGGCTTTCCGTGCCCGCTATTCCCTATTCCCTATTCCCTGCATCCCCTCACCCCGGCACCAGCTTCAGCCCGACAATTCCGGCCAGGATCAACCCCACGCACGCCAGCCGCAACGCCCCCGCCGACTCCCCGAAGAGCGCGATCCCCAGCACCACCGTGCCGACGGTCCCGATCCCCGTCCACACGGCGTACGCGGTGCCCACCGGCAGCGTCCGCAGCGCGATCCCCAGCAGCCCCAGGCTCAGCACCATCGACACCGCCGTGCCCACGGTGGGCCACAGGCGCGTAAACCCTTCCGTGTACTTGAGGCCTACCGCCCAGCCGATCTCCAGCAAACCCGCGAAAAAAAGGACGACCCACGCCATCCCCGCCTCCGGGTGGTGTGGGGTCGTCCCCAGCATTTCTGATTCAGCGCGCGAGGTCGTCCCCGGCCGCGTGGATGGATGGAATTTACCCAATCCCCCTCTGCCGGTCAACTCGCCGCCCCGCCGCTGGATTGTCACCGCCACCGTCCGTCGATACGTTCGCGCGGAGAGTCGTCGACCGGCAACGGTTCGCTTCTTGTGGGATGATGACGCCGATCATCCACCGTTCACCGGATACCGCGCCGCATGCCGAGCCCCGAAGAGTACTCGCTGTTCGCCATCACCGCCCCGGGCCTGGAGCCGCTGGCGCAGGCCGAGCTGCGCGCGATGGGGATCCGTGCGGCGGCCGAGCCTGGCGGCGTGGCGTGGACGGGCGGAGCGGACGACCTGTACGCCGCCAACCTGCGCCTGCGCACGGCCAGCCGCGTGACCGCGCTTGCCGCCGAGTTCCGCGCCCGCACCTTCTTTGAGCTGGAGCGCCACGCCCGCAAGGTGCCGTGGGAGCGCTGGGTGCCACGCGGCGGCGCCGTCCGCCTGCGTGTCACGTCGAAGAAGAGCAAGCTGTATCACGAGGGCGCCATCGCGCAGCGCGTGCTGGAGGCCATCGAGCACCGCGTGGGCCCGCTTGCCGCCGGCGGGGTCGTCGCGGACGAGGAGGGCGGGGAAGAGCAGGGCGATGCGCAGCTGTTCATCGTCCGCTTCGTCCGCGACGCGTGCACCATCCGCGCGGATGCGTCCGGCGCGCTGCTGCACCTGCGTGGCTACCGGCAGGCGCTTGCCCGCGCACCCCTGCGCGAGACGCTCGCCGCGTCCATGCTGCTGGGGAGCGGCTGGGACGGCGCGTCGCCGCTGCTGGACCCCATGTGTGGCTCGGGGACCATCCCCATCGAGGGGGCGCTGATCGCCCGGCGCATCCCGCCGGGCCTCGCCAGTCCCGATCGCGAGCCCCGCGACTACACGTTCACGTCGTGGCCCGACTTCGACGTGGAGCGGTGGGCGAAGGTGGTAGATCGCGCCTGCGAGGACATCCTTCCTGCCTCGCCAGTCCCCATCCTGGGCTCCGACCGCGATGACGGAGCGATCGAAGCCGCCGCGTCGAACGCCGCCCGCGCCGGCGTTGCGGACGACGTGGATCTCAGCGTCCGCCCCATCTCCGCCATCGAGCCGCCGCCGGGACCCGGCTGTATCGTCATCAACCCTCCGTACGGCGTCCGCGTGGGCGAGCGCGACCCGTTGCGGAACCTGTACGCCGCCCTGGGCCGCACCCTGCGCGCCGGCGCTCCCGGCTGGACCCTCGCCCTGCTCTCGCCCGATCACGCCCTCGAGCGCCAGGTCGGCATCCCGCTCGACGAGGCGGTGCGCACCAGCAACGGCGGCATCCCGGTGCGGCTGGTGGTCGGCCAGGTGCCGGAAACATCGTGAGCTGAGCCGGTGGGAGAAGCTGGCGATGAGCGGATAAACCTGCCGCTGGGAACGCGATAAGCCCCGTTCGGCGGCCGTGCGCTCGCCGGACGGGGCATTCAACTGCAGCGCCTCCACGGACCTCTGGGCACGGTCGAAGTTTATACCCTCTCCCGCTTGCGGGAGAGGGTGCGAGCCTACGCGAGCGGGTGAGGGCCCCTGTGCAATCGCGCACCGCTCCGGGCGTTCATGTCGGACAACCTACCCGGGAAAACCACGTGCTGAAGCGCATCCCCCTCCTTCTCGCCTTGCTGGCGCTGGGCGCCTGCTGCTGCGGCGTGCCGACGGAGACCGCGCCGCAGCCGGTGCACGCGGTGCGGTTGGGCACCTGGTACTACCTGCTGGTGGAAGATCGCGCGGCCGACGTGCCGGGCGGTCCCGTGCTGGGGCCCGAGTACGCTCGCGTGATTCGGCGCATCGAGTGCGGCGGCGTCATCCACACTGGCAATGGGCAGATCGAAGATCCGTGCGGATTTCAGGACGGCGATTCGGACGTGCTCCCGGCGGGCACCACCCTGCATCCGGTAGACGCCATTCCCGGCGGGCAGCGGGTGGGCGCCGTGCTGGATGGGCGGCTGCTGATCTTCGCGATCCGGTTTCCGCCCGATTGACGCCGCCACGGGCACGCGCACCGCGCCCGATGCGTCACCGGTTGCAATATTGGATGCCGTTCGTCCCGTTACCCTTGCCCGCCGGGGTGCTGTGCTGTTCAGTTGATGCGCACCGGCCCCGCCGCAACGTGCGGCTTGTCGACGCACTCGTTGCCCTTGGGCGCTGGCGCAGCCACTATTAGGCGTCAAAAGACGCGGGCCGGTTCCGTCCTGACCCGCCAGACCCCTGCACACCGGAGCCTCCGGATGCCGTCTCCGGCCGGAAACCCCGCTCGGCGTTCGCGCCCGTCGTACCTGGCCGCTCCACCCCTGCTCTCCGAAAGCGAGCCCTTCGAGGGCGCGGCGCTGCTGGCCGAGCATCCGGGGGCGCTGGGTGCCGTGCTGTGGAAGTCGCTGCGCGATGTTTGCGCGTGGACGGCCACGCCAGCGGAAGATCGCTCGGACCTTTATCCCCCCGGCGCATCGGAGGCACGCGCCGCCGAGATCGCCGGCGCCGCCGCCGAGCCGGAGCTGTGGGCGCCGCTGCTGGTGATCCAGCAGCTGCTGGAGTGTTCCGACGATGTGGACCACCCCCGGCTGGTGCACGCCTGCCGGGCCATCGCGCGCTGGGGCGAGCGGCGCGGTTTTACGGCCGTGCAGCTGGCTTTTGTGCAGGCGGCGGCGTGCCTGGCGCCGGAGCATCCGCGCCTGGCCTACTCCGTCGGCCGCCTGGCCCGCGACCGCGGCGAGTACGCGCGCGCCGAAAGCTGGCTGCGCACCGCCATCCGCCTGGCGCGCAACACCGACTGGCACACGTATGCCCTGGCCTACCTGAGCCTGGGAACCCTGTACCAGCAGCTCGGCAACCTCCCCGCCGCGCGCAGCGTCACGTTGCGCGGCTACCGCACCAGCGTGCGGCGGAGGGTGCGGCCGGTGCATGCGATGGCGCTGCACAACATGTTCGTGATCACGTCTGAGATGCTGGACTTTCGACGTGCCCACCAGTACGCGCTGGCCGCATGCCGAAGCTACGGCGCCGATCACCCGCTCTTCCCGGCGCTGGTTCACGACGTCGGATGCTTCTGGATGCTTCACGGCGACTTCACGCGCGCCGCGGACGTGTTCGAAACCGTGCTCCCGCGCTTCCCGGAACCGGGCGACCGGCTGCTCACGTTGGGCAACCTGGCCCGCTCCGCGGCGGCTGCCGGACGAACTGAGCTTTACGAGGCCTGCCGCACCGAAGCGCAGACACTTCTGGCGTGCGGAGTGGCGCCGCCCGATCGCGGAGCGCAGGTATGGGTGAACCTGGCCCGCGCGGCCGTATCGGTGGACAACGATGAACGCGCGGAGCACGCCGCTGCCCAGGCGCTCCAGCTTGCCGCGCCCCTGCGTCTGGGCCAGATCCAGCTGGAGGTCGAATCCCTTCTGCACGCCCTGCGTTCAGGACGTGCAGCAGAGGAAACCCAGTTTCCCGCCCATTCCAAACTGCGCATGGACGCGAGCACCGAAGCAACGGCGGACGCGATCGTCGAAGTGGCGCGCGCCGCCGCCTGCAGGTAGCCCAATGCCTGCGGTGCGCGGTTCAGGGCTGCCGGGTACCGCTCCCCATGAATCCCGTCCCTTCGAAGTGCGCGGCCGTGGCCTGGATTTGCGCTGAGGGGCCGGTGGGCGAGCCGGAACAGGCGGCGGCGGCGAGGGTCAGGAGCAGGGCGGCGGTAATGCGAAGCTTGTTCATGCGGCCTCCGGAGAGGTGAATGGGGTAATACGCCGAGGTGTCTCGGCGGCCAACAAAGTGCACAGGATTGATGCGTGCAGTCAATTAAAGCGTGTTCATAGCCCATATGCAACCAGACACGTCATGCTCACCCCCACCCGCCCTCTGCTGGTGATGCATTCGGCGCAGGGCCTGCCGCAGGCCTTGCGCGAGGCATCGGGCGACCCCGCGCGCGTGTGGCCCATGGCGGACTGGGACGCGCTGGAGCGGGCCATGGAGCGCGTTCCGCCCACCGCCGTGGTGATCGTTGATCCCTATGCCCCGGCCGAGGCCGAGCCCTCGACGCGGCTGGAGGCGTTGCTCACGCAGATGCCGTCCGCCACCGTCGTCGCCGCCTTTGAGGTGACGGCGCAGACGGCGCGGCACGTGGAGATGCTGGCCCGCTGGGGCGTGGCCGACGTCATTGACCTGGGCCGCGAGGACACGCCGGTGTCGCTGCGCCGCCGTCTGAGGATGGTGCAGGGGCGGCTGGCCGCTCGGCTGCTGGAGCGCGCCCTTCCGCGTTCCACCCCCACGCGCACCCGCGCGCTGCTCGCGGTGGCCGCGGACACTGCGGCGACCGGGGGCGGCAGCGCCGACCTGGCGCAGGCGCTGGGCGTTACCGAGCGCACCGTCCTGCGCTGGTGCGGCCGCGCGGACCTGCCGCAGCCGCGTCGTCTGCTGGCGTGGCTGCGCATTCTGCTCGCCGCCGACATGCTGGACGATCCGGGGCGCACCCTGGCCGCCGTGGCCCGCGCCTGCGGCTACTCCAGCGACACCGCGCTGCGCAACACGCTGCGCACCTTTCTGAGCGCATCCCCCACGGAGTTGCGCGGCCAGGCCTTCCAGACCGCCGCCGCCGCCTTTGCCCGCGAACTCTTCGAGCTGCGCGACGCCGCGCATGCCCGCGGACGCCCGGAGCGCACGTGGCTGTACTGAGGGTGTGAGGGTGTGAGGGTGTGAGGGTGTGAGGGTGTGAGGGTGTGAGGGTGTGAGGGTGTGAGGGTGTGAGGGTGTGAGGGTGTGAGGGTGTGAGGGTGTGAGGGTGTCGCGGATGGGGCTGGGCATGGTGACTTGTGGAAACCACCTGCGCGTGGGTCAACGGCACCACGCCGCGGCTACAATCCGCGCAGGCGGATTTCGTGAACTTCCAGCCGCGGTTTTCCAACCGCCGAACGCGGTGCCGGCCGTCTCGCCTGCTGGGCTCCGCCCGGTGGTCCGGCTCAGCGGTTTCCAACCGCCGAACGCGGTGCCGGCCGTCTCACCTGCTGTGCTCCACCCGGTAGTCCGGCTCAGCGGTTTCCAACCGCCGAACGCGGTGCCGGCCGTGTCGCCTGCTGGGCTTCACTCGGTGGTCCGGCTCCGCGGTTTCCAACCGCCGAACGCGGTGCCAGCCGTCTCGCCTGCTGGGCTCCACTCAGTGGTCCGGCTCCGCGGCTTTCCAACCACCCAACGTGGTGCCGGCCGTCTCACCTGCTTGGCTTCAACCCGTGGTCCGGCTCCGCGGATTTGACCCGCGCGCGGCGTCGCGGCTATCTTCCCCGGCGATTCCTCTGGATGTTCAGCGACCGGCGCGGGGGGAGCAATCCGCCGCGCCTTTCGCTTTCCCCCACGCACGCACGACCGATGATGCGCATTTCCACGCTGGCGGCCGCGGCCCTGCTGATCACGGCCACCCTGGCGACCACCGCCTGCGGCCAGTCCTCGCAGGGTGCCGCCGCGCCGGCCTCCAGCCTGAGCCCCGACTCGCTGGAGAACCGCGCCAACCGCGGCCGCATGAAGGGCGCGGACAGCGCGGCGATCACCATCGTGGAGGTTTCCGACTTCCAGTGCCCGTACTGCCGCGACTTCGCGACGACCACGTACAAGCAGATCGACAGCGCCTACATCCGCACCGGCCGGGCGCGCATGCTGTACATCAACCTGCCGCTCACCTCGCACCGCCAGGCCTTTGGCGCCGCCGAGGCCGCCATGTGCGCCGGCGTGCAGGGCAAGTTCTGGGAGATGCACGACCGCCTGTTCGCCACGCAGCGCGAGTGGGGTGGCCAGGCCGACGCCGCGCAGCGGTTCGAGCGGTTTGCGCAGGACCTGCGGCTGAACATGGCCGATTTCCGCGATTGCACCGTCAACGACCGCACCGCGCCGCTCATCATCGGCGACGCCATGCAGGCCGCCGAGGCGCGCATCAACGGCACGCCCATGTTCATCCTGAACTCGCGCAACGGCCAGCGCTCCCTGAGCGGTGCCGTGCCCTTCGAGGAGTTCGCCCGCGAGATGGACGCCCTGCTCGCCGGGCCCGTCGCCGCGCCGCCTGCCGCCGCTCCCCAGACTTCGCCCGCGCCGACGCAGCCGTAAGGCTCACGCCGGTGCGCGTAGGCGGCTGAGGCGCTGGGTAACGTCTTCCAGAAATGCCTCACGCGGAATCAACGGAGTCGTACCGTCGCACATCGTCCCTTCTTCGCCGACCGTGGAGAAGGGACGATGACCTTGGATGGCCTGTCAGAACGGGATTGGATTCTCCCCTTTCTGCCGTGATGGGGAGGTAGAGCGGGCCCATCCGGTTCCTGTTCGACCGCGGCCGTCGAGCACCTGTCCCAGCGGCTACCTCAACCTCCCCCGGGGGTTTGGGGGGGAGGTGCGAGCCTTGGCGGGCGGAGGGGCGCTGCGGGCGCAGTGCGATGCCTGCCGGAGCGCGGTCGACTTCTCCCCTCTCCGTGAGGAACGAACGGGGAGGGGCCGGCGGAGGGGCACCCCGCCGACGCGGTTCGAGCCCCCCGCGTCACTGCCGCACTCACACAAAAAGCCCCGCCGCCGGAATCCATCCGGCAGCGGGGCTTTTCGTCCAACCTGTGGTGCCGGCGGCTCAGTCGCCGTCGCTCTCCACGTATGCGGAAACCAGGCGTCCCATGTCGACAAAGAGTTGGCGGGTGACCGCCTCTTCCTCGCGCAGCAGGTCAACCAGCCGGTCGTAGCGGCCCAGCATGTCGATGGGGACGTGCACCGTCTCCGCGTGGAACGTTCCCTGGTCGGCGAACACCAGGCGCACGCGCACCGTCTGGCCGGGGGTCTGCGACATCCGTTGATCCTCTCGTGTTCCGTTCAGCGGGCCTGCCGCAGCCCGGGCAGGCTGAGCAGAAAGATAAGGGTGATCAGGATGGCCGAGATCACGCACCACTGGCACCATGCGTGAATCACGAACGCTTCCAGGTACGTAAGCCAGGCGCTGAACACCACCCCCACCGCCGAGAGGCCGAACAGCGCCAGCGCCACCCAACGCTCACGCACGAACCGCGGCTGCAGCCCCAGGATGGCGAGCCCCAGCAGCGTGATGTACGCGCCCAGCCCCCACGCCGAGACGGGAAGGCCCAGGAAGGCGGACCAGCGCGAGGTCTGCACCTTCTCGCAGCCGCCGATGGTGCACTGGATCTCCCCCAGCAGCCCCACCTTGTACATCGTCAGGTAGGCGGAGATCACCAGCCCCGCCAGCGCCAGCAGCGCAATGGCCATGCGCGTCAGCGGCGGGCTTTCCTCCAGCTCTTCGGCGGACGACAGGTCGTCGTCGTGCATCCCGGCGGCGGCCGTGCTCATCAGCCGCCGACGCTGTCCGCGGGCGCGGCGGCGGCCGGAGCCGCCCCGGCTGGCTGCGTCGCGGCGGGTGCGGCCGGGACGCCCGGAGCGGGAGCCGCGGCGCCGCCCGTCTCCTGCTGCACCAGCGCGTCCCAATCCGCGCGCGTGCTGGGCGTTTCCTGCACCCGCTTGCCGTTCACGAACAGCGTGGGCGTGCCGCTAACCCCCAGCGTGGTCCCCAGCTGGCGGCTCTCGGACACTTCCTTCTGGTACTTGTCGGAGCGCAGGCACTGCGCGAACGCGTTGCGGTCCAGCCCCACCTGCTCCGCGTATTCGATGAACAGGTTGACGGGGTTGTTCTGCTCCGACCAGGCGCCCTGCTGGCCGAACACGTAGTCGTGGTAGGCCCAGAACTGGTTCTGCTCGTTGGCGCAGCGGCCGGCGCGGGAGGCCAGCATGGCGTTGTCGTGGATCTCTACCAGCGGATAATCGTACCACACGAAGCGCACCCTGCCGGCGTCGATGTGGTCCTTGACCAGCGGCTCGGAAAACCGGGCGAACTGCCCGCACGCCGGGCACTGGAAGTCGGCGAACTCCATGATGACGACGGGCGCGTTGGGCTGGCCCTTGCTGATGCCGGGCACCCGCTGAAGCTGCTCGGGCGTCATCACCACCGGCTGCAGCTCCGTGGCCGCGGCGGAGCCGCCGCCCTGTGCCTTCCGGAAAAGGAAGAAGGCACCGGCAAGGGCGGCCACGCCCAGGACGACGTAGAAGGGAAGCAGCTTGTTACGCCGGGGCTTGGGCGCGGGACGGGGCACGAGGGTTTCTCCGTTCTTGCGTTGCGGCGCGCGTGGGCGCAGGGTTCCGGGCGCGAAATGATAACCGCGCCGCCGCGCCCGGTGCAAGCCACGGGGGGAACGCTCCTTGCACCCCGGGCACTGGTTTAACGCCTCTCTCACAAACGGTTGGCACGATGGACATACGGCTGGTGCGCGGGCGCGAGTCGCGCGTGTGGCTCTGGGTGGGACTGCTGGCGGCGGCTTCCGTGGCCGTGCTGGTCGCCGCCATGGTGTTTGGCGACCAGACCACGGCGGCCAAGCGGCAGGTGGGTGCCGCCGCCAACTTTGGCGCCGACCGTGGCGAGGTGCTGCCCATGCAGACCGAGGAGTTTGAGACGCTGCTTCCGCTGGACACCCGCGAGCTGGGCCGCCTGGTGCACCTTTCCGCGACGGCTGAATCGGTGGTGCGCGCCAATGCCGTGTGGGTGCGCACGCCCACCGGCCGCCGCATCCTGGTGCGCTTTGAGCCCGATCCGCCCGAGGGCGCGCTGCGTTCGCTGGGGCCCGGGTCGGGGCTGGACGTGAACGGGTACCTGCAGAAGGTGTCGCGCGCCGAGTTCGACATGTGGGCCGACACGCTCAACGTCGCCATCCCGCGTCCGCGGCCCGGCACCAAGTTCGGCGACGTGCCCGACAGCGGGTTCGCCAAGATCGACTCGCTGTTCATCAAGGACTTCTACGTTTCCGTGCGCCCCGAGGGGCTGCGCCGCGCCCGCAGCACCGCCACGCTGCGCCCCGACACCACGCTGGTGCGCTACGACAGCGCCGCCGCCCACGCCGCCCAGGCCCTCGTGGACAGCGCCCGCGCCGACAGCGTGCGCCGCGCGGAAGCCGCGTCCGACAGCGCCGGGACGTGAACTGGACCCCGGACGCGCTGGACCGCCTGGAGCGCGCCATCGCCGAGGGCGGCCGCGTGCAGCTGCGCCGCAAGGGCACCGAGATCGTGCTTCTTCCCGATCGCCTGCGCTACGACTACGGCGGCGAGGTCCTTCACGGCCGCCACCTGGGCACCGGCGACCGCGTGGAGGTCCCGTTGAGCGAGGTGGACTGGTTCGGGGTGCTGGACTGAGGGAAGTGCGGGAGTGCGGAAGTGCGAGAGTGCGGAAGTGCGGAAGTGCGGAAGTGCGAGAGTGCGGAAGTGCGAGAGTGCGGAAGTGCGAGAGTGCGGAAGTGCGGAAGTGCGAGAGTGCGAGAGTGCGAGAGTAACGGCAACTCCACTCTCGCACTTCCGTCGTTTTTTAATCGTACCAGCATCCTGCTCCCTTGAACCCGTCGGGATCGTCTCCGCGTCCGCCAGAATCCATCTTTTCTCCTTGTTCCGCCGTCCAACCTCCAATTGACGTGGATCAGGCAGCCATTTCGCAGGCTCCACCCGAAAACTCGGGTTGCTCCGAGTGAGAGAGTTCTTTGCTGGCGGCGGCGTTATCGTAATACCATCTCCCGGATTTCGATGTGCAGTGAGGGGAACGATTTTCACGCGGAGGCGCGGAGAAAACAGAAGAGGCGCGGAGGGAACGACCAAAACGTCTCCGCGCCTCATCAGTTCCTCCGCGCCACCGCGTGATGTTTTTCCGTCGTTCCTCTGATTGCACAACGAACTGCGAGAAATGGTATTACATTCAGGCATCCGCCGCACTTCATCCACTGAGTCCGTACCCCATGCGCCTCCGCCCTGTCATCCGCACCGCGATCGCGAGCCTCGCCCTTGCCGCGTGCGCACCCGCCGCCCGTGAACCGGCTTCCGCGCCCCGCACGCAAGCAGCCACCAGTGACGCGGCGGAGGTGACCGCGCTGGCCGACGAGTTCGTGCGCGAGTTCGTGGCCGCGGCGCCGGAAGAGGCGGAGGCGTGGGGATTCCCGCTCGATCGCCACGACGCGCTTACGGACAACTCCCTGCAGGGCCTTCGCGCCTGGCAGGCGCGCGAGGACGCGTGGGCGGCGCGGCTGGCGCGCATCGACGGGGCGGCGCTGCGGGGGCGGCCGGAGTGGGTGACGTATGGGATGCTGCGCGAGCGCATCGAGGCGTCGCGCGCCTTTCGTGTCTGCCGCGCGGAGCTCTGGCCGGTAAGCCAGATGAGCGGCTGGCAGGTGAGCTTCGCCACGCTGGCCCAGCTGCAGCCCGTGGGCACGCCCGAACTGCGCGAGCAGGCCCTGGCCCGCTGGCGCCGCATCCCCGCGTACCTGCGCAACGAGACGGACAACCTGCGTGAGGGCGTGCGGCTGGGATACACCACCCCGCGCCGCAACGTGGAGCTGGTGATCGAGCAGTTGGACGCGCTGCGCAACCTGCCGCTGGAGGAGAGCCCGCTCTTTGCCCCCGCCGCGCGCGACTCCGCGCCCGGGTTTCGCCAAGCGTGGTCCGTGCTGCTGCGCGACGAGGTAATGCCCGCCGTCACGCGGTACCGTGACTATCTGGCCGGGGAGTACCTTTCCGCGGCGCGCGAAACGCTGGGCGTGGGCGCGCTGCCGAACGGGCGCGCGTGCTACCAGGCCAGCTTTCGCCTGAACACCACCCTGGACCGCGCGCCGGAAGAAACGTATTCGCTGGGCCAGGCGCGGGTGGCGCGCAACCAGGCCGAGGTCGTGGAGATCGGCCGGCGCGCGTACGGCACGGGGAACGTGGATTCCATTCGTGCGCGGCTGGCGACCGGCGGCTTCGCCAGCCGCGACGAGATGCTGGCCTTTTCGAACGATGCGCTGCGGCGGGGGCGGGCCGCGGTGCCGCGCGCCTTTGGCGCCACTCCGGGGGCGCCCGTCATCATCGAACCGCATCCCGCCTTTCTGGAGGCGACGGCCAGCGACCAGTACTTTCCCGCGGCGGAGGACGGCGGCCGTCCCGCGCAGTACCGCATCAACCTGGGAAAATCCGGCACCACCACGCGCGCGCAGGCCGAGATCACCGCTTTTCACGAGACGTATCCCGGCCACCACCTGCAGGTGGCGCTGGCGCAGCAGGCGGCGGGCGCGCACCCGGTGGTGCGGCTGATCTCCAGCGGCAGCTACCTGGAGGGATGGGCCCGCTACGCCGAAGCGCTGGCCGAGGAGCTGGGCCTGTACACGTCGGACGAGGCCCGGATTGCGCGGCGGCTGTGGCCCGCGCGTGGGATGGTGCTGGATCCCGGCGTTCACCTGTTCGGCTGGACGCGGCAGCAGGCCGTGGACTACATCACCGTCAGCGGCCGCATGGGCTCGCAGGAGGCGGACGCGCTGGTGGACCGCGTGGTCGCCTGGCCCGGCCAGCTGACCGCGTACGACACCGGCGCGCTGGAGTTCTTCGCCCTGCGCGAGCGAGCCGAGCGTGAGCTGGGCCCGCGGTTCAATCTGGGCGAGTTCCACGAAGTCCTCCTGCGCCACGGCGCCATCACCCTGCCGATGCTGCGCGAGAGCGTGGAGGCGTGGATCGCGGAGCAGCGGCGGTGAGGCGTGTGAGGGTGTGACGGTGTGACGGTGTGACGGTGGAGGGGACGATCCGCCCGGTTGCGGACGCGCAGGCGCCTGGAACGCCGCAAACCGCCGGGCCGCCGAGTCCACGCAGGTGGACTTTGTGTAGTTGTTGCTGCGAATTTATTCGCCCTTGACGGTGCCGGCGCAACCGCGCTTTCGTCGGATGACGCGGAAGCTCCTCCCGCCGTGGGCGCGGGACACAAAAACGAAAGCGCCCGGATCGCGTGTGCGATCCGGGCGCTGCTTTCGTGTTAAGTTGCCCCCCCAGGGATCGAACCTGGACTTTCCTGAGTCAGAGTCAGGCGTGTTGCCAATTACACCAGAGGGCAGTAACCGCCGTCCCGTCACCCGTCAAAACCGAAAGCGCCCACTCCAGGACTCGAACCTGGGACCCCCTGATTAACAGTCAGGTGCTCTAACCGACTGAGCTAAGTGGGCTTACCGACCTGCAGAGCGGGCAACCGGGCTCGAACCGGCGACCTCAACCTTGGCAAGGTTGCGCTCTACCAACTGAGCTATGCCCGCACTCTCCGCAGTGCTCGCTGCAGGATTCGAACCTGCGACCTCTCGCGTGTGAAGCGAGCGCTCTGGACCAGCTGAGCTAAGCGAGCAGGTCCTTCACATCATAGCGGGGGCGGGATTCGAACCCGCGACCTTCGGGTTATGAGCCCGACGAGCTACCAGGCTGCTCCACCCCGCGACACGTATACCCCGTACGGGAATCGAACCCGTGTTTTAGCCTTGAGAGGGCTATGTCCTAGG
>NZ_JBMDXM010000243.1:0-19030 GCF_048594345.1 Longimicrobium sp.
CGGGGGAGGGAGGTGCGACGCACCTGGTCGAAGCGGGATCGAAGTTCCCCTCTCCCCCCTGCAGTTCGGGGGGGAGAGGTCGGGAGAGGGGGGGCGCCCGCGGATGCAGTTCGATGCTGGTCGTCGAGCCTCGATCGGGACCTGACCCTGCACCTTGTCGAAGCGGGATCGAAGTTCCCCTCTCCCCCCTGCAGTTCGGGGGGGAGAGGCCGGGAGAGGGGGGGCGCTTGCGGATGCAGTTCGATGCTGGTCGTCGAGCCTCGACCTGTCGGCTACCCCAACCTCCCCCAGGGTTTTTTGGGGGAGGTGGGCGAGGTTTACGAGCCGGGAGGGGGCGCCCGCGGACGAAGTTCGATGCTGTTCGACGTCGCCCGAATCCAGCGGCACCATGCAGTTCTTCCCTCTCCGTGAGGAACGAACGGGAGGGGTCGGGGGAGGGGCACCGTCAGGCGCAGTTCGGAGCGAGAGCACCACACGCGGTTCCATCATCCACAGGCAAGCAGATGCGCGAGCACGAGCAGGACCGGCAGCACGACGACGAGCAGGGCGGCGAGTTCGACGTGGCCATCGTCGGCCTGGCCGGGCGGTTCCCGGGTGCCGACGACCTGGACGCGTTCTGGGGCATCCTGCGCGAAGGGCGTGAGACCATCACGCACTTTACCGACGACGAGATGCGCGCCGCCGGCGTACCCGACGAGCTGCTGGCTATGCCCGGCTTCGTAAAGGCCGCCGGCCGGCTGCGTGACATCGAGCACTTCGACGCCGGCTTCTTTGGCTACTCGCCGCGCGAGGCGCAGGTGCTGGAGCCCGCGCACCGCATCTTCCTGGAGTGCGCCTGGGAGGCGCTGGAGTCCGCGGGCTACACGCCCGAGCGGGCGGCGGGGCGCGTGGGCGTGTACGCGGGCGCCGGCACGCCCATGTACTACGAGACGCACGTCCTTCCCAACGAAGCGCTTGTGGACGCCGTGGGCGGGCTGGCCGCGGCGCTCAGCGGCGGCAAGGACTTCATCGCCACGCGGGTCGCGTACAAGCTGGGTCTGCGCGGCCCCGCGCTAAGCGTGCAGACCGCGTGCAGCACCTCGCTGGTCGCCGTGCACCTGGCCGTGCAGAGCCTGCTGAGCGGCGAAAGCGACATGGCGCTGGCCGGCGGCGCCACCGTCCACGTGCCGCAGGTGAGCGGCTACGTGCACGGCCCCGGCACCATCGTTTCCCCCGACGGCCACTGCCGCACCTTTGACGCACGGTCCGGCGGCACCGTCTCGGGAAGCGGCGTGGGCGTGGTGGCCCTCAAGCGGCTGGCTGACGCGCTGCGCGACGGCGACCCGGTGCGCGCGGTGATCAAGGGCAGCGCCATCAACAACGACGGCGCGGCGCGGGTGGCGTTCTCGGCGCCTGGGGTGGAGGGGCAGTCGTCCGTCATCACCGAGGCGCTGGCGGCGGCGGACGTCCATCCCACCACCATCCAGTACGTCGAGGCGCACGGCAGCGCCACCGACCTGGGCGACGTGATCGAGATCGCCGCGCTCAAACAGGCGTACGGCGCGCACACCGGCGCCGTGGGCTTTTGCACCGTGGGCGCGGTCAAGAGCAACACCGGCCACCTGGACATCGCCGCCGGCGTGACGGGGCTCATCAAGACGGTGCTGTCGATGGAGCACGCCCAGATCCCGCCCACGGTCCACTTCACCGCGCCGAATCCGAAGCTGGGGATCGAGAACAGCCCGTTTATCGTGCGGGGCGCGCTGACGCCGTGGACGACGGACGGCGGGCCGCGGCGCGCGGGCGTCAGCTCGTTCGGCATCGGCGGGACCAACGCGCACGTGATCGTGGAAGAGGCGCCGCGCCGCGCCCCTTCCGGTCCGTCGCGCCCCTGGCAGACGCTGGCCGTCTCCGCGCGCACCCCGGGGGCGCTGGACGCGGCGACGGACCGGCTGGCCGCGCACCTGGAAGCCCATCCCGATCTGCCGCTGGCGGACGTCGCCTTTACGCTGCAGGAAGGGCGGCGCGCGTTCGCGTATCGCCGCACCGTCGTGGTGCGCGCGGGGGAGGAAGCGGCCCGGCTGGTGCGCGAGCGGACGCCGGAGCGCACCGCTTCCGCGCTGGCGGAAACCGGCAGCCGCTCCGTCGCCTTTCTCTTTCCCGGCCTGGGCGACCACTACCCGGGGATGGCGCGCGGCCTGTACGAGGCCGAGCCCGCCTTTCGCGCGGAAGTGGATCGCTGCGCGCAGATCCTCAGGGCGCACCTGGGGATGGACATCCGCGAGGTCCTTTTTCCCGGCGACGCGCCGTCGGACGCGGCGCCGGCGGGAGGTATCGACCTGCGGGAGATGCTGGGCCGCTCGGCGCCGATGGAGGGCGCGGACCGGCTGAACCGCACGGAGCTGGCGCAACCCGCGGTGTTCGTCATCGACTACGCCATGGCGAAGCTGTGGATGAGCTGGGGGATCGTGCCCGACGCGGTGATCGGCCATTCGCTGGGCGAGTACGCGGCCGCCTGCATCTCCGGCGTGCTGTCGCTGGAGGATGCGCTGGCGCTGGTGGCGGACCGCGCGCGGATGATCCAGGCGCTCCCCGGCGGCGCCATGCTGGCGGTGTCGATGGATGAAGCCGATCTCCGTCCGCTCCTCTCCGCCTCTGCCGAGCGCGATTCAATTCTCCCCTCTCCGCGAGGAACGAGCGGGGAAGGGCCGGGGGAGGGGCATCTGTCGATCGCGACCGTCAACGCGCCGGGCCTCACCGTCGTTTCCGGGCCGGAGGATGCGGTCGCGGCGCTGGAAAAGGCGCTGGCGGACGCCGGCCGCACCGCGCGCCGTCTGCCCACCACGCACGCCTTTCACTCCGCGATGATGCAGCCGGCGGCGCAGGGGCTGGCGGCGCGCGTGGCGCGGGTGCGGATGAGCCCGCCGCAGATTCCGATGATCAGCAACGTCACGGGGACGTGGATCACGGACGACGAGGCCGCCGATCCCGCGTACTGGACGCGCCACATGCTGGGCACCGTCCGCTTCGCCGAAGGCGTCGCGGAGCTGCTGGCGGAGCCCGGCCGCGTGCTGCTGGAAGTGGGTCCCGGGCAGACGCTTTCCACCTTCGTCCGCCAGCGGCCGGCGAGCGAGGGGGAGCAGGCGCCGGCCGCCGTGATCCCCTCCATCCGCTACGCGTACGACCGCAAGCCGGACGCGCAGTTCCTGGCGGAGGCGCTGGGGCGGCTGTGGCTGGCGGGGGTGGAGCCGGACTGGCGCGCCTACCGTGCCGGCGAGCGCCGCCGCCGCCTGGTGCTGCCCACGTACCCGTGGGAAAAGCAGCGCTACTGGGTAGATCCGCCCGCGGACGCATCCACGCCGCCCGCGCGCGCCGCGGACACGGCCAGGCGCCCGGACCCCGCGGACTGGACGTATCTGCCCACGTGGACCCGCACCCCCGCCGCGGCCGCATCCGCCCCGAAGCGCATCCTTCTCGCCGCGGAGTCGGGCAAGTTCGCGGACCGGCTGGAGGCGGCGTTCCGTGAATCTGGCCACTTTGTCCGTTTATTGCGCTCCGGCAGCGGCTTCTCGGCCGATGGGGATCGCCTGACCGTCCGCCCTGATTCGCGCGAGGATTTCGCCGCGCTGGCGGAGCACTTCCACGACTCCGCCGCGCCGGAGATCGTCGTGCACGCGCTGCACGATGCGGCCGGGGCGCTGGGCTCGTTCGCGCTGCTGGCGGATGCCGCCGCGGTGGTGGACGGCGCGCGGCTGGTGGTGCTGACCGCCGGTGCGCAGGAGGTCACGGGGGATGAGGATCTTTCCCCCGCGGCGGCTGCGCTGGTTGGCGCGGCCCGCGTGGCGGCGCAGGAGTATCCCACGCTCGGCTGCCGCGTGATCGACGTCGCCCTGGCGGACACCGCGGCCGCGACGGCCGGGCGCGTCGCGGCGGAAGCGGTGTCGGACGCGGAGGAACTGGTCGTCGCATACCGGGGGCGGCACCGCTGGGTGCGCGGCTTTCGCGCGGCGCGCCCGTCCGCTCCCGCCGCGCGCATCCGCGAGGGCGGCGCGTACGCCTTCGTGGGCGCGCTGGGACCGCACGCCATCGCGCTGGCGCGGGCGGTCGCGCGCACGCCGGACGTACGCATCGCCCTCGTCACCCCCGCGGCGCTGGCGCACGCGGCCACGGACGTGCTGGCGGAAGCCGGCGCGCGTGTGACGGTGTTCCCCGCGGAGTCCGGTGACGCGGGCGCGCTGGCGGATGCGCTCCGTGAGGTAGAGGCGCAGTTCGGCGCGCTGGCCGGGGTGATCTGCGCGCCGGCCGCGGGCGGGGTGGCGGAGCTGGGCGGGATCGCGGCGGCGGAGCCGGCCGTGTGGGCGCGGCAGCTGGCGGCGTACGCGGCGGATCTGGACGCGCTGGCGATGGCGCTGGAGGGCCGCGCACCGGAGTTCGTGCTGGTGGAGCTGCCGCTGGCGGGGGGGGGCGGCGGCGTGGGGCAGGCGCGGCTTGCCGCCGCGGCCACGCTGGCGGAGGCCGCCGCCGCGCGGCACGGCTGGACCGCCGTGGCCTGGGACCGCTGGAACCACGGCGGCGACGATCCGCTGGGCATGGTCCCGGACGAGATGCCGGCCGCGCTTTACGCCGTGCTGGCGCTGGCCGGCCAGCCGTCGGTGCTGGTGTCGACCAACGACCTGGAGGCGCGCATCCGCGCCGCGTCGACCGTGGCCGTGCCGGGCGAGGGCGGCGCCACGCTGTACGAGCGCCCGTCGCTGAACGTGGAGTACACGGCGCCCACCAACGAGGTAGAAGAGCAGCTGGCGGAGCTGTGGTCGGGGCTGCTGGGGATAGAAAAGGTGGGGATCCACGACGATTTCTTCGGCCTGGGCGGGCACTCGCTGCTGGCGACGCAGATCATGGCGCGCGTGCGGGACCTGTTTCACCTGGACCTGCCGCTGCAGTCGATCTTCGAAGCCCCGACCATCGCCCGGTACGCCCTGCTCATCGAGGACGTTATCCTCGCCGAGCTGGAGTCGCTGACGGAAGAAGAGGCCGCGGGGCTGATGGGGTAAGGCGCGCTCCGGAAGGCTCGGTGTGAGGGCGGCGCCCCCTCCGCTCGCTCAGGCTCGCACCTGCTCCAGGAAAGACTGGGGAGGTTGGGGTGGGGCAGGCTGTGGGGCGCTTCGGATGGTTCCGCGCAGGCCCCCTCCGGGCCGGCACCACCGGCCCACCTCCCCCGAAACTGCCGGGGGAGGTTGAGGTAGGTCAGGCGGTGGAGCGCTTCGGAGAGGCGGGCGCGAGATGGTGGGCCGCCCCCCTCCCCGACCCTCCCCCGCAAACTGCGCGGGGGAGGGAGGTGCGACGCACCATGTCGGAGCGGGATGGAAGTTCTCCTCTCCCCCCTGCAGTTCGGGGGGGAGAGGCCGGGAGAGGGGGGGCGCGGACGCAGTTCGATGCTTTTCGTCGCGCCTCGCCCTGTCGGCTACCCCCAACCTCCCCCAGGGTTTTTTGGGGGAGGTTGGCGAGGTTTACGAGCCCGGAGGGGGCGCCCGCGGACGAAGTCCGATGCTGTTCGTCGAGCCCGGATCCAGCGGCACCATGCAGTTCTCCCCTCTCCGTGAGGAACGAACGGGGAGGGGCCGGGGGCGGGGCCGGGGGAGGGGCACCCCGGCCGACGCCGTTCGATGCCGTTCGGCGCGGGACCAGGCGGCGGAGCGCTCGCCGCCTCCGCGCCGTACGAAACCGCCACGGAGAGTATCCACAGAGCGCGCGTAAACCCTGTGCCACATGCCGTGGAAGCAGTCTGCGCAGGTAGCGCAAAGCATTGTTTTTCACCATTTTCAGAGCTGCGCTCCCGTGTGCGGCGGCAGCGCGCCACGTGATGCAAAAACACTGTTTACGATGAAAAATGCACAATAAAGAGCCGATGGTAGCTCAGGCCGAGCCGGCCTCCGCCGGGGCCAGCCCGCCCAGGGCGGTAAAGTGCGTGGTGTGGGACCTGGACCACACGGTGTGGGACGGCATTCTGCTGGAGGACGGCGACGTGCCGCTTCGGCCGGGTGTGCTGCACGCCATCCGCACGCTGGACGAGCGCGGCATCCTTCAGTCCGTCGCCAGCCGCAACGACCGCGACGCCGCCTTCGCCCGCCTCCGGGCGCTGGGGATCGACGAGTACTTCCTGTATCCGCAGATCAACTGGAACGCCAAGGGCGAAAACGTCGCGGCCATCGCCCGGAGCCTGAACATCAACCTGGACACCTTTCTCTTCATCGACGACCAGCCGTTCGAGCGCGAAGAGGTGCAGCACGCCTGCCCCACCGTGCGCGTGATGGACGCGGCCGAGCTGGAGGGGCTGCTGGAGCGAGCGGAGATGAACCCCGAGTTCATTACCGACGACAGCCGCAACCGCCGGCGCCTGTACATGGCCGACATCCAGCGCAACCAGGCCGAAGAATCGTTCAACGGACCGTCGGAAGACTTTCTGCGCGACCTGCGGATGCGCTTTACCCTGGCCCCGTGCAGCGAGGCCGATCTGCAGCGCGCGGAGGAGCTTACGCAGCGCACCAACCAGCTCAACACTACCGGCTACACCTACGACTACGCCGAGCTGAACGCCTTTCGCACCTCGCCCGGCCACCTGCTGCTGGTCGCGGGGCTGGAGGACCGGTTCGGGACGTACGGCAAGATCGGCCTGGCGCTGGTGGAAAAGACGTCGGCGGAGTTCTGGACCCTCAAGCTGCTGCTGATGTCCTGCCGCGTGATGAGCCGCGGAGTGGGCACCATCATGATGAGCCACATCATGGGCGAGGTGAAGCGTGCCGGGGCCAGGCTGCGGGCGGAGTTCAAGCCCAACGGCCGCAACCGGATGATGGAGGTCACCTACCGCTTCGGGGGCTTTCGCGAGGTGGAAAAGCAGGGGGAGCTGGTGATTTTCGAGCACGGCCTGGAGACCATTCAGCCGTTCCCCGACTACGTGCACGTGGACGTCACGCGCTGACCCGATCCAGAAAGCATCATCCGATGACCATGCAGGACACCGGCGCGCGCCGCGCGGCCCTTTCCGACAACAAGCGCGCCCTGCTGGAGGCCCGCCTGCGCGGCGCGCCCCCCGTGGCCGCCGCGCCGCGCGAAGGCGTGACCCGCCGCGCCGGCGAGGGGCCCGAGTTTCCGGCGAGCTTTGCGCAGGAGCGGATGTGGTTTCTTAACCGATTCGCCCCCGAGAGCGCCATGTACAACATCCCCATGGGCTTTCTGGTCCCCGGGGACGTGGACGTGCCGGCGCTGGAGCGCGCGCTTACCGAGGTGGTGCGCCGCCACGAGGCGCTGCGCACCACCTACCGGATGGGGGAGGGCGGGCAGCTGCTGCAGGTGGTGCAGCCCGCCGCGCCCGTGCCGGTGGAGGTCATCGACGTCCGCGGCCGCGTGGGCGAGCCGTTCGTGCGGCAGGTGGCGGACCGGGTGGGCGAGGAGGGCGCGCGATTGTTCGACCTGGAGCGCGGGCCGATGATCCGCATTACCCTGCTGCGCGTGTCGGACGCGGAGCACGCCATGGTCGTCACCACGCACCACATCGCCACCGACGGCTGGTCGTTCCCGCTGCTGATGCGCGACCTGCTGGCGCTGTACGACGCGTACCACGCCGGCCGCGAGCTGAGCCTTCCCGCGCTGCCGCTGCGCTACGCCGACTACGCCGTGTGGCAGCGCGAGCACCTGCGCGGCGAGGCCCTGCAAAAGCAGGTGGACTACTGGCGCCAGCAGCTGCAGGGCGTTCCCGCGCTGGACCTGCCCACGGACCGGCCACGCCCCGCCGTGGCCAGCAACCTGGGCCGCTCGCACGGCTTCCACCTGGGCCCCGAGCTCACGCAGCGGGTGCGCGACGCGTCGCGTGAGCTCGCCGCCACGCTCAACATGGTGCTGCTGGCCGCCTTTGCCGAGACGCTGCGCCGGTATTCAGGGCAGGACGACCTGGTGATCGGCACCACGCTGGGCAGCCGCTCGCGGCCGGAGCTGGAGACGATCGTGGGGATGTTCGTCAACACGGCGGCGCTGCGGCTGCGTCTGGGGGCCGACGCCACCTTTCGCGACGCCGTGGCCGCGGCCCGGCGCGCCGTGCTGGAGGCCAACCAGCACCAGGACCTTCCCTTCGAAAAGCTGGTGGACGAGCTGGGCGTGCCCCGCGACCTGAGCCGCCATCCGCTCTTCCAGGTCCTCTACTTTCACCACGCCTCCGTCCTTACCTCCGGCGGCCCGGCCGACGACGCCGACGGTTCGCTCCCGCTGCGTCCGGTGGACCCCGACAACGTGGCCGAGGCGGTGGACACCGGCGTGGCCAAGTTCGACATCCAGTTCGCTACGCTGGACCTGGGCGACGACCTGAGCGGCTCGTTCGAGTACGCGTCGGACCTGTTCGACGCGGCCACCATCGCGGGGCTGGAGCGCACCTTCCGCGCGACGCTGGACAGCGCCCTGCGCGCCCCCGGCGTGCCGCTCTCGTCGCTCGACATCGTGTCGGACGCGGAGCGCCGCGTCGTGCGCGCGTGGGGCGCCGGCCCCTCCGTCTCGCTCCCGACCGTGCCCATGCACCGGCTGGTGGAGGCGCAGGCCGCCGCCACGCCCGACGCGGTCGCCGTCATCGCGGGCGGCGAGCGGCTGACGTACGCGCAGGTGGACGCCTGGGCCAACCGCGTGGCGGGCGAGCTGCGGGCGCGCGGCGCCGGCGCGGGCACCATCGTGGGTGTGCACGTGGAGCGCGGGCCGGGGTTGGTCCCCTCGCTGCTGGGCATTCTCAAGGCCGGCGCCGCGTACCTGCCGCTGGACCCCGTGAATCCGCCGGACCGCATCGCGTACATGCTGCGGGATGCCGGCGCCGCGTTTCTGCTGGCGGATCCGTCCCTCCCCGAGATCCCCGCCGCGGGCGCGGTCGTCGTCCACGTGCCGCCGCGCCCGTCCGCGACGGAAACGGTGGAGGCGGTGTCGGCGGAGGTGGGGGCGGACGACCTGGCGTACATCATCTTCACGTCCGGCTCCACCGGCTGGCCCAAGGGGGTGATGGTGCACCATGGGGGCGCGTGCAACTTCCTGCGCTCCATGGTGAACGTCCCCGGCTTCGGCCCGGCCGACACGGTGCTCGCCGTCACCACCATCGCGTTCGACATCTCCGTCCTGGAACTGTTCCTTCCCCTGTCGCTGGGCGGCCGCGCCGTGGTCGCCACCCGCGAGCAGGGCGCCGACGCCGCGCTGCTGGCCGGCGTGATCGCCGAGAGCGGCGTGAACGTGGTGCAGGCCACCCCCGCCACCTGGACCATGCTCCTGGCCACGGGATGGACACCGCGCCCCGGCTTGCGCCTGCTCACCGGCGGCGAGGCGCTGCCGCGTCCCGTGGCCGACGCGCTGATCGGTGCCGGCGCGGAGTTGTGGAACCTGTATGGCCCCACCGAGACCACCGTGTGGTGCACCGCCGCGCGGGTTCCGGCGCGGGGGCCCATCGCGCTGGGCGTGCCGGTGTCCGACGCCGCGCTGCACGTGCTGGACGCGCTGGGCCGCCCGGTTCCCGCGGGCGTCCCCGGCGAGCTGTTCATCGGCGGGCCGGGGGTGACGCGCGGCTACCTGAACCGGCGCGAGCTCACGGCCGAGAAGTTCGTCCCCGACCCGTTCTCCGCCCGGCCGGGCGCGCGGATGTACCGCACCGGCGACCGCGTGCGCTGGCGCGCGGAGGGGACGCTGGAGTTCCTGGGCCGGGTGGACTTTCAGGTCAAGCTGCGCGGCTACCGCATCGAGCTGGGCGAGATCGAGTCCGAGTTGTTGCGCCACCCCGCCATCTCCGCCGCCGCCGCCGTCCTGCGCCAGGACGTGCCCGGCGACCCGCGCCTGGCCGGCTACGTCGTCATCCGCGAGGGCGTGGAGGTCTCCGCGGCGGAGTTGCGCGCGCACCTTCGCGAGCGGCTGCCGGAGTACATGGTGCCCACCGCCATGGTGGCCCTGGACGAGATGCCGCGTACCGCCAGCGGCAAGGTGAACCGCCGCGCCCTTCCCGCGCCGGAGGCCCTGGACGAGCCGGCGGAGGCGTTCGTGGAGCCGCGCAACGCGGTGGAGGACATGGTGGCCGAGATCTGGGCCGAGGTGCTGCGCCGCGACCGTGTGGGCGCCACGCAGAACTTTTTTGCGCTGGGCGGGCACTCGCTGCTGGCCACCCAGGTGCTGGTGCGCATCCGTGAAGCCCTGGAGGTAGAGATCCCCATCCGCGTCTTTTTCCAGGATCCCACCATCGCCGGCCTGGCCACCGCCGTCGAAGCCGCCGGCTCCCCCGTCCTCGCCGCCATGGTCGACGAGCTGGCGGGGCTTTCGGCGGAGGAGATCGAGGCGCTGCTGGCGGAAGAGGCGTAGCGAGGGGCAGCGCCCCCACCGGGCGAGCACCACTCGCCCACCTCCCCCAAAAAAGACTGGGGGAGGTTGAGGTAGGGCAGGCGGTGGGGTGCTTCGGAGAGTCGGGTGCGGGATGGTGGGTCGCCCCCCTCCCCGGCCCTCCCCCGCAAACTGCGCGGGGGAGGGAGGTGCGACGCACCTGGTCGTAGCGGGATCGAAGTTCTCCTCTCCCCCTGCAGTTCGGGGGGGAGAGGCCGGGAGAGGGGGGGCGCCGCGGACGAAGTTCGATGCTGTTCGTCGAGCCCCGATCCAGCGGCAACACGCAGTTCTCCCCTCTCCGTGAGGCACGAACGGGGAGGGGCCGGGGGAGGGGCACCCCGTCGGACGCAGTGCGATGCCGTTCGACCCGCGCAGTCCTCGTATCCGAACCGAACCACACGCCGCGCGCACCGTCGCGCCGGCTCTGAAGGCACAGCATGAGCACCACCAGCAAGCTGGACCAGCTTTCCCCCGAACAGCGCCGCCTTCTCGCCCTGCGCCTCAAGCAGCGCAAGGCCGAGGAACCGCGCGCGCCCGCAATCGAGCAGGGCGCGGGGGGCGAGTACCCGCTGGCGTTCACCCAGCAGCGCCTGTGGATGCTGGACCGGCTGCAGCCCGGCGGCGCCGCCTACAACATGCCCGGGGCCGCGCGCTTCAAGCAGCCGCTGGACTCCGCCGTCGTCGAGCGCGTGATCGGCGAGATCGTGCGGCGGCACGGCGCGCTGCGGACGCGCTTCGAGGCGCGCGACGAGGGGCCGGTGCAGGTGGTGGCGCCGTTCGCCGGCTTCCATCTCCCCCTCCACGACCTGGCCGATCAGCCGGAAGCCCAGCGCGAGGCCGGGCTCGCCCGCATTGCCGCCGAGGAGGCGACGGCGCCGTTCGCGCTGGATCAGGGCGCCTTCCGCGCGCGGCTGGTGCGCATGGGCGAGGCGGATTTCGTGGTGCTGGCGACCATGCACCACATCGTCAGCGACGGGTGGAGCATCTCCGTGTTCTGGCGCGAGTTCGAGGAACTGCTGGCCGCGTTTGGCGCCGGGCTGGCGTCGCCGCTGCCGCCGCTGCCGGTGCAGTACGGCGAACACGCGCGGCGCGAGCGCGAGCGGTTGGCCGGGGCCGCGCTGGACGGGCTGCTGGCGTGGTGGCGCAACGAGCTGCGGGGCGCGCCCACGCTGCTGGAGCTTCCCACCGACCGCCCGCGCCCCGCCGTCGCCAGCCAGCGCGGCGCCGCGTATGTCACCGAGCTGGACGCGTCGTTGGCCGAGCGGGTGTCGGCGCTGGCGCTGCGCGAGGGGACCACGCCGTTCAACGTGCTGCTCGCCGCATTCCAGCTCCTGATGGGGCGCTACGCGGATACCGAAGACCTGCTGGTGGGCACCGCCGTGGCGGGGCGGCGCACGCGCGACGTGGAGCCGCTGATCGGCTTTTTCGCCAACACGCTGGTGCTGCGCGGCGACCTGTCCGGCGAGCCCACCTTCCGCCAGCTGGTGGCCCGCGTGCACCGCGCCACGATGGGCGCCTTTGAGCACCAGGACCTGCCCTTCGAGCGGCTGGTGGAGGAGATGGCGCCGGAGCGCACCCTGGCGTACTCGCCGCTGGTGCAGGCGCTGTTCGTCCAGCACGCGGCGTATCCCGGCCACGAGCAGGACCCGGGCGCGGAGGACGACGGTGCGGTGGAGGGCGTGCAGCAGGAGGTGAACGCCGCCAAGTTCGACCTCACCTTTGGCGTGGCGCAGGACGCCGGGCGCACCTGGGCCGGCGTGGAGTACGCAGCCGACCTGTTCGACCGCGCCACCATCGAGCGGATGGTGCGCCACTACGCCACCCTCCTCGACTCCGCCCTCGCATCCCCCGGCGCGGCGGTCGCGACGCTGGAGCTGATGCCTGCGGAGGAGCGCGACGCCGTCTGCGCGATGGGCGCCGCCGTCGCGCATCATCATCCCGTATCTACCACCCTCCACGACGCCTTTGCCGCGCAGGCCGCGCGCACGCCGGGTGCGCCCGCGCTTACGTACGGCGACCGGACGATCACCTACGCGGAACTGGACGCGCACGCCGAACGCCTCGCCCGCCGCCTCCGCGCGCGCGGCGTGGGTGCGGACGTGCTCGTGGGCCTTTGCGTCGAGCGGTCGATGGAGACCGTCGTCGGCATCCTGGGCATCCTCAAGGCCGGCGCCGCCTATCTCCCCCTCGATCCCGCCTACCCCGACGACCGCCTGGCGTACATGCTGGAGGATTCCGGCGCGCGCCTCGTCGTCACCGCGGGGAGTGCGGCCGATCGCCTGCCGCCGTCCGTCGATCTCGTGCGGATGGATGACGAGGCGCCGCGGGGTGAATCGGAGGATTTTTATACGAATCGTACACCCGCGCGGCCGCCCTCCGATGCACGCCTCGCCACGGCGGAGGATGCGGCCGATCGGCTTCCGTCATCCGCCGACCTCGTGCGGGTGGATGATGAGGATTCGCGCGGGCGATCGGAGGATTCGCAAACGAATCTTACACCCGCGCGGACGGGCCCGGACGCGCTGGCGTACGTCATCTACACCTCCGGATCCACGGGTCGTCCCAAGGGCGTGCAGGTGACGCACGCCAACGTCATCCGGCTGATGAAGGCCACCGATCCCTGGTTCGGATTCGGCGCGGACGACGCGTGGACGCTCTTCCACTCCTACGCGTTCGACTTCTCCGTCTGGGAGATCTGGGGCGCGCTGCTGTACGGCGGCCGCCTGGTCGTCGTCCCCTTCGAGGTGAGCCGCGACCCCGCGCGCTTCCATGCGCTGCTGCGCGACGAGCGGGTGACGGTGCTCAACCAGACCCCCTCCGCCTTCCGCCAACTCATCCGCGCGGACGCCGACGCGGCGGCTCGTGGAGACGCGGCCGATCTCGCGCTGCGCTACGTGATCTTCGGCGGGGAGGCGCTGGATCCGGCGTCGCTGCGGACGTGGGTGGACCGGCGCGGGGCGGACCGGCCGCGTCTCGTCAACATGTACGGCATCACCGAGACAACCGTCCACGTGACGTATCGGGTGATTTCGCAGGATGACGTGCGGGCGGGCTCCGCGTCTCCGATCGGCATCCCCATCTCCGACCTGTCCGTTCACCTGCTGGACCGCCGCGGCCGCATCGTCCCCATCGGGCTGGCGGGGGAGATGTACGTGGGCGGCGGCGGCGTGGCGCGCGGCTACCTCAACCGCCCGGAGCTGACGGCGCGGCGGTTTGTCCCGGATCCGTTTTCGGACAAAGTGGCCGATCGGCTGTACCGCTCCGGCGACTTGGCGCGGCGGCTGGCGGACGGCTCGCTGGAGTTCCTGGGGCGCGCGGACGACCAGGTGAAGGTGCGCGGCTTCCGCATCGAGCTGGGGGAGATCGAGTCCGTCCTGCTGGAGCACCCGTCCGTACGCGAGGCCGTGGTGCTGACGCGCGGCGCGGGCGACGAGCGGCGGCTGGTGGCGTGGACCGTCGCGGCGGACTCCGTCACGGCGGCGGAGCTGCGCGCGCACCTGCTGGCGCACCTGCCGGAGTACATGGTCCCCTCCGCCTTTGTGCCGATGGACCGGCTTCCGCTCACGCGCAACGGCAAGGTGGACCGCCGCGCGCTGCCGGAGCCGGACGCGGTGGACGTGGCCGGCGCGGAGTACGTCCCGCCGCGCACGCAGACGGAGCAGGTCGTCGCCGCGCTGTGGGCGGAGTTGCTGGGTGTGGAGCGCGTGGGCGCGACGGACCGTTTCTTTGACCTGGGCGGCCAGTCGCTGCTGGCCACGCGCGCCGTGGCCCGCGTCCGCGAGGCGCTGCGGGTGGAGGTTCCCGTCCGCGCCGTCTTTGAGCACCCCGCGCTGGAGGCGTTCGCCGCGGAGATCGACCGCCTGCTGCGCGCCGAGGCCGGCGTGGAGGCGCCGCCGCTGCGCCGCGCGGAGCGTACGGAGGACCCGCCGCTTAGCTTTGCGCAGGAGCGGCTGTGGTTCATCGACCGCCTGGAGCCGGGCAACCCCGTCTACAACATGGCGTTCCCGCTGCGCATGCGGGGGCCGCTGGACGTGGCCGCGCTGGAGCGCGCCCTGGGCGAGGTGGTGCGCCGCCACGAGTCGCTGCGCACGCGCTTTGTGCCGGTGGACGGCCGCCCGGTGCAGCGTATCGAGCCCGCGGACGGCTGGCACCTTCCCGTGGACGCCGTCAGTGACGCGCTGACGGACGACGCGCGCGAGGCGGAGGTGGCGGCGCGGGTGGGCGCGTGGGTCGCGGCGCGCTTTGACCTGGAGCGCGGGCCGCTGTTCCGCGCCCGGCTGCTGGGCGCGGCGCACGACGACCACGTGCTGCTGATCGGCATGCACCACTCTGTGAGCGACGGGTGGAGCATGGGCGTGTTCTGGCGCGAGCTGATGGCACTGTACCGCGCCTTTCACGCGGGGCTGCCGTCGCCGCTGCCGGAGCTGCCCATCCAGTACGCCGACTTTGCCGTCTGGCAGCGCGGGTGGCTGCACGGCGACGCGCTGCGGCGGCAGGTGGCGTGGTGGCGCGAGCACCTGGCCGGCGCTCCCGCGCTGCTGGAGCTACCCACGGACCGACCGCGCCCGCCGGTGCAGAGCCACCGCGGCGGCGCCGTCGCCTTCACCGTCCCGGTGGAGGTCGCGGAGCCGGTGCGCGCGCTGGCCCGCCGATCTGGCGCCACGCTGTTCATGGCGCTGATGGCCGCGTGGCAGGTGCTGCTGGCCCGCTGGTCCGGCCAGGACGACGTCGTCGTCGGCACGCCGGTCGCCGGGCGCACGCGGGGGGAGACGGAGGGGCTGATCGGCTTTTTCGTCAACACCCTCGCCATCCGCGGCGGCCTGGGCGACGATCCCGCGTTCTCGGCGCTGCTGGCGCGCGTGCGCGAGGCCACGCTGGGCGCCTACGCGCATCAGGACCTCCCCTTTGAGCGGCTGGTGCAGGAGATCCAGCCCTCGCGCTCGCTGGGCCACGCACCGGTGTTCCAGGCCATGCTGGTGCTGCAGAACGTCCCCGACGAGGGCGACGGGACCTTTGCCGACGACCTGCGGCTGGAAGGCGTGGGCGGCGGCGAGGGCGCCGGCGTGGCCAAGGTGGACCTGACGCTGGGGGTGATGGAGCTGCAGGACGGGTCCCTGGCCGCGGGGCTGGAGTACGCGGCGGACCTGTGGGACCGCGCCACGATGGAGCGGATGTCCGGCCACTTTGTCCACCTGCTGGCATCCGCTCCCGCCGCTCTCGAAGCGCCCGTATCGACGCTGGAGCTGATGCCGGCGGAGGAGCGCGACGCCGTCCGTGCGATGGGCGCCGCCGTCGCGCATTATCCCGTTTCCACTACCCTCCACGACGCCTTTGCCGCACAGGCCGCCCGCACGCCCGACGCGCCCGCGCTTACGTACGGCGACCGGACGATCACCTACGCGGAGCTGGACGCGCACGCCGAACGCCTTGCCCGCCGCCTCCGCACGCGCGGCGTGGGTGCGGACGTGCTCGTGGGCCTCTGCGTCGAGCGGTCGCCGGAAACCGTCGTCGGCATCCTGGGCATCCTCAAGGCGGGCGCCGCGTATCTCCCCCTCGATCCCGCCTACCCCGACGACCGCCTGGCGTACATGCTGGAGGATTCCGGCGCGCGGCTCGCCGTCACCTCCGGCGATGCGGCGGATCGGCTTCCGGCGGACATCGAGCTGGTGCGGGTGGATGATGAGGCGTCGCAGGGGGAATCCGAGGATTCGCAAACGAATCTTACACGCACGCGAACAAGCCCGGACGCACTGGCGTACGTCATCTACACCTCCGGATCAACGGGTCGGCCCAAGGGCGTGCAGGTGACGCACGCCAACGTCATCCGGTTGATGACGGCCACCGATCCGTGGTTCGGATTCGGCGCGGACGACGTGTGGACGCTCTTCCACTCGTACGCGTTCGACTTCTCCGTCTGGGAGATCTGGGGTGCGCTGCTGTACGGCGGCCGCCTGGCCGTGGTCCCGTTCGAGGTGAGTCGCGACCCCGCGCGCTTCCATGCGCTGCTGCGCGACGAGCGGGTGACGGTGCTCAACCAGACCCCCTCCGCCTTCCGCCAGCTCATCCGCGCCGACGACGACGCTGCAGCTTCGGGGGATTCGGCCGACCTCGCGCTGCGCTACGTGATCTTCGGCGGCGAGGCGCTGGACCCGGCGTCGCTGCGGACGTGGGTGGACCGGCGCGGCGCGGACCGGCCGCGTCTCGTCAACATGTATGGCATCACCGAGACGACCGTCCACGTGACGTACCGGGTGATTTCGGAGGATGACGTGCGTGCGGGCTCCGCGTCGCCGATCGGCATCCCCATCCCCGACCTGTCCGTTCACCTGCTGGACCGCCGCGGCCGCATCGTCCCCATCGGCTTGGCGGGGGAGATGTACGTGGGCGGCGGCGGCGTGGCGCGCGGCTACCTCAACCGCCCGGAACTGACGTCGCAGCGCTTTGTCCCGGATCCGTTTTCAGACAAAGTGGCCGATCGGCTGTACCGCTCCGGCGACCTGGCGCGGCGGCTGGCGGACGGCTCGCTGGAGTTCCTGGGCCGCGCGGACGACCAGGTGAAGGTGCGCGGCTTCCGCATCGAGCTGGGCGAGATCGAGTCCGTCCTGCTGGAGCACCCGTCCGTCCGCGAGGCCGTGGTCCTGATGCGTGGCGCGGGGGACGCGCGGCGGCTGGTGGCGTGGACCGTCGCGGCGGACTCCGTCACGGCGGCGGAACTGCGCGCGCACCTGCTGGCGCACCTGCCGGAGTACATGGTCCCCTCCGCCTTTGTGCCGATGGACCGGCTTCCGCTCACGCGCAACGGCAAAGTGGATCGCAGCGCGCTGCCGGAGCCGGACGCGGCGGACGTGGCCGGCGCGGAGTACCTGGCGCCGCGCACGCAGACGGAACAGGTGCTGGCCGCCGTCTGGGCGGAGTTGCTGGGCGTGGAGCGCGTGGGCGTGGCGGACGGCTTCTTCGACCTGGGCGGACACTCGCTGCTCGCCACCCGCGTGGTCTCACGCGTCCGCGGCCACCTGGGGGTGGAGGTCCCCGTCCGCGCCCTCTTTGAGCGCCCCGAACTGGGCGCCTTCGCCGCGGAGATCGACCGCCTGCTGCGCGCCGAAGCCGGCGTGGAGGCGCCGCCGATCCGCCCGGCCGACCGTTCCGGCGCCCTGCCCCTGACGTTCGCGCAGGAGCGGCTGTGGTTCGTGGACCGGCTGGAGCCGGGAAGCCCCGTCTACCACATGCCGTTCCACTACCTGCTGCGTGGCGTGCTGGACGTGGACGCCCTGCGCCGTGCCTTCTCCGAACTCGTCCGCCGGCACGAGACGCTGCGGACCGCGCTGCCGTTCACCGGCGACCAGCCCGTGCAGCGCATCCTCCCCGCCGCGCCGGTGGACCTCCCGCTGCACGATTTCGCGGGGATCGCGGACGAGGCGCAGCGCGACGCGGCCACGGAGGCGGTGATGCGCGATGTGGCGGAGCGAGCCTTTGACCTCGAGCGTGGCCCCCTCTTTCGCGCCGCCGTAGCGCGGATGGCGGAGGACGAGCACGTCCTGATGGTGAACCTGCACCACGTGATCAGCGACGGATGGTCCGTGGGCGTGCTGTGGAACGAGCTGTCCGCCCTCTACGGCGCGTTCCATCGCGGCGAGGCGTCGCCCCTGCCGGAACCCGCGCTGCAGTACGGCGACTTTGCCGTCTGGCAGCGCGAATGGCTCGCGGGCGACGTGCTGGAGGCCCAGCTGGGCTACTGGCGCCGCAAGCTGGCCGGCGCGCCGCCGCTGCTGGAGCTGCCCACCGATCGCCCGCGCCCCGCCGTGCAGACCTACGCCGGCGCCGCCGAGTCCGTCGTGCTCACCGGCGGCGACGCGGCGGCGGTGCTGGCGCTGGGGCGGCGTGAGGGGTCCACGCTCTTCATGGTGCTGCTGGCGGCCATGGACGTGGTCGTTGCCCGCCTGGCCGGGCAGGACGACGTGGTGATCGGCACGCCCATCGCCGGGCGCACGCGGGCGGAGACGGAGGGGATGATCGGCCTTTTCCTCAACTCCCTGGCCCTGCGCACCGACCTGAGCGGTGCGCCAACCTTCCGCGAGCTGCTGCGCCGCGTCCGCGAGACCACGCTGGAGGCGTACGCGCATCAGGATCTGCCCTTCGAGCGCATTCTGGAGGAGCTGGCGCCGGAGCGTTCGCTCAGCCATTCGCCCATCTTTCAGGTGATGCTCAACCTCTCCAACTTCGCGGAGGGCGACGTATCCCTTCCCGGGCTGGAGGTTCAGGGGATCGGGGGGGCGGGGGAGGTGGCCAGCAAGTTCGACCTTACCCTGTACGCCGGAGAATCGCCGGACGGCATCGTGCTGCACCTGGTCTACAACACCGCCCTGTTCGATGCGCCGCGCGTCCGCGAGATGCTGGCGCAGATGGCGGACGTTCTGCGGCAGGCCGCGGACGATGCCGATCGCCCCATCCACGCGTATTCGCTGCTGACCGGCGACGCGGCCGCCCTTCTCCCCGATCCCGCCGCCGCGCTGAGCGCCGAGTGGCGCGGCAGCGTGCCGCAGCTCTTCGCCCGCCACGCCGCGCGCACGCCGGACGCCGTCGCCGTGGAGGACCCGGCGTGCCCCAAGATCCCACCCCCCCAGGTAGCCCCGCCCACCCCCCAAACCCCCACGGTTTTTTTTTACGCCGCGCG
>NZ_JBMDXM010000244.1:0-11223 GCF_048594345.1 Longimicrobium sp.
ACCGTCCATCAGACAAACGCTTGCGCGCGACCGAAGGTCCCTCTCCCGGCTTGCTTGAACCCGGCCGAAGCGGCAACGGCGTGTCCGACAGGGGCGGAACCCGACAGTTCGGAGCGGCGTGGCGGCGTTCAAGCCGTCGGACAGAAGGTCCTTCGGTCGCGCGCAAAAGGTTTAGTTACCGCAGGTTCCACGAGGTGCGCTCCCTCAGGATGACTGTTCTCCGTGCACCGAGTTCACAATAACCGTTTCTGCTCATTCGCTGTGCATTCAGGCCGTTAGGATGAAATCTCATGCGGAGACGCGGAGTACGCGGAGGCGCGGAGAAGCGTGATGTTCTCCGCGCCCTCCGCGTCTCCGCGTGAGCCCGGCAGTAGAACTCCGAGTGCACCGCGAATCATGGAAATCGGTATAACACCCTCTCAGCGACACAACCCTTGCGCGCGACCGAAGGATCTCGCCTGAAGCACGCGTGGGGCTGGATTCCTGGCGCGGAATCCAGCCCCACGGCCGTGCCGGCGAGATCCTTCGGTCGGCGCCCCGGCCTCATCGTGCGCTGACGATGCGGGGCGGCGCCTTCCTCAGGAAATCAACGCAGGAGGTCCGGCGGAAGACTCGGAGTGAGCTTCCGTTTCCTCAAACGCCGGCCCGATTGCCGCCCAGCTCGCCCTCGTTCAGGATGTGCGTCTCGCCCACGTCGGGCTGCTGGCCGGTGATCATCCCCTTCACCACCTCGAAGAGCACCACCGGGCGCGGCGTGTTGCTCACCATGTACACCACGCTGTGCGCGTCCACCGCCACCAGCGTCAGGCGCGGATCGTCGGGCCCGCCATCGCGGCCGGGGCCGTCGTCGGGGAACCAGGCCTTCCAGTCGGGCCGGTACAGCTCGTGGATCTTGGCGCGGTCGTTCACCATGCGCGCCGTGCCGCTCACGGATACCCACTCGCGCGTCTTGTCGCGGTAGTAGCTCACGTTCACGTGCGCGTCGTGCACCAGCTCGTCCATCTTGTGCGTCTCGCCGTCGGTCACAAACCACAGGTCCGCGCCGGCCGCGCGCGCCTGCGTGGCCATCGGCCGCGACACCAGGTGCCCATCCTGCCGCCGCGTGGTGAACATCGCGATCTCGATCCCCTCCACCAGGCCGTACATCTGGTCGAGCTTCTTTTCCGTCGATGCCGGGGTGGCGTCGTGCGGCGCCCCCGTGCTGCCGTTGCTCATCGTCATCCCTCTGCGAAAGGTTTGTGCACTCTTCGGCCGGGGACGTTGAGCAGGGTGCGTGCCGGAGGAGTGCGAGAGTGCGGTGACTTGCCGCGATGGGGCGGGGGCGGCATCCTTCCCGGCTTCATCCACCTGGTGCACAAAGGGAGCGGTTTGACGGAGCGATCCACGTCGCGGCTGCAGGTGCTGGGGGCCGCGCTGCTGTTTTCCACGGGCGGGGCCGCCATCAAGGCCACCACGCTCACCGCGTGGCAGGTGGCGGGCTTTCGCAGCGCCGTTGCCGCGGCCGCCGTCTTTCTGCTGGTGCCGGCGGCGCGCCGCGGGTGGACGTGGCACGTGCTGCCCGTGGGCGTGGCCTACGCCACCACGCTGGTGCTGTTCGTAGCCGCCAACAAGCTTACGACGTCGGCCAACGCCATCTTTCTGCAGTCCACCGCGCCGCTGTACATGCTGGCGTTCGGCCCGCTGCTGCTCAAGGAGTCGGTGCGGCGGCGCGACCTTGCGTTCATGGCGCCGGTGCTGCTGGGGCTGGTGCTGTTCTTCGTGGGCAGCGAGGCGCCGGTGCACACGGCGCCCAATCCCAGGCTGGGCAACATCTTTTCGGTGATCAGCGGCGTTACCTGGGCGCTTACCATCGTGGGGCTGCGGTGGCTGGGAAACCGCGATGGTGGCGAAGGCTCCGGCCTGCCGACGGTCATCGCCGGCAACCTGATCGCGTTCTTCGCCTGCCTTCCCCTCTCGCTGCCGGTGGTGAACGCGGGCACGGGTGACTGGCTGGCGATCGGCTACCTGGGTGTTTTTCA
Source organism: Longimicrobium sp. (assembly GCF_048594345.1). GTDB lineage: Bacteria > Gemmatimonadota > Gemmatimonadetes > Longimicrobiales > Longimicrobiaceae > Longimicrobium. The sequence continues at coordinate 2,019 of NZ_JBMDXM010000244.1, forward strand.
GATCGGAGCGGCGTACCTGCTGCTTACCGCCGGCGTGCGCCACGTCACCGCGCTGGAGGCATCGGTGCTGCTGCTGCTGGAGCCGGCGCTGAACCCCGTGTGGGCGTGGCTGGTGCACGGCGAGACGCCGGGCCCGTGGGCCATCGCCGGCGGCATCCTGATCCTGGGCGCCACCCTCCTCCGCACCATCGCCGAAACCCGCTCCGAACGCAAAGCTCCGGCGGGATAGCGACGGAGTTATCCTTTTCTCCATGAATGAGGACGAGGGCCCCGGCGATGCTCCGCCGGGGCCCTCGTTCGTCCGTCCGGGAGAGGATCGGCTCAGTTGGCCGTCCACACGATGGGGATGGTGACGACCACCGCCACCGCGTTTCCGTTGATCCGGGCCGGGCGGAACCGGAAGCGGTCCGCCACCCGCAGCGTCGCTTCGCCAAAGGCCGGGTGCGACGCCTCGATCACGCGCGCCGAGCCGGGAACCGGCACGCCCTCCTCGTCCACCACCATCTCGATCACCACGCGCCCGCTCACCCGGTCGTCGCGCAGCATGGCGGGGTAGTTCCGCTCCAGGATGCGGCTCAGGCCTGTGCGCTCCAGCACCGGCCGCACCTCCGCGTCGCTTGCCGGCATTGGCCCGGCCGGCGTGGGCTCGACGGTCTCACCCGTGAGCGGCGTGGGCTCCACCGTCGTCCTTGGACCGATGATGTCACCGGGCCGCCCATCACGACGGTAATCCTCAGGGTTCACCAGCTGCGCGCCGTCCTTTTCGGCTCTGGGGTCGATGGGTACGACATCCATTCGGGGCACCACCAGCACGTCGGCCGGTGCCGGCTTCTCCAACGGCTTGCCGGGCTGCGCCGGAGTGCGCTTGGGTTGCTCTTCCACGTATACGGGAGGCGGCTCCTCCGGCAACGAAACTCCACAATCCAGACAAATGTCCTCGACCATCTCATACTCTGCGGTCGAGGCGTAGACTAGGCCGCCCAAGAGCACAAGGTGGGCGGCGATGGAGGCGATGATCGTGGCGGGGGTGATCCCCCTGCGCTTCTTTTCACCCGTGAGGACCTTGAACATGGGGCACCTCTGGCGGAGTGGTGGCGGGCCGTGATCTGGAGGGGTGGCGGCGGAGTGCGGGGGGGGGCGAGTGCTGTAACGTCTATCCCGAGCGGTTAGATGATGCCTTTTCTACGTCTTCTTCCACGGAAGCAACGAACGGTCGCTCGCCGTTCTGACCACGCGTGCATGATACCCGTGAGTTGCCGATGAACCGCGCCACGGTCTGCCCCATGCGCTCCAGATCGTGGCGATCGGCCGCACGCGAAGAACCGCGTGAAGGGCAAATACAAAGGGCCCCGGCGATGCTCTGCCGGGGCCCTCCTGCATCGATCGGGAGAGGATCGGCTCAGTTGGCCGTCCACACGATGGGGATGGTGACGACCACCGCCACCGCGTTTCCGTTGATCCGCGCCGGGCGGAAGCGGAAGCGGTCCGCCACCCGCAGCGTCGCTTCGCCAAAAGCCGGGTGCGACGCCTCGATCACGCGCGCCGAGCCGGGAACCGCGCGTCCGTCCTCGTCGACCACCAGCTCGATGACCACGCGGCCGCCCACCCGGCTGTCGCGCAGCACCGCGGGGTAGTTGCGCTCCAGCGTGCGGGCCAGGCCGCGGCTGTCCAGCACCGGCCGCACCTCGACCACGGCCACGTCAAACACCTTCGGCCCGGCGTTCCCGTCACCCGCGGGAGGCGCGGGGTCCCTGGCCGGCGGCTCCGGGTTGTTGCCCGGCTCGCCCACCCCGGTGTGGCGGGTGAGATCCACCGGCTCCGCGCCCGGCTCTTCCTTCTGGATGCCTTCCGGCGCCTCCGTCACCTGCTCGATCTCCTCCTGGTTCCCCTCCGCCGGCGTTTCCACCGGCTGGTCGGGCTCGTCCGGCTGCGCGGGCGCGGGCGGAGGGGGCTCGTCGATGACGGGCGTGGGCGGTGGCGGCGGTTCATCCGCCTCCCACAGGATGACCGTGTCCGCCTCGATGGCCCCGGCGTCGGCGGGCTCGCCGCCGGAGGCGAACACGGCGCCGCCCAGGAGCAGAAGGTGGGCGGCAACGGAAGCGACGATCGTGGCGGGGCTGATCCCTTTGCGCTTCGCTTCGCCGGTGAGGACCTTGAACATGGGGCACCTCCTGCGGAGTGGTGACGGCCGTGGGCCGAGGGTATCCGGAGGGCGACGGCGGAGGCGGGTACGCGACGGCCCTGTGTCGTCGTACGTCCGCTGCCGGGCGGTAGTTCCAGCGCTTCCCGCGTTCCCTTCCACAGAGGCAACGAACGATCGTTCGCCGTTCTGACCACGCCGTGCCGGAAGACCTCAATCCCGTTCAGCCGTCGATGCACCACTCCACGGGCGGCTGCCCCATCCGCTGCAGTTCGCGGTTGATGGTGGTGAACGGCTTGCTGCCGAAGAACCCGCGCCTGGCGGAAAGCGGCGAGGGATGCGCGGACTTGTGCACGTAGTGCGGCGCGCCGATCAGCGGCTCCTTTTTGGCGGCGTATCCCCCCCACAGCACGAACACCACCGGGTCCTCGCGCTCCGCCAGCGCGCGGATCACCGCGTCGGTGAACGTCTCCCACCCCTTGCCCTTGTGCGAGTTGGGCTCGCCGTCGCGCACGGTGAGCACCGCGTTCAGCAGCAGCACCCCCTGCTTGGCCCAGGACACAAGGGAGCCGTGCCCGGGGATGGGACAATCCATCTCCGCCCTTAGCTCCTTGAAGATGTTGGCCAGCGATGGCGGTTTGGGAACGCCGGGGCGAACGGAGAACGCCAGCCCGTGGGCCTGCCCGGACCCATGATACGGGTCCTGCCCCAGGATCATCACCCTCACCTTGTCGTACGGGGTGAGTTCCAGGGCGGTAAAGACCTCGTCCTCGGGCGGGTAGACGGTGGCGCGGCGGCGCTCGTCATCCACAAAGTCGCGCAGCTGGTGGAAGTACGGCTTTTCCAGCTCCGCGCCCACGCGGGCCTGCCACGAACGGGGAAGGGGCAGCTTCATCGGCCGGGTTCGGGATCGGGACGGACAGTCTGATCACAAGTAAACAACGTACACGGATCCGGATTGCAAACCCGGTTCCGCCGCGGCCCGCCCGCAATCCGACGGCGAGACGTTTGTACGCGCTTGGTGTCAGAAAGAGATTGCCTGTTGCGTTGCAGCACGCAACGCACGGCGCGGAGGCGCCGGCTTTTTCCGGCGCAGGATCCCGCGCCTTGAAGAATCCCTCCACAAGGAAACCTTCCGATGAAGAAGATCGCGCTCAACCCGGATGCGCTGGCGGTGGAATCGTTCGAGATCGACGGCGGCGGGCAGGATCGCGGCACCGTGATGGCGAACCAGGGCACGCTGAACGAGAACTGCTACAGCAAGGTAGGCTCGTGCAACCGCACGGCCTGCTGCCCCGACACCACCGTCTGCTGACCCACACGCAGCGCAAAACGAGCGGGGCGGCTCCTTCCGGGGCCGCCCCGCTCGTCGTTCCGTGGATGCGGATCGTCCGGGTCGGTCGATGGCGCCATCAGGGCGCGGTGCCCGCGGCGGGTCCGGGAGGCGCCACCAGCTCGACGTCCGTGACCTCGCCGCCGGCTTCGCGTATGTCGGTGACGGCATGCGAGTTGTTTTCCTGCCCCCTCCAGTCGGTGACGCGTGCAACGTTGGTGGTGCGGATGTGCCACCGCGTGACCACCCAGGCCCCGTTGGCCAGCCGCCGGAACACCACCGAGCCACCGCCGCGCGACCTCCCCCGCGGATTGGGCAGGTCCGTGTACTCGTATTCGACGTCGCGCAGCTCGCCGGTGCGGCGGTCGATGCGCAGCACGCCGCGGATGTCCACGATCCCCCGGCGCTGCACGGGCTCGAACGCCAGGCCGACCGTCGCCCGGTCGGCGCGGGCCACGTACAGGCAGTGCGTGTCCAGAAACTCGTCGGAAAGCAGCACGTGCGCGTCGGGGCCATGAAACGAAAGGCTGTCGCCCTCGCCGCGCACGTAGCCGCCCTCCGCCAGCTCCGCGGGCGTAAGGGTGGTGAACGGCCGGCCCGTCACCCGGCGGGGCGCATCCCGGCGCCGGGGCGTCAGGCCGTTGCGCAGCACGACGTCGTTGCGGTAGGTGCGGACGGTGTACCGCACGCGCTGAGCGTCCTGCAGAAACGCCGTGGCGCGCAACGCCTTGCGCGCCTCGTCCCACAGCGTGTACGCGAGCATTCCCTGTCCCGGCCGCACGGTGCACTGGCTTTCTCCCACCACGTCCACCGTGGGAAGCACGAACACCTGCAGCGCGGTGGTCAGCCGCACCTCCGCGGTTTCTCCGGCGGCCAGGTCGATGGCAAGCTCCGCCGTCCGGTACCCCGTGCGCTCCGCGCGCACCAGGTAGCGCCCCGGCAGCGCGGCGATCAGCGTAAAGCGGCCCTGCGCGTCCGTCATCGCGCCCTCGTTCGACGCGCCGCCTGGGTAGATGAGAACGACCAGCGCGCTGGGCACCGGCCGCGCCGTATCGTCCACCAGCACACCGTGCACCGTCTGGGCGCCCAGCGGCCCCGCAGCGAACAGCGCGGCGCACAGCACCATCAAGCGGACGATGCGGTTCGAACGACCGGGTGAGATCAAGGGAGCTCCAGCGGACATACGTGGGGGGGAATGCCGTGCGTGTCCTGAGTTTACGGCATTCCGCGCACCCAGGGAGACGGTTTGCGGAACTGATTGGCGATGAAGAGGTTTGGGTCAATCGGCGCCGGCGCTCCGCCCTCCAGGGTGTCCTCGTGGAGGGACGGATGCGCGCGCGCGGTGGACGATTCCATCGCTGCGGGCCGGGTTGCGGACGAGCGGTGAGCCGTGCGGAAAGGGGAGGGGCGGCGGATCGGGATCCGCCGCCCCTCTGGTCCTCAGAAGCCGGGCGGGATGCGCCGGTGCCAGTCGGTGCGGCGCTGCACCTCGCGGGCGAGGGCGACCAGCTTGCCCTCGGACCAGGCGCGGCCGGTAAAGGCGATGGACGTGGGCAGGCTCTCGCGGCCAAAGCCGTTGGGGAGGGCAATGCCGGGAAGCCCCACCAGGTTGGCCGCGCCGCTGATCCCCTGGCCGCCGCCGGGCGCGTCCGTCCACGCGTCGTCGAACGGCTTGCCGACGGGATAGGACACGGTGTCCCAGGTGGGATGCACCAGCGCGTCGAACCCGCCGTCCACGAACAGCCGGTCCAGCGCCTCGCCGGCCGGCCGCCGCACCCGCATGGCGCGCAGGTAGTCCTTGGCGAACACCACCTGCCCCGCGTATCCGCCGATGCGGTCTTCCGGCGCGCTCAGCTCGCGTACGCGCCCGCTGCTCACCAGCTCTTCGAAGATGCTGGCCGCCTCGGCGTCGATGATGAGCGATGCCGCCGCGCCGTACGGGTACTCCGGCAGCGTCACGTCGCGCACCAGCTCGGCAAAGCCGCCCAGCACCTCCAGCGACGCCTCGAAGTTGCGGCGCACCTCTGGCTGCGCGCCCTCCGCGTTCCCCTTGAGGATGCCCAGCCGTGGCCGCCGTGGCATCGCCGCGTCGGCGTGGCGGTACGGGCGCTCCACCGTGGATTCGTCGCGCGGGTCGGGGCCGGCGATGGCCTCCAGCACCACGCCGCAGTCCTCGGCCGTGCGGCACATGGGGCCGATCTTGTCCATGGTCCACGACAGCGCCATCGCCCCCCAGCGGCTCACGCGGCCGTAGGTGGGCCGCAGCCCCGTCACGCCCGAAAGCGCCGCGGGGGCGAAGATGGATCCCCACGTCTCGCTGCCGATGGCGAACGGCACCAGCGCCGCCGCCGCCGCCGCACCCGGCCCGCTGGACGATCCGCCGCTCCAGTAGTCGCGATTCCACGGCGTGCGCCCGGGCCCGGTGAACGACGCGTCCGCCTGCTCGTATCCAAAGCCGCCGGCCAGCTCGACCGATGCCAGCTTGGCCACCAGCACCGCGCCCGCCGCCTCGAGCCGCTCCACCACGGCCGCGTCCGGCAGCCGCTGCTCGCGATACGGCTGGGCGCCCCAGCTGGTGGGGTAGCCCTCCGCGCCGATCAGGTCCTTGGCGCCGTAGGGCATGCCGTGCAGCGGCCCGCGGTAGCGCCCGGCCGCGATCTCGTCGCGTGCCTGGCGCGCCTCCGCAAGCGCGCGCTCGCGGGTGACCGTCACCAGCGCGCCCAGCGCGGGGCCGAAGCGCTCCAGGCGCTCCATGTACGCCTCCGCCAGCTCCACCGGGTCCAGCCGCCGGGTGCGAACCTGCTCCGCCAGCTCGGTGAGCGGCAGGTGCAGCGTCTCGTCGGGGATGCTCATCGTTCGCCACCCGGCACGCGGTAGACGAATGTCGGCTCCGTGGAGATCGGGAGCGGAAAGCGCCGCAGCCGCTCGGCGGTGGAGAGCACGCCGCTGATGCCGAGCTGCACCTTCGCCATCTCCTCGTCCGTCATGCGGTCGCCGTACTGCACCCGTATCGCCTCCGCCAGCGCGCGCGCCAGCGGCGTAGGCTCCTGCCGTCCCGGCGCCGCGGGTGTGGCCGCGGCAGCCACGGGAGCGGGCGTGGGCGACGTTTCTGGCGCCGTGGCCGCGCACGCGGCGAGCGCCGGCGCCACCGCCGCGGCGACGGCTGCCTTCGCGAAGTCGCGGCGGGTAAGGTCGTTGGATTCGTGCGCCATCGGAATGCCGGGCGTCGTGTGATGCTGTGAATCGGATGTTTCAGAAACGATACGCGGCCTCAGCGAGGGGCGACAGGGTACGACAAGAAGCCACCTTCCGGCACCGCGGCCGGAGGGTGGCCTCCATCCAAAGAATTGCAGCGCGAGGGTGTTACCAGAGACGACGCACCGTATAGGGATCGAACATGGCGTCTGCGCTTACCAGCTCACCGCCTTCCCCCTGCGCCTGCCCAATGATGGTCCGGCAGAGCGTTCCGACGTCGTCGAGCGGCGCGTCGGAATCCGCGGGAACGGTAAACAGCCCCTTCGCGGTGCCCGGCACGCGCTCCCTGGCCTCCTCGGCAACCGCGGGGACCAGGCGAGCGAGCGGCGCTCCGTCACGCGTGATCAGCACCTCCGCCCGGCTCCAACCTGCTGGACGAGCTTCGCCAGTTGCGCTTCAGCTTCCGCGAGCTCGATCGCGAACGTCACCATCGGGTACCTCCAAGTGAATCGAGCCGACCATACGCACTTCAGGTTAACGCCGGTCTGTCGCGCCATCTACCCGCTCACAATCCGTACTCCTTGAGCTTCTGCCAGAGCGTGGTGCGGCCCATGCCCAGCGCGGCGGCGGCCTTGGTGCGGTTGCCGTCGGCCTCTTCCAGCGCCTGGACGATGGACTCGCGCTCGGCTTCGGCGTCGGGGGCCACGTAGCGCCGCGCGGGCTCGGCGGCGCGGGGGTCGCCGCGCCTGGCGTCGCCGTTGGCGTGGCCGTTCCCGTTGCCGTTGGACGACGCGCCCATGCCGGCCGCGACGGTCTCGCGCAGCTCCTCGGGAAGGTGGTGCGCCAGGATGCGGCCGCCCTCGCAGACGATGCAGGCGTACTCCACCGCCGTCATCAGCTCGCGCACGTTGCCGGGCCAGTCGTACGCCTGCATCACCTCCACGGCGTCGTCGCTGATGCCGGTGACGCGGCGGTGCGGCTCCACGCGCTCGTTCCACCGGGCCAGCGCCGCGCCCACCAGCGCGGGAACGTCCTCCGCCCGGTCCTTGAGCTCCGGAACGCGGATCTGAAAGACCTTCAGGCGAAAGTACAGGTCCTTCCGGAACGTCCCTTCCTCCACCATCGCCTCCAGGTCGCGGTGCGTGGCCGCGATCACACGCACGTCCACCTGCACCGGACGCGCGGTGCCCACCCGCACCACCTCGCGCTCCTGCACCACGCGCAGCAGCTTGGCCTGCATGGCGGGTGAAACGTCGCCGATCTCGTCGAGGAAGATCGTCCCCTGGTGCGCCTCCTCGAACATTCCCTTCCGCTCCTGCACCGCGCCGGTGAACGCCCCGCGCGCGTGGCCAAACAGCTCCGACTCCAGCAGTCCCTCCGCCAGCGCCGAGCAGTTGACGGCCAGGTACGGCCGGCTGCGGCGCGGGCTTTCCTCGTGCAGCGCGCGGGCGATCAGCTCCTTGCCGGTGCCGGTTGCGCCGCGCAGCAGCACCGTGCTTTCCGTGGGCGCCACGCGCGCGATGGCCCGCTTCACCTCGCGCATCTTTTGCCCCGTGCCCACGATGCGCGAGGCGCCGGCGCCCAGCACCGGCTCGCGGCGGGCCAGGATCGCCTTGATCTTGGAGCGCAGCAGCGCGTTGTTGCAGGGCTTGGTGAGGTAGTCGTCCGCGCCCAGCTTGAGCGCCGCGACGGCCGAATCCACCGTGGCGAACCCGGTGAGCATGAGCACGGGAACGTCGTTGCCGGCGCCGCGCAGCTCCTCCAGCACGGACAGGCCGGTGCGGCCTTCCATGCGCAGGTCCAGCAGCACCATGTCAAACTCGCCGCCGCGCAGCTTTTCCAGGCCGCTGTCGCCGCTGGGGGCGGCATCTACCTCATAGCCCTCGTCGGTCAGCAGGGCGCCCGTGCCCACGCGGAACGCGCGGTCGTCGTCGATGATCAGGATGCGGGCCGTGTCCGGCATCGAATCGTCTTCTTTCGTTGGATGAACGTCAACTTCAACTGCTTCGTGGGCCGACCCGCCACGCACCTGCGTCGGCAACGGCGCCATTCCGCCGAGAAACTGCCGCGTCCGCCGCCGGGCGAATCAATTCGCGGCAACGACTACACGAAGTCCGCCTTCGCGGACTCGGCGGCCCTACGGTGTGCGGCGTTCCAAGCACCTGCGCGTCCGCGACCGATTGCGACCCGCCGGCCCCGTCCCGGCGGTTGAAACCGCGGCTGAAACCTCACGAAGTCCGCCTTCGCGGATTGCACCCGCGGGATTACAGCCCCGCGCTGTTCGCGGGGCTTCGTGCTTTTCCAGCCGCGGATTCATCCGCCCCGAGACCAGAGCCGGCGGAAGCGGATCCGTACTCTCGAACTCTCGAACTCTCGAACTCTCGAACTCTCGTACTCTCGTACTCTCGTACTCTCGTACCTTCGTACCTTCGTACCTTCGTACCTTCGTACCTTCGTACCTTCGTACCTTCGTACCTTCGTACCTTCGTACCTTCGTACCTTCGTACCTTCGTACCTTCGTACCTTCGTACCTTCGT
>NZ_JBMDXM010000245.1:0-40842 GCF_048594345.1 Longimicrobium sp.
CCGAGGGGCTGGATCAGCGCGGAAGAGCTTGCATCACGCAGGCCGAGAGAAGGTCCTTCGGTCGCGCGCAGGGGGTTGAGCAGCTTCAGATTCCGCGTGGCGCTCCCTCAGGATGACTGGCTTTGAGTGCGGGATGAAACGACCGACTCGGTCTGGGGCGCTGGAAGCAGAGAACCGGGCGAAAGCCATGTCAGTCATCCTGAGGGAGCCGCCGGGCAGTTCCCTGCCCTGCCTGGACCCATGGCGGCGACCGAAGGACCTTGCCGGCAGAGCCGAGGGGCTGGATCAGCGCGGAAGAGCTTGCATCACGCAGGCCGAGAGAAGGTCCTTCGGTCGCGCGCAGGCGGTTGAGCAGCTTCAGGTTTTACGCGGCGCTCCCTCAGGATGACTGGGGTTCTCACCCGGAGCTGGAAGCGGGATCGAAGACGGGACGGAGCCGATAGACGGAACACCAAGCAGCCAACATCCACCAGGAGATTGACCGATGCCTTCTCTGCGCACCCTGTTCCGCGGCTCCCGCCCCGCCCCCGCCTTCGACGCGAACGCCGACGACCCGGCCGCGGACGCCATGCTGGAGATCTCGTCGGCGCTGATGTTCGCGCTGGAAAAGCGCGGCGACGAGCAGGACCTGGCGGGGCACGCCGCGCGGGTGGCCAGGCTGGCGGACCGGCTCGCGGCCAATCACGGCGTCAGCGACGAACTGCGGACGGCGCTGCGGCAGGCCGCGCTGCTGCACGAGGTGGGGATGATGGGCGTGCCGCGCGAGCTGCTGCACAAGCCGCAGCCGCTTACGGCGGAGGAGCTGAAGCGGGTGCACGCGCAGGCGGAGTTCTCCGCGCAGGTCGCGGCGGCCACCTGCGGGCACCTGGCGGCCACCATCATCCGCCACCAGTACCACGACGAGCCGGCGCTGCGCCACGCGCTGGGCGAGGGATCGGACGCGTACCTGCTGACCCTCTTTCTGCGCGCCGCGGATGTGGCCGATGTTATCTCCCGCGCGGGGGTCCGGACGCCTCAGCCGGAAGACGGCGCCGGCCCGGACCTGCACCGGGTGCGTGAAGGCGACGCGCTGCGGATGGAAGGCGCCAGCGCCGAGGCGTTCGCGGCGGCGATGGCGGCGTAGGAGGCCGACGGACAGATCAACGCGAGGGGCCCGCCCCCTCCGGGCTCGTAAACCTCGCCCACCTCCCCCAAAAAACCCTGGGGGAGGTTGTTGTTTGTCCACGATCCAGGCTCGGCGACATCATCCCGAGGTCTGACCAACGAACATGGAGTACAGAGGAACCGAGCAAAGCCAGAGATACAGAGAACGAATCTTCCTCTGTATCTCTGGCTCTTGTCTGTTCCTCTGTACCCCCTCCTCTGTTTCAGGGATCGATATCACACAAAAGCAACGGAGCCAGCGGAGAATAAACTCCGTTGACTCCGTTAACTCCGTGTGAGGCATTCTTCTTTGGGGTGCCGCGCTACGGCTCCCCCCGAATGTCCACGCCGCCCAGCACCAGCCCCTGCACCGGAAGCCCCTCCGGCAGCATTTTCTCGATGGTGGAGACGCGGATAGGGTCAGCCTTTACGTCCACGTCCACAAAGCGCAGCGTGTCGCCCAGGATCATCCCGAAATCCCCCACCAGGTGCGTGCCGGGCGCCGTGACGTCAGCCTCGCGCGCCAGGAACATCAACCCGCCCGGGCGATGCTCGATGCGCAGCGAGATGGAGCCGCGCGCGTCCGCGGGAAAGCGCGGATACAGCCACTGCAGGTCGCGAAAAAGCACCGAGTCGCTGCGGAACGCCAGGTCGTACATCGGCGCCTGGTCCTCGGGGAACCACTCGGGAAAGTCCGCCGTGCGCACCACGCCCGACATCGACAGCGTGCTTGCCGGCAACCGCAGCACGGGCGCGTCCAGCTCCACGTGGCCGCGCAGCAGTGCGATCTGCCCCTGCACCTGGTTGAACTGCACCGGCTTGCGAAAGATCTGCGCGACGCCGCGCAGCGAGTCCACGTGGATGCGCGACCCCGTTTCCGACCCCGGCGCAAAACGCACGCGGCTGATGCGCCCGTTGAGCCGCGTAAAGTTCATCGTGCGGATGTACCCGCCGCGCACCGTATCCACCAGCGCCAGCGAGGTGTCGCTCAGCGCCTCGTCGATCGCCGCCCGCTGCGCACGGGGCGTAAGCGAGGTGTCGGGCGTCCACGGCGTCTGCACCCGCGCAATGCCGTTGAACACGCGGATGGTATCCAGGATCGTCGCGCGCTCGATCCGCGGGCGGTTGGGGTCGCGCGTGGTGGTGTCGGCAAAGATCGCCTGGTAGTTCCACAGCGAGTCGCCGGGAAGCTTGAAGACGTAGATCTCCGGCTCGTACAGCGTCGCCTTGCTGATGTGGATGCGCGGCGTGATGAGCGTGGTGAGGGTGTAGTTGAGGTACGCGCTGTCGGCCACCACGAACGCGCGTCCCTGGTTGTCCTGCAGCCGCAGGCCGTACACCTTGGCGCCCTCGAACAGGTTGCCGTCGATGCGCTCGACCAGCAGCTTGCCGCCGCGGATGTTGCCTCCCAGCGCGCTCAGGGTGCGCTGCAGCACGAACTCGTGCCCGCGCTCCGTGCGCGCGACCACGTTCAGCAGCAAGAGCAGCAGCGCGACGCCCAGCGCCACGCCGCCCAGCCCCCACGTCAGCATCCGCACCGCGCGCCGGGCCACCCTCAGCCCCCCCGCGGACGGATCGATCGGCCGTCAGACGTTCGCATCGCGGCGCTCCCTGCGGTCGTCCATGAAGATGCTCTCCACCCCGTGCCCCAGCCCCTCGTCGTCGTCCAGCACCGGCGGCCGGCCGCGGCGAAAGAACAGGTGGCGGCTGGTGGGCACAAAGTCGCCCGCGTCTTCGAAGTACATGTAGTGGGTGATGCGGATGACCCCGCCGCCCAGCCGCACCACGTTCAGCGAGTTCTTTTCCCGCTCGCGCGCCCGGCCCCGGCGCGAGGTGCTGGTGCCGCTCTGCGCGATGATGATGCCGTGCTCGCGGTCCGCGCCGGCGTACACGTCCAGCGAGTTGCCGATGTAGGCGCGGTGCAGGTGCCCGCCCAGGATCAGGTCCACCCGCATCTGCGTGAACGCGTCCAGCGCGCGCTTGGCCTTGGGCATCACGTCCGCGCCCTCCCAGTCCGGCGGCGGCGCAAAGTGGTGGTGCGAGACGATGATGCGGTGCGTCTCGTCCGGCACCCCCTCGAACGCCTCGCGGGCCATGTCGATCTGCCAGCGGCTGATGCGCCCGTTGGTGATGGCCTGCCGCGGCGCCGTGGAGTTCAGCGAGACGATGACCGCGCCCGGGATCTCCGTCACCCGGTCCAGCTTGTCGTCGATGTGCGTGCGGTAGTGGCGGTATGGGTCCAGCAGCCGCTCCAGCCCGCGGTACAGCGGCACGTCGTGGTTTCCCGGCGTCACGATCGTGGGCGCCTTCGGCAGCTGGTCCAGAAACGCCCGCGCCGCGGCGAACTGCTCCTCCGTGGCCCGCTGGGTAAAGTCGCCCGAGGCCACGATGCAGTCGGCGCTCAGCCGGTGCGCAAACTTCTGCAGCGCCTGGCCCACGCCTTCGTGGTACGGCGGGCCAAAGTGCAGGTCGGATACGTGAAGGATGGAGATCAAGCCGGCTTCGCCGCGTCGCGGTGGATGGTCATCAGTCGACGTCATGCCGCCCCATAGCCGCTACCCCCGTGCCACGGCGGCGGATTCGCGCGTCAGGCCGGGAAACGGCAGGTCCGCGCGGGCGTTCAGGTCCAGTCCTCCCACCTCGCCGCGCCGCCAGCGAAAGAGCGCCGCCCGCGCGATCATCGCCGCGTTGTCGGTGGAAAGCCGCGGCGACGGCGCGTACAATTCGCCCCCGCGCCCCAGCTTTTCGCGGATCGAGTCCCGCAGCGCGCGGCTGTTGGCCACGCCGCCGCCCAGGACCACGCGGCGGCACCCCTTGTCACGCACCGCGCGCATCGTCTTCTGCGTCAGCACGTCCACCACGGCGGCCTGAAACGACGCGGCCACGTGCGGCACCTCGTCCGCCAGCACGCCCTCCGCCTCCAGCTTTCGGACGAGAAGCCGCAGCGCGTTCTTCAAGCCGCTGAACGACATGTCGTAGTACTCCGGATCGCCCAGCCGCTCGCCGCGGTTCAGCAGCGGACGCGGCAGCGGGTGGCGCTTGGGATCGCCGGACGCCGCCGCGCGCTGGATCGCGGGGCCGCCGGGATACTCCAGCCCCAGAATCTTCGCCGCCTTGTCGAACGCCTCGCCCGCGGCGTCATCCCGTGTGGCGCCCAGCAGACGGTAGTCGCCCCACGCCGGCACCCAGAGCAGCATCGTGTGCCCGCCGCTGACCAGCAGGCCCACGAACGGCGGCTCCGCACCGGGATCCTCCAGGTGCGTGGCAAACAGGTGCCCCTCCATGTGGTGCACGCCGATGACGGGCTTCCCCGCCCCCCACGCCGCCGCCTTTCCCCACGCCAGCCCCACGAGCAGCGCGCCGATCAGCCCCGGCCCCGCCGTCACCCCGACCAGGTCGATCTCGTCCAGCCGCACCCCCGCCTCGCGCAGCGCGCCGTCCACCACGTCGTCCACGGTGCGCAGGTGGGCGCGGCTCGCCAGCTCCGGGACCACGCCGCCGTACAGGCGATGGACGTCCTGGGTAAAGATGACGTGCCCCAGAAGCTCACGCTCACCCCGCAGCACCGCGGCCGACGTTTCGTCGCACGAGGTCTCGATCCCCAGCACCAGCGGCTCGCGCGTCATGGGCGAGTCACCGGCGCGGGCGCGCTGTCCGCCGGCGGCGCGGCGGTCCGCGGCTGCACGCGGATGCGGGCCGGATTCGCGCGGCCGCTGGCGCCGGGCGGCAGGCCGTCCAGCACCACCGGCGCGTCCACCCCCTGCGGCGGAAGCACGGCCGGCAGCGAGTCGCGCGGCACGTAAGCCCGCACGCCGCCGGGAAAGACGCGGCCGACCACCCGCTCCGCGCCGCTCACGCCCACCTGCACCAGGTCCGGCGTCGCCATCATCCCCTCCGGCACCGAGACGGCGACCCCGCCGATCGACCGCTCGCCGCGCACGTCCACCGGCCCGCTCACCCGCACGCGGGCGCGGGAAAAGCTGAGCCCCTCCATCCCCGCCGTGTCCAGCGCCACCTCCTGCGAAAAGGTGGAATCATCGGGGACGATGTCGAAGCTGCGGGTAGAGACGGAGTCCAGCGCCGCCAGCCGGTCCGCCGGCCCGGTGACGCGCACCTCCGCCGGCAGCACCTCCAGGTCGCGCACCAGCACGTAGCGTTGCGAAGAACGGGCGCCCAGACGCGCGCGGACGGGGATCACGCGGCTGGCCAGGCGCTGCACGTCCACGCGGACGACGGCGGGGCGGATGTCCTGCACGTTGACGGAAAGCCCGCTGGGGATGCGCAGCATGGAGGCGTCCAGCGCGAACGCCCGCCGGTTGCCGATGTCCGCCAGCGGCAGGACGATCGAGGGCCGGTCGATGGCCAGCTCCCACAGCTCGCGCCCCGGCCCGCTGAAGCGCACCCGCACCTCCGCCGGATCCGGCGCGCCGGCCAGCACGAACTCCGGGTCGCGGACCACGGGGTCGATGCGCACGGGGATCCACTGGCTGGTCACCTGCTCCGCGCTCACGGCGGCCCAGATGAGCACGGCCAGCCCCAGCGCGGCCAGCTTGAGCCGCCAGTTGAAGAGGAGCGCGTGAAGGGAGAGCCGCTGCTTCACCCGCTCAGCCCCCCAGCAGCCGGCGGATGAGCTCCGGGTGCGAGCCGGTATCCCACTCCGTGGCGCCGATCACCTTCTTCTGGATCACCCCGTTTCGGTCGATGATGAACGACTCCGGCACGCCGGTGGTGCGGTACACGCGCTGGATCTCGCCCGACGGATCGTGCCAGATGGTGAAGGTAAGCCCCAGCTGCCGCGCGAACTCCGCCACGTCGCCACCGGCCTGCCCGCCGGGCGCCACCGCCCCCGGCGCCGCGTCCACGCTCACCGCGACGATCTTGAGGCCCTTGGGCCCCAGCTCGCGGTGCAGGCGCTCCATGGACGGCATCTCGTCGCGGCAGGGGCCGCACCAGGTGGCCCAGACGTTCAGCAGCACCACCTGCCCGCGCAGGTCCTCGAGCCGCACCGGGCGACCCTGCAGGTCCGTCGCGGGAAACGAGGGGGCAGCCGTACCCACTTCCACGGGGAGAAAGCGGCCGCGCGCCATCCAGCCGGCGCCCAGCAGCAGCGCCAGCACCAGGACCACCCAACCTGCGAACCCCCACTGCCGCGACTTCGCCATCTCGAGATGCGTGGTGTGACTGATGGAATGCGTAGCCCGTTGCGCTTCGACGGGCTCCGAGGACCGCCCCCTCCGCTCGCCTGGGCTCGCACCTCCCCCCGAAAAAAACCTGGGGGAGGATGGGCTGCCGACGGATCGCGGCTCGGCGACCCGCATCGGACTGGCGCCCGACGGTGGGGGGGGGCGCCCCCCCCCCCCCCCCCCGCCCGCCCGACCCCCCGGGCGCCCGGGGCCGTTCCCCCCCCCCCCCGCCGGTGTGGGGGGGGGGGGGGGGGCCCCCGCCGCCCCGCCGGGGGGCGGCCCGCCGGGGGCTGAGCTGCGGCTCGTTGGGCGGCGGCGCTTCGGGGTCCGGCTCCGACGGCGGCGGCACGGGCTCGCCGTCTTCGCCCTCACCCTCCGCGGGCTCGGCCGGCTCCGCGTCCACGCCCACCGCGGTGGAATCCACCTCCGGCTCCGGCGGGTTGGGATCCGGCCCCGCGAGCACCACCCGCACCGACGAACCCTGCCCCAGGCTGTCCCCCGCCGCCGGCCCCTGCTCGATGATGGAGCCGACGGAGTCCACCGACGCGGGATCGTAGCGGATGCGGCCCAGCGACAGCCCCACCGCCTGCAGGCGGCTGCGCGCCTCCGCCGGGAACAGGCCCACGAGGTTGGGCACCAGCACCCTGGGCGGCCCGTTGCTCACCAGCAGCAGCACCATCCCGCCCACCGGCGCCGGCTTTCCCGCCGCCGGCAGCGTGCCGATGAGCGAGTTCTGCTCGCTGCGGTGCTGCATGCGCCGTACGGCCAGCTGAAAGCCGAATCGCCGCAGCAGCCCGATGGCGTCCGCCCGCGACAGGCCGCTGATGGACGGCACCTGGCGCATCTCCGGCCCACCGCTCAGCACGATGCGCACCGTGCTGCCGCGCGCCACCTCCTCGCCGGGAAGCGGCGTCTGCATCAGCACGCGGCCGCGGGGCATGCGCGGATTGGCGATCGGCTGGCCGCGCTGCACCTTCAGCCCGATGCGGCTCACCGCCCGCTCCGCCTGGCCACGCGACTGCCCCGTCAGGTCCGGCACCGTCACGATCGGCGAGCGGCCGAAGCCGGGAAAGAACAGCAGCGTGACGACCACGTACCCCGCGACGAAGCACCCGGCGCCCGCGATGAGCACCCACTTGAGCAGCCGCCGCTCGTCAAAGTAGCGGCGCACGCGCCCGGGAAGCTCGCGGTGCCAGCCGGGCCCCGGCCGGCGCACCATGCCGCGCGGCGGCACGCGCCTCACGGCGCCCTCCGCAGCCGCGCCGCGAACGCGCCGTCCACGCCCTGCCGCTGCGGCAGCACGCACAGGCGCCCCGCCTCGTCCAGCAGCGACGCGTCCACCGCCCCGGCGGCGGGCTCCATCGCCCACCCCGGCCGATCCGCCAGGAACCGCTCGATCCGCAACTCGTTCTCCTCCGGCTCCAGCGAACAGGTGGAATACACCAGCAGCCCTCCCGGCCGTACCAGCCCCGCCGCGGCCGCCAGCAGCTCGTCCTGCAGCCGCGCCAGCGACTGCAGGTCCTCCGGCGTTACGCGCCAGCGCCCGTCCGGGTGCCGGCGAAAGGTCCCCGTCCCCGTGCAGGGCGCGTCCAGCAGCACCGCGTCCACCTCGCGGAACGGGGGATGCCGCCCGTCCGCCACCACCGCGCCCACGCGGTCGCCCCAGCCCACGCGCACCGCGTTCTCCCGCACCCGGCGCATCCGCCGCGCGGAAAGGTCCGCCGCGGCCACGCGTCCCGCGCGCCCCGCCAGCCCCAGCGCCTTGCCCCCCGGCGCCGCGCACAGGTCGATCACGTCGGCCCCCTCCGGCACCGCCGCGTAGCGTACCACCAGCGCCGCCGCGGGATCCTGCACCACCGCGGGGACGGTGGCCAGCGCCTGCGCGGCGGTCGCTGGGGCCGGGATGCGCAGCGAGTCCGGCGCAAAGTCGACGGCTTCGGACGCGATCTCCGCCTCGCCCAGCCGCGCCCGAGCCTCGTGGACGGTGACGCCGACGGGGCGGATGTACAGCTCCGGCCGCAAGTTGTCCGCCTCCGTCAGCGCCCGCGCCGCCTCCGCTCCCCAGCGATCGATCCACCGCTCCACCAGCCAGCGTGGGTGCGATCCCCACGTTTCCAGGCTGGCGGCCGGATCGGCGCCGAAGTCCGGAAAGCGGAAGTTGGGCCGGCGCTGCATGTTCTGCAGGATGCCGTTCACCAGCCCCGCCGCGCGCGGCTGCCCGGCCATCCGCACCAGCTCCACCGACTGCGACACGGCCGCGTACGGCGGCACGCTCCCCATCTCCAGCAGCTGGTACGCGCCCAGGCGAAGCACGTCCAGCACGTCGGGATCCAGCGATTCGATGCCGTCGCGGGCAAAGCCGTTCAGCACGTGGTCGATGCGGCCGCGCAGGCGAAAGGTGCCGTA
This sequence comes from Longimicrobium sp., assembly GCF_048594345.1. Taxonomy (GTDB): domain Bacteria; phylum Gemmatimonadota; class Gemmatimonadetes; order Longimicrobiales; family Longimicrobiaceae; genus Longimicrobium. The sequence goes on from NZ_JBMDXM010000245.1 coordinate 8,733, forward strand.
CACCAGCTCCTGCGTCCACGCCCGCTCGCGCGGCTCCATCCCCTGCGTCGCGAGATCGAGCGCGCGGTCGCCCAGCTCGCCCTCGCGAAACCGGGCCATCGCCTCCAGCGCCGCCTGCCGCGCGACCGTCGGCTGCGCCATCCCGCTCAGTCCAGCATGCCGGCCGCGGGCGACGACGGCACCGCCCGCTCGCGCCGCGGCATGCGCCCGGCCAGGTACGCCAGCCGCCCCGCCTCCGTCGCCAGCGCCATTGCCCGCGACATGCGGATGGGGTCCCGCGCCTCCGCCAGGGCGGTGTTCATCAGGATGCCGTCCACCCCCTGCTCCATCGTCACCGCCGCGTCCGAAGCCGTGCCCACGCCCGCGTCCACGATCACGGGGACGGAGAGGCGCGACTTGATCGTGCGGATGTTGTACGGGTTGACGAGCCCCAGCCCGCTGCCGATCGGCGAGGCCAGCGGCATGACCGCCGCGCACCCGGCGTCCTCCAGCCGCAGCGCCGTGATCAGGTCGTCGTTGGTGTAGGCCAGCACGACAAAGCCGTCCGCCACCAGCTCCTTCGCGGCGCGCAGTGTGGCCTCCGCGTCGGGCAGCAGCGTTTCCTGGTCGCCGATCACCTCCAGCTTGACCCAATTCGTAAAGCCGGCGGCGCGGGCCAGGCGCGCGTAGCGGATGGCGTCCTCCGCCGTGTAGCACCCCGCCGTGTTGGGCAGCAGCAGGTACTCGTTGGGATCCAGATGATGAAGGACGCCCTCCTCCTTGGTCCGGTCCAGGTCCACGCGCCGCACGGCGACGGTGACGACCTCGGCGCCAGAGGCCTGGATGGCGCGCACCATCTCGTCGTTCGAGCGGTACTTGCCCGTCCCCACCATCAGCCGCGACCGCAGCGCGCGGTTCGCGATGACCAGCGGCGCATCCAGCGCGGCGGGGGCGACGGTCGATTCTTCCAACAGCGTAGACATCAACAACGAGTGCGAAAAGTTCGTAAGTACGAGAGTACGGAACGGCTTCACGCCCCAGGTCGCGCGCCGAACGAATCGCACGCGCTAACCCCCTCGGGGAGCGTTCGGCAGACGTGCCAGCAGCCGCCGGCGATGTTCGGCTCTCCTTCCGCCATGCAGCGGAGAATGCAGCGAGAGTCTTCCTTCTCCTCCCCCTCCTGCCGTCCGCAGCGCCGCCGGTATGCGTCAAACACGCACTGGTCCGCCTTGCTGAGCGTCACCGAGTCGGTCACCGCCACGCTGCAGTAGGCCGTATCGGGCGCGACCGCCGCCGTGGTCGACGACTCGGTCCGCGGACGCGAATCGCAGTTGCCGAGCGTGGCCATGAGGCCCGCGACCCACACCACCGCGATGCGACGCGTCATCCCCTGTCCCGCTCGAAGCCAGACGCCCCTTCAGCCCCCGCCGACAAAGTGGACGAGTTCCAGCTGGTCGCCGTCGACGACCGCCGTCTCGTCCAGTTGCTCGCGGCGAAGGATCTGGAGGTTGTGCTCCACCACCACCATGCGCGGGTGCAGGTCCAGGTGCGCCAGCAGCCCCGCGACGGTCAGCCCGCCCGGGATCTCGCGCGCGTCGCCGTTCACGCGGACCGTGATGGTGGCCGCAACCAGCGTATCGGACATCTATTCCTTCCAGTGCTTCAGATACTCTTCGACAGCCGCCGTCGGATCCCGCGCGTCCCACACACCGCGGATCGTCGCCACGCCCGCCGCGCCCGCGCCCCGCGCTTCCGCCGCCCGCTCCGGCGTCACCCCGCCGATCGCGACCGTGGGGATGCCTAGCGCCGCGATCTCGCGGATCAGCCCGATCCCCGCGCCGCTACGCTCCGGATGCGACGGCGTCTCCCAGATCGTCCCCGCCAGCACGTAGTCCGCGCCGCCGTCCATCGCCGCGCGCGCCTCATCCACCGAGTGCACGGAGACGCCGAGCAGCCGATCCGGGCCGATGATCCGCCGCGCATCCTCCGGCCTCAAGCCCCGTCCTCCCACCTGCGCGCCATCGGCCCCGGCGGCGAGCGCCACGTCCGCGCGATCGTTGACGATCAGCAGCGTACCCGCATCCGCCGTCATCCCCCGCAACGCCGACGCGAAACCGTACATCCGCCGCCCCGACGCCCGCGGCGCGCGAAGGTGCAACGCCACGTCCGCCGCGCCGGCATCCACGATCTTCCGCGCGACGTCGAGAAATCCCCCCCGCGCCACCACCTCGTCGTCCGTCACGACGTGCAGCGCCGGCATCGCCTGCCCTCTCACGAAACCGACCATGCGAACAGCGGGCTGCCGTACAGTCCGCGAAGGCGGACTTCGCGATTTTCCAGCGGCGAATTCATTCGCTCCGGGAGGCCGCCACGCGTCTCACGATCCACGCGCCCCGCGACTCGCCGCGATGCGCCTCACCATCTACGTGCACCCAATCCGCCGCCTCGCGCCACACCGTCCAATCCGCGCAGGCGGATTTCGTGTGGTTGTTGCCGCGAATTCATTCGCCCTTGTGGCCCTTGTGGCCCTTGTGGCCCTTGCAGCCCTTGCAGCCCTTCGCGGTGAACCCGGCCCGTCACGCCTCGCCGCCGAACCGCTCGCCGACGGCCACACCCCGTCCGCGCACCCAGTCGCCGGCGGGCATGCGGCGCTTGCCGGGCGGCTGCACCTCGCGCACGCGCACCGCGCCCATTCCGCAGGCGATCAGCACCCCCGCGTCACCCGTCTCGATCACCTCGCCGGGAAAGCCGCCGGTCTCGTTGACGACCTGCGGGCGGTAGAGCTTGACGGGGCCGCGCATGCCCAGCGGGCTCCACGCGCCGGGCACGTCGTCCATGCCGCGGATCCACAGCGCCACCTCGTCCGCCGGCTTGCCCCAGTCCACGCGCGCCGTCTCGCGGTCCACCTTGGGCGCGTAGGTGGCCAGCGCGTGGTCCTGCGGCTGCTCGACGATGCCGCCGTTCTCCAGCAGCGCCAGCACCTCCACCAGCGCTTCGGCGCCGATCTCCGCCAGCCGCGCCCCCAGCTCGCCGGCCGACTCCTCGGGTTCGATCGGCTCTTCCACGCGCATCAGCATGGGCCCGCTGTCCAGCCCCGCCTCCATGCGCATGATGGTCACGCCGCTGGTGGCGTGCCCGCGCACGATGGCCCACTGGATCGGCGCCGCGCCGCGCAGCTCCGGCAGCAGGCTGGCGTGGATGTTCACCGAGCCCAGCCGCGGCACCGCCAGCACCTCGGGCTTCAGGATCTGCCCGTACGCCACGACGACGGAGATGTCGGCGTCCAGCGCGCGGATCTGCGCCAGGAACTCGTCGCCGCGCGCCTTTTCGGGCTGCAGGATGGGGATTCCCGTCTCCAGCGCCTCCTGCTTGACGGGCGACATGGCGACCTCGCGGCCGCGCCCCGCCGGCCGGTCCGGCTGCGTGACCACGCCCACGACCACGTGCCCCTCTTCCGACAGCGAGCGGAGGGCGGGAAGCGCGAACGCCGGGGTGCCCCAGAACAGGACCTTCACGCGTGCCTCACTTTTCGGCCAGCTTGCGATACTTCGCGAGCACCATCTTGCGCTTGATGGGCGAGATGCGGTCGGTGAACAGCACCCCGTCCAGGTGGTCGATCTCGTGCTGAAGGCAGCGGGCCAGCATCCCCTGCGCCTCGATGCGCACCGGCTGCCCCTTGGCGTCCGTGGCCTCTACCACGCAGGTGTACGGCCGCTCCACCGACGCGGTGACCCCGGGAATGCTCAGGCACCCCTCCTCCACGCGGTCCTTGCCGCCCCCGGACTCCACGACGACGGGGTTCAGCAGCGCCATGGGCGTGGCCTCGTCCTCCTTGACGTCCAGCACGATCAGCCGCTCGGACCGGCCGATCTGCGGCGCCGCCAGGCCGATGCCGTGCGCGTCGTACATGGTCTCGAACATGTCGGCCACCAGGCGGTCCAGCTCCGGCCCGGGCGTGGGGACCGCCTCGGCCTTCTGGCGCAGGATGTCCGCGCCCAGCATTACGATGGGAAGCCGCGCCATCGTCAGGCCTTGTTCGCCGTCGCCGTGGGGACGACGCGCCGCGAGATCTTGCTGCGCTCCACCACCACCGTCGACGTGCCCGTGCGCACCTCCATCTGGTCCTCGCGAATCCCGCTGACCACACCGATCAGCCCGCCGGCCGTGACCACCTGGTCGCCCTTCTGCAGCGACTGCACCATCTCCAGGTGCGCCTTGGCCTGCCGCCGCTGGGGGACGATGATCATCACCCAGAAGAGGAAGAAGAGTACGATCAGCGGCAAAAAGCCCATGAAGCCGCCGCCCTGGGGCCGCGCCTGCTGCCCCTGCGCCTGGATGAGCGTCAGTAGAAGGATGTCCATCGTTCCCGGTCCGTAGTGGTGGTGTCTCGCCCCTGCCCCGTCTCCCCCGAAGCGCGCGAAATCCCCTTTGCGCGCCCGTCTTCATCCCGCTATTCCCTATTCCCTATTCCCTATTCCCTGCCGTCCCGCGCTGCCTTACCCGCGTGAAACCGCTCCAGCCACGCCCGGCTCCACGACGTAAAGTCCCCCGCCAGGATGTGCTCGCGCGCCGCGTTGGCCAGCCCAACCAGAAAATGCAGGTTGTGGATGGAGAGCAGCCGCATCGACAGCCCCTCCCCCGCCACGAACAGGTGCCGCAGGTACGCCCGGGTGTAGGTGCGGCAGGTGTAGCAACCGCAGTCCGGGTCCAGCGGGCCGGGATCGGTAAAGAAGCGGCGCTGCTTGATGTTCACCTGCCCCTCGCCCGCAATCCACACCGCGCCGTTGCGCCCGTTGCGGGTGGGCGCCACGCAGTCGAACATGTCGATGCCGCGCCCGATGGCCTCCAGCAGGTCGTCCGGGTAGCCCACGCCCATCAGGTAGCGCGGCAGCCGCTCCGGAAGCTCCGGCTGCAGCGCCTCGATCATCGCGTACATCGTGGGCTTCGGCTCGCCCACCGACAGTCCGCCGATGGCGATGCCGTGCCAGTCGCCGGCCTGCAGCGTGGCCCGCGCGCTCTCCTTCCGCAGGTCGGGATACACGCCGCCCTGGACGATGGGGAACAGCGTCTGCAGCGGCCCGTCCGGGTCCTCATCCGGCAACTCCACGAAGCGCTTGCGGCACCGCTCCAACCAGCGCAGTGTGCGCTGGTACGCCTCCGTGGCCAGCTCGCGGCTGCTCTGTCCCGGCGGGCACTGGTCAAAGGCCATGATGATGTCGGCCCCCAGCGCCCGCTCGATCCCCATCACCCGCTCCGGGGTGAACAGGTGGCGGCTGCCGTCGATGTGGCTCTGAAAGGTAACGCCCTCCTCCTCGATCACGTTGATGTCGGAGAGGGAGAACACCTGGAACCCGCCCGAGTCCGTAAGGATGGGGCGGTGCCAGTTCTGGAACCGGTGCAGCCCGCCCATCTGCCGCACGGCCTCGTGCCCCGGGCGCAGGTACAGGTGGTAGGTGTTGCCCAGGATGATCTGCGCTCCCAGGCCGTCCACCTCTTCGGGCGTCAGCGTTTTGACCGTGGCCTGCGTGCCCACGGGCATGAACACCGGCGTCTGCACCTCGCCGTGCGGCAGCGTAAGCCGCCCGGCGCGCGCGGCGCCCTCCGTTCCCTGAATGTCGAACTCGAACAGCGGTCCCCCCTCCGCGTGCATCCGCGCGCGGCGCCTGCAAATGCGCCTGCCCGCAACCGTATCTGGCGAGCGGGTAGTTTGGCGACGGAGGGGGCGCGGGGCAAGGCGGCGGCCTCAATCTCCCGCACGCGAAACCGGCCTGCCGGACACACAGGTCCGGCGGGCCGGGGAGCGACGATGCGAATCATCGTGGACGCAGAGCCCTGACCCAGCGCTCAGGGCCACCGCTCCGGCGGCGGCTGCGGAATTTCGCCGCCGCCGACCACCCAGCCAGTGATGGCTCCCAGCCCTCCCGCTAGAAACCAGACCGCAACTCTTCCCGCGCCGCAGTCAGTGCCACACTCCCGGTCCGACCACCAATCGCCCACGAACAACCCGGCAATCCCGCCGAATATCCCGAAGAGCAGCGGCACCATCTGCGATTCATGATCGAACGCCGCGTACTCGCCGCGACCGGCGGCCGGGGGCACAAGTACGGCGGGCAGAGGCATTAGCCGCGCCTCGGCCACCACCGAGTCTGCCGACGGCTCGTAAGCCAGGTTTTCCTGCGCGGCAAGGCTTTCGCTCGCCGCAAACAAGGCGACAAGGGCACCCATGATCAGGCCGATGCGCATGCCTCCTCCTGCGTTCATCGGTAGATGTTCACTCGGGGCATCTGAAGCCGTAGAGGTCCCTTTGCCCAAAGACGTACGCGCGGTTGCCGACCACCACATAGTCGGTGTGCAGGTACTCGTTGACCTCACCCCCGTAGCCGTGCCCCAGCATCTTCCCCGTCTCCAGATCCAGCACGCTCAGGCCCAGGTGCTGGACCAGGAGCCGTTTTCCACACGGTGCTACCTTGTTCGCGCCGCTTGCCACCCGCGTCCTCCAGATCTCCCGTCCGGTCCCGAGGTCGACCGCGCGCGCATACAGGTCGTGCGAGGCGAAGTACGCGCGGTTTTCCCGCACTTCAGGCGCTTCGTCCATGCCGGCGAAGGGGAACTCCCCACGAGCCCGCCACGCCTCCTGACCGGTAAGGCGGTCGAGGGCAACGTACTCGTTTGCCCAGTTGGCGGAGAGCAGCAGCAGCCGGCCGGAAACGCGGCCCGCGGACTGATAGATGTCCAGCCCGGAGCCGTCACCGTTGCGGTGTACCCAGTGCACCGCGCCGGTCCGCCGGTTCAGCGCAAACACGTCACCCGTACCCAGGTACCCGTTGACCCCGGTGTTGTGCTCCACGGCGGCGTACACCGTGTCGCCGCTGACGGTCATCCCCCGGACCACGCCGCCGAGCGGCCAGTCCGGCCCAAGGTCCCGCGTCCAGAGCAGCGCTCCATCCGTGGCGCGAAATGCATACACCCGGTGCTCGCGCGTTCCCACATAGTACGCGTCGGCATCGCCATCGCTCTCGCCCAGCCCCGCGGGTGAGTCCAGTCCCTGGCGCCACAGTTCGCGGCCCGTGGCGGCGTCCAGCGCCACGGCTGAGTCACCGGCCCAGAACAGCCGTCCGTCCCGCGCCACCATGGAAGATGGGCCGCCAGGAGGACGCGTGTAACTCCACAGCTTGGCCCCGGTGTTCAGGTCGAACGCTTCGACGCGCCGGTCTACGTCGGCGTAGAGGCGCATACCGTCGGATACGGGGACGAACGCATTATCCGCGCGGCTCACGGCGACCCTGAACATCAGGTCTACGCCGCCGATGCCGTGCATCTCGCCTCCGCCGCCCAGCGGCTCATCGCACGCGGTCAGGAGAATGGCCGTCATGAAGATGGCGAATCCAGAGGCGCCTCGACGCCCTTCATGGTGGGACACTCGCATACTTCCCCCTATCGGCGTGGCAGCCCCGCGTGGTCCAGCGCCGGCCGCAACTGGATCAGGACCGCAGCACTAGCCGTTTCTCCGGTATGCGACTCGAAGCCGTTGACCTGGAGTCGCAGGATCGGCCAAGCGCCGGGTACGTACGTGGGGTAATGCTGCGACGCCAGCTGAACGAAACCGTCGGTGCCGCCCACGCGGCCGGTGGTCCAGTCGTCCCAGAGGCGGTCAAAGGTGTCCAGCGTCCAGATGACGGACCCGGCGATGAAATCCAGCGCGTCTGCGACGAAGAACCAGTAGCTGCTCTGCCACCAGCGCGACGCGTAGCCTCCCGAATTGTAGCACGGCTCCCAGTACGCCGCGTAGCCGGACTGGTAGCATCCCCAGCCGTATCCGTAATCCGTCGCCTGCCAGCGCAGCGCCATCGCCATGTAGCGCAGCACGCGCGCCGCGTCATACAGGCGTTGCGCGTCGCGGGCGTAGCTGCGTCCCGTGAGCGGCTGGCCCGTCAACAGCCGGGAGCGATCGGTTCGAAGGTCCCCGATCAGCCGGAAGATGGCCCAGCGGGGAGGGATGTTCATGGCGATGCTGGCGCGGCGGAACGTCTCGTACTGGGGCTCCGAACGGCCGTTGACCCGCTGGATGAGCGCCGAGCCCGGCTGGTCGTCCCCGGCTGCCGGGATTGCCGCGCCGATCGCGTGCGTCAGCAGCCCGGCGGCGACCGCCGTTCCCACCTCCGAGGCCAGCACGCAGACGTTGCCGAAGCAGTGCCTGCCGGCCACGTCGTTCAGCGCGCCAGCGATGGCGTACGCCGGCCTGCTGGCGATCAGCGCGCCTTCATGCGGCGTGCCGATGGTGACCACGCCGGAGACCAGGTCCGGCCGCCGCTGCCCCAGCCTGCGAGCCACTAGGCCGCCCTGGCTGTGCGCCACCACCACGTTCCCGGGAACGCCCGCCGTCACAAGTCGGCTGGCGAGCTCATCTACCTGCGACTCGATGGGCGCATCCGAGTTCAAGCTGTACGTCTGCTCCAGCCCCACGCGGTGCGTTTCGGGCACCCGCTCGCGCATCGCCGACCAGGTCCTGGCATCGGAGCAGAACCCGTGCTGGTACACCACCCCGACACCGCCGGAGGAAACGGTTCGCGTGGAGTTGGCTTCCGCCCCGGCGCACAGGTTCAGGCCGTCTCCGCTCGCGGTCGTCACCTCGCCATCCTGCGGCCCGACCCCGGCATTGGCGGTGCGGGCGGCTTCATGGCCACGCTTCCCAGGCGGCGACGACGCCGCGAATGCCTTTTCGCGCGCCGCGTCCCGGCCATGGTTGATGTGCGCCGCCACGTAGCGGTACGCGGTGTGGGTCCTCACCGTGGAGTTGCCGTGTGTCCCGGAAACGCTCGCGGCCTGCTCCACGGACTCCAGCACCCAGTGCGGCGCGGCGCTCGCGGCGGGATTGGCGGCCGCTCCCGCGGCGGAGGTGGGAACGCCGCGGCGCCGGTACGTACGCGTGGTGCGGATCTCCGCTCCGCGCCCGCCGGCGGCCAGCGGCCCCACCGCGCCGCCGGAGGTGGTCGTAACCTCCAGCACGTCTTCGCGAGGGTTCCGCGCCATCGTCCGCTCCGGATCCGCACCCATGATCACGGGCATTCCCAGATCCCGGCCACCGCTCGCGCGGCGGCCGAGAGGGCTGTACAGGGTGCCGTACGGGCTGCCGATTGCCAGGTTACCGCCCGGGAGCCCCGTACCTTCCAGGAAGTCGTTGAAGTCGTACGCCTCGACCACGCCGCCCCACTCGTTGTAGATCGTAACGTCGTTCCCGACGCTGCGCACCACGGGCGGTGGCGGCGGCAGACGCGGATCCGCCGTTCCGTCGCTGTACACGTTGAAGCGCAGCGCGCCGTCCGCGCCGTAGCCGGCTTCCAGGTAGGCGGATTCTTCCGAGGGGTACGCAACGGTGGCGGCCGCCATCCCCTCTCCGGCGCCAGCCTCCTCCACGCTGCGAGTAGTCGTGACGTTGAAGGCGAAGTAGGTGTCGCGGGCGTCTATACCGTCGTCGCGCAGGCCTCCCTGTGCCGCGAGCGCCAGCGCCGGCCGCGGATCCGTGATACGCGTCGCCGCGGGTCCGGCGTCGTCATGGCACGCGGCGAGCAGAACGAACCCAAGGGCTGCAAAAGAGCTTTGACGGGCGGAAATGAATGGCGGCATGTCTCATCGGCTGTTGGAGTTCCATAAAACCGCGGATGAATCAGCGCATAGTGTCCTGCTCCTTCGATCGATCTCCGGGCGTGGGTGGTATCTGGATGTGAGGTGTAGATGATTACGTCCGATTTTGTCGCGATGTCAAGAACTTTGAATCGCCGTGCAGCTCGTCTGCGTCTCAGGGATCCCCCAAATCATCGAACGGCAAGGCGCCGAAGGCGCTCGTGTACGCGCCGTAAACCTTGATGCGGATTCGACTTCCGATTTCACACCAGCAGCATGGCGTCGCCGTAGCTGTAGAAGCGGTAGCCGCGGTCGATGGCTTCAGCGTACGCGCGCATCACCAGGTCGTAGCCGCCGAGCGCGGAAACCAGCATCAGCAGGGTGCTGCGGGGGAGGTGGAAGTTCGTGACCAGGTGGTCCACCGCCTTGAAGCGGTACGGTGGGCGGATGAAGATGTCCGTCCACCCCTCGCGGGCGTGCACGACGCCGTCCTCCGTGGCCACGGACTCCAGCGTCCGCGTCACCGTCGTCCCCACGGACCAGATGGCGCCGCCGGCGGCGCGGACCGCGTTCAGCGCCTCCGCAGCTTCAGGGGGAACGCTGTACCACTCGGAGTGCATGCGGTGCTCGGCGGGGTCCTCCGTCTCCACCGGGCGAAAGGTGCCCACACCCACGTGCAGCACCAGCCGGACGATGCGCACGCCGCGCGCCTCCAGCGCCTCCAGCATCCCCGGGGTAAAGTGCAGCCCCGCCGTGGGCGCGGCGACGGAGCCGCGGGCGCGGGCGTACACCGTCTGGTAGCGCTCGCGGTCCGCCTCCGTGGCGCCGCGCTCCACGTACGGCGGCAGCGGCACCTCGCCGTAGCGGTCCAGCGCCTCCGTCAATCCCAGCGGCGTCACCAGGCGGACGATGCGCTCGCCGCCGGGCGTGGACTCCACGATCTGCACCGACAGCTCCGGCCCGATCTCCACCGTGCGCCCCGGCTTCAGCTTGCCGCCGGGGCGGACCAGTGCCGTCCACACCTTCTCCTCGCCCTGGTGCGGGTGCAGGAGAAGGATCTCCGCCGCCGCGCCCGTCGCCTTGCGGCCCAGCAGCCGCGCGGGAAAGACGCGCGTTTCGTTCAGCACCAGCGCGTCGCCGGCGGGAACGTAGTCCAGCAGGTCGGCGAAGGTGCGGTGGTGCAGCGCGCCCGACGCGCGGTCCACGACGAGAAGGCGGGACGCGTCGCGGCGCTCCGCGGGAGCCTGGGCGACCTGCTCCGGCGGAAGGTGAAAGTCGAAGTCCGACGTACGAAAGGCGCGCTCGCTCACGCGTCGAACAGCCCGGGCTGCGCGGTTTGCGGCGGGCCGCTCAGGCTGCCCAGCCCGCTCTGCTGGTCCACCGGCGGCGCGTAGCCAAAGCGGCGGTACGCCAGCGCCGTGGCCACGCGGCCGCGCGGCGTACGCATCAGAAAGCCGTTCTGGATCAGAAAGGGCTCGTACACCTCCTCCAGCGTCCCCGCGTCCTCGCCCAGCGCCACCGCCAGCGTGTTGAGCCCCACCGGCCCGCCGCCAAACTGCTCGATCAGCGAACGCAGCACGCGCGTATCCATGTCGTCCAGGCCAAACTCGTCCACGTCCAGCATCTGCAGCGCCAGGTCCGCCACGCGCCGGTCGATGTGGCCGTCCGCGCGCACCTGTGCGTAGTCGCGCACGCGGCGCATCAGGCGGTTGGCCACGCGCGGCGTGCCGCGGGAGCGGCGCGCGATCTCCATCGCCCCCTCCTTGTCGCACCCCACGCCCAGGATCTCCGCCGTCCGCTCGACCACGAAGGCCAGGTGCTCCACCGGATAGTAGTGCAGCCGCTGCACGATGCCGAAGCGCGCCCGCATCGGCGGCGTCAGCAGGCCGTAGCGCGTGGTGGCGCCGATCAGCGTGAACTTTTCGATCGGCATGCTGATCATCTGCGCGTGAGGGCCGTCGCTCAGCCGCACGTCGATCCGCCAGTCCTCCATCGCGGGATACAGGAACTCCTCGATGATCGGGCGCAGGCGGTGGATCTCGTCGATGAACAGGATGTCGCCCTCGCGCAGCGTGGTGAGCTCGCGCACCAGGTCCGCCGGCTTTTCCAGCACCGGCGCCGCGGTGACCTTGATGTTGACGCCCAGCTCGCGCGCCATCAGCAGCGCGAGGGTCGTCTTGCCCAGCCCCGGCGGGCCGTAGAACAGCGTATGGTCCAGCGGCTCCTTGCGGTTGACTGCGGCCGCGATGGCGATGGCCAGCGATTCCTTGACCTTGTCCTGTCCGATGAACTCCGCAAGCCGCTGCGGTCGCAGCGAAAGCTCGGCGACGTCCTCGTCGCCCAGCACGTCGGGGGTGGTGATCTCGGATCGGGGCTGCTGTTGGGACATCGGTGGATGGTCGCAGGTGCCTGCAGGGCGCGTGGCCGCGCCCACAAGGTACGGGTTTTGTTCGTTTGATGCTACACCAGCCCGCGCACGGGGATCGTGCGTGTCCGGAGCGGCAGCCGGGTGGTGCGGGCAGCGGAGGCCTTTGCCGGAACTCCCGCCGGCCCCTGCAGTACCACGCGCCCGAACGCGGTTCCCTCCCCTCCCTTTCATCTCTTCCGCCACATGCGCATACCCGTTTCCGCCACAGTCCTGCCCGTGCTGGCCGTCCTTGCCACGGCCTTTCCCGCCCGGGCCCAGACCCCCGCAGATCCCGCGAGTATTCCGGACGAAGAGTGGATCCCCGTGGGGCACCAGGGCGGCCCGACCTTCTCGGAGCGAACGGTGGCGGCCTCGCTGCACTGGAAGGGCCTGTCCAGGCAGCAGGGGCACCCGGTCACCTGGGTAGAGTGGCGGCTGCGCCAGCCCGCGACCGTGCCCGGCGACACCGCGCAGTACTCGGACCGCTTTGTCCGCCAGCGCTTTGACTGCGACGGCAGGCGCTGGCAATCGCTGGCCGTGCGGTACGAAGCCCGGCGCACCTCGGGGACCCGGCGGGTGGGCTCCACCGACGCGCAGGGGCCGTGGACCCCCGCCGACACCACGAACATGATACGGGAGATGTTCGACCTCGCGTGCCTTCCGCCGGACCCGGCCATGGGCATGGGCCTGCCGCCGCTGAACGCCCCGGAACGGTGGACGCGGGTGGACGGGACGGACGAGCGGCCGCAGGAGGTGGATACCGCCGGGCGCCAGCGCCACGGCGAGGTGACGCTGATGTGGTCGCGCACCCGGCAGCCGCCGCGCGCGTTCCAGCGCTTCGATGGAACCATGGGGCCTGATTACGACACGCACCACCGGCTCATGCGCGTGGACTGCGCGACCCGCCGCGTCCGGATCGTGCGCCAGGTGCTGGCCCACTCGGGCACCTTCGTCGACTCGCTCACCCGCCCCAATCCCTCGGGCATCGTGGCCGATTCCTCCGTCTACGGCTACGCCGAGGTCAACGCCGCGTGCGGCGGCGCGGCCGCAAACGCCGACGGGTGTAAAACGCACGGGCCGATGGAAAACGACGAGCCCGCCGGACCGTGCGTCGGGCGGGCTCTTCCGCTTTTGTCCACCGATGGGCCAGGACGGGCCGCGGCCGCCGGTATCTCTCGCCGGGCACGGTAGCGTGGCGAATTGCTGTGGCCGCGTCCTCCTCATCCAACTTCAAGGCCGTGGATGACGGCATTCGCCGAATGGAGCGTTATCGGCGGGTAACCTTCAGTGTAAACGGACCCTGGCCCTGCCACGACACGCTGGTGCGGAGCACGTAGGCGCCGTCCTCCGGCAGAGTTAGCGTGGCCACGGCGTCGCCGGCGAGTGCGGCCACATCGCCGTCCTGCGCCAGGGGGACGAACAGGCCGCCCGGCCGCATCCTGCCGATTTGCACGAAGAGATTCAGCGAGTCGGAGCTCGCCTCCACCGTCAGTTCCTCGCCCGCGCGGCCCCGGTACAGGTAGTCCTCGTAGAAAACGAGCTTGTGCCCCTTTGCGGTCTGGTCGGCTTCGCGCAGGGCGCCCTGCACCGGTTCACCCGCGCGAACCACCTGCAGGCCGGGGGGCTCCACCCATCCGATGTGACCGGCGGCCGGCTCCATGGAGAGCGTGTACGTTCCGTACGTGGGGGTCGATTCCTTCCAGGGCTCGCTCGGGGTGCGCGAGGGGAGGATGGTGATCCCGTGGTGCAACCCGCCCCCGCCCGGCTCCACCATCACCCGCAGCTCTTTCGGGGAGGGCCGGGATACCAGGCCCGTATCCACCGGCTCGAACCAGTCCCCGCCCCGATTGGCGCGCCACAGCAGGTTCGGCTCGAACTCGTCCGAGCGCAGCACGAGGACAACCGGCTCTCCGGGCTCGCCCAGGTAGCGGTACGTGTCGATCCAGCCGTAGCTCAGCGACCACGAGTCGGGACTGGCGAGTTCACCCTGCACCGTCTGGCCCATCCGGATGATCGGCTCCGTTCCGCGCACGCGGAACAGAGCCAGGTCGGGACGCACGGTCCGGCGTAGCCGTCCACCTCCCCCCTCGCGCGTTCCCGGCGACCGTCGCCGGACCCACATTTCGGAACCCGTACGCTTTACGTGCAGCGTTCCCTCCTCGCCGCAGGTGGAGGGATGCTCCCGGAACACGTACTCGCCGCCATACTGCCCCCGATATTGCAACCCGCCCGCACACGACGGCCATTTCTCGTACTGGTCCCTGAAGAGGAACGATCCCCTCCACAGTCCGTCCTCCTTCCACAGACCGATATTCGCCATCCATTCGACCCTGCCTTCCTCCCTGCCCTCCGAGGTGACGCCCCACCACGCCCCCGACAGGTCGCGCGCATGCAGCACCTGGTACCCGCCGTACGCCGCGCCCAGGAGCGCCACGAAGAAGATCCCGCCGAGGAGGAGCCGTTTGCGTGTCATCCATGTTCGAGGGGAAGAGGGTGGGATGCGGCTGCTGGCGAGGGATGGATCACGAGGATGCTCGATCCGTCCGGAGCGGGAACTCGCGATCTGTTCGGAAGAGGCCGGATGCCGGGGCTCGGGCGCCGCTGATCAACGAGACCGGGCAAGAGCCCCGAACGTGCCGCCGGCTGTACGCGACAAGGGCGGGCGAACGGGGCGCTGTTACCCCGGATGGATGCAGATTGGTTCCGCTAAAGAGAGAAGCCCGGTCCGGCTCGCACTCGCGCCGGAACCGGGCTTTCGCTCTTTCGAGCATCGGATCCACCCGTTCATGTCGGGGGGGGCTTCGGCCGCCTCTACTTCAGCCGGGCCAGCGCCTCGCGGATCAGCTCCGGCGCGGAAAGGCTTCCCTTCTCCTGGATGACGGCCCGAACCGCGCGGTCCGCGTCGCTCTGCGTCACGCCGAGGGCGGTGAGCGCGCGCAGGGCCTCCTCCGCCCCGGGCGCGCGCTGGCCCAGCGCGCCGGCGGCAAAGGCGATGTCGTCCAGCTTTCCCGTAAGCTCCAGCACCACCCGCTCCGCCGTCTTTTTGCCGACGCCGGACACCGCCGTGAGCGCCGCCACGTTGCGCTCGCGCACCGCCCGCACCACCGACTCCGCCGTCATCGACGACAGCATCGCCAGCGCCAGCCGCGGGCCCACGCCGTTGATGGTGAGCAGGCGGACGAACACCGTTTTCTCCGTGTCGTCCAGAAAGCCGAAGAGCATCTGCGCGTCTTCGCGGACGAGGTGGTAGATGCGGATGGTCACCTGCTCGCCCAGCCGAGGCAGCCGCTCGAACACGGTGGTGGGGATGGCGATCTCGTACGCCACGCCGCCGGAGGTAAACACCTCCACGCGCTCCAGGTCGCGGACCGTAAGCTCGCCGCGTATGCGTGAGATCAACGGCGTACTCCCGCGTTTTCGATCATCTGCCGCAGGTTGAAAGGGGGAGACTTGGCGGAGGGTCCAAACCCGCGAAAGCAGTGGGTGAGCGCCAGCGCCACCCCGTCCGCCGCGTCGTGCGGCTTCGGTACCTCGCGCAGCTTGAGCAGGCGCTGCACCATCAATCCAACCTGGTCCTTGGTGGCCCGCCCCGCGCCCACGACGGCGGACTTGACCTCCGCCGGCGGGTACTCGGCCACGTCCAGCCCGTTGAGCGCCGCCGCCAGCAGGATGGCGCCGCGCGCGTGGCCCAGCACGACCGACGTGCGGACGTTCTTGGCGTAGAACACGCCCTCCACCGACAGCACGGAGGGGTGCACGCGGCCGATCACCTCCACGATCCCCAGGTGGATGTCGCGCAGGCGTTCGGCCAGCGGGGCGCGGGCGTCGGTGCGGATGACGCCGCACTCCAGCAGCGACAGGGCGCCGTCCGCCGCGCGGCGACCGACGCCGTAGCCGGTGACCGCGGTGCCGGGGTCCACCCCCAGCACCACGCTCTCGGCAGGGCCGCCCGGCCCGCGCTCCGCCGCGGCGGGCGGGCCCGCGCCCCCGACCGGCAACCTCAGACCTCGGCCAGGCTGTCGGTGTCGACGTCGGCGTTGGTGTACACCTGCTGCACGTCGTCCAGCTCTTCCAGCAGCTCCAGCAGCTTGACCAGCTGGTCGGCGTCGGGGCCTTCCACGCGCACTTCGGTCTTGGGGATCATCGCCAGCTCGGCGTCTTCCCAGGTGATCCCCGCGGCGCGCAACGCGTCCTGTACGGCATGGAAGTCGGCCACCTCGGTGAGCACGGTAAACCCGTCCTCGCCGCTCTCCACGTCCAGCGCGCCGGCCTCCAGCGCCGCCTCCATCACCGTCTCCTCGTCGTGCCTGGCGGCGTCGATGGAGATCTGCCCGCGGCGGTCGAACATCCACGCCACCGAGCCGGTGGTGCCCAGGTTGCCGCCGTTGCGCGACAGCCAGCGGCGAATGTCGGCCACCGTGCGGTTTCCGTTGTCCGTCAGCGACTCGATCATGATCGCCACGCCGGCGGGCCCGTACGCCTCGTAGGTGATCTCCTCGTAGTTCACGCCCTCCAGCTCGCCCGTACCCTTTTTGATGGCGCGGTCGATGTTCTCGTTGGGCATGTTGACGGCCTTGGCGTTGTCGATCGCCAGGCGCAGGCGCGGGTTGCCGGCGGGGTCGCCGCCGCCTTCCTTGGCCGCCACCGTGATCTCACGGATCTTCTTGGTCCAGGTGGCGGCGCGGCGGTTGTCCGTCAGCGCCTTCTTGTGCTTGATCTGCTTCCACTTGCTATGCCCCGCCATCGGGCTTCCTCCGGATTGTGTGCCTGTTGGCCGCCTGAAAATCGCCATCGGGAATGCAGACCGGGAATATATCCTCCCGCGCACGTTGCTTCAACGCACCGGTTCATTCTCTCCCGCTGGCCATTGCCCGTCCCACGGCGGACGGCAACGGATCGCTCCCTTCCCGACCGCCACGTTGACGGCTTTTTCCCGGCGCTGGCGGGTTCTCTGGATGGATCTACATTCGCGGCATCTCCTTGCCCGGTGCACGCTAGCTCACCCGCCAGGCGAGCCATCCGGCTTGCGCTTCTTATATCATATGCTGTATAGTGAGGAGGGATGATTGACAAACGATACGTGTGAAATCCGCTTTCTCCCGGGTGCCGAAAAGGCTCTGCGCAAGATCCGCAAGTCAGATCCGGGTCGACTGCCGCTCATCGACGAGGTCCTGGAGGACGTGCTGGTCAACGGGTGGATCCTCTCCGTGCACAGCGCCACAATCAAGGTTCTCGACCAACAGCTGCAGATCGGGGAGATCCGTGATCTCGGCAGTGGAGGGTACCGGATGTTCTTCTTCTGGCACGACAGTAGTTCAGCACGCACGCTCTACATCACCGCCCTGGAGAAGAAGTCAAAGCTCGCGGGCAAGGCGCGCGTCAACGGCTTTATCGATGCAGCTGACGCCTTGCGCCGCCGCCACTTCGGAGACGTGGAAGAGAGGGACCAGTGAAGGCTGTGAAGAAGCTGCCCGGCATCGACGCGCGTGAGCTGTTCGCGACGCTGCGCCGCGAGTCCCCGGAAATCGCGCGCACTGAGGCAGCAATGGGCAGTCGGCTCGTCATTGCCCGGAACGTGATTCGCCTTCGTGTGCGCTCCGGGATCACGCAGACGGCGCTGGCGCAGCGAGTGGGGACGTCTCAGCCACGCATCGCACAGATCGAGTCCGCCCAGGCCAATGTGACCGTCGATACGCTCGACCGTGTAGCCGCCGCGTTCGGCGTGCAGACGGCAACACTGTTCGAACGGCCGCGCGGACTCGCCGACCTCCAGGAGTCTGCTGCGGAATAGCATCTCGGCGGAGGACGCGAAAATAACGACATAGGACGTGGATGAAGGCATCATCCACGTCCTATGTCGTTTTCCTGCTCCCCCCGCGAAACCCGCTACATCCGAATCCGCGGCATCGAGGAGTTATCCCGTCGTCTCCGTATAGTAGTCGTAGTAGTACGCGTACTTGCCGTAGCCGGAGATCTTCTGGTCCGGGTCGTTGAGCACGGCGCCGACGATCTGCGCGCCGACGGCGCGAAGCTGCTGCATGGCGTAGTGCGCGCTCTGGCGCTCCGTCTGGCCGGCGCGCACCACCACCAGCACCGCGTCGGCCTGTGCGCCCAGAATCTCGGCGTCGGCGGCGGCCAGCACGGGCGGCGTGTCGACCACCACCAGGTCGTACTCGGCGTTCAGCTCGCGCATCAGGCGGCCCATGGCGGCGCCCCCCAGCAGCTCCGACACGTGCGGCACCAGGCGGCCGGCGGCGATCAGGTGCAGGTTGGGCACGTTGGTGTCGCGCACCACGCTGGCCACCTGCGCCTCACCCTCCAGCAGCTCGCTCAGCCCCGGCGAGCGCGCCTGCGAGAACAGCCCGTGCAGCCGCGGCCGCCGCATGTCGCCGTCGATCAGCACCACGCGCAGCCCCTGCTGGGCAAAGGTGGTGGCCAGGTTGGCGCACACCGTCGTCTTTCCCTCCGACGCCGACGCGCTGGTCACCAGCAGCGTGCGCGGCGGCTGGCCGCCCTGCGAAAAGATGAGGTGCGTGCGCAGCTTGCGGTACGCCTGCGACCCCGCCGACTGCATCTCGCTCACCGTCACCAGCCCGCGCTCCTCCTCGGGCTGCTTTCCGGGAAGCAGCCGCCGCACGTCCAGGCGGCGCGACGCCTTGAGCGGCTCGCCCAGCCGCGGGATTACCGCGATCACCGGCACCTGCAGCATGCTCTCGGCGTCCTCGCGGCGCACGATGGCGGTGTTCAGCCGGTCCAGCACCAGCGCGCCGCCCCCGCCGATCATCAGCCCCACCAGCAGCGCAAAGAGCAGGCGGCGCTTGCGCCCCGTCCCCACCGGGCCGCCGGGGACCAGCGCCCAGTCCACGATCTCCACCTGCCCCGCCTCCACCGCCTCGTCAACGCGCGCTTCCTGCTGCTCGCGGCGCATGTCGTCCACCAGCCGCTGCAGCGTCTCTACCTCGCGCGACAGGCGCATCTCCTCGGCCTCGGCGTCGGGAAGCTGGCTGATGGAGGCGGCGTCGCTGGCCATCACCTGGTCCAGCACCCCGATCTGCGCGGAGAGCGCGGCGCTGCGGGCCCCCACCGCGCGCACCCGGCGGCCGCGGTTGGTGCTGATGAGCGAGTCCAGCTGCTGGACGTCGGGGTTGGTGGCGGCGCGCGACCAGCGGCCGGTGGTCAGCGAGTCGCGGGCCGTCTGGTACTTGATGAGCTCGTTGTACAGCGACAGGATGCCGCTGTTGCTGGCCACCTCGGGCGAGGCGGCCAGGGCGGCGATCTGCTCGCTCCCCTCGCGCCCCGGGTCCGTGGCCAGCACCTGCCCCATCTGGTCGTAGACGCTCTTTTCCGTCAGCAGCGCCTGACGCTGCAGGCGGAACTGCGTGAGCCCCTCTTCCGTGGTGCGAAAGCTTTCGCGCGGGCTGAACGAGCGCACGCCCTTGCGAAAGGCGCTCAGCTGGTGCTGGGCGATGAGGAGAAGCGAGTCGGTGCTGCGCAGCTGCTGCTCCACAAACATCCGCCGCCGCCGCGACTCCGTCTGGGCGGAGCGCATGGAGACCGTCTGGAACGCCGCCGCGGCCCCGTTGGCCACCCGCGCCGCCAGCTGCGGGTCACCCGCGGTGAACTGGATGTCGAGCACGTTGGTCATCTGGCGCTGGGCCGGGTTCATGGACCCGATCACCCACATCACCGCGCTCTGCTGGTCAATCACGTGCATCCGCGCCGACGGCACCGCTGGACGCCGCGCGAAGGTCAGCCGCGCCACCCCCAGGTCCAGCGGCTGGCCGTACGGCGCCTCGGCGCGCACCGGCCCCAGCCGCCCGCGCACCATCCCGGGCGCAAAGGTCAGCTGCAGCGTGTCGCCCGGCCGCGCCGCGGGGGAAACGCGGATGGAGTCCAGGTCCGCGTACGGAAATCCCGGCTCCGCCTGCAGCCGCAGCCCCAGCGAGTCCACCACCTGCTCCGCCACCCCCCGGCTGCGCAGCACCTGGACCTGCGACAGGATGGGGTCCGTGTACCACCCCGGAAGCTGGTCCGTCTGCCCCGTGCCGATCTCCCCCGCCAGCGCCTGCCGCGGGTTCACCAGCTGCACGGCGGCCGCGGCGGCGTAGCGCGGCGGCTCCTTGCTGATGCGGTACGCGGCGATCCCGGTGGACACCAGCACGGCGGCCAGCACCAGCCAGATGTGCCGCCGCAGCGCCGCAAGGTACTCGCGCATGGGGATTCCCTCGCCCGGCGCGGACGCGGGCGCGGGATCCGCCGCCTGCGCGCGCAGCAGCGGCATGGGCGGCGTGCGGGGGGCCGCCTCGGGGTGCGGCTGGCGGGGACGGGGAACGATCTCGGACAAGGGCACTGCGATGGAAGGAGGGGCGGGCGCGGGGGTCCGCGCCCGTCAATCGGGGTGGTTCGCCCGGTACCAGTCCACGGTCTGCCGCAGCCCGTCGCGCATTCCCACGCGGGCCCGGAAGCCGAAGAGCTCGCGGGCGCGGCGGGTGTCGAGCGAGCGGCGCGGCTGGCCGTCGGGCTGCGTGGGATCGAACGCCAGCCGTCCCTCGTACCCCACCAGCTGCGCGATGAGCCCCGCCAGTTCGGCGATGCGGATCTCGTTGCCGATCCCCACGTTGACGGGCTCGGCGCCGTCGTAGTGCTCGGCGGCCAGCAGCAGCGCGCGGGCGGCGTCGTCCACGTACAGAAACTCGCGCGACGCGTTCCCCGTCCCCCATACCGGCAGCTCGGCCAGGCCGTCGCGCCGCGCCTCGACCATGCGGCGGATCAGCGCGGGGATCACGTGGCTGGTGGCGGGATCAAAGTTGTCGCGCGGGCCGTACAGGTTGGTGGGCAGCAGGTAGATGCCGTTCATTCCGTACTGCTGCCGGTACGCCTGCAGCTGCACCAGCAGCGCCTTTTTGGCGACGCCGTACGGCGCGTTGGTTTCTTCCGGGTACCCGCTCCAGATCTCTTCTTCGCGAAAGGGGACGCGGGTGTACTTGGGATACGCGCACACGGTCCCCACCTGGACGAACTTCTCCACCCCGGCCGCGCGCGCTTCTTCAATCATCATCACGCCCATCATGGCGTTGGCGTAGAAGAAGCGGCCCGGGCTGGCGCGGTTGGCGCCAATGCCGCCCACCTCCGCCGCCAGGTGCATCACCATGTGCGGCCGCGACTGGGCGTACAGCCGCTCCACGTCCGCCTGCCGGGTAAGGTCGAAGTCGCGGCGCCGCGCCACGAACGGCTCGGCGCCCAGCCCGTGCAGGCGCTCCACCAGGTGCGAGCCCAGAAAGCCGCCGCCGCCGGTAACGAGCACGCGGCGGCCGGCCCAGAACTCGGGGCCGGGTTCGCGTTCGGAATGAGAGGGGGGACCGGATGCCTCGGGGCCGTCGCTCGGGGTCATCGGCTCGATGTTGGGGAAACGTCCAGGGACAAGGCTTCTTCGTAGACGGCCAGCGTCCGCGCCACCATCTGCTCCAGGCTGAACTCGCCGCGCACCCGCTCCCGCGCGGCGTGTCCGAATCGCGCGCGCAGCGCGTCGTCGTCCAGCAGGCGGTTGAGCGCGGCGGCCAAGGCACCGGCGTCGGCGGGGGGCACCGTGATGCCGGTTTCGCCGTCGCGGCTTACGAACGGAACGCCGCTGTCCAGCCGCGTGTTCACCACCGGCGTGCCGGCAGCCATGGCCTCCAGCTGCACCAGGCCAAACGCCTCGCTGCGCGCCACGGCGGGAAGCGCGAACACGTCCGCCGCGTGGTACCAGGGCGCCAGCGCCGGCACGGATCCCGGAAGATCGACGCGGTCCGCCACGCCCATCTGCGCCGCCAGCGCCCCAAGCTCCGCCCGCAGCGGACCGTCGCCCAGGATCACCAGCCGGGCGTCCACGTCCGCCATCGACCGCACAAGGTAGTCAAACCCCTTGTAATACACCAGTCTACCCGCACCTACGACCAGTCTAGGGCCATAGTTCGCGCGGATGCCCGCCACCTGCTCCGCGTCCGCCGTTTCGAACTCCGCCGCGCGAATGCCGAAGGGGACGATGCGCACGCGATCGGCGTGCTTCCGCAGCACGGGCGAGCTGGCCGCGTAGTCCGGCGACGAGGCGAGGATGGCGTGCGCGCCGCGCAGAAAGCGGTGCAGCACGGGCGAAAACGCGGCGCCCAGCACGCGCTGGCGGATGATGTCGCTGTGGTAGGTAACGACGAGCGGGCCGCGCCGGCCGCTGGCCAGGTACGAAAGGACGGCCGTGGGATTGGGATGATGGAAGTGCACCACGTCCGCGTTCGCCCGGCGGATGGCGCGCGCCATTCCGGGGTTGATGGACGCGGACGCGAACGACGCCAGCGTGCCGATGCGCGTCACCGGGATCCCGTCGACCGTCTCCCGAACCGTTTGCCGCCCGTCACTGGAGACCAGCACCTGCACGTCCACGTCCGCGCTCAGCTCGCGCGCCAGCGTTTCCAGGTGGCTTTCCATCCCCCCGTGGTGCGGCGGATAGAACTTCCCCACGTGCAGCACCCGCATCCGCCGGCTCATCGCCATCCCCAAAAAGATTGGGCCTCACGCAGAGTTACCAGAGTTAGCAGAGTAACTGAATCAGGCACTCTGCTAACTCTGGTAACTCTGCGTGAAACCATCTTTTGTCTTTTCACGCCGCCTCCAGCACGTCCGCGTAGATTTTCGCGATCGACCGCGCGTAGGAGGCCAGGGTAAAGCGCTCCGCCCGCCGCAGCGCCGCGGCGCGCGCCGCAGCCCGCGCTTCGGGGGATGCCAGGCGGTCGATGGCGTCGCCGATCGCCTCCGCCCAGCCGTCCGGATCGTCGCGGACCACGTACGCGACGGCATCCCCCGCCACCTCGCGAAAAACGGTGAGGTCGCTGGCGACGGCGGTGGCACCGCACGCCATGGCCTCCACCAGCGGCAGCCCGAAGCCTTCGCGCTCGGAGGGATAGACCACCAGCGCGGCGCGTCGGTAGATGGCCGCCAGCGTCCGCCGGTCTACGAACGGCAGCTGGACGATGCGGTCCAGGATCTCGTGCTGCTCCGCGATGCGCCGCTGCTCCGGCTCCAGCGCGCCACCCACGCGAATGAGGCGCGCGCCCGGCACCACCGGCGCCACCTCGGCGAACGCCTTGAGCAGCAGCGGGATGCGCTTGCGGGCGACCGTGCTGCCCACGTGCAGCAGATCGACGTGCCCCTGCGCCGGGCCCAGCAGCCGCGCCGCCTCCGCGTCCGCCGCGGCGTCGGGATGCGGCGAAAAGTCCGGGTGCGCGGGGAGCGGCACGGTGGCCACGCGGTCTGGCGGCAGCACGCCGAACGACAGCAGCTCCGCGTGCACGGCGTCGCTGTCGCACACCACGAACGCGGCGCGGCGCAGGCCGCGCAGAATCCGCCGCGTCATCGCGCGGAACCAGGCGGGGCGGGCGTCGCGGGCGGGGTCCAGGAGCGAGCGAAAGGCGTCCAGGTCGTGGCAGGTGACCACGGTGCGCGCCGCCGGGAGTGCGTGGACCAGGTGGGCGTAGCTGTGGTCGGCTACGTGGTACAGGTCCATGCCGCCCGCGTGGCGCCGCAGCCAGCGCGGATACGCCAGGTGCCGCGCCACCAGCCGGTCCGCGTTGCGCCCCGTGCGCCCGCGCACCACCCGCCCGAACGCGCGTGGCATCCGCGGCCGCAGCGCCGCGGGCTCGTAGCCGGGCGCGTGCTCGCGGAGCCCGGCAACCAGCAGCTCGGCCGCCAGGTCCATGCTGGGCCATCCCTCCTCCGCGTAGTCGCAGACCACGCCAACCGTCAGCGGGGGGAGCAGATGAACCATGCCTGGCTGTTGATGAGCCCGCCCAGCACGGGCACGGGCGAAAAGCGCGTCTCGCGGACGTGGAAATCCCGCTGCAGCCGGACCGCCAGCCTGCGCCAGTTGAAGCCCTTGTGCCCGTGGTAGCGGTTGGGCGCGCCGTCGGGAAAGCGCGTTTCGTAGACGGGGCGCTCGATCGCCGTTTCCGGCCCCGCGAACACCATCTTCGCCAGCTCGCCGGCGGTGTAGTGCTCGCGGTCCTGGTAGCCGCTCACGCCGCGCAGCCCCGCCAGCGCGCGCGCCGCCGCCTTGACCAGCAGCGCCGGCCCCGTCTCCACCGGCACGCTGACGATGACGACGCCGTCCGCCGCCACCAGCCGCCGCATCTGCCCGATCACCCGCTCCGCCGCGTCGGGAGTGCAGTGCTCCAGCACCTCCATGCACGTCACCACGCCGAACGACGCGTCCGGCAGCGCCGCGATTTCGTCCGTGTGGATAAACCGCAGCCCGTTCAGCGCCCCGAACCGCTCGCGCGCCCCCTCCACCAGCACCCCGTCGATCTCCGCGCCCGTGGAACGGGGGAAGATGTCGTGCACCAGCGCCAGGAAGGTGCCGTCGCCGCAGCCGTAGTCCAGCAGCGTGGCGCCCGCGTACGGCTGAACCACCCGCCGCGCCGTCGCGAAGCGCCGCCCGTGGCTCCACCCGATCAGCCCGCTGCCGAACAGCTGCTTCCGCGCATACTCGCCAGAGCGCAGGGGATCGGGATTCGTATCAGAAGTTAGAGGCACGCAGCCACTTTATTTGAATTAGAAGGACTGTACGAAGTCTCGGACAAGCTGTACATTCCAACAGGAATGACTGTACACGGCCACACAGGAGATGATGATGTCGAAGGTCGAGGACAAGATCGTCCGTAAGAACATGCGCCTTCGTCAGGGTTTGATTGATCGCGCAAGAAAGATTCTCGGAACGCAAAGCGAAACCGAAACCGTCGAACAGGCACTGGAACTCGTCATGTTCCGCAAGGAAGTCACGGACGGGATCCGCAAGATGGCCGGAACCCACAGCATGCGCGACATCTTTGCGGAAGAATGAGCAAGTACGTCCTAGATACGAATATCTTTATCAACGCCGACCGCGACTTACAATGGGCGGCTGAGCTGGAGCGCTTCTCCTCCGACTTTCTACCGCACATCCATCTGAGTGCTGTGGTGGCGCAGGAGATGTTGGCCGGCGCGATTAGCCCTGATCGCGAGAAGGCGATTCGCGTGAATTACATCGAGCCTTTCGAGCGTAAAGGCCGCCTTATCACCCCGACATACGGCGCTTGGAAACGGGCAGGCCAGATCATGGCAAGGCTCGTCAATCGCAAGCTGATGAGCCCCGGCGCGTTCGGCAGATCATTTGTGAATGACTGCCTGCTGGCCGCGTCCTGCCGAGAGCGTGGAGCCACGCTCATCACGCTCAACACGCGGGATTTCGAACTCATCAAAAAAGTAGAGCCAGTCACAGTCGTACCACCCTGGCCTAACTGACGGTTCGAGTTATCGAGTTTCCATCAGCAAATTGTCGAAGAAATCCAGGTGCTGGCGCGCGACGACGTCCAGCGCGAACTCGGCTTCGGCGCGGGCGCGGCCGCGGGAGGCGAGGTCGGCGCGGCGCTGGGGGGAGGCGAGCAGGGCGTCGATCTCGCGCGTCCAGGCGGCGACGTCGTTTTCGGGGATGACGAGGCCGGCGTCGCCGATGACGAACGGGATCTCGCCGCTGTCGCTGCCGGCGACGGGGACGCCGCACGCCATCGCCTCCGTCAGCATCCGCCCCAGCTGCTCGTGCCAGCGACGCGTGGTGCGGCTGGGGGCGCAGAGCAGATCCATCGCGTTCACAAAGTCCGGCACCGCGTCGTGCGCCACGCCCGTGACGATGCGCACGCGGTCGCCGTATCGCCCGGCCCAGGCGCGCACCTCCGCCTCCAGCGGCCCGCCGCCGACGAACAGGGCCCGCCACGGCTGCGCGCAGCCATCCAGCGCGGCCATCAGCGTCTCGATCCCTTTCTCCGGGACGAAGCGGCCCAGGTAGCCTACGACCGGCGCGGCGTCATCCATCCACCCCAGCGACGAACGGATGCGCGCACCGGCATCGCGATCCGGGCGGAAGAGCGTCGTATCCACCCCCGGCGCGATCACCCGGTGCGGGCGGCGGTCGTAGATGCCGCGGGCGCCCAACACCTCCGCGACCAGCCGGCCGAACGCGATCCAGCCATCCGCGCGCCGCATCGTGTAGCGCTCCATCCAGCTGAACGGCGGCGGATAGCGCTTCGGCAGGTTCTGAAAGGTGGCAAAGACGAGCTTGGCGCCGCGCGGCGTCCACGCGGCCACCTGCGCGCCGGACACGATGAACGGCTCCTCCCAGCAGTGCACCACGTCCCACTCCTGCCGCAGGAGATCGCGCAGCTCCGGGCCGTAGCGCATGGTGTGGATGCGGCCGGCGCCGTGGACGGACACCGGCACCACCCGCTCGCCCGCCTCCGGCTGCAGCGTGATCGGCCCCAGGTCGCCGGGAAAGGCGGCGGGCGCGGCGGCGGTCACCTCCCACTCCCCCGCCCCGGCCTGCGCCATCGCCCGCGCCAGGCGGCGGTTGGTGCCTACGACGTAGGAGTGGCCCAGCGTGAGCAGCCGGCGCGGACGGCTCACGCGCCGCCTTCCGGGCCGCGGTATGGCGGCGACTCCTTGAGCGCCATCCAGGTGCGCAGCGTGGACCAGCGCACCGCCCGCCGCTCCGCCCGCACCCGCGGCGCCGCCTGCGCCACCGCGCGGACAATGCGGCCAAAGCCGCCGGGGTCTTCGCCGCCCCAGTGACGGCGCATGGGAAAGTAGCGCAGCAGCCGCGGCACCAGCATCCCCAGCGCCACCGGCAGCGGCTCGTTCAGCAGCCCGGAAAGCGCGTCGTTGCGTACGGTAAGGTGCAGAAAGCGCCTGGGGTCGCGCCCGGAGGGGTCCGCCAGGTGCGCGACGGCGGCGTGGGGAAGGTAGACCACGCGGTAGCCGGCATCCAGCAGCCGCAGCGTAAGCTCCCGCTCCTCGCCCAGGATCTGCAGGATCTCGCGGTACCCGCCCGCCGCCCGCAGCGCGTCCGCGCGGACCAGGTGCGCAAAGCCGATGAAGGTGCGCACCAGCGCCGGCTCCGTGGCCGCGGACGGCTGCGCGCCGGCGGGATACAGCGCGCCGGCCTCGTCCGCCTGCGCGAACGCCACCGCGGCTACGGAGGGATCCGCCCGCAGCACCGCCAGCGCGTCGTGCACGGCGCTGCCGGGGAGGAGCGCGGCATCGTCGTCCATGTAGAGGATGAACGGCGTCGCCGCCTCGCGCGCGATGCGGTTGCGCCCGGTGGTGGGCCCGATCGGCGCCTCGTTGCGCAGCACCGTCACGGGCAGGTCGTCCCCCAGTTCCGCGCGGACGGCGGGCTCCACGGGCACGGCGGAGGCGTCGTCGGCCACGAACACGCGCTCGATCAGCCCCTCCGCGTGCCGCAGCGACCGCAGGCAGCGCAGCAGCGACGACTGCCGATCGCGCGTGCAGATGCCGACGGTGATCGGGCGCGCGGGGCCGGGCCTTGGGGGCTGGGTCAACGCAGGGGACACGGGGAGAAAAGGCGCGGCGGATACGTCGGCCGATGCGTGCGGAACGATAGAGCCCGCGCACCAGATGGCGCAACCGCGCCCGAAATGTCATAACCGGCGGGGCGCGGGCGTTCACATCCGGCGGAACATGTGCCCTGTATTCACGTAAACAGGTGCAGAGCCCTCGCGCCTGCGTCCTTCCTCCCCTCGATCCTCCCCGGTACGTCATGAATGTGAGATCATCCACCCTGCTCCTGCTCACCGCGCTGCTGTCACTGTCCGCGTGTGATGGCGGGGGTGGTGGGGGCGGCGGCGGAACCGGCACCGAAGACGGCGGCGAGTACCGCGCCGTGCTGCAATCGCCCAACGGCGCCGAGGGCGCGGCCGCCATCGAACTCACCGGCCCGGGGATCCTGTCCGTCACCGGCTCCAGCGGCCGGCTGTTCACGGTGGCCGCGGCCGGCACCCGGCGCGTGGTGGTGGTGAACCAGCCGGCCGCGCAGGTCACGTTTCAGGTGACGATGGAGGCGGGCCAGGGGCCGCCGGCCGCGCGGGTGGTGGAGGTGGTGGACGGCAACGACCTGCCGCGGGCATCGCTCGCCGGCTACAGCGTCACCTTCAGCCGCTGAGGGAGGGGACGATGACGACGCGAAAGACGGCCCTTCTGGCGGCCCTGGGGACGATGGCCGTGCTGGGCGGATGGCGACCGGCGGCGGCGCAGGACATCGAGGCGCAGGCACACGCCCGCGGCATCACGCTTCCCCGCGCTTACTACGAGCGCGTGGCGCGCGACCCGGACTTCTTCGAGCTGCGGCACGGGTGGCGCAACCGTGCCCCCGCCGGGCGCGCCAGCACGCCGGGCGGGATCAGCGCGGCCGTGCTCCCGGGGCAGGGCAACCTGCGGATGGTGGTGGTGATGACGCTGTTCTCGGGATCGCCCCAGCCGCCGTTCAGCACCGAGACCACCCACCAGCAGCTCTTTGGGCAGAACCCGCTGGGCAACCTGACGGACTTTTACCGCGAGATCAGCGGCGCCCGCGTCACCATCACCGGCAACGTGCTTTCCTGGACGCGCACCGGGGTGACGCTGTCCGAGGCCGTGGGAACGTCCATGGGACTGGGCGAAGAGGCCAAGATCGGGGAGTACATGGTCAGCGCGCTGGAGCGCGTGGACGGCAACGTGAACTTTGGCCAGTTCGACAACGACGGCCCCGACGGCGTGCCCAACAGCGGCGACGACGACGGCTACGTGGACGTGGCCGTCTTTCAGTACACGGAGGTGGCGGCCTCGTGCGGGGGACCGGGCCCGTGGCCGCACCGCTCCACCGTGGCCGGGTGGACGGGACAGCCGTACAGCAGCGACGACCGGCGCCCCAACGGGCAGCCGGTGATGGTGAACGACTACATCATGCAGAGCGTGGTGGACTGCGACGGCGAGCCGCAGACCATCAGCACCATCGCGCACGAGACGGGGCACGCGTTCGGCCTTCCCGACTTCTACGACCCCACGGCGGGCATTCTGCCCTCGCAGCGCCGCTGGGTGCTGGGGTGCTGGACGCTGATGGCGGCGGGATCGTGGGGGTGCGGCGACGGCGCCAGCATGGGCAAGGTGCAAAAGCCCTCGCACATGGGCGCGTACGAAAAGGGCCAGCTGGGGTGGATCGACGAGGTGGAGGCCAGCACGGTAGTCGGCGGCACGTATACGCTGCCGCCGGTGCAGGTTTCGGGAAAGTCGCTGCGCATTCCCCTGCGCGGCACCACCGAGTACCTGCTGCTGGAGTACCGCCCCAACACCGGCTACGACAGCGGCCTTCCCGCGGGCGGGGTGCTGATGTACCACGTGGACACTTCGCTGCCCATGCGCCCGTGCGCCACCTGTGCGCGCAAGTATCGCGTGGGGCTGGTAGAAGCGGACGGCAACGGCACGCTGGTGAAGATGGCGACGGAGGGCGGCAACCGCGGCGAGGCCGGCGACGTGTTCACCGGCACGCGCGTGCTGACGGACGCCACCACGCCGTCGCTGCGGCTTACCTCGGGGGCCGCGTCCAACCTGGTGCTCACCATCACGGTCCAGGACGGACAGGCGCGGGTGCAGGTGGCGCGCCGCCTGGAGCTTACCCTGACCCAGGTGATGGGCCCCTACATGGGCGGCGCGGCGCTCTCCGCCGAAGAGCAGGCGTCGGTTGACGCCGTCGGCAACGCCAACGGGCGCTTCGACCTGGGCGACGTACGCGCCTTCCTTCGCACCGCGCCCGCCGGGGAGTAGGCGTCCAAAAACACCCGTTCGTTCGATACTGCGTCTCCCCTGTCCGCCCCGCCCGGTGTGTCACAACCGGCGGGGCGTACTCGTCATCCTCCCGCGGAACCTGCGCGCGGCATCCCGAAGCGGTGCAGCGCCCTCCCGCCCGCGTCCTACTTCCCTCACCCCTCCCCGGTACTCCATGAACCTCGGATCATCTACCCTGCTCCTGCTCACCGCGCTGCTGTCGCTTTCCGCGTGCGACAGGGGCGGAGGTGGCGGCGGCGGAACCGGCACCGAAGACGGCGGCGAGTACCGCGCCGTGCTGCAGTCGCCCAACGGCGCCGAGGGCGCGGCCGCCATCGAGCTCACCGGGCCGGGGATCCTGTCCGTCAGCGGCCCCGGCGGCGGCATCTTCACCGTGGCCGCGGGCACCACCCGCCGCGTGGTGGTGGTGAACGAACCGGCGGCGCAGGTCGCCTTCCGGGTGACCATGGAGGAAGGCCAGGGACCGCCGACGGCGCGGGTGGTGGAGGTGGTGGACGGCAGCGACCAGCCGCGGGCGTCGCTCGCCGGCTACAGCGTCACCTTCAGCCGCTGAGGGATGATGGCGATGCGAAAGACGGCCCTTCTCGCGGCCCTGGGCACGATGGCGGTGCTGGGCGAACCGCGCGCCGCGGCGGCGCAGGACATCGAGGCGCTGGCCCGGGCCCGCGGCATCACCCTTCCCTCCGCGTACTACGAGCGCGTGGCGCGGGACCCTGACTTCTTCGAACTCCGTGGCGGGTGGCGCAACCGGCCCGCCGCGTCGCTCGCCGGCGCGGAGGGCGTGATTGCCGCGTCCTACCTTCCCAGGTATGGCAACCTGCGTATGGCGGTGGTGATGACGCTGTTCGCGGGCTCGGCCCCACCGCCGTTCAGCACCGAGATCACCCATCAGCAGCTCTTTGGACAGAACCCGCTGGGCAGCCTGACGGACTTTTACCGAGAGATCAGCGGCGGCCGCGTCACCCTCACCGGCACCGTGCTCCCCTGGACGCGCACCGGCGTAACCCTGGCCGAAGCCGCGGGCGCGTCCATCGGACTGGGTGAGGACGCGAAGATCGGGGAGTACGTCATGAGCGCGCTGCAGGGCGTGGACGCCAACGTGAACTTTGGCCAGTTCGACAACGACGGCCCCGACGGCGTGCCCAACAGCGCCGACGACGACGGCTACGTGGACGTGACCGTGTTCCAGTACTCGGAGGTCGCGGGCTCGTGCGGCGGGCCGGGGCCCTGGCCGCACCGCGGCTCGGTCACCGGGTGGACGGGACAGCCGTACACCTCGGACGACCGGCGCCCCAACGGCGAGCCCGTACGGGTGGACGAGTACATCATGCAGAGCGCGGTGGACTGCGACGGCGGACCGCAGCCCATCAGCATCATCGCGCACGAGACGGGGCACGCGTTCGGCCTTCCCGACTTCTATGACGCCAGCGCCGGCATTCTGCCCGCCGACCGCCGCTGGGTCCTGGGGTGCTGGACGCTGATGGCGGCGGGCTCGTGGGGGTGCGGCGACGGCGCGGCCATCACCAAGGTGGAGCGGCCGCCGCACATGGGCGCGTACGAGAAGGGCCAGCTGGGGTGGATAGACGAGCATGAAGCGCGGGTCGATGGGAGCGCGCGGTACACGCTGCCGCCGGTGCAGACCTCAGGGCAGTCGCTGCGTATCCCCCTCCCGGGCGGTGCCGAGTACCTGCTGCTGGAGTACCGCCCCAACACCGGCTTCGACGGCGGGCTGCCCGTGGGCGGAGTGCTGATGTACCACGTGGACATCTCGCTGCCCGTCCGTCCGTGCGCCACCTGCCCCAAGCGGTACCGCGTGCGGCTGGTGGAGGCGGACGGCGACGGCGCGCTGATCAGGCAGGCCCGGGAGGGCGGAAACCGGGGCGAGCCGGGTGACGTGTTCACCGGCACGCGCGTGCTGACGGACGAGTCGACTCCGTCGCTGCGGCTGAACTCGGGGGCGGCGTCCAACCTGGTGCTCACCATCACCGTCGAGGCCGGACAGGCACAGGTGCAGGTGGTGCGCCGTCCGCAGCTCACCTTCAACCAGGTGATGAGCCCCTACCTGGGCGGCGTGGCGCTCTCCGCCAACGAGCAGGCGGCGGTGGACGCGCTGGGCAACGCCAACGGGCGCTTCGACCTGGGCGACGTGCGCGCCTTCCTCCGCACCTCCCCCGCGGCGGAGTAGCCGAAGGTCCGGCGAAGAAACGAGTTTCATGCGGAGACTCGGAGGGGCGCGGAGGGAGTTTACTCCGCGCGCTGCCGTGTCCGGGGAGCGGCGCGCTCCTGAGAGTGTGTTTAAGAATCTGATCTTCAGACAACGCAATATTTTGATTTCCTGAGGGAGCGCGCCTCCTCAACTTGAATCCACTCAACCGCTTACGCGCGACCGAAGGATCTCGTCTCGGCGATCGCGAGGCTGGCTCGGCG
>NZ_JBMDXM010000246.1:0-62463 GCF_048594345.1 Longimicrobium sp.
CCTCGGTTATTCACGTAGCTCCAGGTATGCCGTCGCGGAGCTTTGCGGCTACGCGCGGCGAGGTGCACAGCTGGTCGATGGCTCTCGCGGGCACGTGGCCCCTTTCCCCACAGGTATCCGGGAGGAATCGTGGCGTCTCGCATTCCCCACCCGGTACTACGCTGGCGTGGGCAGGGCCTGGTGAGCGGGCGAGCCGCGCGAGGGGTAGAGGCGGTTCAGCTCCCGTGCGCAACGCCGCCATAGTTCGGCGCGTGAGGATTCGATCACGAAGGTGACCCGGCGCGCACTCAGGACCACGCGTGCGGCGGTCTTCAGCACAAGCTGGCGGAAGCGCTCGCGGCTCGGGCGTGCGGCCTCTCCGCGCTCGAGCAGCCCCGAGGCGGCGTGCATCAGGTTCGCCGCGATCAGGCTCAGCAGCAGCCGCGCCTCGTTGGCGGCGAAGCTGTCCGGCTCGCTGTAGGGTGTCTGCACCTCACGGCCTCGGTAATGGTCCTTCGGCCGCGGCGAGGACGAGAGTGAGACGTCCAGCGCCTGCTTCCACTCGCCGAAGTCCTTCTCGGCGGTGCCCCGCTTCCTGTACCGCTCCAGCAGCGCGTCTGCAGCGACTTCCGAGACCGGCACGTTGGTCAGCAGGAAGAAGTAGTCGAGGAAGAGCTCCCCCTGCGCTTTCGTCCGCTCCAGCACCACGAGCACTACCCGGCGCGGGTGCGCCCACCTGGCCGCGCGGTAGATGAGCTCATGCGTTCGGACCTGCCCCTCTGGCGGTGGCTCCGTCACGTACGGGGCGGCCATGCGCTTGAGCACCGGGTTGCCGTTCAGCCGCGCCACGTAGAGGAAACCCTCCTCCTCCAGGCGGTCCAGCGTCTTTCCCTCGGGAAACCCTGCGTCGATCCGCAACCACACCTGCTCCGCCCAGGTGCGCGCCCGGCGCAGGATCGGCAGTGCGAACTGCAAGCCTCCGTCGGCGGTGTGCACGTTGCCGGGGCGGAGCTTGGCGCCCAGGTAGTCGCCGTGCTCAGAGCGCAGCAGCAACGGATGATAGCAGCGCACCCGGTAGTGGCCGTTCCGGGCGCTGCCCGGCTGATGCCCATGGACCTCGTACGGCAGCGAATCCAGGTCGAGCGTGGTCTCGGCCAGCCGCGTCTGCCCCTGCGACTCCATCCGCCGCTCTGCCCCGTCCAGCAGCATGCGACGCAGCCCGGCGCGGTTCTCACGCGTGCCGAGATCCTGATGCAGCCGGCTGAGCGTGGGTTGCGAACACAGGCCCTCCGGCTCGCGGCCCGCTGCCTCGCGCAGCGGCCTCTGCCCCCGCCGGCAGGAAATCGCCGTCTTCAGCGCGGGATCCGCCCGCAGCAGCGCCACGTCGGACTGTCCGCTCCATCCTTGCGCCAGCAGCAGGAGCGCGGTCCGGACCAGTTCGACGTGCGGGTGGATCACCTGTCCCGGCACCCGCAGGTCGGTCAAGTGCTTCCCGATCAGCTCCGAATACCCCAGCCGTTCCATGACCTCGCGCATGAGCAATGCGCCCGCATCCGACGTCAGCTTCTCGGGACGCGCCTCCACCCGGACCGCCTGGTTGTATTCCGGGGAAAAGAGTGTACCTTGTTCTTCACCCATGTCGTGTATTCGAGGGTACGCGGACGGATGGTTGCTTCGACACCACCCATCCTACCGCTGCTCAAGAACATGCGACATGGGTTCTTTCTTTGTATGACCCTGAGGTCTGGTTTCTGGTGAATAACCGAGGGTGAGACCAATCTTTTCCATGATCCGGGATCGGGTGGACAGTGAACAGCGGGATTCGGTATCAGGCAACCGATCCGCCACTGCCGGCCCGCCCCTTGCCCCGCATCCCCGGCCCGCACACCTTGCATCGCAAGCGTTTACGCATTCCCCGAGTGGTACCAAGCATGTCCAGCAAGCCCGGCCCGCAGCCGCACACCGACCCCGGCGACAAGCCAGCCGGCGGGATGGCCGCCATCCTGAACACCGCAAAGCAGCTCACCCGCGAGAAAGCCGTGGTGAGCGGCGTCAACGCGCTGCGCGTGCTCAATCAGGACCAGGGCGTCGACTGCCCCGGCTGCGCCTGGCCCGAGAGCGCGCCGGGGGAGCGGTCGCACTTCGAGTTCTGCGAGAACGGCGCAAAGGCCGTCGCGGCCGAGGCCACGGGCAAGCGTGTCACGGCGGAGTTCTTCGCGCGGCACAGCGTGGACGAGCTGGCCGCGCAGAGCGACTACTGGCTGGAGCAGCAGGGCCGCGTGGCACAGCCCGTCATCCTGCGCCAGGGCAAGCGCCACTTCGAGCCCATCGCCTGGGACGAGGCGTTCGCCAAGGCGGGCGGCTTTCTCCGCGACCTGCCCAGCCCCAACGACGCGGCGTTCTACACGTCGGGACGTACATCCAACGAGGCCGCCTTTCTGTACCAGCTGTTCGGGCGGATGTACGGCACCAACAACTTTCCGGACTGCTCCAACCTGTGCCACGAATCCAGCGGGGTGGGACTCAAGCAGACGATGGGCATCGGCAAGGGCGCGGTGCAGCTGGATGATTTCACCAAAGCCGACGCCATCTTCATCATCGGGCAGAATCCGGGCACCAATCACCCGCGGATGATGACGGTGCTGCAGGAGGCGCGGCGGCGCGGGGCGGAGATCGTCGTCATCAACCCGCTGCGCGAGCGGGCGCTGGTCAGCTTTACCCATCCCCAGGAAGTTGTCCCCACGCTGCTGAACCAGGGGACCGAGATCGCCACGGTCTACCTGCAGGCAAAGCCGGGGAGCGACGTGGCGGTGCTCAAGGGGATCATGAAGCAGCTGCTGGAGGCCGAGCGGCGCGACCGCGGACGGGTGATCGACCACGGCTTCATCCGCGCGCACTGCACGGGCTACGAGGAGCTGGTCGAAGACCTGGACGCCACACCGTGGACGCAGATCACGGAGCAGAGCGGACTTACGCAGAACGAGATCCGCGCCGCGTCGGAGGTCTACATCAAGTCCCGCGCGACCATCCTGTGCTGGGCGATGGGGCTTACGCAGCACGAGAACGCGGTGGACAACATCATCGCGTGCAGCAACCTGCTGCTGCTGCGCGGCAACGTGGGCCGCCCCGGCGCGGGCCCCTGCCCCGTGCGCGGCCACAGCAACGTGCAGGGCGACCGCACCGTGGGCATCGATTTTCGCCCGCCAGCGTGGACGGACCGGCTGGAGGCGGAGTTCGGCTTCACCGCGCCGCGCGAGGCGGGGCTGGACGTGGTGCACGCCATCGAGGCGATGGCGGAGGGGCGCGTCCGCTTCTTCATGTCCATCGGCGGCAACTTTCTAAGCGCGTCGCCCGACACGGCCATGGTGGCGGATGGATTGAAGTCGGTCGACCTGGCCGTCCACGTGACCACCAAGCTCAACCGCACGCACGTCACCAGCGGGCGCGAGGTGATGATCTGGCCCTGCCTGGGACGCACGGAGATCGACCGGCAGGCCAGCGGCCCGCAGTTCGTGACGGTGGAGGACTCCATGTCCGTGGTCCACGTCTCCGAAGGACGCAACAAGCCGGCGTCGCCGCGGCTGATGAGCGAGGTCGCCATCGTCTGCGGGCTGGCGAAGGCGACGCTGCCGGCGGGTTCCGTCGATTGGGACGCGCTGGCGGCGGACTACGGCCGCATCCGCGACCGCATCGAGCGCGTGGTGCCGGGGTTCGACGCGTACAACCAGCGCGTGCGCGAGCCGGGCGGCTTTGTGCTGCGCAACGCGGCCGCGCACCGCGAGTGGAACACACAGAACGGCCGCGCCAACTTTGTCGTGGTGCCCACGCCGGACATCCGGCTGGGCGAGGGGCAGCTGCGCCTGTTCACCATCCGCTCGCACGACCAGTTCAACACCACCATCTACGGCCTGGACGATCGCTACCGCGGCATCAAACAGGCGCGCCGCGTGGTGCTGATGCACCCGGACGACATCGCCGAGCGGGGCCTTACGCCCGGCGACTGGATCGACGTGCGCAGCCACGGGGCGGACGGCCGCGAGCGCATGGCTCCCCGCTTTCGCGCCGTGGCGTACGACGTTCCGCGCGGGTGCTGCGCCGCATACTTTCCCGAGGCCAACGTGCTGGTCCCCGTCGGCAGCCGGGCCAGGGGAAGCAACACGCCGTCGTCGAAGATGATCCCGGTGACGGTGGAGCGCGCGACCAGCCCGGTGGACGTCGTCGGCGCGGACGAGCGGCTGGTCTACCGCGACGCGCAGGCGCAGGCCGAACACCTCTCCGGCGCCGCGGTCTAGCCCGTGCGCCGGGGAAGCACGTCGCGCCGCCCGGTCGAGCGCGTTACCGTCGGCCCCGACGGCGCCGCGCGTCGCACCCGCGACGACCAGCTGGCCGTCGAGGAGCCGCGGGAAATCCGCATCATCCGCGCGGAAGATGCGGATAGGCCGGCCGACGAAGCGGCGCACCGCGTGTCGGTGACAATGCGAACGCCGGGGGCGGACTTCGAGCTGGCGGCGGGCTTTCTCTACGGCGAGGGGTTGATCGGCGGCGCGGCGGCGATCGCATCCATCCGCTACTGCACGGACGCCGAGCAGCAGTACAACGTGGTGAACGTGCGGCTGGCCCCCGGTGCGCCGTTCGATCCCGCCGCCCTGTCGCGCAACTTTTACGCGACCAGCAGCTGCGGCGTGTGCGGCAAGGCGTCCATCGAGGCGGTGATGGGCCCGGCGTGCGCCCGCATCGACAGCGCGATGGACGTGGATCCCGCCGTCCTTGTCGCCCTGCCGGAGAAACTGCGGCAGGCGCAACGCGTATTTGAGCGGACGGGTGGATTGCACGCGGCGGCGCAGTTTACCGCCGGCGGCGCGCTGGTGAGCATTCGCGAGGACGTGGGCCGCCACAACGCCATGGACAAGCTGGTGGGGGCGGCGCTGCTGGCGGGGGAGGTGCCGCTGGCGGAATCGATCGTGCTGGTGAGCGGGCGCACCAGCTTCGAACTGGTGCAAAAGGCGGCGCGGGCGGGGGTGCCGGTGCTGGCCGGCGTGTCGGCGCCCAGCAGCCTGGCCGTGGAGCTGGCGGAGCAGGCGGGGATGACGCTCGCGGGATTTGTCCGCGATCCGGGGTTCAACGTGTACGCGGGGGGCGCGCGACTCGCCCGCCGCTTGCCACAGGGAGTGGGTGGATGAAGACGCAGAGCCGCTGGTTGGGTGGGATGATGGTGCTGGCCGCGCTGGCGGCCTGCGGTGAGCAGGGCGGCGAGCTTCGCGACGCCACCGAACGCCGCCGCGCCCAGGGCGTGGAGGGCGATTCCGCCGCGGGCGACACCACCGCGTCGGGCGAGCCCGCGGGTCGAGTTCCCGCGTTCGTGCTGGCCGATTCCGCCGCGCCCGCGACACCCGCGGCGGTCACCACTCCCGCCGCGGCGGCCGACAGCGCGCAGCCAGCGACCCAGCCGGCCGCGGATCCCGCGGCGCAGCAGCAGTGGACGGCCGGCGTGCGCGACCAGGTGCGCACCGTGCCGCGCCCCGTGACCCTGCGCGACGTGCGCGTGGGGGTGAACCAGGGCTTCGACCGCGTGGTGCTGGAGTTTCTGGGAAGCGGCGTGCCCGGCTACCGCGTGGAGTACGTGGACCGCCCCGTCCACGCGTGCGGCAGCGGCGATCCCGTCCCCGTGACCGGCGACGCGTGGCTGGCCATCACCCTGCGCGGCACGCAGGCGCACAACGACCAGGGCCAGGCCACCGTGCAGCAGCGCGAGCGCCGCCTGCAGATGCCCATCATCAAGGAGCTGGAGTTCACCTGCGACTTCGAGGGCGTGGTGGAGCTGGTGCTGGGCGTCTCGCGTCCCAACCGCTACCGCATCACCGAGCTCCAGAACCCCACGCGCCTCATCATCGACATCCAGCAGTAGACCCGATCTCGCTGCGCCCGACGGGACGGCGATCTCACGCGGAGACGTGGAGGGCGCGGGAGGCGCGGAGAACTGCGGGAGAGAAAAGAGGAGGCACGGGGGAAGCGATCCGCCGTGCCTCTGTTCTTTTTCTCTTGTGATGTAATACCAGATCTGACGAAACCTGTCATTCTGAGGGAGGCGTCGCGCGGTGCCCTCCGTTCGCCCAGGAGCGTGGCGCCGACCGAAGAATCTGCATGCTGAGACGGGAAGTTCTCTCCGTCACGAGGGTGTTCCCAAGCGTCCACCCGGAACGGAGAGCGGGATCGTTGCCCAGAACGGCGTTCGTGTGCAGATTTACGCTCGACGGTGAAACCCGCGCAGCAACCTCCCCGTACGACCGCCTCGTCCGAGGAACGCCGACCGCTGGAGAAGCCTGATGCCGAGCCGAATCCCTGAAGGTA
Source organism: Longimicrobium sp. (assembly GCF_048594345.1). Lineage (GTDB taxonomy): Bacteria > Gemmatimonadota > Gemmatimonadetes > Longimicrobiales > Longimicrobiaceae > Longimicrobium. Next base: position 6,328 of record NZ_JBMDXM010000246.1, read on the forward strand.
CGCCCCCGCGGGTGCTGATCCGCGACTTTCTGATCTTCCAGGCCAAGACCTTCATCGATGGTCTCAAGGACGTGGTGGTGATTCCGTTCGCGACCATCCTGTTCGCCCTGGACCTGATTTTTGGCAAGGGCGACAAGCGCGGCCGGACCTTCTATGCGCTGATGGGCGCCTGCGAGTCGTTTGACCGGTGGATGAACCTGTACCGCCCCGCCAGCCAGGCCGGCGGCAGCGCCGAGGGCCTGTTTGCGGGCAGCGAGCCCGGCGATGGCACCATGATGGGCGACATCGAGGGCCTGATGCGGCGCAACGAGCCCGCCCGGTCCGCGCAGCCCAGCGTCCCCGCCGCGTTCTGAACAGCCTCACGCGGAGACGCGGAGAATCAAAAGAGCGGAGGAGCAGAGAACCGGCCGGGTTCGTCTGCTCCTCCGCTTTTTGTGCCTGAGCAAGATCGGACAAAGACCTGATCTCACACAGAGTTAACAGAGTCAACAGAGTTCGTTCTGCGCGAGAGACAAACTCTGTTGACTCTGTTAACTCTGTGTGAGGCCCCCCTCTTTTCAGTCGCCGGACGATGACTCCGCGGCGCGGCGTATGGCGCGCAGGGCTTCCATGCGGATCAGCCCGCTGAACGGCCGCACCACGCGCCAGTAGCGGCGGAACGAGCGGCGCGCCGCGTCGTCGGTGCAGCGCACGCGCGTTTCCGTGGCCACCAGCGAGCCCTCGTCCGTAGGGAGCACGGTGAAGTTCCACGCGGCCACCGCCATCCCCGGCCGGTCGAACCCCGCATACTCCGCCGGCTGCAGCCGCTCGATCCCGCCCGCCGGCGTCCAGAACCGCCCCGCCAGCCCCAGCACGAACTCGTGCGGCGCGCGCTCGTCCAGCAGCACGAAGCCGTTGTCCAGCAGCCGGTCCATCGTGGTTCCCAGGCCCCGCTGCTCCGGCCCGACGCGCTTTCCGGCGAGCAGGGCGGGGAGCGAGCGCAGGCCAAAGAGCACGCGCACCAGCGGCGATCCGCCCAAATCCAGCCGGCGCGCGGCGGCGTACGCGCGCTCGGGCGGGGCGTGCATCCGCAGCGCGTGGCGCTCCGCGAACTCCGCGTGCGGCAGGTGATTGTCGATCAGCACGGGCGCGTCCCGTCGTAGGCCGGCCCGCCATCCTTCCACGCCCACCACTGCAGCAGCCGCGGATCGTGCGGAAACTCCGACGCGTAGTATACGGCGCAGCGAAACACGTACAGCATGCAGCGGTCGACGTGCATCCCCTGGTATTCGCACAGCTGGTCGTACAGCGCCTGCGGATCGCGCCCGCGAAGCTGCTCCACCCGTTCAATCCCCAGGTTGCGCAGGTCCTGCGCGATGGTCGCCCCCACGCCGGGGATGGCGCGCAGCTCGTCCTTGGGCGCTTTCGTGCGAGGTGGACTCATGGCGTTTGCAACCTTTCGCGGGCGGCACGCATCGGATGGGGTGTACGCGCGGGGACGGTGAAACTTCTCCCCGGGCACGCGCGTAGAGTTTGGTGCGAGGCAGGGTTCATGTTCTTCTAATCCTCCGCGCGCAACACCGCCAGGGTTTCGGCGGTAGAACACACGGTACGAAACGCTGGACCGTTCGAGAAAGCCGACCTGACCCCCACCTCATGCTCCCAAGGCGTCCTCCGGGTGGGCACGGATGAGAACGAGAAGGCAGCAGTACCTGTAGCGAGTAGCCGCTTGCGACGACGAAGCCCGCCGGATCACGATCCGACGGGCTTCGTCGCGTTTAGCCCTTTGCCGGGCGCGCCGTCTCGTCCACCGGCCGCAGCCTGCGCAGCATCAGGAACCCCGCGATCCCCGCGATCAGCGACGCGGCAAAGATGCCGATCTTGGCGTCCTCGTTCAGCTGCGGCGAGCCGGGAAACGCCAGCCCCGCGATGAACAGCGACATGGTGAAGCCGATGCCGCCCAGCAGGCTTACTCCGCGGATGGAGTTCCACGTCATCCCCGGGGGCAGCGCGGCCAGCTTCGTCTTGACCGCCAGCCAGGCGAACAGGGTGATGCCGATCGGCTTGCCCACCACCAGCCCCAGGATGATGCCCAGCGCCACCGGGTTGGTGAACGCCTCTCCCAGGTTGCCCCCCAGGTGCACCCCCGCGTTGGCCAGGGCAAAGAGGGGGATGATGATGAACGCCACCGGCCCGTGCAGCTCGTGCTCGATGCGCTGCAGCGGTGCCTGCGCGGCTTCGCAGGCGTTCTCCATCTCCTGGATGGCGGCCTGCTGGTCGCGGTTGGTCAGGACGTCCGTCCCCTCGCGCCCCGCCGCGTCAAAGTAGTCCAGGATGCGGCGCCCGCGGGCCAGGAACTCCGTGGTGTCGATACGCGTCCGCGCCGGGATGGTCATCGCCAGCAGCACGCCGGCCACGGTGGCGTGTACGCCGCTCTTGAGAAACGCCACCCAGAGAACCACGCCCAGCACCACGTAGACGATGGGCGCCCGCGCCTGCAGCCGCGCCGCTACGATCAGCGCCGCCAGCACCACCATCCCCACCCCCAGCGCCATCCACGAGATCTGGTCGGTGTAGAAGATGGCGATCACCAGCACCGCACCCAGGTCGTCCACGATGGCCAGCGCGGCCAGGAACACCTTGAGCGACAGGGGAATGCGCGGCCCCAGCAGCGCCAGCACGCCCAGCGCGAACGCGATGTCCGTCGCCATGGGCGTTCCCCATCCACGCTCCCCCGGCCCGCCCGCGTTCAGCAGCGCGTACAGGATGGCGGGAACCACCATCCCCCCCAGCGCCGCGGCGATCGGCAGTGCGGCGCGGCGCACGGAAGCCAGCTCGCCCACCAGAAACTCGCGCTTGATCTCCAGCCCGACCAGAAAGAAGAACACGGCCATCAGGCCGTCGTTGATCCAGTAGTGCAGGGGATACGAGAGCGCGTACCGGCCGGCACCGATGGTGACCGTGGTCTCCCACAGATGGTGGTAGCTTTCGCTCCACGGCGAGTTGGCCCAGAGGATGGCGACCAGCGTCGCCGCGATCAGCACGATGCCGCCCGCCGATTCCGTGCGGGTGAACCGCGCGAAAGGCGAAAGGATCCGCTGAAACGGGGTGAGCGGGGGAGGGGGAATTACACCGGTATGCGTGGCCATTCGTCCTTGTCCGTCGGGCTCCGAAAACGTTGTCCGGCCCGGAAGGTAGCGAAGGCCGCCGGACAATCCAACCCTGCTGGATTCAGCAGAACAGAAGGTTTGTCCGGGTTTCCAGGGTCGATCAGCCGTGGAATGTGAACGACGACAAAGCGCCCCGCCGCCATCAGGTGGCGGCGGGGCGATAGGCTCGGTGATGCGGGTCAGCGGTCGCGGGACGCGGAGGCGGCGCGGGCGTACTCGCCGGCCAGCAGCGGATACGGGTTCACGTTCTCACTGTCCCAGTAGCGCTGCGGGTCCGGCAGCCGGCCGACCGAAAAGTGCAGGTGGTAGTTGCCGGCGCCCGCGTTGCCCGTGTCGCCCACGTAGGCGATTACCTGGCCGCGGCGCACGGGCAGACCGTCGCGAATGCCGGCGGCGTAGCGCTGCAGGTGGGCGTAGTAGTACATCGTGCGCCCGTCCGTGCCGATCTGATAGATGGTCACGCCGCCCAGTCCGCCCGTGCGCAGCCGGTGGATGGTGCCGTCGGCCGCGGCCAGCACGGGTGTTCCCCCCGGCGCCATGATGTCGATGGCGTTGTGCACCCGCCCGCCGCTGCGCGCGTCCGCGTACGAATCGCGCAGCTGGTCGGGGCGAATGCCGCGTACCGGGATCAGCAGCGACGCGCCCGGCGCCAGCACGCCCGGCTCGATCACCGCCTCGTGCGATTCCTCCGCCGCAGGACGGTTGGCGCGGATGACGATCTCGTCGCGCGGGCGCTCGCGGCGCGGCCGCTGCGACGACGCGGTGTGCTCCGGCGGCGCGCCGATGGCGATGGCGCAGCCGGAAAGCGACAGCGACAGGGCCAGCGACATCGCGCCCCAGCGACGGGCGTGGTGCATGGAAAGAGCGGTCATGGCACCGTTCCGCGAATCAGGCCTTTGCGGCAGACACCCATGGGAAGACGGGCGGCCGTACAGGGTTGGAAATGCGTATGGACGAAAATGCGTCGGTTAGCGGTGCCTATATTGCACCCATTGCGTCCCCGCCGCAAGAACTTCGTGCGATGGGGCTGGTCCGGTGATACGGGCGCGTCGTATCCACATCGCCCGTAATTCCGTATTGCGGTACTGATTCATGCCGCCGCGATGCTCGGAATGCGCCGTCCAATCCCGGACGGCGAGGCGCTGGCTCCCCCATGGATCGTCATACGCAAGACGAATCTACGTAGTGGTTTACGTGCGCGCGTACGACATTGCGTTGCCTGTCGCTCAGGGTGGATCCGAGGTGAGCCGTTGGCTTCCTGAGGGAGCGCCAGACCGAACCTGAGTCCACGCCGCCGCTTGCGCGCGACCGAAGGATCTCGGCTGCCCCACGCAGGGCTGAGATCCGGGCATGGAATCCAGCCCCACGGTTCTGCCGGCGAGATCCTTCGGTCGGGACGCTGGCTCAATCGTGAGAGCAGGATCAGCGCGGCGCCTTCCTCAGGAATCAAGGTTGAAGGCGTTGAAGTAATGTTCGAGAGAATCAACCGAATCAACCTTCTCAGAAGTAGATCTGCATGGAGAGCGCGGACGTGAAGCTGCGGAAGCCGGCCGAGCGGGTTTCGGACTCCCGGTGGTCGTCGGCCATGTCCGTTTCGGTTTCGTAGCGGCCGCTCTGCACCATGAACCCCGTCTGGCCCGACAGGCTGAACCGCCGCGTGGGAAACCACTCCACGCCCACCCCACCCAGGACGCTGCTGTTCATTCCGCGCGTGGTCTCCTCGTAGTCCTGCGGCCCGTCGCGCCGCTCGAACCGGCCGCCGATGGAGGCGCCGGCGATCAGAAACGGCGTCACGTCACGCGGCGTCATCAGGTACCGCTTTACGTTCACGCCCACGCCTACATCCGTGCTGGCCGTGGTCGCTTCACCACCGCCGCTGGCTTCCGAATCGGTGCCGTAGACGGAGACCGCCAGCACCAGACCCAGGTTGGTGCGCTCCCCCACCATCTCCCATGCGCCAAACTCCGCGCGCTCGCCGCTGCCGCCACTGTAGCCGGGAGGCGTGAAGGAAAGCGACCAGTTGCCCTTTTGCAGCGACGTGCGCGGCAGCGTGTCGGCGGCCACGGCGAGCGTCGTATTGGCGGGCACGGCGGTCTGCGCGGCGGCGGGAAGGGCAAGCGAAAGCAGCGCGGCGGCAGCCGCGGCACAGGCACGAAAAGGCATTGTGGATCAATGTCGGAAAGGAGGGCGGCGCGGCGTCCGGCGACGGTGAGAGCGCCATCTGTTTCTACGCGGGCGGGCAAGATACGCGGTCGCCGGATGCCGCGCCACATGCGGCGGCGCTGGACTTTGCGCGGGTGATCGGCTTATATCCGCGCAGCGACGTTGACGTCCGGCCCCATCCACCGCGCACAGACCGACCGATGGCGAGCAGCCCCGAGCAAGTGATCCGGCAGCAGTGGGAAAAGTGGAGCGGCCGTCCCGGCGGCAAGGCGATGTTCAGCTTTCTGCTGGGCCGGCTGGTGCCGTACTCCGGCACCATCGGCGCGCGCATCGAGGAACTGCGCCCGGGCTACGCGCGCGTGACGCTGCAGGACCGGCGCAGGGTGCGTAACCACCTGCGCAGCATTCACGCGATCGCGCTGATGAACCTGGCCGAGCTTTCCACCGGGCTGGCGCTGAACTACGCCATGCGGCCCGACGCGCGGTCCATCCTCAAGGGCCTGTCCATCGACTACACCAAGAAAGCCCGCGGCACACTGACCGCTGAGGCCGATGCGCCGGTGCTGGAGAGCAACGACGAGCGCGAGATCACCGTCACCACCGACATCCGCGACGCCGCGGGCGACGTGGTGGCCACCGCGCAGGCCCGCTGGCTGGTGGGGCCCCGCAAGTAGCCGCCGCCGCGCCTCGCGAGGGGAGCGCGGCGCTGGACGACACGACGTAGCGCGACTGTACCTGCCAGGCTGATCGCGCGGCTGCGAGAAGTTCTGGGCATGCGTTGGCGTGTGAGCGAAAGACTCTGCACCTCACAATGCCGGATGGCATCCGGCATTGAAGAGAAGCACCAGTATAACTATCATAGAAGGAAGAGAGCGTGACTGTGCCCAGGGTGGCCCAGTCGTGACAACGGGAGGTAAGATGGCCAGGAATACGCAGCACGTTATCCCAAATCCGAATGGCGGGTGGAGCGTCAAGAAGGGCGGCGCGTCGCGGGCGACGAAAGTGTTCGATACCCAGGAGCATGCCATCACCTTCGCTCGTGAGGTCAGCCGCAATCAAGGCTCGGAATTGTACGTTCACAGACGCGATGGTACCGTTCGAAGCAAGGATTCGTACGGCAACGATCCGTTTCCTCCGAAGGGGTAGCCAGTGGGGCCAGTGGACGGAGCCGGGCCGGCAGAGGGGTTTGAATCAAACGTCTTCATTAACTGTCCGTTCGACAGAGAGTACTATTCTCTCCTGCGGCCCTTGCTCTTTACGATCGTCTGTCTTGGGTTCACCCCTCGGATCGCGACCGAACGATCCGATTCGGGTGAAAACCGGCTCGACAAGATCAGGGAACTCATCCGGGATTCGAAGTACAGCCTCCACGACCTGTCGCGCCTGAAGTCGAAAAAAGCAAACGAGTTCTACCGGTTGAACATGCCGTTCGAACTCGGGCTGGAGTACGGGGCTCGCGGATTTGGTGCGGCTTACATGAACGGCAAGCGCTTCCTCATCCTCGAGCAGAACCTTCACGACTTCGGGAAAGCGCTGTCCGACCTGTCTGGCGTCGACATCAAGCCTCACCGCAACGAGCCGGACGAGGTGGTTCGGGCGGTTCGTGACTGGTTCGTCGAGACTGTGGGGTTGCGGGGGGTGGAAACCGCCACCGTGATCTGGTACAGGTTCGGTGATTTCACCACCGCGTTCTTCGAGCAGATGCTGGCCCTGGGCAGCCCAGAGAGGGACATCGAGGAGATGCCGGTCGCGGAGTACGTCGACCACATCCGCGATTGGGTAAGGGAGTATCGAGAAGCGGCGTAGAACACTGGCAGCAGCAACAACTCAGATCAGGACGCCGAGGGGACTCGCCTCTCTGCGTCCTCTTCTTTTTGGCCCGGATACTCCCACGCTCAGGCCGTTGCGCTCCTTCGGCCCATAGACTGCACAGGGTGCGCAACGTGAACCATCACGCGCACCAGAGCATCCGCATGATCCGCATCGCCGCGCCGCCCGCCGCCGATCCGCTTGCCCCCGCCGAGGCGTGGTTCGCCGCGCGCGGGTGGGAGCCGTTCGGCTTTCAGCGGGAGGTGTGGCGGGCGTACATGGCGGGGGAAAGCGGGTTGATCCACGCGGCCACGGGGACGGGCAAGACGTACGCGGCGTGGCTGGGCGCGGTGCTGGACTGGATGGCGGAGCAGCCGCACACCCCCGAGCCCGTCGTCCCGATGCGGCGCGGCAAGAAGCCGGGCGTTGTGGCGCCGCCGCTGCGGGTGCTGTGGATCACCCCGTTGCGCGCGCTGGCGGCGGACACGGAAGAGGCGCTGCGGCAGCCGCTGACCGACATGGGGATTCCCTGGACGCTGGAGTCGCGCACGGGCGACACCTCCGCGGCCACGCGCAGCCGCCAGCGCAAACAGCTTCCCACGGCGCTGGTCACCACGCCCGAGAGCCTGGCGCTGCTGCTGTCCCGCGACGACGCGCGGCAACTGTTCAGCGACCTGCAGGCGGTGGTGATCGACGAATGGCACGAGCTGATGGGGAGCAAGCGCGGCGTGCAGACGGAGTTGGCGCTCGCGCGGCTGCGCGGCTGGCGTCCGGGTCTGCGCACCTGGGGGCTTTCCGCCACCATCGGCAACCTGCAGGACGCGCTGGACGCACTGCTGGGCACGGCGCCGGACCGGCCGGCGGGGCGCACCGTCCGCGGCCACGTGCCCAAGGAAGTGGTGGTGGATGCACTCATCCCGCCCACCATTCAGCGCTTTCCCTGGGCGGGCCACCTGGGGACGCAGATGCTGCCGCAGGTGGTGGAGGCGGTGGAAGAGGGTGACAGCGCCATCGTATTTACGAACACACGTTCACAAACGGAAATCTGGTACCAGGCGCTGCTGGAGGCGCGGCCGGAGTGGGCGGGGCAGATCGCCCTCCATCACGGATCACTGGACCGCGCGCGGCGCGAATGGGTGGAGAACGGCCTGCGCACCGGGGTGCTGCGCTGCGTGGTCGCCACGTCCAGCCTGGACCTGGGCGTCGACTTTTCGCCCGTCGACCGGGTGCTGCAGATCGGCAGCCCCAAGGGGGTCGCGCGGCTGCTGCAGCGCGCGGGACGCAGCGGCCACCGCCCCGGCGCCGTGAGCCGCGTGACCTGCGTGCCGACCAACGTGCTGGAGCTGATCGAGGTGGCCGCCGCGCGCGACGGGATGCGCGCCAACGCCGTCGAGTCGCGGCTTCCCGTGGAGCGCCCGCTGGACCTGCTGGCGCAGCACGTGGTGACGGTGGCGCTGGGCGGCGGCTTCTATCCGGACGAGCTCAAGGCCGAGGTGCGGACCACGCGCGCCTACGCCGGGCTGCTGGACGACGAGTGGCAGTGGGTGCTGGATTTTGTGACCCGCGGCGGGGACGCGCTGCGTGCGTACCCCGAGTTCAGCCGCGTGCTGGTGAGCGAGGACGGCACCTACCACGTGGGCGACAAGCAGATCGCGCGGCGGCACCGCATGTCCATCGGCACCATCGTGAGCGACGCGTCGGTCACGGTAAAGTACGTGGGCGGCGGCGCGCTGGGGTCGGTGGAGGAAAGCTTTATCGCGCGGCTCAACCCCGGCGACAAGTTCATCTTCGCGGGCAAGCCGCTGGAGTTCGTGCGCGTGCGCGACATGGTGGCGTGGGTGCGCCGCGCCAAGAACTCAAAAGGCGCCATCCCCCGGTGGATGGGGGCGCGGATGCCGCTTTCCACCGAGCTGGCGGCGTCGTTGCGGGGGCGGCTGGAAGAGGCGTCGCGCGGCATCTGGCGCGACCCGGAGATGGAGGCCATCCGCCCGATCCTGGAGATCCAGGCGCGGTGGTCCCGCATCCCCGCCGCGGACGAGCTGCTGATCGAGCGGGTAAAGACGCGCGAGGGGTATCACCTGTTCTTTTTTCCCTTCGAAGGGCGTCTGGTGCACGAGGGGCTGGCGGCGCTGTTCGCGTACCGCATCTCGCGCCTCAAGCCCATCAGCTTCACCTTTTCGATGAACGACTACGGGTTCGAGCTGCTTTCGCCCGACCCCGCGCCCATCGAGGAGGCGCTGGCGGCGGGGCTTCTGGCGCCGCACAACCTGCTGGACGACGTACCCGCGTCGCTGAACGCCACCGAGATGGCGCGCCGGCAGTTCCGCGAGATCGCGCGCGTCGCCGGGCTGGTGTTCCAGGGCTTTCCGTACGCGGGCAAGAGCGCGCGGCAGCTGCAGGCCAGCAGCGGGCTTTTCTTTGACGTGTTTACGCGCTACGACCCCGGCAACCTGCTGGTGAGCCAGGCGCACCGCGAGGTGCTGGAGCGCCAGCTGGAAAGCAGCCGGTTGGGCCGCACGCTGGACCGCCTGGCCGCCGGCCGCGTGGCGCTCACCGAGCCCAGACGCACGCCGCCTCTGGCGTTTCCGCTGCTGGTGGACCGCACGCGCGAGGCCGTCAGCAGCGAGTCGATGGCCGACCGTGTGCGCCGCATGCAGGTGGCGCTGGAGAAGTACGCGGATACGGGAAAGTGAGCGGGCTTCGCGGTGGGGCAGCGTTTCAGGGATTTGCCTCACACGGAGTCAACGGAGTACAGGCTTCGATGCGCGGGTGGGGGCGTGTGCGCGAGGAGGGAACCCGATGAGCGCGGCGGCGTGGAAGATCGCGCTCACGATTGTGCTTGGAGTCGCCGTGCTGATCCTGAACGTGTGGCTATACGAGCACCGCCTGGACCCGCCCGAAACCGACCGGCGGGCGAAGTTCAATGAGATGCACCGCTACGATGCCACGGGCAGGCGCCTGCTGCCGCTGGCCTTGCTCGCCGACGTGCTGTTCATCGCGACGTTCCTCTGGATGACGTTCGAGTTCCGGTAGCCCCGCGAACGAACGGCGCTTTGATCTGGACGGCTGACCTGCTCGACGCACATTCTGCCACGTACGGCATCGCACGCCGCGCCTGCTCATTCCACGCTGCCGCCCGGTGCCGCGGGAAGACCCTTACGGACTGTCAGAAAACGATTTAGATTGGATCATCCTCGCGCATCTGCCCGCGCCTCCCCGTGCGGCGAGGGGGGAAACCCGCGAGTCCCGCCCATCCGTAAGCAGGCGCTATCCATTCCGCCGTCCTCCACCGCAGCACGAAGGACCATCCATGTCGCAGAACCTTTCCGCCATCCAGCTCGAAACGATCTCCTGGGAAGACGGCAACCGGGCCGCGTCGCTGACCAGCGTCTACACCAGGGTCACGGACGCCGCGCGCAGCGCCAGCGCCTGGTACCAGATAAACAAGAAGCCCAAGAAGGGCGGGGCCATGTTCCTGCGATGGGGCGCCGTGGTCCTGATCTCCATCTCCGGACTGCTTCCCCTGATCTCGGCGCTGCTGCCCCCTGTGGGCTCGCCGCCGTCAAGGCTGGAGATCAATCCCCTGTATACCTCGCTCGCGGTGGCGGTGGCGGCGGCGCTGTTCGGGTTGGACAAGTTCTTCAACTACTCCAGCGGGTGGATGCGCTACGTAAAGACGGACCTGGCGCTGCGCACCGCCATCGGCGAGTTCGAACTGGATTGGCAGATTGCCCGTGCCGCGTGGGGCGCGGCCGAGCCCACGCTGGCGCAGACGGCGGACATGCTGGCGCGCTGCAAGGCGTTCGCGGCCCGGGTAAACGCCATCGAGTCCGAAGAGACGAACCTGTGGATCGCCGAGTTCCAGGCCAGCCTTGCCCAGCTGGGTGAGTCGGTCAAGACGGAGAAGCCGCGCGAAGAGCCGCGCCCCGATCCCACGCCCGCGGAGACGCGCAAGCTTCCGGCGAATGCCGTAACGGGCGGCAAGGTGTTCACGGACGCCCTCCCCGAAGAAACGTCCGACTTCCCGGACGCCGTGGCCGACCGGGCGAACGAGCCGGCACCGCGGGAACCGGCCGCGCCGGTGGGCAAGGACGTGCCGCCGGCGGTCTCCGACCCCTCGAAAGAGCCCACGCGCTCCGCCGATCGCGAGGTGGAACCCGCCGCTGGCTGACGCGGCGGATCGGCCGGCGGCCGCGAGGGAGGACACTCCTTCGCCCGCCGTCTCTGCACGGGACGGCACGGAATCGGAGATCGGGGTACTCTCTGCGGAGTACCCCTTTTTCTATGAATGCGAGACGGCGGGACGTGAGTTCAGAGGGAGATCTGGAGATCGAGCTGTGCGGTGAGCGGCTGGTGCTGCTGCCGGAGCACGCGGCGTTTCGGCCGTCGGACCGGTCGCTGCTGGTGGCGGATCCACACTTTGGCAAGGCGGCGGCGTTCCGGGCGCACGGCTTTCCCGTCCCCGGCGGCACCACGACGGAAACGCTGGCGCGCCTGGCCCGCGCCACGGAACGGACGGACGCACGGTCCATCGTCTTTCTGGGCGACTTTCTGCACGCAAAGGCAGGGCGGGCGGCAAAGACGCTGGATGCACTGGCGGCGTGGCGGCGGGCGCATCCCCACCTTGCCCTTACGCTGGTGCGCGGCAACCACGACGCGCACGCCGGCGACCCGCCCGACGAGCTGGAGATCACCTGCGTGAACGGGCCGCTGCAGTCGCAGCCGTTCGCCTACGCCCACCATCCGCAGCCGGCGCCCGCGTGCTACGTGCTGGCCGGCCACATTCACCCCTCCGTCACGCTGCGCGGCGCCGGGCGGCAGCGGCAGCGGCTTCCCTGCTTTCACCTGGGGCCGCGCGTGGGTATTCTCCCGGCGTTCGGCGAGTTCACGGGAACGGCGGACGTGCCGGTGGTGCCGGGCGACCGCGTGTACGTGGTGGCGGGCGGGCAGGTGGTGTCCGCTACCTGACCGGCGGCACGTGCGGTGCATCTTGCCGCGGGCCAATACGTTGGCGTACGCTTGCAGGAGGGCTGGGTGCAGGAGATTCCACTGATGCGCGCCGGGATGGCCCTGATGGCGGCCACGGCCCTGATCGGCGGGCTGACGATGGTCGTCGTTCCGCGCGACGGTGACCGGGACGGGCGGCGGGACGATGACGGCGCGGAGCAGGTGGCGGCGGCCCCGGTGGCCGCGGCCCCCGTGCCGTCCCCGGCTGCGTCGGCGGCGGGAGCGTTCGCGTGCCGCGTGGACACGTCCGGCATCGCCCTTCCCGCCGCCGTGCATGAGTCCAGTGGTCTCGCGCTCAACGGCGGCGGCGACGCCCTGTGGACGCACAACGATTCCGGCGAGCCGCTGCTGCACCTGGTGGGGACGGACGGCACACCGCGGGGGCAGGTGCGCGTGGCCGGCGCCACCGTGACGGACTGGGAAGACGTGGCCGCCGGCCCCTGCCCCGGCGGCGGCCGCTGCCTGTACATCGCCGACATCGGCGACAACCAGGCGGCGCGCCCGCACATTACCCTGTGGCGCGTCCCCGAGCCCGCCGCCGGCGACGCGCAGACCCGCCCCGCCGAGGCGCTGATCGCCGAGTACCCCGACGGCCCGCACGACGCCGAAGCCATGTTCGTGATGCCCGACGGCGGCGTGCACGTGGTGACCAAGGGCGAGACGGGGCACGTGGCCGTCTACCGCCTGCCGCGCACCGCCCGCGCCGGCACCCCCGCGCGCCTGGAGCAGGTCGTGGAGCTGCGGCCAGGCCAGGTGCCGCGCCCCGAACGGATCACCGGCGCGGCCGCGGCGCCCGACGGGCACTGGATCGTGCTGCGGACGCTGAACGCGCTTGCCTTTTACCGCGCGGGCGACCTGTCCGCCGGCCGCATGGGCCAGCCGCTCACCTATGACCTCAAGCCGCTGAACGAAAAGCAGGGCGAGGCCGTGGAGCTGGCGCCCGACGGGACCGTGCACCTGAGCAGCGAAGGCGGCAAAAAGGAAGATCCCGCCACCCTCTCCCGCCTTACCTGCACTCTTCCCCGCTGACGGCGCGCTCGCCTTGCCCCCGATCCCAAGCCGGGTGATCCTCATCGCGCTCTGACCCGGTAACGCGTCGCCCGCCGGCAGGAGCGCGTGAACTCGCGGCTGGAAGATCACAAAGTCCGCCGCGCGAACTCTGCGGCCGGGCAGCGGAGGCGGCCCGGGCACCTTCATCCACAGGCAGGGAAACCGATCGGCAGCCGGCACCCGCCGCATCCGCCATCCTCCTTGCGCACCGCTCCCGCCCCGCCGATTCTTCGGCTGGATCCGCTTCGCGCCGGTCTGCCCGCCTGCTCCGTGGCCCCATCCGGCGCACCTCATCATCCGCACCCGCAACACGTCGAGGCGCAGCATGATCGATCGCGTTCATCGCAGCATCCATCGGTTCGCCCGCCGCATCACCGCCGGAGGTGGGCGGTGAGCGGGCCGTTGTGCTTTGTGCTGATGCCGTTCGGCAAGAAGGCGGACTCGGCGGGAGTGACGATCGACTTCGACGCCGTGTATCGCGACCTTATCGCGCCGGCCGTCCGCGACGCGGGGCTGGAGCCGCTGCGCGCGGACGAGGAGGTGGCGGGCGGCATCATCCACAAGCCCATGTTCGAGCGGCTGGTGCTGTGCGAGTACGCGGTGGCCGACCTGACCACGGCCAACGCCAACGTGTTCTACGAGCTGGGCGTGCGCCACGGCGTAAAGCCCGCCAGCACGGTGCTGATGTTCGGCGGCACCGCGCGCCTGCCGTTCGACGTGGCGCTGCTGCGGGCGCTGCCCTACTCCATTGGCGCGGACGGGCTGCCGGACCGGGTGGAGGATGCAAAGGCGGGGCTGACCAGGCTGCTGCGCGCCGCGTACGAATCCAAGGCAAAGGACAAGGACAGCCCGCTCTTTCAGCTGCTGGAGGACTATCCGGACATCGCCCACGACAAGACGGACGTGTTCCGCGACCAGGTGCGCATCGCCGAATCCATCAAGGAGCGTCTGGCGGCGGCCCGAAGCCAGGGCATCGACGCGGTGCGCGCGATGGAGCAGGAGCTGACGCCGCTGAAGGACCAGGACACCGGCGTCGTCATCGACCTTTTTCTCTCCTACCGCTCGGTCAAGGGGTGGAACGAGATGGTGGGGCTGGTGGAGCGCATGCCCGATCCCGTCTCGGAGACGGTCATGGTGCAGGAGCAGCTGGCGCTGGCGCTGAACCGCGCCGGCCGCGGCGACGAGGCGGAGCGCGTGCTGACAAAGCTGATCGAGCGAAAGGGGCCCAGCAGCGAGACGTACGGCATTCTGGGCCGCGTGTACAAGGACCGCTGGGAGGCCGCGGTCAACGCGGGCGAAACCTTTGCCGCGCGCGGGCTGCTGGACAAGGCCATCGGCGCGTACCTCAAGGGCTTCGAGGCCGACTGGCGCGACGCGTATCCCGGCGTGAACGCGGTGACGCTGATGGAGGTGCGCGAGCCGCCCGATCCGCGCCGCGAGGAAGTGCTCCCCGTGGTGCGCTACGCGGTGAAGCGGCGCGTGGCGGGCGGCAAGCCGAACTACTGGGACCACGCCACGCTGCTGGAGCTTGCCGTGCTGGCGGGTGACGAAGCGGGCGCTTCGGAAGCCCTGGGCAACGCGCTGGCGGCGGTGCGCGAGCCGTGGGAGCCCGATACCACCGCCCGCAACCTGCGCCTGATCGCGGCGGCGCGCGAGCGGCGCGGCGCGACCCTGTCGTGGACGGCGGAGCTCTTGAAGGAGCTGGAGAAGCGCGCGGCAAAATAGGCGGCTGCATACGTCCAACCACGACCAGGTTCCGTTCGATGACGACGAGCTCCAATGCCAGCGTGAACCGGCTCCTGGCCGCGCTTTCCACGGGTGACGTGCGGTCGCGGCGCGACACGGCCCGCATCCTGGCGGCCTTCGACGTGCGCGGCGGCGAGCGGGCGCTGCTGGACGCGTTCGACGACGCCACGGACGACGTGGTGAAGCTGTGGCTCGCGGTGGCGCTGGCGCGGGCGGGGAACGAGGTGGGACTCGAGGAGCTGTTCGGCCGGTGGCGCCAGGATCCCGACTACACGCCGCTCTCCGACGAGTACCCGGACGCGGAACAGCTCGCCGAGCACCTTGCCCCCCTGCTGCCGCTGCACGCCGCCGCCACGCAGCTGCTGGAAAGCTACGCCCGCGCCGAGAACACCTGGTTTGGCGAGCTCGCGCGGATGCTGCTGGGCCGCGGGTCGCCTCCGGAGCAGAGTGCCGTCCCCCGCGCCCGTCCCGGCGGGCACGGAGGACAGCGGTCGCGCCCGCACAAGAACAGCATCCATCGGCCGGGGGTGGAAGGCAGGGGGAATTTCTCCGATTTCGACGGCGAATTCGGTGTCGACAAATTCGAGGTGTCGAACGGGCTCGATGCCGCCGCGCCCGATGAGTTCGAGCCCGAGGCGGCCGCCGCATCCGACGACCATGAGCCTGAAGCGGCCGCCGCGCCCGATGGCCACGAGCCCGAAGCACCCGCCCCGCCCCCGTCGTCCCCGGTAACCTTCGAGGCTGCACCTCCGCCACAGGCATCGCCGTCCGCCGAGCCGCCGGTGACGGGTGAGCCGGTGCTGCTGGGCGGCTCGGCGCCGCGGCAGGTGCAGCCGGGCGACTTCTTTCTCGCGCAGCTCTCCGTCTACACCGCCGCGTACGAGCCCAAAGCGCGGCAGGCGCTGGCGCGCGAGGCGGAGGCGGACGAGATCCGCCTGGGGGCGGAGACGGAGTGCCGCTGGCCCGTGGGTACCCGCGTGAGCGTCCGCTGCAAGGCCAAGGGCGGGCTGATCGTGAGCACGGAGGCGCAGACCTTCACGTGGAACGGGCAGTGCCACACCTTTTCGTTCGACGTCGAGGTTCCCGAGGACGCGCGCCCGCGAGACGCGCTCCTTGTGATGGAACTCTTTGTCCACGACCGCGAAGACGCGCCCGACGCCGTGCGGGCGGCGTGGCTGTCGATGGAGGTGGAGATCACGGCCCAGCCCCCCGCCACCTCCGCGCCGCCGCAGACGGTCAAGGGCGCCGCGGCACGGACCGCCTTTGCGTCCTACGCGTCGGCGGACCGGCTGGACGTGCTGGAGCGCGCCTCGTCCATCCGCCGCAGCGCCGGGATCGACGTAAAAGTGGACGTGCTGTTCCTGGAGATGGGCGAGAAGTGGAACGATGGGCTGCTGCGGGAGATCGAGGCGTGCGACAAGCTGATGCTCTTCTGGTCGGAGCACACGCCGAAGTCCAAATGGGTGGAGTGGGAGTGGAAGCATGCGATCCAGACCAAGGGCGAGGACGTGCTGGAGCTGCACCTGCTCCGCCATACGCCCATCGACCAGGTGCCCGAGGAGCTTCGCAAGTACCACTTCAACGACGCTTACATCATGGCCCGTGACGCGGAGCTGTACCGCCTCGAGCAGGCCGCGAAGGCGGCTGCGGCCAAACCGGCGGACGCGTAGCATCCACCGGGGCCGGTCTTTCGCCGCCGCACGCTGGTACGGGTGCGGCGGCGTCGCTATTCTGTGCGCGTGGCCATCCACCCCTCGCCCCGGAGCGCGCGTGAACATCCTGGTCCTCAACGTCGGCAGCTCGTCACTCAAGTTTCAGCTGATGGACACGGACGCCGAGCGGATGAAGGAGAACACCGACCGGCGGCTGGCGCGCGGGCAGATCGAGCGCATTGGCGGCGAGGCGGTGTGGAGCTTTCGCGCGGGGGACGCGGCGCCGGTCAAGGGCTCTGCGCCCCTCAAGGACCACCGCGCGGCCGTGGAGTACCTGCTGGCATGGATCGTCGCGGATGATTCGGACGTGGAGATCCATTCGCTGGCGGAGATCGGCGCGGCCGGGCACCGGGTGGTGCACGGCGGCGAGCACTTTGTGCACTCCGTGGCCATCGACGACGCGGTGATGCGCGGCATCGAAGAGACCATCGAGCTGGCGCCGCTGCACAACCCCGCCAACCTCAAGGGCGTGCAGGCGGTCAAGGCGGTGCTGGGGCCGGCGGTGCCGCAGGTAGCGGTCTTCGACACGGCGTTCCATCACACGCTGCCGGAGCGCGCCTTTCTCTACGCCATCCCCTACTCGCTGTACCGCCGGCACCGGGTGCGCCGCTACGGCTTTCACGGCACCTCGCACCGCTACGTGGCGTACCGCTGGCGGCAGATTACCGGCACGCCGCGCGAGGCGCAGAAGATCATCACCCTGCACCTGGGCAACGGCTGCTCGGCGTGCGCCATCCGCGGCGGCGAATCCATCGACACCTCCATGGGCTTTACCCCGCTGGAGGGGCTGGTGATGGGGACGCGCTCCGGCGACCTGGACCCGGCGCTGCTGGACTACATCGCGGAGAAGGAGGGGCTGAACCTGGCGGGCGTGGAGACGCTGCTGAACAAGCAGTCCGGGCTGCTGGGGATCAGCGGGCTGACCAACGACATGCGCGAGCTGCTGGCCGAAGCGGAGGAGCACGACGACCGGCGCGCGTGGCTGGCTATCGAGATCTTCTGCTACCGGGTGCGCAAGTACATCGGATCGTACCTGGCGGCGATGGGCGGCGCGGACGCCATCTGCTTCGCGGGCGGCATTGGCGAGAACGCGCCGGCGGTGCGCGCAATGATCTGCGAGGAGATGGAGTGGGCCGGGATCAAGCTGGACCCCGCCGCCAACCACGCCTGCAACGGCGTCGAGGCGCGCATCAGCGCGGAAGGCGCGAAGCCCGAGGTATGGGTGATCCCCACGGACGAAGAGCTGCTGATCGCCCGCGACACTTTCCGCGTGATCAACGGGCTGGAGACGCGGTACTGAACCCTCACCCGCTCGCTCAGGCTCGCACCCTCTCCCGCAAGCGGGAGAAGGTATAAACGGCACGGGCTGCAGGGCGCTTCGTGTAGTTGGGCGTGGGATGGTGGGCCGCCCCCCTCCCCGGCCCTCCCCCACAAAGGGCGTGGGGGAGGGAGGTGCGACGCACCGTTCCGAAGCGGGTTCGAAGTTCTCCTCTCCCCCCTGCAGTTCGGGGGGGAGAGGCCGGGTGAGGGGGGGCGCCTGCGGACGCCAGTTCGATTCCCGTCGGCAGCGGAGAACCGTTCGGCTACGGCCTCCTCTCGCACTCACGCACTTCCGCACTTTCGCACTTCTTCCATGATCCGCGGACGATTCGCACCCAGCCCTACCGGTGCGCTGCACCTGGGCAATGCGCGCACGGCCCTCCTCGCGTGGCTGCACGCGCGGGCGCACGGCGGCGCGTTCATCATGCGCGTGGAAGACCTGGACTCCGGGCGCGTGCGGGCGGGGATCATGGAGCGGCAGCTGGACGAGCTGCGCTGGCTGGGGCTGGACTGGGACGAGGGTCCGGACGTGGGGGGGCCGCACGCGCCCTACATCCAGTCGCAGCGGCAGGAACGGTACGACGCGGCGCTGCGGCGGCTGGCGGAGCGGGGGCTTCTCTTCGAGTGCACCTGCTCGCGCAAGGACATCGCGCAGGCCGCCAGCGCGCCGCACGAGGGCGAGGAGGGGCCGCGCTACCCCGGCAGCTGCCGCGACCGGCTGGTGGATCCCTCCGTCCCCTCGCTGATGGCGCATGGACGGGCGGACTTTGCGCTGCGTGTGCGGGTGGAGCCGGGCGCCATCTGCTTCGCCGACGGTGTGATGGGCGACTGCTGCTTTGACCCCGCGGCGGAAACGGGCGACTTTGTGGTGCGGCGCAAGGACGGCGCGGCGGCATACCAGCTGGCCGTGGTGGTGGACGACGCGGCGATGGGGGTGACGCACGTGGTTCGGGGCGCGGACCTGCTGTCGTCCACGGCGCGGCAGATTCTGCTCTGCCGCGCGCTGGAGCTGCCGGTGCCGGCGTTCGTGCACGTGCCGCTGATGCTGGGCGCGGACGGCGAGCGGCTGGCCAAGCGCCACGGCGCGGTGTCGCTCGGCGAGCTGCGCGAGGCGGGTGTGCCCCCGGAGCGTGTGTCCGGCTGGCTGGCGGCCACGTGCGGACTGGCCGCACCGGGGGAGGAGATTGCCCCCGCCGGGCTGGTGGCGCGCTTTGGCGTGGCGCGCCTTTCCACCGCGCCGACGACGGTCTCGGAGGCGCATCTGGTGCGGCTTCGCGGGGACGGGGGACCAGGCTGATCTGCATCCATCCACCGTGTCAGCCGGTGTTTGCGACGGAAACTATTCCGCGACGGCGTGTTGCGCGCTATTTTCACCGCAATCACCCGAACCAGTCTCCCCACCGAAGAAGCGCCTTTCCCCTTCTTCGCGCCACGTACCCTGGAGAAACCCTGATGCGATTCGGTGTGCTCGCCCTGGCCGGGCTGCTTGCGCTGCCCGCCTCCGCCGCCGCACAGAACGACGGGGGCTTTGCCTCCGAGGCCCCGGCCGAACTGGTGCCGTACACGCGCTTTGCCGTCACGCCCTGGATCGGCTTTCGCGTGCCGTACGCCTCCGGTAACTACTTCGTCTTTACCGAAGGCGGAACCCAGTATCAGCTGGACGAGGACCGCGGCGGCGGCGCGGCCATCGGCCTGGACGCGGCGTACCGCATCACGGGCCCGCTGAACGTGGTCGCCGGCGTGGGCTACTCCGGCGCCGACCAGAACGAGCTGAACATCCTGGACGAAAACGGCAACATCGAGCGGTTTTCGTCGGGTGGGCCGGAGGTGTGGTTCGTAAAGGCGGGCCTGCAGTACCGCCTGCCGGACCCGGTCCCCGACAACCGCCGCTTTCACCCGGCGGCGTACATCACCGTAGCCCCGGCCATGGTGTTCATGGACTGGCCGAACTATGAGGGGATCGACAACGACGACGTGATCGGCAGCACGCGCAACTTCGCGGTGAACATCGGCGTGGACGCGGTGACCAACATCGGGTCGCGCGGGCTGGCGCTGGCGTTCTCAGTGGAAGACTACTTCACCTTCCTGGACGAGGACCGCATCCGCGTGCGCGACGAGGCGCTGCTGGGCGAGTTCTTCGAAGAGCCGGTGGTGATCAGCTACGACGAAAACACCAGCAACATCCTGGTGCTGCGCGCCGGACTCTCCTGGCGCCACTGATCGGATCGAGCGGTTGATGCACGGAAGGGGCGCTCTCCACAACGGAGGGCGCCCCTTCGCGCTTCGTTGATGGGAGAAAGGGGGGTGGAATCCCGCAGAAACATTGGGTGTGGACGATCGCTGTCATTCTGAGGAAGGCGCCCACCCCGCGCGTGCGGGAACGCGCGGAGCCTGGTGCGCCGACCGAAGAATCTCTTTCGGAAACGGGCGGCTCCTCGCGCCGAAGCCAGTCGTAGCCGAAAGGAGGGTGCGCCCATCCGGCAGATTCTTCGGTCGGCGCACCGGGCCTTTGTGCATCCCGACCGGACGGTGCGTGCGCCTCTCTCAGAATGACACCGATCCGCCGGATCGTGTCACCCACCATCATCCGTTCAGCCGCTTCTCGTCTTTCTCCGCGACTCCGCGCCCTCCGCGTCTCCGTGTGAGGCTTTTCCGGGGATGTCGGGGCATTCCCCACAGGCGGGTGGGGCGCAGCGTGGGCGAGGATGCGCGGAAAAGCATCCGTTCCCCCGCGCCCGTTCCGTGCGGCGCCCTACAGAGGCGGAGCCCGGACAGGACTAGGTTTCCATGTCGCCCGGAACGCCGGCGGGCGTCGCGGCGCGGGAAAGGACCGCGCGGCGAAACCTCCTGATACGGAAAGCCAGACAGCCATGAGCACTCTGATCGATACCCCCACGCAACCCGCAAAGCCCTCGCGTCGCGACTTTCTGCGCGTTTCGGCGCTGGGCCTGGCCGTGCCGGTGGTGGCGGCGGCGTGCGGCAACGGCGGCGGCGAAACGGCGGCCCCCGCTGCACCGGCGGCCGGAACCGCGGCGGCGGGAACCCACGGCGGCACCACGGCCGACAGCAACCACACCGGCGGCACCACCGCGCCGCATCCCAAGACGCCCGCCGAGATCCGCGCGGCGGCCGACGCCATGGACGCGCACCACGAGGCCGGCATCAAGGCCTTTCCCGCCAGGACGGCGGGCAAGGGCAACCAGCCGCTGCAGCCCCGTGTGGAGAATGGCGTAAAGATCTATGAGCTGACCGCCGAAAAGATCCAGTGGGAGACGGAGCCCGGAAAGCGGGTCGAGGCGTTCGCCTACAACCAGCAGGTACCCGGCCCGCAACTTCGCGTGCGCGAAGGCGACCGGGTGCGCGTGATCGTCCACAACAAGCTGGAGCAGTCCACCGCCATGCACTTTCACGGCGTGGAGCTGCCCAACGACCAGGACGGCGTGCCCTTCATCACCCAGCCGCCCATCAAGCCGGGCGAAACGTACACGTACGAGTTCACGGCCCCCGTGGGCAACTCGGGATCGCACATGTACCACTCGCACCACAACGCGGCCGAGCAGGTGGGCAAGGGCATGCTGGGCGCCTTCATCATCGAGCCGCGCAGCCCCCGCGCCATCGAGCGGGTTGATGTAGACTACGTGATGATCCTGAACGACGGCATGCACGGCTACACCATCAACGGCAAAGGCTTTCCGGCTACGGAGCCGGTCGTCGCCAGGATGGGGCAAAAGGTGCGCATCCGCTTTATGAACGAGGGGATGATGATTCACCCCATGCACCTGCACGGCATGCACATGACGGTGATCGACAAGGACGGCTGGGCGCAGCCGGCGCCGTGGAAGTGCGACACGCTGAACGTGGCGCCCGGGGAGCGGTGGGACGTGATCGTGAACTGCAACAACCCCGGCGTGTGGGCCTTCCACTGCCACATCCTTCCCCACGCGGAGGCCCCGAACGGAATGTTCGGGATGGTCACGGCGCTGATCGTCGAAAAGTAGGCGCCCCCTCCGCGGCTACGAATCGGGCCCGTCTTCCCCGGACGGGCCCGTTCGCGTTCTCCCCACACGATGCTTCCCGTTGATTTGTTGCCAAACCTCACCCGCTCCCAAGAGGCACGCGGTCATCCTGAGCGGGTGTCGAGAAACCTTGGTTGTTCCTCCAGAAGCACACTGTCATCCTGAGGGAGCGCACGCCCGTAACTTCCACAAACACAGACGTTTGTGCGCGACCGAAGGATCTTTGTCGGATCGCGTGATGCCCAGCCCTCGGGAGCTGTTCAAGTCGCTCAGTCAGGCAGACAAGGTCCTTCGGTCGCGCGCGAAGGGTTGCGTGAGTTACGGTTCCGCGCGGCGCTCCCTCAGGATGACTGGCCCGGAGGGACTCGGCGTCGCGGCTCCGATACGAGAAGCGGGGCCCGCGACAGAATCGCGGGCCCCGCTTTCAGTGGCGTGCGTGGACGATGCCGGCTACTGCACCGTCACCGTGCTGCTGTAGGCGGTCTCCGACGTGCCGTTGGTCACGTGCACCACGTTGAAGGTGTACGTCCCCGCCGCCAGGCCAGAGATGCTGCCGGTGTAGTTGTTGTTGGTGATCACCTGCGTACAGGTGCCCCCGGTCGAGGCCGCCGTCACCGTAAGCGTAATCACGCCTTTGCGGTTGGCATTCGACGCGGACACGCTGTAGCACGGCGTGGGGCTGTAGATGCTGCCGGTGAAGTTGATGGTACCCGTGCCGCCGCTGGCCGTCTGCGGGGTCTGCTCGCTGTAGCTCTGCGTAGCCGTGAAGGTCAGGGTGCCGGGCGCCGGCGGCGGCGCGGCCGAAATGCCGTCACCGGCTACGAAGCTCGAGGCTTCCGTGGGCGATCCGTCGCACGCCGCGGTGGCGGCCAGCAGCGCGATCGTCATGAGTCCCCTGGTCAGTGCCTTCATCGTATCCTCCACAGTCGGAAGTGTTTGCCTGTCCGCGCCGGCCTTCCGGCACGGTATGCTGTCGCTTGCGGCGGCGTCCCGCCGTTCATCCTTTCGGGCCCGATCTGCCTCTCAAGGCGTGGCGGCAACCGAGGCAAGCGGCGTGCCATTTCCCGGTGCGATAAGTCGATGCAAATCCGCAACTTACGATGTGAACACACCTGAGATTGGGCCTCTCACGGCCCGGCAAACCACAAAGCAAACATCGGGTCTGTAACCCAATGCAGGTGAGGAATATAGAGGCTGTTTTGCGTCAGATATCCAGAAACGTTTGATCAAAAGCAAACGCCCCGCCGAGGTGCGTCGGCAGGGCACGTAACGAGCGATTGTGAACAATGGTACAAGCTCGGACCGGCGCGTGTCCGGCGGAGCGACTCCGCCGAAATCCTCCGATTGACGTCCTGAGGGAGCGCACCACGCGCAGCGTGAAGCGGCGTAACCGCCTGCGCGCGAACGAAGGGCCTTGTCCGCCTGACGGAGGGACTTGAACGGTGACCGAGGGCTGGGCCTCGCACGACCCGACAAAGATCCTTCGGTCGCGCGCAGGCTTCTGGTTGCGGAAAGTTACGGGCGTACGCTCCCCTCAGGCTCAGGATGACACCGTGCCACCGTGGGGAGCCGGTGAGGTTTGGTAACCTCGCAGAGTGACCCTCTACGACCCTTCCCCCGCGACTTCGCGCAGCTGGTCGGCGTTCAGGCGGTAGGTGTACCATTCGGTCATGCGGCGGGCGCCCAGCTTTTCGTAGAAATCGATGGCAAGCTGGTTCCAGTCCAGCACCACCCACTCCATCCGCCCGCACCCGCGCCGGATGGCCTCCGCCGCCAGCGCGTGAAAGAACGCGCTCCCCATCCCCATCCGCCGCGCGTCGGGGACCACGAACAGGTCCTCCAGGTACAGCGTCGGCAGCGCCAGAAAGGAGGAGTACGTCTCCAGCACGATGGCGTACGCCACGGCGCGCCCGTCCACCTCGCCCAGGAACACGCTGATGCGGGGGCGCTCGCCGAACGCATCGTTCAGCAGCCGCTGGCGGGCTTCGGGGGTGGGGCGATCCAGCTTTTCGTAATCCGCCAGCGCATCCACCAGCGAAAGAAAGGTCTCGCCGTCCGCGGGGGTGGCGGGGCGGATGGTGGGAGCGGCCATGCGCGTGCGTGCGTGGTGGGCTGCGGATGCGCGCCGCGGACAAACGACGCCGGGCCGGCAGCGATGCCGGCCCGGCGAGAAGCTATCGCGCGGCGGACGGGCGGGTCAACGCTCCGCCGGCGGCGGTGGATCGGAGGGCGGGACCGGCGCGGCGGTGTAGACCGTTACCGCCGTGTCTGCGAAGACGCGCCGCTTGCCGCCGGGTGCCAGCTCGTGATCCACCGCGTGCTCCACCGCCAGCGTCGCGGCGAACGGCGTCGCCAGCCAGATGTCGATCAGCCGGTCCAGCTGCCTGGAATCGTACGGCGGGTCGGCGAAGCAGAGGTCGTAGGCACCCGCCTCCAGCGCCGCGGCAAAGGGGAGCGCGTCTTTTTTGAAGATGCGCGTCTTTTCCCGCAGGTGCAGCGCGGCCACGTTGGCCTTGAGCGCGTGCAGGCTGGCCGGCCGCGTCTCCACGAAGTCGGCGTACTTCGCTCCGCGGGAAATCGCCTCCAGCCCCAGCGCACCGGTGCCGGCAAACAGGTCCAGCACGCGCGCGCCGGCCAGGCGCGGCTGCAAGTAGCCCAGCCACGCGTCGCGCACGTGCTCGGACGTGGGCCGCACGCGCTTGTCTGCGGGCGAGGTAAGGTGCCGCCCCGCGAACTTTCCTCCTACAATCCTCATCCGCACCACCCCTGGTCGTCGGTCACGGCGCGATCCATCCCTTCCACTTTGCCTCGTCCCATCCCACGGTGAGCTGGTTGCCGGAGCGCACCAGCGGCGTCACCAGCAGCGCCGCGTCGTCCGCCAGCATGGGGAGGATGCGCGACTCGGGGACGTGGGCCACGTGCAACCCGCGCTCCTTGAAGCGCTTGCCGCCGCGGTCCAGCAGCGCCTCGGCGCCAAAGCGCTCCGCGAACCGCTTCAGCTCGCCCGGCGCCGCCGCGCGCTCCTTGAGGTCCACAAAGTGGGTCTTGATGCGGCGCTCCTTGAAGAACCGCAGCGCCTTCCTGGTCTCGTTGCAGCTCTTCGTCCCGAAGATCTGTACTTCCATCGCCATGGTATTCGACGTCGAGGACGGCGTGTAAATCGAGAACTGTGCTTGATGGTGAGCGGCGGCGAGCCCCGCTGGCTTTCAGGCTCGACGAACAGCATCGAACTGGCGTCCGCCGGCGCCCCCCCTCTCCCGGCCTCTCCCCCCCGAACTGCAGGGGGGAGAGGAGAACTTCGATCCCGCTTCGACAAGGTGCGTCGCACCTCCCTTCCCCACGTAGTTTGCGGGGGAGGGCCAGAGAGGGGGGCGGCTCACCATCCCGCATCCCCATTGTCCGCGGCATCTAGAACTCGGCCTTGCATCAACCTCCCCCGGCAGTTTCGGGGGAGGTGGGCGAGGTTTACGAGCCTGGAGGGGGCCTGCACGGAGTCATCCGAAGCGCCCCGAACCCCACCCTACGCCGCCGCCTGCGCCGGCTTCACCTTCTTCGCGGGTACCGGCTGCACCGCGGACGTCGCGCGGTCGGCCAGCTTCCGCACCGTCCACGCCAGCGCCAGGTTTACCGGCAGCGCCACCGTGATGATCTGCGCGTTGCGCTGGTCCAGCCCGGGCAGGATCTGCATCACGAACCCCAGCACCGACAGCGCCGCCACCGCCGCCGCCAGCAGCCACGCCGGCCGCGCCGCCCACCGCGCGCCGTAGGCCAGGCACGGCACCAGCACCACCAGCGGCAGCGCCAGCGGCGAAAGCTGCAGCAGGTTTTCGTTGCGGTAGGCGATCTGGTGGTTGGTGAACGCCCACAGCGCGATCAGCAGCACACCCGCCGTCCCCGCGAACAGCAGCCACAGCGTGCTCACCGCCGCGTACGCCATGCGCGCCAGCGCCGACCGGTGCGCCGCCATCCCCGTCAGCACGATGATCGACACGATCGCCACCGCCGTCACCATGAAGAACGGCGTGGCCGGCGGCGGCTCGCGGCGCTCCTCGGCGCGGCCCTGCGCCTCCAGCAGCGTCCACTCGCGCGCCACCAGCGGCACTTCCTGACCGGAGGCGTCGGGAACGCGGATGGCCCGGATCTGTTCCTGCACCTTGAAGGGAAGGAACATCTCCTCCCAAGCGTTGATCTTTCGGTCCGCCGCGGGCCCCAGCCCCGCCGCCAGCCCTACGTACGACGGCTCGTCCTCTACGATCAGCCGCTCGCTGTGCCAGCGGTAGGTCGTTTCGGTCATGCTGTCCGCCGTCGCCGCGCGCAGCCGCCCGCCGATCACCCGGTCCAGCGCGTCGCGAATGCGGGTGGAGCAGTTGTCGCGGTAGTAGTCGTACAGGTACTGGCGGTTCTGCGGCAGCGCGTTGGTTTCCAGGAACGCCTGCAGCTGGCGCTCCTGCGCCGGCGTAAGGTTCAGCTGCTGTGCCCAGATGGCGCGGTGAAAGTACTCGTAGTTGAAGATCGTCTGCCGCAGGTCGTGCACGCCCAGCTCGTACAGCCAGTTGCCCTTCATGAAGCGGCCCCAGTAGCCGGGCGAGTTGAAGTCGAACATCCCGTAGTTGTACACGCGGTCGGTCCCCGCCGCCGCGTCGTGGATCCACAGCGCGTTGTGGCCGAACTTTTCCCACACCAGGTCGCCCTGCCCCATGGTGAGCAGGGTGACGGTCAGCCCGGTGTCGGGCGCGGCGGGCGGCGTCTGGGCGCGCGCGGGCGCGGCGGCAAGGCCCAGCGCCACGGCAAGGGCGAGCAGGATGCGCGGGATGGAGGGCATGCGTCAGTCGATTTCGCGATGAAAGCGTTGGGTACCGCTAAGTTACCCCGCGAATCGCCTTCCGCGCCATGCCGTTCGCACTTTCGCGCGCCGGGGCGGGGGCGTAGTCTCAGGCCCAGGGGATGGACGCGCACGCAACGAAGCGCAGGGAGGAGCACGTGTTCCGGGACGATCTGCTGGCGGGCAAGACGGTGCTGGTGACGGGCGGCGGCTCGGGGCTGGGCCTCAGCATGTCGAAAAAGTTCGCCGCGCTGGGCGCCAACGTGGCCATCACCGGGCGTAGCGCGGAGCGGCTTGCGGGCGCGGCGCAGCAGATTGACCCCGGCGGCGAGCGCGTGTTCACGCACCCCTGCGACGTGCGCGACTTTGCCCAGGTAGAGGCCACCGCCGCCGCCGTGGCGGCGCGCTTCGGCGGCATCGACGTGCTGCTGAACAACGCCGCCGGCAACTTTCTCGCGGCCACGGAGGACCTGTCGCCCGGCGGCTTCAACGCCGTCGTGCAGACGGTGCTCTACGGCACCTTCAACGCCACCCTGGCCATCGGCAAGCGGATGATCGAGGCGGGCAAGGGCGGCAGCATCCTGAACATCGTCACCACCTACGCGTGGACGGGCTCGGCGTTCGTCGTTCCCTCCGCGGCGGCCAAGGCCGGCGTGCTGGCGATGACGCGGTCGCTGGCGGTGGAGTGGGCGGAGTACGGCATCCGCAGCAACGCCATCGCCCCCGGCCCGTTCCCCACCGAGGGCGCCTGGAACGCGCTGATGCCCACCCCCGAGCTGGAAGCCGAGGCCAGGGCGCGCATTCCCATGAAGCGCTTTGGCGAGCATGAGGAGCTGATGAACCTGGCCGCGTTCCTGATTTCCGACGGCGCGCCGTTCATCAACGGCGAATGCGTCACCATCGACGGCGGCGAGTGGATCGCCAGCGGCGGCGAGTTCAACGGCCTGACGCGGATGCCGCGCGACAGGGTGAAGGGCGCGCTGCGGGCGATGCGGGAGAAGTAGGGGCGGTACGAAGGTACGGGGTACGAGGGTGCGGGAGGTTACGGCTCGGCCCTCGTTTCCGGCTCTCTCGGGGCGATTGACGCCGATCGCGATTCCAGCGATCTCCGCTTGCGTACGCGCAGGTGCTTTGGATGCCGGGTCCGCGCAGGCGCCACGAAGGTAGACTTTGTGCGGCTGCAGCGGCGAATTTCTTCGCAGCAGCGGGCGGGCGGCCGGGTATCCGGTTGGCGGCGGAGTCAGCCGGCACTTTCCGATCAAGGCGTAGATGCGCACCTCCTTCGTCGCACGGCCATGCGTTCGCCTCCTGATCCCGGCGGTCCTGTGGATCGCGTCCGGCTGCGCCCCGGACGAGCGTGTTCCGTCGCCTCCGTCTGTCGTCGTCCCCGCGACGGACACCACGATCACCACCACCACGCTCGTCCCCGCCGATACGACGGCGACGACGCGGACGGACACGGGCCAGGCCGCGCGGGAGCGGTGGGACAGCCCCAGGGACTGCCGCTTCACGGACGGCAGGCCGCGGCCGGACGTCAACGATCCCGGATACGGAGAGCGCTATGACAGCGCGGTGATGGCCCGGGGCATCCCCTTTCGCTGCACGTTGCGGCCAGGCGGGCCCGAGGTGCGGCTGGTGCTGCGCGGTGAATGGAGCATCCCCACCATCCTGGAGGTATTCTCGCCGCCGGACGCCCCGCGTCCCCTGCAGACGCTCACCGTGGACCACGACCAGAGCGCGTACGAGGGCAACGAGCTGCTGGTGGGCGAGGACCTGAACGGCGACGGGTGGATGGACCTGCGCGTGAACACGTGGTACGGAAGCGCCGGGCAGATGTCCGAGGTGTTCCGGTACGATCCCTCCGTGCGCCGGTTCGTGCCCGACACGGCGCTCCCCGGAATGAACGTGCACCGGCTCGCGGGACGCCCGTGCGTGGCCACCAGCACCAAGTCCGGCGCGTCGGACTACTCCACCGCCGAGTACTGCTGGTCCGGCGGCACGTGGGTGCAGACGCGCGCCTTTAGCCAGGAGCTCCTGCGCGGAGGCTCCGGGCGCGGAGGCTTGGAGCTTGGCGCCGCGCCGGTCGTCCGCATCCTGAGCGAACGCCGCGGCGGACGAATGCGGCTGGTCCGCCACGACACGGTGCCCGAGAACGCGCCCCAGTGGTAAGACCGTTCGCCGTTTATGCCTCACATCCCCCCATGCGCCTCACCTGTGTTGTGACGCTCTCCTGGCTGGGCGCCGCCGCGTGCGCCGGCTGCGGCCCGCGCGAGCCCGCGGCCGGCGAGGCATCCGTCATCCCTGGCGTGGACACGGTCTTCTCGGGGACCACCACACCCGCGAACTCGGCCGCCGCGCCCGCCTCGTGGACCCCGCCGCCCGACGAGTGCCGCTACACCGACGCCCGGCCGCGCCCCGGGCAGGGCGAGCCGGAGTACTGGCAGCCATACGACCCGGTCGTGATGAAACGCGGCGTCGAGTACCGCTGCGCCCTGCGGCCGAAAGGGCCCGAGGTGCGGCTGGTGGTGCGGGGCGAGCATGGAATCCCCAGCGCCGCCGACGTCCACTCGCCGGCAGATGCCGCGCGCCCCCTGCAGCGGCTGGAGCTGGAGAACGACGAGCGCGCGCGCCAGGGCAGCGACCTGGTCACCGGCGAAGACCTGAACGGCGATGGATGGACGGACCTGCGGATGCCCACGTTCA
Organism: Longimicrobium sp.; assembly: GCF_048594345.1. GTDB lineage: Bacteria > Gemmatimonadota > Gemmatimonadetes > Longimicrobiales > Longimicrobiaceae > Longimicrobium. The sequence continues at coordinate 35,825 of NZ_JBMDXM010000246.1, forward strand.
GCGGCACCGGGGGCGTGATGTACGACGTGTACCTCTACGCCCCCGCCGGCCGCACGTTCGTGCGCGACACCGTGCTGAGCGGCGAGGGCAACATCCGCCGGCTCGCGGGCTCTCCATGCACCGAGACCAGCTGGCGGATGGGGGGCCACTGGTCCAGCCTGTCGTACTGCTGGCAGGGCGGCCGCTGGATCCCCACGCGCGGCGTTTCCCTGGAGCCGGCGGACGGCGCGGGCTACGTCCGCACCCGCCGAGAGCACCGTGGCGACAGCCTGCAGGCCGTCCGCATCGACACCGTGGATGACCCCGACGACGCTCGTTCCCCCTGAACGGCGCGTGGAACTCGGGAATCACCTGCACTTTCGCACTCACGCACTTCTTGCCCATGCGCGCTGCTTTCCTGGCCATCGGCGACGAGATCGTCGGCGGGCTGACCGTTGATACAAACTCCGGCTTCATCGCTGGCGAGCTGCGGGCGGTGGGGGTGGAGCCCATCGCCGGCTTTTCCGTGCGCGACACGGAGGACGAGATCATCCGCGCCTTTCGCCAGGCGCTGGGTGAGGCGGAGCTGGTCGTAAGCACCGGCGGGTTGGGACCCACCTCCGACGACCTGACGATGGAGTGCGTGGCCAAGCTGGCGGGGCGCCCGATGGTGCTGCACCAGCCGTCGCTGGACTGGATCGAGGAGCGGTTCCGCATGCGCGGGATGGAGATGCCGCCCAACAACGTCAAGCAGGCGATGTTTCCCGAGGGCGCCGAGATCATCCCCAACCCCAACGGCACCGCCCCCGGCTGCATCTGCCCCATCGACGTGGACGGGCAGACGCGCCACGTGGCCTGCTTTCCCGGCGTCCCGCGCGAAACGCGGCACATGGTGGCCGCCACGCTGGTGCCGTGGGTGGCCGCGCGGCAGACGGGGCGCCGCTTTCTCTCACGCACCTTCAGCACCGTGGGCGTGGCGGAGAGCAAGCTGGACGAGATGCTGGCCGGCGCCATCCGCCCCGACGAGGCGCGCGTGGCCTTTCGCGCGTCGTTTCCGCGCATGTACGTCCGCGTGACGGTGGACGGCGCGGAAGGCGACGACCTGGAGGGGCGGATGGACGAGCTGGAGGCGCGCGTCCGCGAGCGCCTGGGCGCCGCCATCTACGCCGTGGGCGACGAGGGGCTGGAGGAGACGGTGGGCCGCCTGCTTCGCGAGCGCGGCCTTACGCTGGCGCTGGCGGAATCGTGCACCGGCGGCCGCATCGGCGACCGCATTACGGACGTGCCGGGGAGCTCGGCGTACTTCCTGTTGGGCACCGCCACCTACTCCAACGAGGCCAAGGCCGGCATCCTGGGTGTGTCGGAGCAGACGCTGGCCACGTACGGCGCCGTGAGCACGCAGACGGCCGAGGAGATGGCCGCCGGCGCCCGCCGCATCGCCGGCGCCGACGTGGGGCTCTCCACCACCGGCATCGCGGGCCCCGGCGGCGGCACGGAGGAAAAGCCGGTGGGCACCGTCTGCATCGGGCTGGCGTGGGAGGGCGGCTCGTGGTCGCGCCGCTACGACCTGGGCGGCCGCGAGCGCGAGTGGATCAAGGCCACCACCGCCCAGCTTGCCCTGGACCGCCTGCGCCGCTGGCTGCTGGAACAGGAGTGATGCCAGCATCAGGATGGTAGCCCACTGTCATCCTGAGGAGCGCACGCCCGTAACCTTCCTAACCGCGAAACTTGCGCGCGACCGAAGGATCTTCGTCGGGTCGCGCGAGGCCCAGCCCATCGGGAGCCCTTCAAGTCCCTCAGCCAGGCAGACAAGGTCCTCGGTCGGCGGATGGGTTGCCGCGTGTCACCGATGGTTCTGGAGGAGCCTTTCTGAGGATGACAGATGAAGGCGGGCGGGGGGCTCTGACGAGCCTGGGAGCAAGGCAGGCTTCATTGCGCTTCGGATGGAGATCCTTCGGTCGGCGCATGGGCTGCCGCGTGTCGCCGACAGTTCAGGGCGGCGCCTCTCTCAGGATGACATGGTGGGGGCAGACTGGGCCTCTGAGCGGGTGTTGCCAAGCCTGACCTTGCGGTCCTACAAACGTTCCCACGACTCGCACGGAAGTTGCCTGCGCACCGGCCCCGCGCCCGCGCGCCGCTTGCGCGCATACGAGTTGAGAATGGGGAGGACCGAAATGGCGGACATCAACATCGAGCGGAAGCGGAAAAGCCCGCTCCCGTGGATCATCGGCCTGCTGGCGCTGGCGCTGCTCGCCTTCATGCTCATGCGCAGCTGCGGCGACGACGAGGCGGAGCCGGCCACGGTGGTGACGGACACCACCACCGCCATGACGCCCGCGCCCATGACCGACCCCATGGCCACGGCGCCCATGGACAGCGGCGCGATGGCGGCCGGGAGTGCGGCGGCGGGCGGCGCGGCGGCCGGGACCGGGTGGATCGCGGGGATCCTGGCGGGCACCGCGGCCGGCGCGGCCAACGGCGAGGGCATCGTTCCCGAAACGCCTTCGGACCGCGGCTTCTGGATCGAAGAAAACGGCCAGCGCATCTTCGCCATCCTGGCGGAGCCCATGGAGCAGATCAAGGACATCGACCCGGGCCAGCGCGTGCGCATCAGCAACGGCCGGGTGCTGCGTGGCTCCGAATCGTCGCAGATCCCGCAGGACGTGGACGCCGAGGCGCGGAGCACCGCGCAGGGGCAGCAGTACTTTCTGCTGGTTCCCGCGTCCGGCGTGCAGATCGTCGCCGGCGGCAACACCACGCCGGACTGATCACCCCGCGCGAGCGGAACGTGGAGGGGCGAGCCGCGGGGTTCGCCCCTTTTTGCTTTCGGTGGATAGATTCCGCGCGCCCGCCGGCCTATCTTGCCGCGCGATCCATCAACCCGACTTCCCCAACGTTCGTCCATCGACATGCGATTTTCTGGAACGGTCCTGATCACTGGCGCCACGGCGGGCATCGGCGAGGCGTGCGCGCGTGCGTTCGCGGCGGCGGGCGCGCGGCTGGTGCTCACCGGGCGGCGTACCGAGCGGCTGCAGGCGCTGGCCGACGAGCTTCGCCAGGCGCACGGCACCGAAAGCCGGCTGCTCGCCGTGGACGTGCGCGATCGCGAGCAGGTGTTCGCGGCGATTATCGGGCTGCCGGCGGAGTGGGCGGCCCTCGACGTACTGGTGAACAACGCCGGCCTGGGCCGCGGCGTCGACAAGGTGCAGGTGGGCGATCCCGACGGCTGGGACGAGATGGTGGACACCAACGTGAAGGGGCTGCTGTACGTTACCCGCGCCGTCACGCCGGGGATGGTGGAGCGCGGGCGCGGCCACGTCATCAACCTGGGCTCCGTGGCGGGGCACGAGGTCTATCCGGGCGGCGCCGTGTACTGCGCCACCAAGCACGCCGTGGGCGCCATTACCCGCGGGCTGCGGATGGACCTGCTGGGCACCGGCGTCCGCGTGAGCACGGTGGATCCGGGGATGGTGGAGACGGAGTTCAGCGTGGTCCGCTTTCACGGCGACCGAGAGCGTGCCGACAACGTGTACCGCGGCATGACCCCGCTTACCGCCGCCGACATCGCCGACACGGTGCTGTGGGTGGCCACGCGCCCGCCGCACGTGAACATCGACGAGGTCATCATCAAGCCCACCGACCAGGCCAGCGCCACGCTGGTGCACCGGACGGAGTAGGCAACTCGCGGTCCGGGGATCCCGCGTCGGTGTCGTGGAGGGTTCGATTTCGGCGCAGCGGCGAGGGCGTGCGGTCTTCTCGCGCTGGCTTTGCTGCTGGCCGGATGGGGGCGTCCGTCACAGCCCGGGGGAGTGCCTTTTTACAGGCTGCGGACGGGCCGCTGGATGCGGGAAGCCTTGACCGCCCCGTGCCGGGGCTTTACGCTGTGCTCCGCACAGCCGGATCGCGGCTGAGCGACTGAACGACAGGGAGACGAAAAAGGGAATGAGCAATCCTAAGGTGGACCAGCGGTTCGACGAGCTGGTGTCGCAGGTGCACGACTGGGTAGAATCGGCCGTGGCGCTGGACGAAGGGCACTTTCCAAGCGAGCTGCTGAGCGACCTTCGCGACCTGGTCGAAGAGCTCAAGGCGTTCATGGACGACGACGAAAGCTCTGATTACAGCCGCGCCGACGTGCTGGAGGTGTTCGTCACGCCCGAGATGGGTGAGGTGATGCACCGGTTCCCCAAGGTGCGCCGCCTGCTGGAGAGCGCCTGGGGCTCGCAGCTGATCGAGCAGATCGACGAAGAGTCCGCCGGCTTCGACCCCGAAGGCGACGACGACGACGACGACTGACGGCACCACCCCGCGGCCGTCCGGCGGCCCGCGAATCCACCCGCGGGAAGGCCGCGCCGTGCCCGCATCACGGGTGTGAACGCGCGCCCGTCCACGGCGTGTCCGGTTGCAGAGAGCCCTGCCCCAACGGCGGGGCTTTTTTGCGTCTACTTTGCCACCATTGTTCTTGGTCCGGGATGACGCGTTTAGTCAATCCTGCCTGATATGAGCGCTTTTCGACGCTGCCGATCTGCCCAGTTTCATCCTCATCCGGGCCATCCTCCAGCAACTCCAGCGCATCTGCCTTCGCGTGCTCATCCTGCTCCCTTTTGACGGAAGGCGAACACATGAACGCTGACAGATCTCACCAGCAACCGCCCATCGTGGCGAATAGAGCCGGGGGATCTTCTCAGGCTGAACGATGTGGTGACGTGCTGCCCACTCATACCGTTTCTGCTAATTCGCCGTGCATTCTGGCCTTTACAACTTCATCTCACGCGGAGGCGCGGAGTACGCGGAGGCGCCCTCCGCGTCTCCGCGTGAGCCCGGCAGTAGAACTCGGAGTGCACGTCGAATTATGGCAATTGGTATCAGGTGGGAGCGGCGGGTGAACTCCGCGCGCAAATCGATGGTTTGGCCGTGTAAGCGCGACCACGTCAATGCCACTTGGGAAGCACGCGACGGGTGTCCTGTACCGCCACGATCAGCACCCTTTCCGGCTCTACCTGGTAGATGAGGCGATACCGACGGCGGACAATGATTTCCCGGAACGCCACGTCTTGCCACTCAGGCACCACGCGGCCGGATAACGGAAACAGAGCAACTCTTTCGGCCTGCTCGGCAAACGTTTGAATGAGCGTTACCGAGTAGGCTCGTGAGGAGCGGTCGAGGTTGGAACCGAGTTCTGCAAGGTCATCCAGTGCGGAGTCGGTCCAGGTCAGGCTCCGAGCCACGGCGCCAGACGACGCAGAGCTTCTTCATGCGTCTGCACCCGCCCTTCTTCAGATGCCTTGATGCCACGCCGAATCGCGGCACGGATGCGCTCCGCGTACTCCTCTTCGGTTTCCGAGTACCGTACAGGCGGCGGTGGGGCTTCGATCTCCGTTGTGCTCATCCTGTTTCCTTTCGGCGACGGGGTGCGCATGAACGCTGACAGAATCTCACCAAGCAACCGCCCGATGCGCAAGCCGGTCGAATACGCCAGCAGCGGCACAAAGTGGTCAGACCGATCGCCGGTGCGCATGGCCGCTCACATCAGTCATCGTGGCGGATGGAACCGCGCATCTTCTTGACGGCGGAGCGCTTTTTCTTTTCGTCCAGCCGCGCTTCCTTGGCCGCGCGTGAGGGCCTGGTCTTGATGCGCTTCTTGGGGATCACGAGCGCCTGCGCCACCAGCTCGGCGAACCGCGCCGTCACCGACTCGCGGTTCTGGTGCTGGCTGCGCTGCTCGCTCGACGACATCAGCAGCACGCCCTCGCCGTTGATGCGGTTGGCCAGCTTGTCCTGGATGCGCGCCCGCTGCTCGTCCGTCAGGCTGGGCGACGCGCCCACGTCCCAGGCCAGCTCCACGCGGCTGGACGACGTGTTGACGTGCTGCCCGCCCGGCCCGCCCGACCGCGTGGCGCGGTAGGTGAGCTCCGCGCGCGGAATCCACAGCGAGTCGTTGATCTGCAGGACCGTATCTTCCGACATCCCTCCCCACCCCTCCGTTCGGATGATGTGCGCCGCGGCGGTTGCCACGCGTGCCGCGCACCTTCAATCTACACGCCGCGGGGTTCGCCCGCCGGGTCGCGGCACGCCTCTGGCAATCCGCCGCGCGACTGACCCACGTCGCAAGGAGAGTGCAGGAATGCCCCAGTCCCCGTCCAGTGCCCGCGGCCACGCCGTCCGTGCGGAGAATCCGCGCCACTATCACCTCATCGGCATCGGCGGAACGGCCATGGCGTCGCTGGCGGGGCTGCTTCGCGCGGCCGGACACCGCGTAACCGGCAGCGACGAGAACGTCTACGAGCCCATGGCCAGCCAGCTGCGCAACCTGGGCATCAGCTACGCCGAGGGATACGCGCCGGCCAACCTGGACGTGAACCCCGACATCGTCGTAGTGGGCAACGCCATCTCGCGCGGCAACGCCGAACTGGAGGCGGTGCTCGACCGGCGGATGCACTACACCGCCGCCGCCGTCGTCATCAAGGACGAGCTGCTGCGCGGCCGCCACGTCCTTGCGGTCGCCGGCACGCACGGCAAGACGACCACCACCTCGCTGCTGGCGTGGATCCTGGAAAGCGCGGGGCTCAATCCCTCGTTCCTCATCGGCGGCATCGCGGAGAACTTCGGCAGCAGCTTCCGGCTTACGGAGAGCGACTACTTCGTCATCGAGGCCGACGAGTACGACACGGCTTACTTCGACAAGGGGCCCAAGATGTGGCACTACCTGCCCGTCACGGCCATCGTCAACAACATCGAGTTCGACCACGCCGACATCTACCGCGACGAAGAGGCGTACCGCTTCGCCTTTGCGCGCTTCATCAACCTGGTGCCCCGCAACGGCGCGCTGGTGGCGGGATGGGATTCGCCGATCACGCGCGAGCTGGCGCCCAAAGCCTTTGCGCCCATCGAGTCCTTCGGCTACGGGGATGATTCCGTCCGGGACGGCGAGCACCCGCGCTGGACGGCCCGCGACGTCTCGTTTGGCGAGCAGGGGACGCGCTTCACCGTGCTGCACGACGGCGAGGTGTGGGGCGACGTGCAGACGCCGCTGACGGGGGCGTTCAACGTGCGCAACTGCCTGGCGGTGATCGCGGCGGCCGAGTCCATCGGCGCCGACCGCGAGGGCGTGCGAGAGGGGCTGCGCACGTTCGCCAGCGTAAAGCGGCGCATGGAGGTGCGCGGCGAAGTGCGCGGCGTCACGGTGATCGACGACTTTGCGCATCATCCCACGGCGGTGCGCGAGACCATCGAGGCCATCCGCCAGCGTTACCCCGGCCGCCCCGTGGTCGCCGTGTTCGAGCCGCGCAGCTACACGGCCCAGCGCCGCGAATTCCAGGACGCGTACCGCGACGCGTTCGCCAGCGCGGAGCAGGTGGTGCTGGCGGGCCTGTTTCACCCCGAGCGCTACACGGCGGAGACGGCGATGAACCCGCATGAGCTGGTGGATGCCTGGCGCGCCGCCGCCAAGCCCGCCGACTTCATCCCCGATCCGGACGAGATCGTCGCGCACCTTGTGCCGCAGCTCAAGGGTGGCGAGGTGGTTCTGGTGATGAGCAACGGCGGGTTCGGCGGCATCCACGGCAAGCTGCTGGATGCGCTGGGAAGGTGATGGGGTGATGGAGTGAACGGGTGACGGCAGGATGAGCGGGAGGAGATGAGCGGGTAAACCCGCTGCTGGGAAAGCGATAAGCCCCGTCCAGCGACGCTCGCGCGTCACTGGACGGGGCTTCAACTGCGCTAAAGACCGCCGCCAGTCATCCTGAGGGAGCGCCGCGCCGGCCCCTGACGCCGCACCGCACCCGGCGCGCGACCGAAGGACCCTGCCTGGGCCGCCACGGAGCCGGCCGTAGCGCTCCAACCCTCGCGGCTACAGTCCGCGCAGGCGGCGCGCAGGCGGACTTCGCGATGTTCCAGCGGCGAATTTATTCGCTCCTGCAGGCGGACGGCACGTTACCGGTTCAGATTCTCGATGGCATCATTTGCTCCGGCTGGACCGCGGCCACGACTCCCGAGGAACCGCCAAGACCTTCGATCACAGCTGGATCGACAGCGACGTCACGAGCGTGGTGTTCGTCTCCGAGAAGCCGATGTCGGCGTCGCGGGCGGGAAAGATCACGTCGTCGGCGCTGAAGAAGCGAGCTTCGGTGCGCCACATCGCGTTGCCGCGCGCCACGTCCACGCCCACCGACGCGCCCCACGTGCGCAGCTCAGGCGCGACCACGCCGTCCTTGTCGTCGAACCGCTCCACGCGGGCGTTGATGCCCAGCGTGGGCGTAATCCACTGGCGCCCCACCAGCGAAAAGGCGTGCCACGAGTCGCCCTCCTGCGTCCCCAGGTCTACCGTGGCAATCACCGTCGTCCGGTCGCTGGGGGTAAAGCGGGCGCTGATGTCGTTGAACACGCGCATCCCCTGCTCGAAGCGGCTGGCGTGCGGCTCGCGGCCGATGAAGTTGCTGTACGACAGGGTAAGCTCCGGCGCCGCCGCCCAGTCCAGCCGCACGCCCACGGCTTTGTCCTGGTTGTTCTCCGCCACCAGGTTCCACCCGTTGACCACGTTCAGCTGCGCCGTGACCGTGGGCGTGGCGTTCCACGTGGCGCGCACGCCGGCCTGGTAGTACGGCGCAAACTCCGACGGCAGCGAGCGCGTGTAGGTGGGGTTGTCGCTGGAGATCCAGCTTTCCGTGCCGATGTGCGAAAAGAAGATCCCGCCGTCCACCCACAGCGTGGGCGCCACCGCCACACCCAGCGTCGCCTCCTGGATGAGCGGCAGGTAGTTGGTCTGCCCGCCGACCTCGTCTGGCTCAAACGCGTAGTTCACCTGCACGCTGGTGCCGGCCTGCAGCGCCAGCCGCGCCCGGGTGGTGGGCGCCGTGTACTGCACCGACACATGCGCCAGGTTCACGTTGAACTCGTCATGCCGCGCCGCCTGCGTGGTCCACAGGCGGTCGTGCGACACCGGCCGCCCGAAATCGTACGCGTAGTAGCTGTCGACGAACGCGCCAAACGTAAGCCGCGGCGTCGTATCCGTCTCCTGCGCGAGCGCGGCGGCGGGAAAGGCCAGCGCCAGCGCACCCGCCGTGATGATGTTCCGCATGGGGAGTGTGTGAAGAAGGGTGGAGAAGCAGATGGTGATCAGCGATGGATCGGCAGGCTCCGGATCTCGGGCGAGATCGGGGTAGATGCGACGCTCTACAATCCTGCCAGGCAGACGCGCGCCCTGCGATCCGGGCAGCGCCGCCGCCAAAGTGGCGCCGATCCGGGTCAAAAACAAGGCATTCAAGTTGAAGATCATCCGTTCCGGGCGCCCTCCTCCACTGCTGGGGGCTGGACCGCCTTTCGGAAACGTGTGCAGCGGGAGGTTGGTATGGCACGCAACGGCAGCGGCGGCTGGAACCAGCAGGATCGCGGGGGAAGCTCGTCGGATCGTTCGCCGAATGACGATCGAAGCGATGCGAAGAATCCCACCAGCGACTCGTACGAAGCCGACCAGGAGAATCAGGCCAATCAGGCCGAGCGCGGCTGGTAGCCTGCGCCGCGGAACGATCACCGGCCTCAGCGTGTGCGCGCTGAGGCCGGCGTCGTTCGATCCACTCTGATCGAGCCTGCGGTTTCACTGCGTGACGATGGCGCCCATCCGCACCACTTCAAAGTCGGTGCTGCGGACGGTGCGCAACGTTGCGAGTTCCTCGTCGTTCCAGCGCGGATCGGGGGCGCCGCTGACGTACCAGCCGCTTCCGTTGTCGGCCAGCAGCATTCCGTGCTTCTTCATGGCGTTCAGGATCACCTGCACGCTGGGCGGATAGCCGCTCACGTCGAAGCCGGACTTCAGCCGCACGCGCATCCCCATGGGCGGCAGGTTGGCGTCGGTGCGGCTGCTGGCAAAGTGGCGCGCGGGGGCCACGTACGCGCGGCGCGTGGTGGGGCAGGTAAAGCGCAGTGCGTGGCGAATCTCCTTTTGCTCCACCACCTCGTCGTAGCGCACCAGGCCGGGAAAGATGGGCAGCCCCGCCGCGTCGGCCGACGTCCACCCCGCCGGCCGCAGCGCGTTGCTGCTCAGGTCAAAGATGGCGCCCGATCCCGCCGTCCAGCTTTGTCCGCCGTTCACCGGGTGCGCATCGTACAGCTCGTACAGCTTCCAGTTGTCGCGGTCGATGACCAGCACGTGGCGGTCTCCCGATCCGTTCGGCCCACCCTCGATCGGCGCGTCGGTGGGGATGGGATACGGCCCCGGATCGCTCTCGTCCGCGTAGTCGAAGGTAACGGGCACGCGCCCCTGCGTCCCCGCGACCACGATGTAGGGAATGCCGTTGGGCGCGCCGTTCCACACCGTCCCGAAGTCCGGGTGCAGCCCGCGGACGCCGCACGCCGCGATCAGCGCCGCCGAGTTGGGATCCACCGGCTCGCCGGAGACGTCCGCGTTCCACGGGTTGTCCGCCGGGAACGGCCGCCGCCCCTCCAGGCTGGCGCCGGGCCCCAGCCCGGGTATGCCCTCCCCGCCTCCATCATTCGGCGGCCGCGTAGGTTCGCCCCCATCGCACGCGGCAAGTGCCATAACACAGAGGATGAGCAAGCGATGGATGATCCGCACGTTCGAGTCTCCTGAAAGCGGAAGGATGCACATCTTCCCGCGATCTCAACGCCGGTGCCCGCCGCCGGTCGATCCATCCCGTGTATCCGTAACAGGATGAATCGATCAACATCAGGTTGCACACACCCGGCGACGACATCGTCCTTCACTGCAACCGTTGCAGTTGACGAAATGTTGCCGCACCTGATCCTCGCCGCAAGCTCCACGATCTCTCGATCGTCAGCATCCTCCCCTTCACCCGTTCACCCGTTCACCCGTTCACCCGTTCACCCCTTCACCCTCACACCCTCACACCCTCACACCCTCACACCACACCCGGCCCATCGCTTGCATCCCCCACTCCCCTCCGACCAAGGCGTCCAAGTGCATGGGAGACATGGGTATGCAGATTACGCTGAAGCCCGTCCGCGAGCAGGTGATGGTGGTCACCGGCGCCTCCAGCGGCATCGGGCTGGCCACCGCGCGGGCCGCCGCACGCCGCGGCGCACGGGTCGTCCTGGCGGCGCGTGACGAGCAGGCGCTGCGCCGCATTGTGGCCCAGATCCGGGCGGAGGGCGGCGAGGCGGTGTTCGCCGTGGCCGACGTGGGGAACGCCGACGAGGTGCGCGGGATCGTGGAGACGGCGCTGCGGGCGTTCGGCGGGTTCGACACCTGGGTGAACAACGCAGGCGTCTCCATCTACGGCCGCCTGGAAGACGTGCCCCCGGAAGACGCGCGCCGCCTGTTCGACACCAACTACTGGGGAATGGTGAACGGGACGATGGCCGCGCTTCCCTACCTGCGGCAGAGCGGCGGCGCGCTCATCAACATCGGCAGCATCGTCAGCGACCGCGCCATTCCGCTGCAGGGGCACTACAGCGCCAGCAAGCACGCGGTAAAGGCGTTCACCGACGCGCTGCGGATGGAGCTGGAGCACGAGGACGCGCCCGTGGTGGTGACGCTGGTGAAGCCAGGATCGATCGACACCCCGTTCACGCGGCACGCGCGCAACCTGATGGATCGCGAGCCGGACTTTCCGCCGCCGGTGTACCGTCCTGAAACCGTGGCCCGGGCCGTTCTGTACTGTGCCGAGCACCCGCGGCGCTCCGTGACCGTGGGCGGCGGGGGGCGGATGAACGCCATGATGGGGATTCTTGCCCCACGGATGACGGACCGGATGATGGAGCGCAGCATGTTCGACGGGCAGCAGAAGGACGAGCCCGTGCTCCCCGGCCGCCGCGACACGCTGTACCAGCCGCCGCTGGAAAACGGCTCCCTGCACGGGGACTACGACGGGCACGTGATGCGCACCAGCGCGTACACGCGCGCCGCGCTCAACCCCACGGGAACGCTGCTGGGGCTGGCCGCCGTGGCGGGGCTGAGCGCGCTGCTGGCCTCCCGCGTGCGCGGCCGGCACCGCGAGCCGGAGGTCGCGATGGACGCGTGGGCGCATGGGCGCACGCCGGCAGGTGGCTATGCCCCACCGCCGGCGGCGGAGCTGGAGATGCGCGGCGACGACTACGCCGAGCGCGGCTACGCCGACGGGTCGCGCGAGTCGGAGTTCGCCCTGCGCGGCGCCGACTACGGCTTTCAGGGTGGCGCCGACGAGGCGCACTGAGCCGCGATACCGGGCGCGCGCGGGCCCTCCCCTCTCCTCACCCGGCTGGCGGGGGAAAGGGGTTGGCGGAGGGGGGAACCTTGCGCGCGCCCGTGCGTACGAAGCAGAGCCCGCCTTGCGTGAGGCCCAATGAAGGTGCGCAACGAGACCGTTGACGACCGCGCACCCGCGACGTACCTTGTGCCCCCTTGTTCCGCCCCGGCGGGCGGTTGCGATCTAAACTTTCCGGCTGGTTTTACAGAGATGACGTTCGCCCTGCACCAAGGCTACACAGAGCGCCCCGGAAGCATCCGGGTGCGGCTTTGCATGCCCGTGTGGGCGGCATTCGGCGAGAGGGGCGGCACGGACCGCGCGTAGCACACCGGTGCACGCGCACCCGCCGCCGCCCGACGCCATCTGAGCGCCGGGCGGCTTTGTTTCCCCCCGGCAGACCTTTTGCAGAATCACGACGGTTCGCGCCCCCCGGCGGGCGCCCCTGGAATGACGGTGATGAGCACGAAAGACAAGGACATGGCCACGACCGCGCGAAAGGGACCTCGCAAGCGCAAGCGGCAGGCGCCAAGCCTGGACGCGGGCTTCGCCGTGGCGGCCGAAGACCAGTCCAGCCTTGACCAGTACCTCAAGGAGGTCAGCACGCACTCGCTGCTGACCGGCCCGCAGGAGATCGAGCTGGGCAAGCGCGCGCAGGCGGGTGACGAGGTGGCCGTGGCCGAGCTGGTGCGGGCCAACCTGCGCTTTGTGATCTCCGTCGCCAAAAAGTACCAGAACCGCGGTGTCTCCCTGGCCGACCTCATTCAGGAAGGCAACGTGGGCCTGGTGACGGCCGCGCGTAAGTTCGATCCGGACCAGGGGGTAAAGTTCATCTCCTACGCCGTCTGGTGGATCCGGCAGGCCATTCTGAGCGCCCTGGCCAACCAGGGTCGCAGCGTGCGCGTGCCGCTTAACCGGGCCAGCGACCTGGCCAAGATCTTCCGCGAGCGCGAGCGCCTGAAGCAGGAGCTTCGCCGCGATCCGTCGCCGCAGGAGCTGAGCGAGGCCACCGGCCTGTCGGTGGACATCGTGGAGAGCCTGCAGACGCTGAACGCCGCGGAGATCCGGCTTGACGCGCCCATCGGCGACAGCGACGACAGCCAGCTGATGGACCGCTTCGTGGCCGACAGCGCCATCGAAACGGAAGAGGAGGTGGAGGAGCGGCTGCTGTCCGAGCGCATCGACAAGGCGCTGGGCACGCTGCAGCCGCGCGACGCCAAGGTGCTCAAGCTGTACTTTGGCCTGGAGGGCGGCCGCGAGCACACGCTGGAGGAGATCGGCGACATCCTTGGCGTGACGCGCGAGCGCATTCGCCAGCTTCGCGACCGCGCGCTCAAGCGGCTGCGTGAGGGCGAGATGGGCGATGCACTGGCCTCGTTCGCCGCCTGATGCACGCTCGGGTTCGATTTTCGGCACGACGGCACCTCTCCACGCGGAGGGGTGCCGTCGCGTTTTGTGGCATCATCCTCTTTCTTGATCCGGCGATTCCATGCTGAGCGGGACGGTGCTCCAGGGGCTGGGCGGCGTGTACGAGGTGCAGACGCCGGCGGGCGTGGTCGAGGCCGTGCTGCGCGGCCGCATCAAGCGCGACGAGCGCACGGGAGCCAAGGTGGTGGTCGGCGACCGCGTGGACGTGGAGCAGGACCGCGCGGGCGAGGAGACGGTGTGGGCCATCGTCAACGTGCACGACCGGACGACGGTGCTGGCCCGCCGGGCGCCCGGCAAGGCGCCGCGCCCCAAGGCCATCGTGGCCAACGTGGACCAGGTGCTCATCGTCTTTGCCGCGGCGCACCCGGACCCGCACCTGCGCATGCTGGACCGCTTTCTGGTGATCGCGGCGGACAGCGACATCGCGCCGCTCATCATCGTCAACAAGACGGACCGGGTGGGGATGGATGCCGCCCGCGCCACCTTCGGGGCGTACGAGCGCGCCGGCTACCCCGTCCTCTACACCTCCGCCAAGCAGAACCAGGGCGTCGGTGAAGTGCGCGATGCGCTCTGCGGCCGTCTTTCCGCGCTGATGGGTCCGTCGGGCGTGGGAAAGAGCAGCCTGCTGAACGGGGTGCAGCCGGGGCTGGGGCTGCGCGTGGCGGCGGTCAGCGAGGCGGTAAACAAGGGGCGCCACACCACGGTCACGGCGCAGCTCATTCCGCTGGAGTGCGGAGGGTGGGTGGCGGATACCCCCGGGCTGCGCGAGCTGGGGCTGTGGCAGGTGGAGCCCGACCAGCTGCAGTTCTACTTCCCCGAGTTCGAGCCGCTGCTGGGCGGCTGCCGCTATCCCACCTGCACGCACACGCACGAGCCCGGCTGCGCCGTCCACGCCGCGGCCCAGGCGGGCCAGATCGACTTCAACCGCTACGACAGCTACCGCCGCATGTTCCTGGGCGAGGACGAGGAGTAGCCCCCATCCCTCGCTGCTTCCGAAGGTCAGGAAAACGGAGGATGGGGTACAGAGGAACCGAGACAGCCAGAGGAACAGAGGAAAGCCCGGCCGGCATTCCTCTGTTCCTCGTTTTGCACCCCTGTTCCTCTGTACCCCATCCTCTTTTTCAGGGCCTGAATCCGCAACGAAAGCGGGTGCAACGCGTTGCGGAGCCTTGTAGATGAAGATCGTGCACTGTATGCACTTACGGTGCGCTCCTTGCGAGAGCAGCGGGCGGAAATCGCAGTCCTCCCGCCCACTGGTTCGCACCGCATGAAGCTGGTCATCTTCGGGCTGACGGTCAGCTCGTCGTGGGGAAACGGCCACGCCACGCTCTGGCGCGGGCTGCTCAAGGCGCTCGCCGCGCGCGGGCACCACGTCGTCTTTTTTGAGCGCGACGTGCCGTATTACGCGATGAACCGCGACCTGCACGCGCTTCCCGGCGGCACGCTGGTCCTGTACCCCGACTGGGAGCTGAACCTCCCCGCCGCCCGCGCGCACCTGGCGGACGCGGACGTGGCCATGGTCACCTCGTACCAGGCGGACGGGGTGGCGGCGGCGGAGCTGGTGCTGCAGTCGCCCGCGGCGGTACGCGTGTTCTACGACCTGGACACGCCCGTTACGCTGGACGCGCTCAGCAGCGGCAGGGAGGTCGCCTACCTGCCGCCGCGCGGGCTGGCGGACTTTGACCTGGTCCTTTCCTACACCGGCGGCGAGGCGCTGCGGCAGCTGCAAACGCGGCTGGGGGCGCGGCGGGTGGCGCCGCTGTACGGGCACGTGGACCCCGACGTCCATCGCCCCGTGGCGCCGGACGAGAGCTACCGCGCGGACCTTTCGTACCTGGGCACCTACGCCGAAGACCGGCAGGCGGCGCTGGAGCGGCTGTTCATCCAGGCCGCGCACGGGCTGCCGGAGCAGCGCTTTCTGATCGGGGGCGCGCAGTATCCGCAGGCGTTTCCCTGGGCGGACAACGTGTGGTTTCGCAAGCACCTGCCGCCGGAGCAGCACCCCGCCTTCTTCAGCTCGTCGCGGTGGACGCTGAACGTCACCCGCCGCGCGATGGCGGAGATGGGATGGTGCCCCAGCGGCCGGCTGTTCGAGGCGGCGGCGTGCGGCTGCCCCGTGATCAGCGACGCGTGGGAGGGGCTGGACGCGTTCTTTGCGCCGGGTGCGGAGATCGTGATCGCGCGCGATACGGATGACGTGGTGGCGGCCATGCGGATGGGTGGCGTGGAGCGGGACGCCATGGCGCGGCGCGCGCGGGAGCGGACGCTGGACGAGCACACCTCCGCCCGGCGCGCGGCGGAGCTGGAGTCGCTGCTGGACGCGGCGTTCGGCGCGGCGGAGGGGGCGGCGGATTCGCCTGAGACGGAGTGGCGGGCGCAGGGCACCGTGGTGGAGGGCTGAGCCGATGTGGGGAATTGTACCGGCGGCGGGGGCGGGCAGCCGCATTCAGCCGCTCGCCTTCAGCAAGGAGCTGCTTCCCGTCGGCAGCCGCATGGACGATGACGGGGTAGAGCGGCCCAAGGCGGTGAGCGAGTACCTGGTGGAGCGGATGATCCGCGGCGGCGCGGACAAGATCTGCTTCGTCATCTCCCCCGGAAAGCACGACATCGTGCAGTACTACGGGGGCGGATTTGGCGCGGCCAGCGTGTGCTACGCGGTGCAGCCCAGGCCCGCGGGGCTGTGCGATTCCATTTTCCGCGTCCTCCCCCTGGTGCCGCCGGCGGAAGACGTGCTGGTGGGGCTGCCCGACACGGTCTGGTTTCCCGACGACGGGCTGCGCGCGCTGCAGGACGGCATCCTCAGCTTTCTCCTTTTTCCGGTGGAGCGTCCCGAGTTTTTTGACGCGGTGGTGACGGACGACGAGGGGCGCGTGCGCGAGATCCAGGTCAAGCAGCCGGGCGCGGCCACGCACTGGGTGTGGGGCGCCTTCAAGCTTCCCGGCTGGACGCTGGGCGAGCTGCACGACTTGTGGCTGGAGCGCGGCCGGCAGGACGAGTACATCGGCACGCTGGTGAACGCCTGGCTGGCGCGCGGCGGCGAGGCGCGGGGCGTGCGTGCGGGCGAGGCGTACGTGGACGTGGGGACGCTGCACGGCTACCGCGAGGCCATTTCCGTGCTGGCGGAGCGCCCCGCGATCGAGGGCGGGCCCAGCCCACTGGCGGCGGCCAGCGCATCGTGGGCGCCCGGTCCATCGGCAGGCGGCGTGGCGCTGACCTGACCGGCTACCATCCCGAGAACAAGATCCGGAGAACTCCATTGATCTCGCCCCAACCCGCCCAGGCGGCGGCGAACGGCTCCGCGGACGACATCGAGCGCCGCGTTCGCGAACTGGGCCCCTGGTTCCACAACCTGAACCTGCGCGGCGTGCGCACCGCGCCCGACCACTTTCTGGGCGACTATCCGTCCATCAAGTGGGTAAACTTTGCGCACGCGGTGCCCCAGGACCTTACGGGCAAGTCGGTGCTGGACATCGGCTGCAACGCCGGCTTCTACAGCATGGAGATGAAGCGGCGGGGCGCGGCGCGGGTGGTGGGCATCGACAGCGAGGACCTGTACCTCAACCAGGCCCGCTACGCGGCGGGGATCGAGGGGATGGACATCGAGTTCCGCAAGCTGTCGGTGTACGACGTGGCGCAGCTGGGCGAGACGTTCGACTTTGTGATCTTCATGGGCGTGCTGTACCACCTGCGGCACCCGCTGCTCGCGCTGGACCTGCTGTACGAGCACGTGGTGGGCGACCTGATGCTGTTCCAGTCCATGCAGCGCGGATCGGTGGAGGTAGACCCGGTGCGCGAGGACTACGACTTCTGGCAGCAGGACCACTTCGACAGCCCCGGCTACCCCAGGATGGCCTTTATCGAGCACCGCTACTGCAACGATCCCACCAACTGGTGGGTGCCCAACGCGGCCGGCACCGAGGCCATGCTGCGCAGCGCCGGCTTTGAGATCGTGCAGCACGCGGAGCAGGAGGTGTACCTGTGCCGCCGCGGCCGCATTACGGACGGCGAGCCGCGCGCGGTCTACCCGTCACGGGGAGGCGGCGGCCAGTGATCGAAGCGGTGATGGTCTGGAACGAGCCCAACAACACGTCGCACTGGGACTTTGGCATCGATCAGGGGTGGCACACCTTTGCCGCGATGGCGCGCGCCACGGGGCAGGCGGTGCGCGCGGAGAACGCATCGGTCAAGCGCGTGCTGGGCGGACTTTCCCCCATCGACCCCCGCTTTCTGGCGCACATGGCGGGTCAGGGGGTGCTGGACCAGATGGACGTGGTCGCCGTCCACGGCTTTCCGCTGGACTGGAACCTGTGGAGCATCGAGGACTGGCCCGAGAAGCTGGAATCCGTCCGCCGGGTGACGCACCTTCCCGTGTGGGTGACGGAGGTGGGGATCAGCACCTTCGCGGGCGACGCGGTGCAGGCGGAGGGGCTGCGGCGCACGGCCCAGGTGCTGCGCGGACGGGCGGAGCGCATTCACTGGTACAGCCTGTTCGACCTGCCGCAGCAGTGGGAGGCCACCACGCGCCACAAGCAGCGCGAGGGCTCGTCGTACTTTCGCCACTTTCACATGGGGCTGATCCGCGAGGACGGCACGCCCAAGCCCGCCGTGCGCGACTTCGCGGCGCTGGGCGGCGAGATGGGGATCTGCCAGTGGTTCCACTACCAGGACCACCGTCTGGACGATGCCGTGCGCTGGCTGCGCGAGCTGGGGGTAAAGAAGCTGCGGACGGGCCTTAGCTGGAGCGACGACCACCGCGACGGCTGCGAAGCGTGGTTCGACAAGCAGATGCGCGCGCTGGAGGAGTTCGAGGTGACGGTGACCTTCTGCTTTACCCCCGAGCACCGGGGCGTGGTGCCACACTACACCAGCCCCCCGCAGGACCCCGGCGAGTTCGTCGATTTCTGCGCCCGCATGGTCCGCCGCTACGCGGGGTGAGATCTTCTTCGAAGCCGATCTCCCGAGGGAGCGCTGCTCCCCCCGTCGCCCACTGTCATCCTGAGGGAGCGCACACCCGCAACGTTCATCACCACCCATGCTTGCGCGCGACCGAAGGATCTTTGTCGGGTCGCGCGAGGGCCAGCCTTGGGGAGCCGTTCACGCCGGACCGTAGGGCAGACGAGATCCTTCGGTCGGCGCCCACCCTTTACGCGAAAGCAGTTTCCGGAGCGGCGCCTCCCTCAGGCTCAGGAAGTCAACGTGGTGGCATGTCAAACACTTTCTCGGCACGTCGACGTCCCAATGAGCCCCCGGATTCATCTCCGGCGGCTCCATTTATTTGCTCCATGTTTGCGATTCGTTAAGGCCGCGTGAGCGCGCCGCGAAACGTCTGGCAGCAAACGAACGTCGCGCGTACGATGGTTGGGTCGATCACGGAAGAACCCGATCATACCTCAACTCGCGAAAACCGATGAAACGACTCGTCTGCCTGGCAATGCTCTGCACCGCCGTGCTCGCGCCGCGCGCAGCCCACGCCCAGGACGATGCGGAGGCGCGGCCCGCCTCGCTGTCGCTGCGCCCGTTTGGCGATGGCGCGATCGGGGTGTGGTATCGCTTGAGCCCCCGCACGGAGCTGGGCCTGGAAGTTGGCGGATCGCGCTCGCACACCGAGACGGACGGCGGTGGGGACGAGCAGGATGCCACGACCTTCACCATCGAACCCGCCGTCAAGCGGTTTGGCGCCTCGCGTAACAACCTTCAGCCCTACGCGTTCGGCAGCCTGTACTTCACCTCGCAAAAGGTCGACTACACGTCGAGCTTCGAGACCGCCACCACGTTGTTCGGCACCCACCTGGGGCTGGGATTGGAGTGGACGCCCGCGGCGCGGGTCCGCATCGGCGGCCATACGGGCGTGCGGGTGGCCATGCAGAACGGCGAGCGCACCCAGTTTGACGCGGGCGGCAACCCCTTCGTCGCCGACGTGGAAGGATGGGAGGTGGGCACCTTCACCAGCGGACTCACCTTCTACTACTCGTTTTGACCGGGGGTCACCAACGGAGACAGAAAGCGGCCCCGATGCGGTAAAGGCATCGGGGCCGCTCGCCATCCATCCTTCGGAACGCTACGGCGTGCGGCGGCCGGTCAGGTCGCCGCCGTCGCCACCCAACGTCCAGGTGCCGGTAAAGGTATCGCCCGTAAAGGTCATGTTGATGGTCAGCGGGCCCTGCGGCGCGCTGCCGGACACCACCATCTCCTGCCCCGTCACCACCACGCCGGTGATGGGCATGTCGGGGGTAATGCTGGTGCGGACGCGGCCACCGTACGCGCCGGCCTGGCCGGTGACCTCCACGGCGCCCGTGACCTCGCTGCCGCTCACGTTCGTGGTGAACTCAAACACGCCTACGGGGTTCACCGCGCGCGGCGTGGGGTTGGCGGGGGCGCAGGCGGCGGCAACCAGCACCAGCGCGGCGGCGAGGATTCGCTTCATGGACAGGGCTCCGGGCAGGGGGCGGAACGATGCGGATCGGCGGACGGTCTTGCGTGCACGGTGTGAAAGTCGGCGTTGCGCCGCCGCCGCGCAATCACCTCGCAAGCGAGGGTGTTGCCAAACCCTACCTGGTCCCCTCCGAGGCCCGCTGTCATCCTGAGGGAGCGCACACCCCTAACCTTCATGACCACAAATGCTTGCGCGCGACTGAAGGATCTTTGTCGGGTCGCGCAAGGCCCAGCCCCCGGGAGCCGTTCAAGTTCCTCAGTCAGGCAGACGAGATCCTTCAGTCGTGCGCAAGTATTTGTGAATATTCACGTTCCGTGTCGCGCTCCCTCAGGAAATCAATGTTCTGAGCTGGGTTTGGCAATCACCCTGCGAGCGCCGCCGTGCGCCGCCGGCCGGCGCGCCCCCGCGTTCCCGCCCCCGCCGCGCTCCCCCGCCACTCCCGCACAAAGCGGCCGAGGGCGTCGTCCAGCGGTGCCAGGGGCCAGCCGCGCTCGCTCCCCAGCACGGTGTACAGCGGCCGCGGCGCGGGAAAGCCGAAGTCGCGCGTGGGCCGCGGCTCCAGCGTCCGTGCATCCACCCCCGCCAGATCCGCCGCCCGCCGCGCCAGCTCCGCCCAGGTGATGGCGCCCGGCGTGGCCAGGTGCCAGATCCCCCGCTCCCCATCGATCAGCAGGTCCAGGCAGGCGTTGGCCAGGTCTGGCACGTACGTGGGCGACACCGTCGCGTCGTCCGCGGCGGCGAACGGACGGCCGGCGGCCAGCTCCCGCAGCGCCACGGTCACAAAGTTGTGCGCGTCCCACGGGCCGAAGAACGCGCTGGTCCGCACGATCAGCGCGGCGGGATGCGCATCCCGGACCCGCGCCTCCGCCTCTGCCTTGCTGCGCCCGTACGCGTTCCGCGGCGCGACGGGATCGCTCTCCACATACGGCGTCGATTGCGATCCATCGAACACCAGGTCCGAGGAGAAGGTGACCAGCGGCAGCCCGCGCGCGGCACACTCGATGGCCAGCGTCGCCGCGCCCTCCGCGTTCTCGCGCAGGCAGCGGTCCGGCTCGGCCTCGGCCTCGTCCACGCGCACGTAGCCGGCGGTGTTCACCACGGCCCAGGGGCGGATGGCGTCCAGCGCCGCGCGCACGGAGCGTGGGTCCGCGATGTCCATCTCCCCGCGCGCAAGCAGGCGGTGCGCAATGCCGCGCGCCGCGCAGACGCGGGCAAACGCGCGCCCCAGCGTGCCCGTGGCGCCGGTGATGGCCAGCACGCGCGGCTCCGGGCCCTGCGCGCGGCGCGGCTGGGCGCGGCCGGAAGGCGGGTAGGCGAGCCGCTCCGGCCGGTGCCACCAGCCGGGCCCGTCCAGCACCGGGTGCGCCTCGCCGATCCCGGTCGCCAGCCGCCGCGCCAGGGAGGCGAGCGCCGTGGGCCGCGGCTGCGGTGCGCGCAGGTCAAAGGGGCCGGGCTCGTAGTATCCTTCCTCGCGGGTAAGCAGCGAGTTCCAGTCGAACGAGCCCAGCAGCGCCCACACCGTCACCGCCCGCACGTCCACGCCGCGCGCCGCCAGTCCCTCCGCCGCCTCCCACACCTCCGCCAGCCAGCGCAGCTGCTCTTCGCGGGTGCTGTCCAGGTGCACCTCCGTCACCGCCAGCGGCAGGCCGTAGCGGCGCCACGCCTCCGCCAGCAGCCGGCGCGGACCCGCCAGGCCGCCGCGGCGCACGTAGACCGCCTCCACGTCCGCGTAGCGCTGAAAGGCGTTGCCGCCCCGCTGCCGGGGCAGGTAGCGGCGCACGCGCGTGTCCAGAAAGCGTTCGCTGGTCAGGTAGTGGTTGATGCCGATGACGTCCGGCGGGATGGGGTTCTCGCGGAAGAAGGCCAGCTCGCGCTCGTCCGCGCCCCAGCGAATCAGGTCCGGCCAGAGGGGATGGTCCGCATCCACCCGCCCGCAGAGCAGGTCCCAGGTAAGCCAGCGGCGCTCGTTCTCGAAGCGTGCCTGGTACGCCAGGCTGCGCGTGGCGTGCGTCTTTCCTAGGTCCTCCGTCTGCACCAGCCGCGCGTCGGGATTTACCTCGCGGATGGCGCGCATGGATAGGACGACGCCGCGCAGCTGCTCGAAAAGCAGGCGGACAAAGGTGGGCTCGTCGCGGCCGTGCGGGTGCCACAGGCCGTAGAGGCCCGTGAACCGCGCCGTCGTCAGCGGCTCGTTGACCGGCGTGTAGTCGCGCACGGCCGGATAGCGCCGCGCGAAGGCGCCCGCGTACGCCGCGAGACCTTCGGCGAAGCGGCCGCTCCCCACCGGCGCGGCGGGCGGGCCGCTGCCGTGGTGCACCAGCCCGGCGATCGGCGCCATCCCCAGCTCGCCCAGCCGCTGCATCCGCTCGTCCGCCCACGTCCAGTCGGCCCGCTCCGGCCCGTCCGGGGCGATGCGCTCCCAGAGAAAGGGGTAGCGCAGGGTTCGGACCCCCAGCGCGGCAAAGCGGTCCAGGTCATCCGTGCGGGTGGCGTGGCCGCCGCGATCCAGCTGGTCGAGGTAGCGGTCGCCGACGCGGTTGCGGGTGCACTCCACGCCGGCCCACAGCTCAGGTCGCCGCAAGCTCCGTGGCCGGAACCCTGCTTCGCCCATTGGATGCCGCCTTGAGGCCCATGATCTTGCGGTACGTCGAAAGCGCCTGCGCCACCACCTGGTCCATGTTGTAGTACTTGTACGTCGCCAGCCGGCCCACGAACCACACGCCCTCCGCCTCGTCGGCCAGCGCCTTGTACTTTCGGTACAGCTCCGCGTTCTCCGGCCGGGGGACGGGGTAGTACGGGTCGCCGTCGTCACAGGGATACTCGTAGACCACGCTGGTCCTGGGGTGCTCCTGGCCGGTGAGGTACTTGAACTCGGTGATGCGCGTGTACGGGTGCTCGTTGGGGTAGTTCACCACCGGCGCGGGCTGAAACACTTCGCGCGCCACCGTCTCGTGCTTGAACCGCAGCGAGCGGTACGGAAGCTTGCCGTACTGAAAGTTGAAGTACTCGTCCACCGGCCCCGTGAACACCACCTCGCGGTAGGGGATCAGCCCCTCCACCTCGCGGTAGTCGGTGTTCAGCATCACCTTGATGTTGGGGTGCGCCAGCAGGTTCTGGAACATGCGCGTATAGCCGTGCAGCGGCATGGCCTGGTACGTGTCGGTAAAGTACCGGTCGTCGCGGCTGGTGCGCGCGGGCACCCGCGCGGCCACCGCGGCGTCCAGCTCCGACGCGTCCATCCCCCACTGCTTGCGCGTGTAGTTGCGAAAGAACTTGTCGTACAGCTCGCGCCCCACGCGCCCGACCACCGCGTCTTCCGACGTCCGCACCACCTCGCGCGGCTCGGCCACGGAGTGAAAGAAGTCCTCCACCTGCATGGAGGTCAGCGAAAGGCCGTACAGCTGGTTGATGGTGTCCAGGTTGATGGGGATGGGGAGCAGCATCCCGTCCACGCTGGCGCGCACACGGTGCTCGTACGGGCGCCATTCCGTAAAGCGGCCCAGGTAGTCCCACACCTCGCGCGAGTTGGTGTGAAAGATGTGGGGCCCGTAGCGGTGAACCAGGACGCCGTCGTCGTTGTACTCGTCGTACGCGTTGCCGGCGATGTGGGGCCGTTTGTCGACCACCAGCACCTTTTTTCCCGCGTCCGCCGCCAGCCGCTCCGCCAGCACGCTTCCCGCGAACCCGGCCCCCACGATCAGGTAGTCGAACATTCAGTCCCCCGCCGCGGCGGCAAATCCGTCGCGCTCCGTGGCGCGTTCCGTCTCCATCGCGCGCGTCTCCGTCCGCGTGGCCAGCCGTCCCTCCGCCGCGCGGTCGATCAGCGCGTCCATCCCCGCCCAGGTGCTTTCCCACGACGAGCGCGCCAGCCGCGCATCCACCCGGTCCAGCCACTCCGCCCGCCCCTCGTCCGCCAGCGCCGCCACGACGGCATCCACCCACTCCTCCGGCGTGGCTGCGATGGCCACCAGTCCGTCGCCCCAGGCGCGCACCACGTCGCGCACCGGCGACGACACGGTGCGCTTGCCGGCGGCCAGGTACTCCGGCGTCTTGGTGGGGCTGATGAAGCGGGTGGACTCGTTCATCGCGAAAAAGAGTGCGGCCACGTCCCACCCGGCGATGTAGGCCGGAAGATCGGCGTAGGATTTGGGCCCCAGGTAGTGCAGATTGTCACCGTGGGGCAGGTCGGCCGGGTCTACCTTGCACACGGGGCCGATCAGCACGATGTGCCACTCCGGGCGCGCCGCGGCCAGCGCGCGCACCAGCGCCGCGTCGAACCGCTCGTCCAGCACGCCAAAAAAGCCGATGCGCGGGTGCGGGATGCCGGCCTGGTCCGCCGGGTCTTCCCGCGGCTCGCGCGCGGCGGCGAAGTGATCCGCGTCGATGCTGCTGGGGAACAGGTGCACCGAGGGGTGCCGGTCCCGCCGCGCCTCGTACAGGCTGGAGCCGCCGGTGAACACCAGGTCCGCGCGAAACATGAGCTGCGCCTCGCGCTCCAGCAGCTCCGCGGGGGCAAAGCGAAAGGCGGAAAGCTCGTCCATGCAGTCGTAGACGGTCGCCAGCGGGTCCAGGTGCCCGGCCCACCCCAGCGCCATGGGCGTGTAGAACCACGCCACGAACCGGCCGATCCCCGTTTCCTCCATCCACCCGTCCAGCAGACGCCGCAGCGCCGGCTCGGCCTCCGCGGCGTCCAGGCTGGGCAGGTGCGGGACGATGACCGTCACCCCGTCGTCGCCGTGGGTAACCTGCAGCCACGGACCCGCGTCGTGGTGCACGGGCTCTTCCCAGTAGAACACGCGCCGGTCACGGGCAAAGCGGCTCATCAGGTGCTGCGGGCGCTGGTAGACAAAGTTCCAGCGCAGGTGCGAAAAACACAGAAGGTCGGGCTTGCGCGCGCGGTCGGAACCGCGTGCGCCCGGGATGGGCTCAGGCATGGAGGAAACCGGCTTCGGGATGGAATCAGGCGGGAGCAACGCAGAAAATGGCCTTCTGCTGGCGTTCCCGGGCAAACAGCAGGTGGGCAAAGTGCGTGCCTCGAAAGAAACACGAATCTACGTGTTGCGCGGATTCCCGCCGTCTGAGTGCACAGAGTGTACGTACGCTGGCGTAATCCGATCCTGATCCGTTCGCGAAAACCCAGTCGTCGCCTCAAACTTTGTACAAACTCTCGAACGGTGACGATTTCCTCTCCTTCGTCTCCGCCCGGCGGCGCCAGAAGTTCCGGCATTTCGGTTGCACGAAGTTTTGACCCGGGCCTCTGGGGGATGGAACCCCGGGGTGGTGCGGCCCGGTAGTACCTTGCAGACCCAAACCCGGTTTGCGGAGAGAATCCACATGATCAAGCCAAACGTGAGGGCGTCGTTCGGCAGGCGCGAGGCGGAGATGCTGCTGGCGGTGGTCGGGCCCGGGGGCGAGGAGAGGCTGCGCGAGCAGGGGCTGGACGCGCTGCTGGACGACACCGCCGTACTGCGGGCGCTGGCGCGCGGCGAGGGAATCAGCATGGCGCCGGCGCCGCTGGTGTTCTACGTGATGGTGCGCCACGCGCTCATGCAGCGCGAAATCCACGACCGGCGGCTGGCGGATTACACGGCCGCCGTGCTGCTGGACTTTGCCGTGGCGGGGCGCGCGCACCGCGTGGACGGCGGGCAGGGCGAGCCGTTCGTTTACCTGGCCGACATCCTGGCCGCGCTGGAGCGCGCCCGCGGCGAGCGCGAGTTTCTGCTGCGCGTGCACCTGGGCAACTTTGCCCTCTGGCTGGGCGGCGTGTTTCCCGACTACATCACCCACCGCGTGCAGCGCCGCGGCGCGCCGCCGCTTTCGTACTACGACGCGCTGGGTGCGGCGGGCTTTCGCATGGCCGCGGGCAGCGACCTGGCCCTGCGCCACGGCCTGGGCGAGGTGCTGCTGGGCGCCGCGGACCGCTTTCAGGACGTGCGCGGCGCGCTCAACTCCCTCTCCGACACCCTCTTTTTTCCGCAGTCGCGCGACGCCATCGAGCGCCTTCTGCGCCAGGTGAGCGACGACTTCAACCGCCACTTCGGGTAAGCGGCGTCTCTCGCGCAGCGGACAGATTGAGCTGCGTCCGCGGGGCGCCCCCACCGGGCTCGCACCACTCGCCCACCTCCCCCAAAAAAGACTGGGGGAGGTTGAGGTAGGGCAGGGATCGAGGCGCTGCGGAGGCTTCGGCGCAGGCCCCCTCCGGGCCGGCACCACCGGCCCACCTCCCCGAAACTGCCGGGGGAGGTTGGTGCGCCCGACCACCGTCGAAGCGGGATCGAAGTTCTCCTCTCCCCCCTGCAGTTCGGGGGGGAGAGGCCGGGAGAGGGGGGGGGGACGCCTGCGGACGCAGTTCGATGCCTTTCGTCGAGCCACGATCGGGGATCTGTCCCGATCCTTCCGCAGCGCGATCGAATTTCTCCTCTCCCCCCTGCAGTTCGGGGGGGAGAGGCCGGGAGAGGGGGGGCGCCCGCGGACGCAGTGTGATGCTGGTCGTCGATCACTGAAGTTCTCCCCTCTCCGTGAGGACCGAACGGGGAGGGGCCGGGGGAGGGGCACCCCGCCGGCGCCAGTTCGATGCTCGGTGCTGACGACGAGCGCGGCGTGGC
>NZ_JBMDXM010000247.1:0-62790 GCF_048594345.1 Longimicrobium sp.
CCCCTCACCCCCGGCCCCTCTCCCGCAAACTGCGCGGGAGAGGGGTGACGCGAAATTCCGGCTGCGGAGCGTCGGAGCGGGCGGCGCTTGGACGTGCATCGAACTGGCGTCGGCGGTGTGCCCCTCCCCCGGCCCCTCCCCGTTCGTTCCTCACGGAGAGGGGAGAACCCGATCTCGCCTCGTTTTTCCCAAGCACACCGCAGGTTCGGTCCACCCCACCCCTCCCCCGAAGTTGGGGGAGGGGTCGACGGCCGTTGCGAGGAACGAGCAAAAGGCCCGTCGGGGGAGAGGGCCCGTCGGGGCGGTGGCGCTTGGACGTGCATCGAACTGGCGCCCGGCGGTGTGCCCCTCCCCCGGCCCCTCCCCGTTCCTTCCTCACGGAGAGGGGAGAACCCGGTCCCGCTTCGACCGTCTCCGGGGCACACCCCACTCGCCGTGCGCACAACCCCTCCCCCGAAGTTGGGGGAGGGGTCGACGGCCGTTGCGAGGAACGAGCAAAAGGTACGTCGGGGGAGAGGGCCCGTCGCGGCGGGTGGCGCTTCGACGTGCATTGAACTGGCGTCGGCGGTGTGCCCCTCACCCGCGGGCGCAGGCTCCCGCATCGCTCGCGGCCACCCTCACCCCTGTGCGGCCCGGCAGCGGCGCGATGGACGAGCATCGCCAGCACGCAGACGTGTCCCTCGAGTAGCCACGCTATCCGGAGATGCAAATAGCCAGTAGTGTCGATCTCATTGGGCCTTGACAATCAATACGTAATCCGTCAAACTCTTCGCAGGGAACTTTTGTTCCGGGTGGGTTGCACCCTGGCACGCCATGCAACCATGGGCTCTGGTCCGGAGCCGACAGCGGGAGAATGGCCGCTCCCGTCCTCCTGCCGTGTCGCTGTGAGCACGGCACACTCCTCCCCCTCTTCTGGAAGCGACTCATGTATTTAAAGACGATTCTTATCGGGATGGTCCTGGCTGTATCCACGGTTCTGACTGGATGTAGCGATTTCGAGAGCGTGACCAGCCCGACCGCGGAGATGACGGCACCGACGTCGAAGATCGACCCGGTGACCGGTGAGATGGTGGCCCTCAATGCCCCCACCGCGGATCGTGTCTACACCTTCTACACGAAGCCGATCAACGCCACGCTGCAGCCGAACTCGTGCGATCCCACATACGATCCCTACTGCACTCCGTGCGATCCCACGTACGATCCCTACTGCACGCCGTGCAACCCCTACTACGATCCCTACTGCACTCCGTGCGACCCCATTTACACCTGGGGGTGCGAGCCCTGTCCGCGCGATGATCCCAGTGCATGGTGCTACGTTCCTCCCTGCACCACCCCATCGATCATCGACACGTACACGGCGGTGAATACGGGTAATCGGCCCTGGGACAGCCTTGAAGCCAGCGGGAACGGGTGGACTTCCTGCGGCGGGTACCTGGTGCTGATCGGGATCGGGATGCGGATGAGTGGAGACGAAGACATCACGACGCTCCACCTGAAGTTCCAGCGAATCTACGAGGATGGTACGTTCGGGCCTACCGAGCTGCGGCGCTATGGAACGAACCCCACGCACGCCCTCGAGGTGTATGCCGAGGCGCTTCCGGGGGAGGCGATCGTGGGCGTCGGGGCGGGAACGCAGAGCACGGAGCGTATTCGCACGCTTCGTATCTGGAAGCGTCCGATCGGATGGACAGGGAGCGCCGTCCGCACCAGCGGCAGCATCACGGCGGAAGGGTTTGGCTACTCCCCGTACGGTGTGCTCGACACTTCGTACGTGATCCCTCTGGCCAACACGAGCGAGGTATACGTCGGGCTCGGCGCCACTACGTACAACGAGCGGGTAACCACGCTCAGCCACCTCATCGGCACCCTGAAGTAAGCCGGAGCGAAGCTTGCCCGGAAGCGAAGAGGCCCGCCGGGAGGGATTCCCGCGGGCCTCTTGTCTTTTGGTGAAGGCGCGTCGGCGAGCGCGCGACGGGGCCTTCCGCACGCTCTACAGCGAAAGCGCCGTCATCAGCACCGTGGCGGTGACGCCAAAGACCAGCAGGAACGAGTACAGCACGCCCAGCGTCACATACTTCACGAAGGTGCGGACGATCCCCTGCCCGTAGACGTTCTTGAGCGCCAGGAACAGGTAGACCATCAGCCAGATGCTCAGCAATCCGTTCAGCACGGGGCTGCGCGCCAGCATGAGCATGGCGCCGGTAAGGAAGGTGAACGCGTGCACGTGCAGCGCAAAGACAAAGTGCTCCACGTAGAACCGCTTGCGGCGCGCGTACAGGATCTTCAAGAGCAGCGCGAACAGGGGCATCATCACGAACACGCCGGCGGGCGCGTTTTCCTCGAACGCTTCGATCAGCGTCCGCATTGCCTCGCGCTTGGGCATGGCGTTCAGCCGGTCCTCGGTGCTCTTCATCCGCTGCGCCAGCGGCTTGAACAGCTGCGGCACCTGCTCGGGATTGGGGCCAAACTGGATGTTGCCGTGGCCGTGATCCGCGCGCGCCCTGGTCACCGCGGTCGCCAGGCGCACGGTGTCTTCGCCGTTGCGGCGCGCGTGCGCCAGCAGAACGGAATCGGCGATGCGGGCAGTGCGGACGGAGTCCGCGCCCGTGTCGCCGTCCTGCAGCGAGATCATCTTGCCGGGATCGGCAACAAAGGGAAGGATGACGAAGAACAGCAGCGAGCTCACCAGGTACAGCCGGAAAGGCGGCACGTAGCGCACGATGCGGCCCTGCACGTACTCGCGCGTCAGCTTTCCCGGGCGGAAGAAGAGGGCGAACAGCGTGCGGGGCAGGGTGGAGTTCACCGAAAGCTGGTCCTCCAGCGCCTCCCCCAGCATCCGGCGCAGCGAGATGCGCACGTCCACCTTTCGCTGGCCGCAGCGGGGGCAGAACATGCCCACCGTCTGGTCGCCGCAGTTAAGGCACGGGCGCTCCGGCGTCCGGCGCGATTCGCTGCGGTGCCACCAGCGGCGCTTGCGGACCGGCTCCGGTTCGGGTTTCGGCGCCGACGCCTGCTGCCCGGCGGGCGGCGGCGGGGACGTGCCGGGAGCGGCGGATGAAAAGGGATTGATCAAGCGACTTCCGTACGGCGGGTAGAAACGTGTCGGGCAAGATGGGATGTCGCGGCTAAGCGGGACAGGCGGCGGTGCGGTGCCGGGACAACATCGTCGGTATCGCAACCATGCGCGATGATGACTCTTGAGAATCTGAACCGGCGACGTGCCGCCCGCCTGCAGGAGCGAATCAATTCGCCGCTACAACTGCACAAAGTCCACCTTCGTGGACTCGGCGGCCCGGCCGTGTGCGGCATTCCATGCACCGGCGCGTGCGCAACCGGAGGATCACCGGATCAGATTCGCAATCGTCATCATTCGCGGCTGGGACAACGCAATGTCCGCCTGTGCGGATGGTTGTGCCGGCGGAAGGTGAGTGCCGCGCGACGCCGTCGCGCAGGCGTGGCTTGCGGGGCTTTCCGCAGTTGTTGCGGCAAGTTTACTCGCTCACCCTGCCGGGCTCCCGGTGACGGGCCCGGCCCAGCCTCACCCCGGCTTTCGCAGCAGCGCGATGGAGAAGAATCCGCCCTTGCCGGCGGGCTCCTGGTGCTCAAGGCGCAGGCCGCCGGCTTCCACCAGCGGGCCCAGCTTGCGGGTGATCTCCGTGGCGACCACGCTGGCCACCAGGTTGGCCGCGCGCCGGCCCAGGGAGGGCTGGCGCGCGTCGGGCACCCACTTGTCGAACACCACCGCACGTCCGCCGGGCTTCAGCACGCGCGCGGCCTCGCGGACGGCGGCCACCGGATCCGGCACGACCGCCAGGATCAGGTGCAGCACCACCGCGTCGAAGCTGGCGTCGGGAAAGTCCAGCGCCTGCGCGTCCATCACCCGCGCGTCCACGCTGCGCCCCAGCGCCTGCGCCCGAAGCCGCGTGCGCTCCACCATCGCGGGCGTAAGGTCCGTCGCCACCACCCGCGCGTCGGCCGGCAGAAAGGCCAGGTCTGCGCCCGTCCCGCATCCATCGACCAGAATCCGTTCGCCCGGCCGCGCCGCCAGCAACTCCATCGACCGCCGCCGCTGCGGGCGGAACCCGGCCACGCGGTCGTACAGCGGCGCCAGCAGCGTGTAGCGTACGCGGTTCCAGCCAAGCGTGTTGAAGGGCATGGATGCCAAGGGAGGCACGATACGGCGGAACGGTTGGTGACGAGGTGCAGAATCTCGCGTCCCGGCCCGCCGCTTGGCAACCCGCTCGTCACGCGCGCTGCCGTGTCTTGCGACGTCCGGGAGGCGCGATCCGGTGCGGGCCAGGGCCGGTGGGATCCTCCGGATGCCTGAACCGGATCCCCGCTGGCGGCTGACCGAAACTGAAGTAGATCCGGTCGCGAAACAGCCACAACGCAAGGATCAAAATCCCGGCTGCTCCTCCGGTCTTGCTCAACCATGTCAGCATCTCGGGACTCATCAGGTAACCTCCAACGGGGTTTGGGCGTCGCTGCCCGCCGTGAACGCTACGCGTGTGGCACCGCACGATCAAGATTTTTCCTCTCCCCCTCACCAGCACCCGGCTGAAAACGGATGGTGCCGATGCATCTGTTTCATCTGCAGCAAGTTGCGAGATCTGTACGGCCGGACCCAGTCAACAGCGAAACGTCGATGCACCCTTTTGTTTCGTAGAACTGCACCAGGAACGACCCGTCGTGCAGCCAATACAGCTGTGAGATCGCGGAAAAGCGTTCTCCCCACTCGCGGAACGCCACCAGCGTAGGTCCGGGCCTGCCTCCGGATAGGGATCCTCTATCCCCTGTGGAACAGGTAAATCGTATCACCAAAAGCAAATAGGCCTGCTGCGGATTCACCGCAACAGGCCACGTGCAACCCTCCGAGAA
The DNA here is from genome assembly GCF_048594345.1 of Longimicrobium sp. GTDB lineage: Bacteria > Gemmatimonadota > Gemmatimonadetes > Longimicrobiales > Longimicrobiaceae > Longimicrobium. The sequence goes on from NZ_JBMDXM010000247.1 coordinate 4,879, forward strand.
ATCCAACCGCTGTCTCTACGCCGTCTGCAGTTCCCGCAGCAGTGTGGCGCGGGCTTCGGCGATGGCGCCCCGGACGCGCTCGCGCAGGGCGGGGACGTCGGCCAGGGTAAGGCCGGTGGTCTCGATCGGCTCCAGCACGCGGGCGACGGCGGTCGCGCGGCCCACCATCCACGAGCCCTTGGTGATGGCCGCGCGCGTCCCCGCCACGGCGATGGGCAGGATGGGGCAGCCGGTTTCCACCGCCAGGCGGAACGCGCCGTCGTGGAACTTCTGCAGCTGCCCGTCGGCGCTGCGGGTGCCCTCGGGCATGATCATCACCGATACGCGCTTGGCCAGGCGGTCCCTGCACGCCTCCAGCGCCGCCGCGCGGCTGGTCACGTCGCCGCGGCGCACCGCCACGTCGCCCGCCATCCGCATCATCCACCCCATCACCGGGATCTTGAAGATGGATTCCTTGCTCAGGAACTTCATCTCCCACGGCAGGTGCGAGAGCAGAAAGATGTCGGCGAACGACTCGTGGTTGGCCACGGCCACGTACGGGCGGCGCGGGTCGTGGATGCGCACGCCCGTGGTGCGGAACCGCCACATGGGGTTCAGCTTGGTGCACACCACCGCCGCGCGGCGAAACCAGCGGCCCACCGTGTAGCGGCCGGGGTCGCGCGTGGCGGTCAGCACGTACAGAAAGGCCAGCCAGGGTACCCAGAACAGGGCCACCAGGCTTACGCTCACCCACACCCACAGGGAAATCAGGCGCTTCAACATGACCATTCCGGCTTGCGGCGTTCATCCCTCGGGGTGGAGGGCGGACTGCATACACCGCACCGCGAAATCGGATCGGGGGGGCGAGGGGAAGGGAATAGGGAATAGGGAATAGGGAATAGGGGATAAGGGATAGGGGATAGGGGATAGGGAATAAGGGATAGGGGATAGCGGGAACGGCAACGGGGCGGCGGGGGCGGGGGCGAAGCAAACGACGACGGCCCGCGAACGGGAGGTTCGCAGGCGGAGTGGAAACGTTTTCTGGAGATCCGGCGGATGGCTGGGCGGCGGGACGCGCGATGGAGCCGGAAGGGCAGCCCGGGAATCTTCAGGGAGCCTGCGCGGCGGATGCGCCGTTCCGCAGGCTATTCCCTATTCCCTGTTCCCTGTTCCCTATTCCCTGCGGTTACCCGCCTACGCCCGGCAGGCGCACGTGCTGCAGGCCAGCGTCTCCGGGTAGATCATCAGCCGCTCCATGGGGATCGGCCCGCCGCAGCCGTTGCAGGCGCCGTACGTGCCCTCTTCCAGGCGGCGCAGCGCGGCCACGATCTGCTCCAGCTGCACCTGCTCGCGGGCGGCCAGCGTCTTGGTAAGGCCCTGGCTCTGCAGCGCCTCCACCCGCGACAGGCGGCCCACCGTGTCCTGCTCCAGGTCGCGCGGGCGCGCCGCGGCGCCGTTGGCCTTCATGCTGCGCTCCAGCTTGGTCAGGGATCGCAGGAGCTCGTCACGGATCATGTCGCGCTGCTCGGGAGCCAGCGGCTGCTGTACTGCGGTCATGCGTTGGTCCTTCCCCATACAGGGGGTTTGGGGGTAGTGCTCGCGAAGCGGGGCCGGCGCAACGGTGCGGCCGGCCGGGTCCGGATCGTCGGGTGGATGTGGATGTCGGCTCGGAAGGTCAGGTGCCGGGGACGGGGTCCGCGACGGTGCTGGATCCGTGGGTTGTCGGCTGGCTGAACGTGTGGGTCCCGCCGGCAAAGGCGATGGATGAAATGCGCGGCGTCACACGCGCTCCAGGAACACGTCAAACACCCCGCCACAGACGGCGGGGCTCCATGAAAAAAGGTCTTCCGTAAGGTCGATGCGCAGCAGCCGGGGGCGGCCGGTGGCGATCACGTCGGCCGCGGCCTCGATGACCTCTGCCTCGCCGCATCCGCCGCCCACCGTGCCCGTAAGCCCGCGTTCGGGGTCCACCAGCATCTTGCTGCCGATCCCCCGCGGCGTGGAGCCCCGCGACCGCACGATGGTCGCCAGCACCGCCGGCCTGCCCTCGTGCGCCGCCTGCTCCGCCGCCGCGAACACGGCCAGGTCTTCGCTCATCTGCTCCGCTCACTGGACGCGGGCGACGGTCCGTCCGTCACTCCTGCGACATTTGTTCCAGCGCGGCGACATCCGCCGCTCTCGCGCCGCAACCACTTTCCGTCCATCGACTTGCGGTATCCGGCCCGCTGTCCGAGCGGCTGCGTGGACACGATCAGGTCAACATTCCGAACGAAATCGCGCCGCTGAGACCGCCATGCGCGGCGGTTCGGGCACCGGAAGGTCTGGCAGCCGGTCGGCGATGGACGCGATCTCCTCCGCCTCGCGCCACATCCCCTCCAGCATCGCCAGCTCGCCGTCCAGCGCGCGCCGCTCCGTCTCCTCGTGCAGCGCCATCTCCAGCGCCAGGCGAGACGCGGGGGTGCTCTCGAAGATCTCTCCCACCGGCGAAGCGGCGCCTTCGAACTCCGGCATCAGCACGCATCCGTCGCGGGCGGCGGCGCGCAGGTAGTCCTCCGGCGACCCGGCGGCGGCGATCCGCTCCACCCCCTCCAGCACGGCGTCGCGCCCCGCGCCCCGCGGGTTCGCGACCACCATCGCCCGGCTCAGCAGGTGCCGCGCCGGGGGCACCGGCAAGCAGGGTGGGGATGTGGACCACCCGCGCTCCGCCGGCCCGCGACCAGTCGTGGCGGTGCCGCAGCCCGGTGATGCGCACGCCGATTCCGCCGTCGTCCGTCACCATCATCCGCGCGCCGGCCAGGTGCTCCGGGAACACGGATACCGGGACGGGGATGTCGGCGTCGCGGGGAGTAAGGCGCATCACCGGCTGCGTGCCGCGTGCGACGCTCCAGATCCACCGTCCCAGGCCGCCGGCGACAACCGCCGCCCCGCCCACGACCGGCAGGATCCCCGCCCCGGGGACCAGGACCAGCCAGCCGAGCGCGCCCAGCGTCCCCAGCGGCGCCGCGACCCGCAGGTATCGCCTGCGCCGCTGCACCAGCGTTTCGCCGTAGCGCCACGCCGCCAGCTCGCCGGTAAGGGCCCGGCCCACGCGGACCAGCCGCGTTCCGTCCCGCAGCCTGGCGAGGCCGATGTTCTCGTGCTGCACGCGCGCGTGCGTGTCGCGGAACAGGCGCTCGGCGCTTTCGATCGCCTCCCAGCGCTCGTCGAGCGGCGCCAGGTTCCACCGCGCGCACGTTCCGCAGACCGCCCACAGCCGCCCCTTTTCCCGGTCGAACGCCAGTGACCGTCCGACGGGAAAGCGCTCGATGGAATCGTTGGATCCCAGCGCGGCCGAGCAGAAGATGCAGCTGCGGTACATCCGCTCCTCCTCAGCGAACCCGGCCCAGCCGCGGCGGCTCCGGCGCGGCGACGTCCGGCAGCCGGTCGGCAATGGCGGCGATCTCTTCCGCCTGGCGCCACATCCCCTGCAGCATGGCCAGCTCCCCGTCCATCGCGCGGCGCTCCTGCTCGTCGTGCACGGCCATCTCCAGCGCCAGCGCGCCGCGGCGGTTCAGCACGGCCGTGTCTTCCACGCGGTCCAGCCGCACAAACCCGCCCTTGCTAAGGGGAAGCCGCTCCGCCGCAACCCACTGCACGAACTCCGCGGGCGAGGCGAAACCCTCCAGCAGCCCTACCGCATCCATCACCTGCGGACGCCGCGGCCGCGCGTGGTTCACCAGCGGCACCGCCCTGGCCAGCAGCACCTGCGCCTCATCCCCACCCACGACCATCGTTTGCGGCGCGCGGCGGATGCGCCCCACCGCTTCACCGTCCGCGTGCGCCCCCAGCCCAAAGGGAAACTGCATCTCCACGCCGCCCGCTCCGTCCGGCGCCAGCGTGGCCGTTTCCAGGTGCCAGCGGCGGATGAGGAGCCCGCCGTGCCCCCGGTGGGCGCCCAGCCGGTGCATCACCCGCCTGCCGCGGAGGGAGCGGGCCGAGCCGCGCACGGTTTCGTCGAGCAGCGGCAGCAATCCCGGCACGGCGCCGATCGCCTCCCGCGCCACGTCTACCGCGGCGTCGCGCACGCCGCGCAGCCACGAGGCCGCGCCGCCCAGCCCACCGCCGTAGCGCCACACCGCCCGTTCCGCCGCCAGCGCCCGGCCAATGCGCACCAGCCGCGTGCCGTCGCCCAGCTTCGCCAGCCCGATGTTCTCGCGCTGGGCGCGCAGCCGCGTGTCGCGGAACAGCCGCTCGGCGTCCTCGATCGCCTCCCAGCGCTCCTCGATCGGCGCCAGGTTCCACCGCGCGCACCCGGGGCAGACCGCCCACAGCCGCCCCCGCGCCGCGTCGAACGCCAGGCTGCGGCCCACGGGAAAGCGCTCGACGGAATCGTTCGACCCCAGCGGCGCCGCGCAGAAGATGCAGCTGCGGTACATCGCCGGTCAGGCTCGAGCCGCGAGCCGCGGCGGCTCTGGATCGACGTCGGGCAGGCGGTCGGCGATGGCGGCGATCTGCTCAGCCTCGCGCCACGCCTCTTCCAGGGCGGCAAGGTCGCCGCGCAGGGCGTCGCGCTCCAGCTCGTCGTGTACGGCCATTTCCACGGCGAGCATGCGCACCCTCCGCAATCGGCCGTCCACGGCCGGGTCGTCCACCCGCATCCGCTCCGCGGCGGCGCGGCGCAGAAAGTCTTCCGCCGACCCTCTCGCCGCCAGCAGGGCGATCGCGGTCTGCACCGTACGGCGCGAGGCGCCGGGGGCGTTCAGCCGGACGGTTCCGCGGCGCAGCAGCGTTCGCGCATGCTCTGCGGGGAGCACCACCGGCTCGTCGCGCCATAGCACCTGCCCGGGCTCCTCCTGATACGGCGCGGGCACCTGCTGCTGCAGTTCCACGCTCACCTCACCGTGAAAGGTGAAGGCGAATCGCGCCTTTTGCAGCGACAGGGCGTTCGCGTCGATGCCCGTGTACCGAAGCAGCGGTTCGTCATCCACACGGGGGCGCCAGTCCGTAACCGTGTGCAGGAGCTGGGAGAGCGCGAAGCAGCCCACCCCCACCACCGCGGAGCCCGTGACCAGCACGCCCGCCGACGCGGTGACCACCCCAGCCCCCAGTACCATTCCGAAGCCGTAGCCCGTGCGGATGCCGGCCATGGCTCCGTAGATGGCGCGCCGGCGCAGCATGATCCTGCCGTAGCGCCACACCGCCAGCTCGCCCGGCAGCGCCTTTCCCACGCGCACCAGCCGCGTTCCATCCGCCAGCTTCGCCAGGCCCACGTTCTCGCTCTGAACCCGCAGGCGGGTATCGCGGAAGATGCGTTCGGCGTCCTCCACCGCCTCCCAGCGCTCCTCGATCGGCGCCAGGTTCCACCGCGCGCACCCGGGGCAGACGGCCCACAGCCGCCCCCGCGCCGCGTCGAACGCCAGGCTGCGGCCCACGGGAAAGCGCTCGACGGAATCGTTCGACCCCAGCGGCGCCGCGCAGAAGATGCAGCTGCGGTACATGACGGACGCCTCTCAGGCCGCCGGCGAGATGACGATGACCGCTCGCCCGTTCACCCGTTCACCCGTTCACCAGCCGCGGCGGCTCCGGCGCGGGAACGTCGGGAAGCGCGTCGGCGATCTCGGCGATCTCCTCCGCCTGGCGCCACGCCGCCTCCAGCGCGGACAGCTCGCCCTGCAGGGCGCGGCGCTCCGACTCGTCGTGCAGCGCCATCTCCAGCGCCAGCGCGCCCACGGGGGTCAGCTGCTGCTTCTCCATCCCCTCGCGCTTGCCCAGCACCCCGCCGCGCGCCGCCGCCTGCTTGAGGTACTCCTCGGCGGAGCGCGCGTGCTCGATCAGGCGCACGGCGTCGCCCACGCGATCGCGCGAGGCGCCCTTCTTGTTGACGGCCACCATCGCCCGGCTCAGCACCAGCCGCGCATCGTCGCCCGGCACCAGCACCTCCGTCCCCGTGCCGAACTTCATCCGTCCCCAGCCGTCCGTCTTGCGCTTCTCCCGGTCGATGTCGGGGATACGCAGGCCGATCTCGCCGCCGTCCGCCTGCGCCAGCCGCGCGCCCTGCACGTGCCAGCGGCGGATGGCCACCTCGCGCCCGGTGGGGGAAAGCGCCGCGGGGAGGCGGTGGATGACCTTGCGCGACTGCCGCTCCTCCCACCCCTGCGCGAACACGCTCCAGAAGCCGCCCAGCCCGGTTCCCACCCCCAGCGCCACCATGCCACCCAGCAGGACAAGGCCCGCCGTGGCCGTGGCCGCGCCGGCGATCATGTACTGGCGGCGGCGGCGCACCAGCTGGTCGCCGTAGCGCCACGCCGCCAGCTCGCCCGCCAGCGCGTCGCCCACGCGGATGAGCCGGGTGCCGTCCGGCAGCTTGCAGAGCCCGATGTTCTCCGACTGCACCCGCAGTCGCGAGTCGGTGAACCGCTTGTCGGCCTCCTCCACCGCCTCCCACCGCTCCTCCAGCGGCGCCAGGTTCCACCGCCCGCAACGCTGGCAGATGGCCCACAGCCGCCCCTTCCAGGCGTCGAACGCCACGCTGCGCCCCACGGGAAAGGCCTCTACGGCCTCGTTGGCGCCCAGGTTGGCGGAGCAGAAGATACACGTGCGATACATGGCCGGAAGGTACGAAAGTACGAGAGTACGAGAGTACGAAGGTACGAAGGTACGAAGGTACGAAGGTACGAAGGTACGTTTTCCGCTCCGCCGGCCGCGGCGCGTGTCAGCTCGCGTCCGTGTCCCGCTCCGGCGCGCGCAACCACCGTTCGGCGACGCGCTCCAGGTCGCGTAGCGGGCGGCCCGTGCCGCCGCGCAGCGCCATCACCAGCTCCGCCGCCACTGCGACCGCGATCTCCTCCGGCGTCTCCGCGCCGATGTCCAGGCCGATGGGCGCATGGACGGCGCGCAGCCGCTCGTCGCCAATGCCGTCGCGGGCCAGCTGCTCCAGCGCGGCCCGCGTGCGCCGCCGGCTGCCGATCATCCCCACGTACGCCGGCAGTTCCGGTCGATGCAGGACGTCGCGCAGCGCCTCGAAGTCGTACTTGTGGCCGCGCGTCACCAGCACCAGGTACGTCCGCGCGTTGATGCGCACGTCCCGAAACGGCTGGTCGAAGCGCGGCTGCCGGACCTCCGCCGCTTCGGGAAAGCGCTCGCGGGTGGCGAACTCCGGCCGGTCGTCCAGCACGGTGACGCGAAACCCCAGCATGGCCCCCAGCCGGCAGAGCGGACGCGCCACGTGCCCCGCCCCCACAATCACCAGCTCCGGCGGCGGATGGTGCGGCTCGGCGTACAGCGTGACGCCGTGCCCGTCCGCCTCAATCGACCGCGGCCCCGCCTTGCCGCCTTCCGCAAGGACGCCACGAGCCATACGGATGGCCGCGGCGTCAAGATTCGGGTCGCCCAGGGTGCCGGCGGACCGGTCGGCCCAGACGGACATCCGCGCTCCGTGGGGGGCGGCACCGTCGGGGGCATCCAGCACCGTGAGGGCAACGACAGGGGCGCCGCCCTCCAGCGCCTCGCGGGCGTGGTGGACGGCGTCCGCCAGGCTGAGCCTTTCAATCACGCGTTTTGCCGCCAGCGCCGGTATTCTTCCGGCGTGTCCAGGTCCGGGGGAAGCGCGTCCACGGGCACCTCGGCCAGGGCGGCGGCGTGGGCGTGGATCACGGTGCGCGCGCCCCGCGGCAGCCCCGGGCGCATCAGCTCCGCGAACACGCGGCGGTCAAAAAGCACCGGGTGCCCGTGCCGTCCGTCGCGCGCGGGAAGGGCGACGGGGGCGTCCGTACGCCGGTACGCGTCGATCACGGCACGTACGAGGGCGCCGGAGACGTCGGGGACGTCCACCGGCGCGACCACGGCCGCCACGGCCTCGGGGGGCAGCGACATCAGCCCGATGCGCAGCGAGTCGGCCTGCTCGGACTCGTTCGCCGGGTTTACGGCGATCCCCGCGTACAGCGCCGCCGCCTCTTCGGCGATGGTGCGCGCCGTCTCGTCGTCCAGCCGCGCGGTAACGACCACCACGTACGCGCAGCCGCCTTCCCGCAGCGCACGGACGGCGCGCCGCAGAAAGGTCTCGTCTCCCGCGACAAGCAGGGCCTTGGGCTCGCCCATACGCCGCGAACGGCCGGCGGCCAGCACAATTCCGCAGATCATCGGGAGAAGGCGCGGCGGGGCGCCGCAGGGTGGGTACCAGCGTACGAACGGACCATCCTCACGTTGAGTATGGCACCAATGGCTCGTGCCGTCAACCGTGTGGCGCCCAATGTTTTCAGACAGTTAGCTGGACGCCCGCTCTTTCCGGCGCCGGTCACTCGGAATGCGCGGCGCTCTTGCCCTGTTCCTGCCTCGCGCGGACTGCGTGCGCCCCCGGCGGACACGCAACGAGATCCCCGCCGTATTCCCGACAGGGATGATGTCGATGGAGCCGGTCTTGCATCGCCATCCATGTCCTTTCCGGATTTTCTTTACCTTTGCCGGGAGCGGTCCGATGAAAAAGATCAGACTGGATGTCGATGCCCTGCAGGTGACCTCGTTCGCGGCCGAGGCGGAGGCCCCCGAGGCGAGCGGCACGGTGGAAGGAAACCAGATTGGCACGCTGCGGTGTGCCACGCGCGCGTACGCCACCTCCCCGTGCGACACCTGCTACCAGGGAAGCTGCGCCGACTCCTGCGGCATCCCCAAAACCGGACAGAACTGTTACCCGTGCTAACGCCGCCGGCTGGCGGCAGATACCAGGAACGGGCTCCGGCGCAACACCGGAGCCCGTTCCTTTCGCACTCTCGCACTTTCGTAAGCGTCTGTCGATGCCGTCCTCGCGCCACCGCTGATACGATTGTTCGGGGCCACGGCCCGGACTATGCAAGGCGGAAGTGGATGAGGAAGCGGCGTTTACAGCGAATCCCGACTCTCCGGAGGATTGCAGATGTCAAGCAAGCGCGAGCTGATCGAGCCCAACGAGGGCGACAAGCGGTACATTCGCCGCGACGAGAACGGCCGCTTTACAGAGGACCAGGTGGACGTGGGCAAGTCGCTGGCGGCGGACCGGCGCCAGCACGCCAAGACCAAGTCCAAGCCTGGCCAGGGCGACAAGGGCGACCGCTGAGCGAAAGGGCCAGGTCGGATTCGGGGGGCGCGGAGATCTGATCTCCGCGCCCCCTCTTTTTGCGTGGTCCACTTGAAGACGGAACTTGCCAGATTCCGTCGAACGCGTGTTCGAAAAGCAGGCGCGCGTGCGTTGACCCTCCAGATGGCGCGGGTTAAGTTGCGAAGATGGTCAAACCCGCGCGGCGCGTGCACTTCCAGAAGGTGCGGGCGTCGTTCATCCACCGAAATCGGGGCTGATGAAGGACCTTCTCACCCTCAACGTAAACGGCGACACGCACGAGGTCGCGGTGCCCACCCACTGGAGCCTGCTCGAGGCGCTGCGCTACGCCGTGCAGCTTACCGGCAGCAAGCAGGGGTGCGACAAGGGTGACTGCGGCGCGTGCACGGTGTGGCTGGACGGCGTGCCCACGCTTTCCTGCATCACTCCCGTGTACGAGGCGGTGGGGCAGGACGTGCGCACGGTGGAAGGGCTGGTGGGGCTGCGCACGGGGCCGGGGGTGCCGCACCCGCTGCAGGACGCGTTCGACGTGTGCGGCGCGGCGCAGTGCGGCTTCTGCACGCCGGGGATTTTGATGAGTGCGGCGGCGCTGCTGGAGGAGAACACGGCCCCCACGCGCGACGAGATCAAGGACGCGCTGAGCGGCAACCTGTGCCGCTGCACCGGCTACACCAAGATCCTGGACGCGGTGGAGATGGCGGCGGCCACGCTGCGGGGCAGGGAGGTGGCGGCATGAACGCGGAACGGCAGGAGTTCGAGAGTGCCCGCGGCGGCGTTCCGCCCGACGAGCCCGAGGTCGCGGAGCGCGGCACCCCGGTCGTGGACCACGCGGAGTCGCACGCGGGCGAGCCCGTGGGCGAGCGGGTAAAGCTGTACGGCGACCGCGAGGAAAAGGCCAGGCCGCTGAACGTGCTGGGCCGGCGGATGCGCAAGACCGACGGGCTGGAGAAATCCACCGGCCGCGCGCGCTACACCGACGACCTGGTGCTGCCGGGGATGCTGCACGCCAAGATCCTGCGCTCCCCCCACCCGCACGCCCGCATCGTCTCCATCGACGCCTCCGCCGCGCTGGCGCTTCCCGGCGTGGCCGCGGTGGTCACCGGCGCGGAGATGCCCATCCCCTTCGGCATCATCGTCTGGACGCCGGACGAGAACGCGCTGGCCACGGACAAGGCGCGCTACATCGGCGACGCGGTGGCGGCGGTGGCGGCGGTAGATGAGGACACGGCCAACCGCGCGGTGGAGCTGATCCGCGTCGAATACGAGGTGCTGGAGGCGATCCTGGACCCGTTCGAAGCCGCGCGCCGCACCGACGTGCAGATTCACGAAGCCAAGAAGGCTGGGCACAACGGCAACATCAGCAAGATCGTCAAGCTGGACTTTGGCGAGGTGGAGCAGGGGCTGGCCGAATCGGACGTGGTGATCGAGGGCGAGTACTTTTTCGAGGGCACCACGCACACGCCCATCGAGCCGCACTGCGCGGTGGGGATGTGGGAGCAGGGCGGGGCGCCGGACGGGCGGCTGACGGTCTGGTCCAGCACCCAGGTGCCGCACTACCTGCACCGCGAGCTGGCCAGGGTGCTGGAGCTGGATCCGGCGAAAGTACGCGTCGTCCAGCCGCACGTGGGCGGCGGATTTGGCGGCAAGAGCGAGCCGTTCGACCTGGAGTTCTGCGTCGCGAAGCTCGCGATGAAGACGGGCCGGCCGGTGAAGATCCTCTACACCCGCGAAGAGGTGTTCTACGCCCACCGCGGGCGGCACCCGTTCCACATGACGTACCGCGTGGGCGCCACGGCGGACGGCAAGCTCACGGCGGTGGATGCCAAAACGCTGCTGGACGGCGGCGCGTACTCGTCGTTTGGCCTGGTCACGACGTACTACAGCGGCCAGCTGCTGGCGGCGCCGTACGAGATCCCGGCGTACCGCTTCAACTCCACCCGCGTCTTTACCAACAAGCCGGCGTGCGGGCCCAAGCGCGGCCACGGCAGCGTGCAGCCCCGCTTCGCCTTCGAGGTCACGCTCGACAAGCTGGCGGAGCGGCTGAACATCGACCCCATCGAGCTGCGGCGCCGCAACTTCATGGGCAGCTTCCGGCGCACGGTCAACGAGCTGCGCGTCACGTCCAACGGCTTCATGGAGTGCCTGGACGCCGTGGAGCGCGCCAGCGGGTGGAAGGAGCGGCGCGGCAAGCTGGGCTACGGCCGTGGGCTGGGCGTCGCGGGCTCGTGCTACATCAGCGGGACCAATTATCCCATCTATCCCAACCGGATGCCGCAGTCCGCCGTGCAGCTGCAGGTGGACCGCTCCGGCCGCGTGGCCGTCTTCTCCGGCGCGTCGGACATCGGCCAGGGGTCGACGTCGCTGGTGGCATACATCGTCTGCGAGGAGCTGGGGGTGCCGCTGGACTACGTGCGCGTGCTGCCCAGCGACACGGACTTTACGCCGGTGGACCTGGGCGCGTACTCGTCGCGCGTCACCTTTATGCTGGGCAACGCCTGCGTGGACGCGGCGCGCAAGCTCAAGGCGATGGTGCAGGACGCCGTGGGCGCGGAGTGGGGGATTCCGGCGAATCGCGTGCTGCTGGCCGGCGGCCGGGCGATGGACGGGCAGGACACGGGGCGCAACATCTCCATCGTCGAGGCGTTCAACCTGGCCGAGGCCAGGCACGGCACGCTGGGCAGCGTGGGCAGCTACAACACGCCGCGCGACGTGCACGGCGAGTACCGCGGCGGCACGATCGGCGCGTCGCCGGCGTACTCGTTCACCGCGCACGTGGCCGAGGTGGAGGTGGATGCCGAGACGGGGTTCGTGGAGGTGAAGAACATCTGGGTGGCGCACGACTGCGGACGCGCGCTCAACCCGCAGATCGTCGAGGGGCAGATGGAGGGCTCGGCGTACATGGGCTTTGCCGAGGCGCTGATGGAGCAGCACATCTTCAAGGACGCCGACCACGGCCGCGCCGGTCTGCACAACGCGCCATCGCTGCTGGATTATCGCATTCCTACCTCGCTGGACACGCCGGAGCTGCGCTCGCTGATCGTGGAGAGCATCGACCCGGAGGGCCCGTACGGCGCCAAGGAGGCCGGCGAGGGCCCGCTGCACCCCTCCATCCCCGCCATCGCCAACGCCATCTTCGACGCCGTGGGGGTGCGGATGGACTCGCTTCCCTTCTCGCCGCCGCGCATGTGGCGCGCGCTGCGGGACAAGGCGGCCGCGCAGGCTGAGCCCGAGCGCATCGCCGCGGACTGAGGCGCCGGTGCGCGGGCTGCGCCGCCTTCCCGCCGCGCTCGCCGCGGCTGCCTGCGTCGCGGTGGGCGCCTGGACCGCCACGTGTGCTGCCCGCGCCGCGGTGGAGGCGCTGGATCTCGGGCCCAACTACCGGCCCGAGATCCAGCCGCTGGGGTGGAGCGCGGACGGCCGGCAGGTTCTGTTCGTTCACACGGAGGTGCGCGGCGGCTACGACTATCGCGACACCTCACCCTGCGGCGGCAGCGGTATCTACCGGACACATGGCGGCTCCGCGCCGGCGCCCGTGCTCACAGGGCGGGCGTGGTGCCGCGACTCCGCCAGCTGGATGGTGCGTCCGTCCCTGTCCGCCGACCGCCGCACGGTGTTCGTGCTGCCGGAGCACGGCTACGGCGGCTGCACCCTGGTCGCCGCGCTGGACCTGGACACGCAAAGCTGGCGCGAGGCCGGCCGGATCTGCGGATCGTACGTGTACCGGTCCGCGGTTTCGCCGGATGGGCGGCGGATCGCGCTGGGGATGGGGTGCGGCATCGCGGTTGGCGGGGGCCAGGCGCAGCACGTGACGCCGCCCGGATGCGTGGACCGTGACGGAGACCGCCTGACGGTGATGAACCTGGACGGATCGGACCGGCGGCTGGTGGGCGCGCCGCGCGACGCGGATCCCGCATGGTCACCGGACGGCCGTGCGCTGGCGGTTCGGCCGACGGGTGGACCGGATGGCGACCGCATCGCCGTCATCGACCTGCGGACGGGGCGGCGGCGGCTGCTGACCCGCGGCACCAACCCCGCGTGGAGCCCGGACGGCCAGTGGCTCGTGTTCACGCGTCATCCGGGCAAGCCGGGGGCTCGTGTGACCCTGCACGTGATTCGGACGGACGGCACGGGTGAGCGCGTGGTGTTCACCCAGCAGCGGCGTGACATGCGTCGGGGCCCGAAGTACCCCGCGCCCGGCGGATGGCCGCGCGATCCTGTCTGGTCGCCGGACGGGCGGCGCATCGTGTTCACCAAGTACTTCCAGACCGGCGGAACGCTCTGGATCATCAACGCCGACGGCACCGGCCTGCGGCGGCTGTCGGAGCGGATCGAGCCCGCCGGCTGAGCGGTGGCGGGTTCCGTGAGGGGCGGCGCCAAGTGCGCGTCCACCTCTTCCGCTCTGGCTGTTCACTCTGTTACCTTACTGGGCGCGCGTCAAAGGGTCGCCGCCAAATGACACCTCACGCCAACCCAACAGGAGCATCGATGAACATCGCACCCCTGGACCGTGAGGCGACGCTTGAGGATCTCTGGGAATACGAAGCCCCTGCCGAGCTCATCGACGGGAAGATCGTCCCCGTGACCGGAACCCAGTTCGGACCTGGGAATGCTGCGTTCCGCATTCGTCTCAGCCTGTATATCCACGCGCAGAGCCGAGGTGGTGGACATGCGATCAGCGAAGGCGTCAGGTTTGTGCTTCAGACCCCACGTACGCAGGCGTTCCTTCCCGACGTTGCGTGGTTCGTGGGCGAGGTGACTGACCACGAGGTCGTATATGGCGCGCCGGCCCTCGCCGTCGAGGTCCGCAGTGCCGGAGACTATGGCCTTACCGCAGAACGCGAGATGAAGCTGAAACGCAGCCTCTATTTCGCCGCGGGAGCGCAGGTTGTGTGGGATGTGGACGTGCTGCGTGAGGGCTGGATTCGTGCGTATCACGCCCACGATCCCGAGAACCCGGTCGTCTTCCACCGCGGCGAGGTCGCCGATGCCGAGCCTGCGGTGCCCGGCTGGCGGTTCCAGGTGGACGAGCTGTTCCGGTGATGGACACCGGCGAGGTGTCGGTGCTGGAGGTGATCGAGGACGACAACTGGCTCTGGGAGCCGGGGGAGATCAAGGTCGTCCCGCACGGCCGCCCCGCGACCATCGACGATCTGCGCCGGACGAAGCACAAGGCGGAGATCGTCAACGGTGAGATGCTGGTCATCGGCCCGTCTGGTGGCCTGACGGCGAACGCCGCCGGCAACATCCTCATCAGCCTTCACCAGTATAAACGGCAGCACGGTGGAGGACGCGTTTTCGGTTCACGGCTGGCATATATCCTCGACCTTCCCAACCGGCAGGCCATCTGTCCAGATGTAAGCTGGTACACGGGACCGGATTCAGATGGCGGCTATCTTCGTGTAGCGCCCGTGTTTGCCGTGGAGGTGCGGGACGAAATCGATCACGGCGACGAGGCGGAGCAGCGGATGGCGGCGAAGCGGGCGGACTACTTCGCGGCGGGTACGCAGGTGGTGTGGGACGTGGACGTGCTGCGCGAAACCCTGATCCGCGCCTGCCACTCGAACCATCCGGGGCACGCGACGGTATACCGCCGCGGCGACATCGCCCACGCGGAGCCCGCCGTGCCCGGCTGGCGCTTCAGGGTGGACGAGCTGTTCGATCGATGGCCCGCGGCGGCACATCCAGCGTCCCGCGCCCCTGCCCGGAGAGTGTGCGATGCCACGCCGGTTCCGCCTGCTCCACGCTGCCGCGCTTCTCACGATCCTCCTTGCTTCCGCGGCGCTCGCGCGGCCGGCGGCGGCGCAGCACTGCTGGCCCAGCAGCGTGGCGCTGCTGGTGCGTGACGAGCAGGGCGCGCTTATCCACCCGCGTGAGCTGGACGGCTACACCTACACTCCCGAACGGCCGGACTCGTCGGACCAGCGGCACCGGGTGGAGCACCGCACCGACGGCCGCTGGCGCCCGCACGTGCCGCCGGGGGCGCACGCGCTGTACTGGTGGGGGCGGGGCGACTGCCGCGTGCACATCGACGAAGTGGTGCTCACGCGTGGCGGCCAGGTGATGCGGCTGCGGCTGAACCTGCGGCTGGATACGGGCGCCGATCCCGGACCCACGGAGTACCTCGTCGACACGCCTGCCTTTCAGCCCGGGACGTGGGAACTGCGGATGCCGCTTCCCGGCGGCAAGCTCCAGGGGCCCGCGTGGGTGACGGCGGCGCGCTGGCGTCGTCTTCCCGACGGAGATTGATCAGCCGGCCAGCTGCCGCCATTCGTTCCTTTGACGCTGGCGCCGCACCCGTCCGGCGCCCCGCAACCGCGTGGGGCGATTGCGGAGGAAAGAGATCCGCCGTGCACGGACGAAGCGTGGACTCCGTCAACGCCGGGTGAGGTTCGCGTGTTCTTTCTGAAGGTGGATGCAAGTGAACGTAAGGGCCGCTTGCGGTGGCGCTCCGGATGCGGCACTTTCGCAGGAGCACTCCATCCCCCGCCCCCGGCCTGAATGCGCCTTCCGCTCTTTCCCATCCCCGCGGTCCTTTTTCCGGGCGCGCCGATGCCGCTGCACATCTTTGAGCCGCGGTACCGGCAGATGGTGGCGCACTGCGTAGAGGGAAACGAGCAGTTTGGCCTGGTTTACCACGACCCCGACCGCCACGGCCCGTTCAGCACGGAGAACGGCGGGGTGGGGTGCGTGGCCCGCATCCTCAAGTACCAGCCCCTCCCCGACGGCCGCTCGCTCATCCTTTGCCGCGGCCTGGACCGCTTTCGCATCGAGGACGGCATCGAGAGCGGCGCCGCGTACTGGGAGGCGCTGGCCGCCCCGTACGACGACGAAAAGGAAGACAAGCGCGGACTGGTGCCGCGGCGCCGCCGCTCCATCGACCTGTTCTACCGGGTGCTGGAAGAGGTGGTGCGCTACAAGCAGCCCTTTCCCGAGATCGATCCGTACGCCGAGACGGGCTTTCAGATCGCGCAGGCCATCCGCATCGACCCTGGCTGGCAGCAGGAGCTGCTGGAAACACGCAAGGAGCGCGAGCGCCTGTCGCTGCTGGATGACCTGCTGCGCGCCGTGCTGGACTCCGGCAGCATCGGCGAGCCGGGCGAGGGGCCGTTCGGGATGTGAGTTCGGCTGTCGATCCGGAGAGCGCTCGATCCGTTGGGGCTATGGCCGCGAAGCTCAGTCATCCCGAGAGGATGTTGCCCAACCTCACCTGCTCCCAACGAGGCACGGTGTCATCCTGAGGGGGCGCACCTCCGTAACGCTCATGGCCACAGATGCTTGCGCGTGACCGAAGGATCTTTGTCGGGTCGCGCCAGGTCCAGCCATCGGGAGCCGTTCAAGTCCCTCAGTCAGGCGCACAAGGTCCTTCGGTCGGCGCCAAAGCCTTTGCGTGAAAGTGGTTCGCGGAGCGGCGCCTTCCCTCAGGATGACTGATCTCGGAAGGGGTTTGCCAAGACCGCTGAGCCTGAGGTGAGGGGGCCGCCGCGCAGATCTTGCCCTGGCAGGATCCCTGGCGGCGACTGAAGGGTCTTGCCGGCGAAACCGCGGGGCTGAATCCCGGCGGATGAGCCTGCCTCGCGCGAGCGGAGAGAAGGTCCTTCGGTCGCGTGCAAGCGGTTGTGTGGGTCGAGGTTCCGTGTGGCGCTCGCTCAGGATGACGGACTCACGGCTCGCGGAGTCGGCGGTCAGGACCTGTCCGCGGCGGCGGGTGTACGGTGCGGCCATGCCGACGGATGACGCGGGACCCGAGGAGATGGATGTGATGGACGCACGTGGATGCACCCGGAGGGCGTTCGTGGCGCGCGCGGCGGCGGGTGCCGCGGCGCTGCTGCTGCCGTTCCCCCTTTCGGCGGATGGATTCGGCGCGCCGGGCCAGGACGACCGCGAACGGCTGGCCGGGTGGCTGCGCACCTTGCGGGCGGAGGGGCTGGCGGACGCCGCGCCGTTGGGCCGCGCCGTGGCGCGCGTGGGCGAGCTGGCGCTGGGAACGCCGTACGCGGCGGGCACGCTGGAGCAGTACCTGCTGGACGGCGGATCGCCGGACGCCGAGCCGCTGACGCTGCACCTGGACCGCTTCGACTGCGTGACGCTGGTGGAGTCTGCGCTGGCGATCGCCCGGACGGCGGGGGCGGGGCCGGACGCGGGATGGGACCGCTTTGCCCGCGAGGTGGAACGGATGCGCTACCGCGGCGGCGCGCGGCGCGGATACACGTCGCGGCTGCACTACTTTAGCGAGTGGATCGCGGACGGCGAGCGGCGCGGCCTGCTGCGCGACCTAGGCCCGGAACTGGGCGCCGAGCGCGACGAGCGGCCGCTGCGCTTCATGTCCGAGCACCGCGCCAGTTATCCCGCGTTGCGCCATGACGACGCGCACGCCGCGATCGCGGAGCACGAACGTGGGCTGGGGCCGCGCAACCTGATCCCCAAAGACCGCATCCCGCGGATCACGGAGCGGCTGCAGACCGGCGACGTGCTGGCGTTCGGGACCGGTATCGCCGGCCTGGACGTGACGCACACCGGCCTTGCGTACCAAAGCCCCGACGGGGTGATGCGGGTGCTGCACGCCCCGCTTTCCGGCGGCGTGGTGCAGGTGAGCCCCGGCACCGTGGCCGACTACGTGAACGGCCTGCGCAACGCCACCGGCATCCTGGCCGCCCGCCCCCTGCGCGGCTGATCGGCCGGCGCGCTTCGGTCGACACGATCCAGCCCCGTCACGCACCCCCGCGCGGCGGGGCTGTTTGTCACCCTCTGTTTCCCTTCGCCCGGACCCGAACGGCGGGCGCCGACCGCGAAACAGGACACCCTTCCGCAGTGTCCGCATCCCCTCCCGCCACGAAGTGAACGCGGCGTCCCGAACACCCGGAATATACCGAATTTCCGGGAAACGAACTCTTGCGCGGAACCCGCGCGGCTGCTATTGAAACGGCAACGCTACGGCACATCCAACTACGCGTCACGGCCGACCTGATCTTGCAATCGGCGGTTCCAGAGCCACCTCCCCGGAAGCCATGCTGTTCCGGGGCCGGCGCGTACACTTCACAACTCTCCCCGGAGGACCCCTTGATGCGCCCATCCCGTCTGCGCCGGTGGCTCGGCGCGACCCTTCTGCTGCTGTGTGGCGCGCTGCCGTCGCGCGCCGCCGCGCAGGAAACGTATTCCATCCGCGGCACCGTGATCTCGGCCGCCGACCAGGCGCCGCTGGCCGCCGTGCGCGTGGCCATCCGCGGCACCACCATCAGCACGGTAACCGACGCCAACGGCGTGTACACCCTGCAGGCGCGCGTCTCCCCGGGCAGCTACACCCTGGTGGCGACCCTGCTGGGCCGCCAGTCGGGCAGTGTCCAGGTGGCGCTGGCCGGGAACGCGTCGGTGCAGGTGCCCGCCATTCGCCTGGCCGAGGGCGCGGTGCTGCTGGACGAGATGATCGTCACCGGCACGGCGGCGCCCACCTCGCGGCGCGCGCTGGGCAACAGCGTGGCCACGGTGGACGCGACCGACATCAGCCAGTCGCAGGCGCTCACCATCGACCAGGCGCTGCAGGGCAAGGTGGCCGGCGCGGTGATCACCAGCAACACCGGCACCCCGGGCGGCGGCGTGTCCATCCGCCTGCGCGGCACCAGCTCCATCACGGGCGGGGCCGAGCCGCTGTACATCGTGGACGGGGTGATCATCGACAACAACGCCGACGAGCAGATCAACGTCGGCTACCGCTCCAACCCGGTGAACCGGCTGGCGGACCTTGATCCGGCCGACATCGAGCGCATCGAGATCCTGAAGGGCGCGGCGGCCGCGGCGCTGTACGGCTCGCGCGCCAACAACGGCGTGGTGCAGATCTTCACCAGGCGCGGGCAGGCCGGCCGCCCGGTGTTCAACGTCAGCAGCCGCGTGGGCCGCAGCGACCTGGAGAACCGCATCGACTTCGCGCTCACGCCGGTTAACCCCGACGGCACCGCGGCGGTGCGCTACGACCACCAGGACCTGCTCTTTCGCGAGGGCACCTCGCGCGACCTGCACCTGAACGTGTCGGGCGGCGTGCAGGCCACGCGCTACTTCCTGTCGGCCAACTACGTCGAGCAGGAAGGCATCATGCTGGGGTCGGCGCACGACAAGGTGAACCTGCGCCTGAACCTGGACCAGGAGTTCGGCGACCGCTTCAGCGTGGGGGCGGGCGTGAACTTCGTGCGCAGCAACACCGACCTCATCATCAGCGGCGAGCAGGGCGAGGGCGGGCTGCTCACGGCCATCGTGTTCACCCCCACCACGGTCGACCTGACGGCCATCAACCCCGAGACGGGCGCGTACCGGAACAACGCCGGCCCCTTCGTGAACCCGCTCACGGTGGTGGAGAACTGGGACCTGGAACAGATCGTGGATCGCTTCGTGGGGTCGTTCCAGGCGCGGGCCAACCCGATCACGGACCTGACCCTGGAGTACCGGCTGGGCTACGATTCGTACCGAATGGAGACGCAGCAGTTCATCCCCCCCACCCCCAGCGTGGCGGCACAGGGGCGGGCGGTGTCGGCCAACCGCGGCAACCGGCTGATCAACAACGACCTGGTAGGCAACTTCCTGTGGCGTCCGGTGAGCGACCTGCAGATGACCAGTTCGCTGGGGATGAACCACACCTACCAGCGGGTGGACCAGCTGAACGCCAGCGCGCAGGACATCATTCCGGGGTCGCGGCTGGTGCGTGGCGCGGTGCAGTTTGCCACGGAATCCAAGACGGAGCTGGCCACGCTGGGCTTCTTTGGCCAGCAGCAGGCGGCGTGGCGGGAGCGCCTGTTCCTGACGGGCGCCATGCGGTGGGACGCCTCGTCCACCTTTGGCGACGACGAGCGCTGGCAGTTCTACCCCAAGGCCAGCGTGAGCTACGTGCTGTCCGAAGAGCCGTTCTTCCGCAACTCCGGCGTGGGCGGCACGGTGAACGAGCTGCGCCTGCGCGCCGCGCTGGGCTACGCGGGCAACCAGCCGCCGCTGAACGCGGCGTACGCGCGCGCGAGCCGCTTCGGGTCGTCGGTGAACATCGACCGGCTGGGCCTGATTCCCCTGTCGCAGGCGGGGAACGCCGACCTTGCGCCTGAGCGCCAGCGCGAGGTTGAGCTGGGGGCCGACCTGTCCCTGTGGGACGACCGCATCGGCCTGAGCGCCACCTGGTACGAAAAGTACACGCGCGACCTGCTGCTTCCCCGCCCGTTCGCGCCCAGCGCCGGCGTGGCCACGGTGCTGGAGAACGTGGGCGAGCTGAGCAACCGCGGCGTGGAGCTGCAGCTGGAGACGGTGAACCTGCAGGGCGAGCGCTTTGGCTGGTCGTCCACGATCATCTACTCGCGCAACCGCAACAAGGTCGAGAAGCTGGAGATCCCGGCGTACTTCGTGGGCTATGGCAACCGGGTGGAGGAGGGACAGCCGCTGGGCGTTCTGTACCTTCCCGCCTACATGCGCGACGAACAGGGGAACATTGTCAGCGACTCCGTGGGTCCGCGCCTGGCCGCGGCCCGCGACATCGTGGGCAACCCGTGGCCGGACTACGCGGCCTCGCTGCGCAACGAGTTCCGGCTGGGCCGGGCGGTGACCGTGTCGTTCCTGCTGGACGGCCAGTTCGGGCACGAGCTGTGGAACCAGACGCGCCGCATCATGGACGTCTCCAGCGCGGGCCCGCTGTACGACGCCCTGCTGCGCGGCGAGATCACGCAGGCGCAGCGGGCGCGGCTGCAGAGCATCTGGGAGTACTACGTCGAAGACGCCAGCTTCATCAAGCTGCGTGACCTTACCCTGCGCTGGTCGGTGCCGTCGCGCCTTACGGGGCGCTTCAACGCGCAGAGCGTGCAGCTGGAGCTGCAGGGGCGCAACCTGCACACCTGGACGGACTACAGCGGCTACGATCCCGAGATCAACATGTTCGGCCTGAACACGGTGGAGCGGGGCGTCGATTTCGCCGTCTATCCCAACGCGCGCGAGGTTTCGCTCGGCGTGCGTCTGAACTTCTGAGGGCGCCGATGACAACGACAGGAGCAACCATGACGATGAGTCGCGGGGCCCGTGTCCTGGCGGCGCTGGCGCTGCTGGGAGGGCTGAGCGCGTGCGAGCTCGATTTTACCGATCCCAACCAGCCTCCCGAGGAGGAGGTGATCGTCACCCCGGCCACGCTGGCCCGGGTGGCGGTGGGGCTGCAGGCGCAGTACAGCGACCAGCTGGCGGACCCGGTGTACGTCACCGGCCTGGTGACCAACGAGATCGGGGCCACCCCCACCGCCTTTGAATCGTACCGCAGGGCGGACGCGGGCAGCCCCATCACGGGCGACGACGGTCCGTCGCTGGACCCCTGGTCAGGGCAGTACGACGTGATCCGCACGGCCAACGTGCTGATCGAGAACGTTCCGCAGGTGGGCTTTGGCCCGGGCACCACCAGCGGCCTTCTGGCGCTGGCCAAGCTGTACAAGGCCATGGCGTTCGGGAACCTGTACCAGCACTACGAAAGCTTTCCCCTGGTGGTCCAGTCCACCACCAGCGACGCGCCGTTCGCCACGCGCGCCGAGGCCATGACGGAGATCCTTCGCCTGCTGGAAGAGGCGCGGCAGCACCTGGCCACCACGCCTCCGTCCCCGGAGTTCAACACCACCGTCCTGGCGCCGGGCTTCAACCTGGCGGCCACCATCGACGCCATGCTGGCGCGGTACAACCTGATCGGCGGCAACCTGGACGCGGCGATGGCGGCGGCGCAGCGGGTGCCCCTGACCTCGCTTTCCGAGTTCCGCTTTGCCACGGGCGACGTAAACCCGCTGTGGAACCTGTGGTACAACTCGGGCAACGCGTATCAGATGCGCGCCAAGCAGTCGTTCCGGCTGCAGGCCGAGGCGGGTGACCAGCGGGTAGCCTACTGGGTGTCTCCCGACACCATTCCGGGCGCAACCCAGCGGATGGACCAGATCGCCCGCTACAACACCAACACTCGCACCTACGTGGTGTACTTTCCGGACGAGATGCGGCTGATCATGGCCGAGGTGCACGCGCGCCAGAACCGGCTTTCCGAGGCGCTGGCGCTGGTGAACGCGGTGCGCACGCCGTGCACGTCGACGCTGGCGGAGCCGGTGGCGTGCCTGCCGGCGCTCACGCTGGCGCAGGTGCCCACGCAGCAGGCAATGCTCGACGAGATCCTGCGCCAGCGCCGGTACGAGCTGTACCTGCAGGGCCTGCGCTGGTCGGACCTGCGCCGCTTTGGGCAGCCGGTGAAGTACGAGTTCATGCCGGTGCCTACCATCGAGTGCGACCGCAACCAGAGCGCGCCCTGCTGACGCGCTGACGGCCGTACGTTTCGATGAGGTGAACCAGAAAGGGCGCGGAGACAGTCTCCGCGCCCTTCCTGTTCATGTGCATGGTGCCCGGGGTCCACAACAGATGGGGGGTACAGAGGAACAGGGAAAAGCCAGAGGAACAGAGGAGATTCACGTCCCTCTGCATCTCTCTTTTCCACTCGGTTCCTCTGTATCCAATCCTCTTTGGGGAGGGCGGGAGATTTTCAGCCCGGGCGCAGGCTGGTGAGCACCACCATGGCGATGAACAGGGTGAGCATCACCGGCGGCAGGATGCGGTGCACACGCTCGCTGGCGGTCACCAGGCCGACCAGGGCAACCAGGAAGAAGGCGAGCTCGAAGGGCCGGTCCTGGTTCCAGAACTCGGCGCCCTGAAAGCCGATGTTGCGCACCGCGGTCACGATGGGGATCAGGACCGTCAGGCCAAAGAACCAGGGGCGCGCCTCGAAGTAGTGGTCGCGCAGCGACACCTCGCCGCTGTCGTCCTGGTCCAGCTCCGGCAGCACCAGCACCGCGATCAGGTACAGCAGGATGGGGGTGAGCAGAAAGACCAGGAACGCAAAGAAGTTGCTCTCGATCCGCCGGCCGAACTCGAAGCTTCCCCACCAGAACTGCACGTGGGCCAGAAACACGATGACGGCGGCCACCACCGACGGCATGTAGACACGCACGCGCCGGCGCCGGCTGAGCAGCTTGCCCACGCTGCTCAGCAGGTGCGAGAGCCCCAGCCCCACGATGATGGAGACCAGGACGGACAGGTACTCGCCCGTATTCATGGATCACGGATGCGGGTGGGGCGGATGGCGCGCGCGGCGAGCGCACGGCGGCGGGGCAGGATGCGTCCGCGCGGCGGGCGCGGCAAGGGGAGAGTGCCGGCCGCCGCGGAAAGCACTGCGGATCACACTATCACCCCCTCACACCCTCACACCCTCACACCCTCACACCCTCACACCCTCACACCCTCACACCCTCACACCCTCAGCGCCGGTAGGCGTGCTCCAGGCTCAGGTACAGGAACAGCATCCGCTCCCCGCTGCTCGCCCCCACGCCCATCGGCACGGCGAGGCCGGGGACCACCTGCACGCGGCCAACGTCGAACGCCGCGCGCACGCCGGGTGAGACGAACAGGCTTTCCGTGACCTGGCCCAGGACGTCTTCCCGCTCCCACGCCGCCTCCACCAGCAGGTTAGCGCGCGGGTGCGCCAGCCAGACCACGCTCTGCGCCAGGCTCAGCTGCGAAACGTCATCGGGAAACCAGGCCAGCGACGCGTTGCTGTGCGCCACCAGCACGGGCGCCAGCACGGCGCTCACCGGCAGCGCGCCCTCCACGCCCGTGCGCCCGCCGCCGCGCCCCGACGCCCTGTCGCCGGTGGGAAGCAGCAGGCTGAGCCGCGGCGCCACCGCCAGCCGCGACGACGCGTCGCCGACCAGCTGGTAGCGGTAGTCCACCGACACGTCGCCGATCCCGGCGGAGAATCCGCCGCCCGGGTGCACCACCGGAATGGTGTAGCTGATCTGGTGCTTAAGCCCGAACAGCGGCCACTCCTGCGTGAACCCGTACCCCCATGCGCCCCCGGCGTGGGCCCTTTCCACCGCGCTGATGTGCTGCACCACTCCCGATTCCTGGTTGTACGCCTCTTCGATCAGAAAGCTGTTGTCCGAAATGGGCGCGGGCGCAGCCGCCCCCTGTGCACACAGCGCAGGCGCCGCCGCCAACAAGGCGATCAGGGGAGCGATACCCAGGATGGAAGTTTTCATTTCGATCAGGTGCAGGAGAAATTTAAACGAATCGAAATTATGATAAACGAAACATCCGACGCGTCAACACTTCGCGCCCAGCGGAATCAAACGCGGCGTGTCCATCCCGACGCCCAGCCACACTGACGCCAGCCTCCAGGTCATCGGTTGCGGGCCGAATCTACTCTCAGTTATCGCGATGGCAGACGCGGCAGCCCGCTCCGCAGGTCCGCGCGACTGCGCACCATCAGCCGGCGAGTGCCTGGCGCAGGACGGCGGCGGCCTGGGCACCGTAGCCGCCGCCGAAGAGGTTTACGTGGATCAGCAGGTACCACAGCTGATAGACGGCCCGCCGGACGGGGTAGCCGGGCTGCAGCGGCCACGCCTCGCGATACGCCGCGCGAAAGCCGTCGCCAAAGCCACCGAACAGCTCCGTCATGGCCAGGTCGGCCTCGCGGTGGCCGCGGTACACGGCGGGGTCGATGAGGGCGGGCCCGTCCGGCGACGCCAGCACGTTGCCGCCCCACAGGTCCCCGTGCAGCAGCGAAGGGCCGTCCGCCTCCGCCGGCGCCAGCAACTCCGGAAGGCGATCCATCAGCCGGTCCCACTCCGCCGCCCTCCCCGGCATCCGCCCGCCGCGCCGCGCCAGCTCCAGCTGCGGCTCCAGCCGCCGCGCCCGCCAGAACTCCGCCCAACAGGCGGCCACCCCGTTCGCCTGCGGCAGTCCGGCCATGAAGTTGTCCTCCATCCATCCCCACCCGTCCGCGTGCCCCGCGCGGTGAAGCGCCGCCAGCCCGCGCCCCAGCCGCTCCGCGAAGTCCGGCGTACGGCGGGAGGGCTCCAGCCACTCCAGCGCGATCCACGCCGGCGCACCTTCCTCCGCCTCCGCCCACGCAATCGGGCGCGGGACGACGAGCCCGTCCGCCGCCGCGCGGAGCGCATCCAGCCCCCGCGCCTCCGCCGCGAACATCCCGGGCGGCGCGTCGGCGTTGTGCTTTACGAACACCGGCCCGGCCGCCAGCTCCACCCGCATTCCGTGGTTGATGCACCCGCCGGACACCGGCGCCGCGCCGCGCACCGGTCCCAGCCGTGTCTCCAGCGCGCGGCGGAGCGGGGCGGAGATCATCCCTCCAGCCCGTGTTCGCGAACGACGTGCTCCAGGAACGCCGCCGACGCCCGCTCCACGATGTCCTGAACGTCGTCGAAGCCGCTGGGGCCGCCGTAGTACGGGTCCGGCACGTTGCCGTCGCCGGGGTGCGGGTCCCACTCGCGCAGCCGGTGCACCTTCGCGGAGCCGCCGGACGCGCGCAGCAGGTCGCGCAGCGCAGCCTCGTTCTCCGCGTCCATCGCGATCACGTAGTCAAAGCGGTTCAGGTCGCCGGCCACCACCGAGCGGCTGCGGCCGGCGAGCTCGATGCCGCGGCGCCGCGCCGTATCGGTGGAACGCGCGTCGGGCGGGCTGCCGCGGTGGTAGCCGCTGGTCCCCGCCGAGTCGATGTCGAAGCGGTCGGCGAGGCCGCGCTCGCGCACCTGGTGCCGGAACACCGCCTCGGCCAGCGGCGAGCGGCAGATGTTGCCCAGGCAGACGAACAGCACGCGGATGGGTTCGGTCATGCGCTTTTTCGGTGGATGAACGTCGATCGGCCCCGTCATGGTGCCGGGGCCGATCAAGATGCGGATTCCCGCGCCGCGTGCAACCGTCAGCCGAAGGTGGGCTGCTCGTCCGCCGTGGGGCCGTACATGGGCGGAAGCGGCACGTCCAGCAGGCGCAGGTATACGCTCAGCTGCGCGCGGTGGTGCACCATGTGGTTGATGCCCATCGCGCGGATCACCGCCACCCGCGGCATGGTCTGCAGCACCTGCTCGCCGCGGCGCAGCTGCCACGGCTGCGTAAGCGCCGCGTCGTCCGTGGCGTCCAGCGCCTGCCGCATCGCCGCCACCCGCTCCTCGAACGCGTCCAGGATCTCCTGCACGCTGCCGGGCGGCGGGTTGCGCGTGACGGTCGCGATGTCAAAGTGGTCGGCGCCCAGCACCCGGATAAGCCAGTACGGGATGGTGGCCAGGTGCAGCGCCAGCCCGCCCAGCGTCATGGACTTTTCGTGCGGCTTCCAGTCCAGGTGCGCCTCGGGAACACGCTCCAGCAGCTTGCGCGTGGTGTTCAGCTCGTGGTTCAGGTCGCCCAGGGCAAGCTGCTTGAGCGATGGAGAGGTGGATGCTTCGGCAACGGACATGCGGATGCTTTCGTAAGTGGGTGGTCGGGGGCACTCCACAACGTGCGCACAACATACACGGCGGAAACCGAGTTGGCGATTGCCTCGTGCACGTGATGGCGACTCTACCCGCCGATACGGGACCCGAGGATGTGCCGAGCGCTCGGAGAAGCAAATGGATGCGCCGCCGGACTACGGAAGGTTGCTACACGGATCGGGAGCCTGATCCGACATCGGTGTTACACGTTACTGAGAATCCTTTTCCGCCAGAAGCGTCCGCTATATCCGTATTCTGCCGCGCGGACTATCTTATCGCCGGTAACTTGATGTCCCAAAAAGAAAGCACTTTGCTAGCCAGATACAATCGTAATGGATGATAGGGCTCCTCGTCGGCGCCGGTTAAGAACAGTGGTTCCGCCGCCCGATGCTCTCCCCGAGCATGTGCTGCTCGTCGGGATTGATGATCCCCTGGCGCGGGTGTTATGGCGGGCCAGCCGCGACATTTCCGAATGGGTCGCTGCGCCGCAATCGTCCAGGGCAAGCGAACCGGGGGACGCGGCGCTTTTTCGCGAACAACTCGCCTACGTCGTCAGCAAGACGCCGGAACTGGAGGAGGCATTCGGAGCCTTCGGATTGCTGAGGCTGAATCCCAGGCTTGCACAACGAAGTTCCCTCGCCAGGGCCTGCCAGCAGGTTCACGCGTGGGCGGACGCTCGGGGAATGCAGGAAACCGCCTTGCTGTTCGCGGAGAGCTGGGGTCGGATCGACTCCGAAAACCCGATCGCCGCCAATGAAGCAGGGCGTGCAGCGCGCCGGACGGCGCACATCCATCGGGCTGAGGCCTGGTTTGAGCGTGCGTACACGATCGCCGCTCGGCACAAGAACAGGCGAGAAAAAATCCGGGCCCTGATCGGGCATGGCGGGCTGCTGCGGGAACTCGGAAGATACAGCGAAGCTCGCGACAAGTTCTTCGATGCCGCCCGTATCGCGGCTTCGACGCGCCGGCACAGGCAAGCGGCGGAAGTACGGCACGAACTGCTGACGATCGCCGTTGAAACCGGTAGCTACGCCGAAGCGGAGCCCTACATGCGCGCCGCGCTGCGGGAATATCCCGTACACCATCGCGCTGTGCCATGGCTCGCCCATGACTGGGCGTTCTTTCTGGTGCTGCTGAACCTGTACAAGGAGGCGCGCGTGCTGCTGGAGGCGGTGCGCCCGCACGTGTCACGACGCGACCTGCAGGTGGTCATCGAAGGTACGCTCGGCCGCGCGGCCGCGGGATGCGGGGACCGGGATGCCTACGAGCTTTGCAGGGAGCGTGTGCTCGTCCTCAGCTCCGTGCACGGCGAGTATGCCGCCGCCGCCCTGGCCCACCTGGCTGTCGGAGCGCAGTTCTTCGGTGAATGGGAACTGGCGGAGGGTATGGGCGTGCGGGCGATCGCATCGGCCCGCACACGGCATCAGCTCGACGTCGAACGCGGAGCAACGGAGATCGTCCGCGCCATCCGCGCCCGGCTGCCCGCACCGCCGCAGGCCACCCTCCCGCAGCCGAACAAGCTCGCCGTCATAGAGCGCGACATGCTTGCACGCCTGCGCGCGTGGACAAAGCCTCGCCGCCGGAAGGTGGTGGATGACCCCGAAGCCGGGGGCCGGCCCGACCGGCCTACCGGCGAAGGTCAGCCTACCGGACCGCGCACGGATCCGCGCCCTGAACCGCCCCACCGCTCCCGATAGTCCAGCCCCCGCCGTCCGCGCTGCTCACGCAAAGCGTTCCCCCCGCCGTTGATTGGTTCGACGGTGGGGTCGTCGTCGTGTCGCTCCTGCCCCCCGATCCGATTGTCCAGCCGCCGTCAAAGCTGGGGGCATTCGGCACGGCCGCCGGGTTCGCTGCGTCGCCACATCCCGAAAGGAGAGCGGCGAGAGCGAAGGTGCTCAGTGACAGTCGCTTACGCATGGTTGCTCGTTCGCCTCCGTGGCGGGCTGGGGGAGTGGTGAGGGCTGTGTAATCATACACTACACGCCAGCACTCCCCGGCAAATAAAATCCGCCAGCACTGTCCGTTCTTTCTCCGCTATCTGCCCCGCCAGCTTTGGAGACAGTTCTCCCGCCCGGCGGCTCGTTGCGTCGACCGCGAGGCGGTTCTGCTGGTTCCCCTGTCAGGAGCGGGAGTGTTATGCCCACGGACAAATCGGCGGATGTAGCGTACGACCGTGAACGGACCAGCCCTGTAACTGGGTCGGCGGCTATCTCGCCTTCCCGATCAGCTCTGCCCAGCCCCGGCCGCGGCCCATACGGTGGAGAGCCGCCGGACTACGCGGCATACCGTTACGGCTATCCACCGTGCTGCGGGCGGATGTTCGGCAGCGGCAACTAAAGGCACACCGCTGGGGCTGCCGCTGGAGCAAGATCGCTGGGACACCAGTACGCTTGGCGCGGGCGTTGATCCGTAGGGGCAGCCACTGCCTCTCCGGGTCCCTGTATCCTTGGCCGCCCACTCTCTCTCCCGTGGCAAACTCCCGCCGTCAGGCCAGGAGCACACACTCGGGCGGGTGGCTTAATCTGGAGCGATGGCGGGTGATCGTCCGCCGTCGTTCCTCCCAGCGGGCCTGCTGCCCATCGTCATTCGCCCCCCGCGCGGGGGTGCAGATCGACCCCGCATCGAGTCTTTTCTCTGGGCTGGCATTTGCAAACAGACGAGTAATATAAGCTCTGGTAGATCAGCAGCACCCGGGAATGGATAAAGGTTTCGATGAGCGTGGGTTTCTTCGCTCGGATCGTTGGTGCTGCCGTCGCCACGACGGCGTCTGCATGCAGCTACAGACCGGCTGGCGGGCCAGCCGCACCGGAAACCATCTTTGAAGTGGCTGTCCGGCATGTGACAGCGGGCGCCAACGGGGCTGTGCGGATCGACCCTCGTGTCATGGACAGCATCCCGACCCGCTTCGATTTTGAACGCGATGTCGTGATCGCGCCGACACCCACGCTGCTCGTACTCCGCGACGAGGAGCGGCAACGACAGGCCACGCTGACCCGTCTTGGCGTTCAGCCGGAGCGCATCGAGGACTATACGGCCTGCACCCCCTACATCGGTGGGGTGCCGGTGAACCGGCCGGGAGCGACACCCGAATGGCGGGCGGCGGCCGACAGTGCGCGTAGGGCTTGTGCCGCACGGGCAACGTACGGGGTAGCCGTCCTGAGCCTGCCCCGCCGCACGTCAGAGGGGACGTCGTGGAAGATTCGCGTTTACTTCGTTAGCGCCGAGTCGCGCCAGATTCACGACTTGCTCCTGGCTTGGGACGGGGGCACATGGACGGTGCTCAGCCGGGAAGAGCTCTTGAGCGTGTCATCATGAACGTGGAGGGCCAAACGTCTGCGCTGAGGATAGGTGATGCGGAGTAATCGTCTGATCACCATGGCTTGCCTTGTGGGCCTTGCACTGTGCGCCTCCCTGGGAGCGCAGGCCGGGGCCGACGAGGAGGCAGCTGTTATCGCCGCTGCCGTAAACCACATGACCGGCTTGCTCCGGAGTTCCGACGGCGTCCCCGCCGGTACGATCAAGTTCGACGAGCGCATCGTGCAGAGCCGCCGGATGGACAGTCCCGCGCACAGCAGCCCGGTAACGGTCTACGAGCTGACGGGCACCCGCTCCGCGGAGGTCGCCGTTGCGGCGCGAACGATGATGGGCGCTGAACCGGGCCAGTTTGACGCAGCGCGTGTATGCGCGTCGGAAAGCCTGCGAAGCTGCAACCTGGGGAACGCAGTCGCGGTCTTTGCGTCCAGTGACCCGCTCCTCGGCGGCGACACGGCGCAGGTCGTGGTCAAGGCCATGTGGATGGGAGATCTGGCCAAGCAGCCCGTGCAGGACGGGATCTTTCTCCTCTCGCTCCAGCGCGATTCCTCTCAGGGGTGGCGAGTGGTCGCCACACGCACGCTTCGGATTTCGTAAGCTCGCCTCCCCGTGGCCGGCAAGACCGGGAAGGGGCGGCACCCCGTCCGGGAGGCCGCCGCTTCCTCATCCGCCGATCAGCCGTTGAGCCGATCCGCCGCCGGTGATCAATCCGCCGAGGCCGTCTCGGGCTCCGGAGCGGCGACGATCTTGGGGACGGCGATCGCGTCCGCGGAGCCGGTGACGTTGCCGTCCTCGGCCAGCTTGCCGAACATGGCCGGCAGCTCCACCCCGCCAATGTTGCGGATCACGTCCATCATGGGCGGCATGGCGCCCGCCAGCCCGCTGATGAAGTTGCCCGTGGCGGCGCCGTTGCCGCTGTCCCACACCAC
Organism: Longimicrobium sp.; assembly: GCF_048594345.1. Taxonomy (GTDB): domain Bacteria; phylum Gemmatimonadota; class Gemmatimonadetes; order Longimicrobiales; family Longimicrobiaceae; genus Longimicrobium. The sequence continues at coordinate 35,457 of NZ_JBMDXM010000247.1, forward strand.
CACCTTGTCCAGCTTGATGTTGCTTATGGCCAGCGCCGCCGTCTCGGCCAGGTTGTCCATGTGCTCCAGCATCAGCAGCTGGAACGCCTCGCGCGAGCCGCCCGCCGCGTCCACGATCATCTTGAGGCCCTCGGCCTTCTTGGCCAGCATCTCGTACTGGCCGCGGGCCTCGGCCTCGAGCTTGGCGTAGATGGCCGCCGCCTCGGCCTTGGCGTGCAGCACGCGCTTTTCCGCCTCGGCCTCGGCCTCGACGATGGTGCGGGCCTTCTCGGCCTTGGCCGGGGCTTCCAGGGCCGCGCGGCGCTCCGCCTCCACCCGCTCGGCCTCGGCCACGGCGGCCTTGGCCATGGCGCGGTTCTGCGCCTCCTGCACCGCCGCCTCGGCCTCGCGCTTGCGCGTTTCGGCCACCTGGTACGCCTCGGCCTGGCGCACCTTCAGCTGCGCCTCGGTGGCCACGATCTGCGCCTGCGACTGGGCCTCGCCGGCAATGGCCTTGGCGTCGGCGCCGGCGACGGCCACGCGCTTCTTCTGCTCCGCCTCCTTCACCGCCATCTCGCGCTCAAAGGCGGCCGTCTGCTCGCCCACCTTCTGCTCCTTGTCCAGCTCGGCCACGCGCACCGCCTGCTCGCGCTCGGCCTCGCGGATGCCGATCTCGCGCGCCTTGTGGGCGTTGGCCACCTGGATCACCCGCTCGCGCTCGGCCTCGGCCACGCGAATCTCGCCCATGCGCTCCTGGTCGGCCACGTCGCCGCGGGCCTTCTGCACCGCTTCGGCCGCCGCCTTGCGGCCAATGGCCTCGATGTACCCCGACTCGTCGTTGATGTCGGTGATGTTCACGTTCAGCAGCACCAGGCCCAGCTTTTTGAGCTCCGGCTCCAGCGACGTCTGGATGTTGTGGAGGAACGCGTCGCGGTCGCGGTTGATCTCTTCGATGCGCATGGACGCGATCACCTGGCGCAGCTGGCCAAAGATGATGTCCTGCGCCTGCCGCTTGATCTGCTCGAAGGTCAGCTTGAGCAGGCGCACCGCCGCGTTCTGCCGCACCGCCGGCTCGGTGCCGATGGCCACGGTAAACACGCTGGGCACGCTTACGCGGATGTTCTCGAAGCTCAGCGCGTCCTTGAGCGGGATGTCGATCTGGATGGGCTCCAGGCTCAGGTAGTCGTACTCCTGGATCACCGGCCAGACCATGGCCCCGCCGCCGCTGATGCACTTGGCCGATTCGCCGCCCGACACCTTGCCGCTGATGACCAGCAGCTTGTTGGCCGGGCACCGGCGGTACCGCGAGACAAAGAACATGGCCAGCCAGAAGACCACCAGTACGGTGGCGCCGGCCAGCAGCAGCGTGGGCGAGATGTCAGTAGGCATCGGCAACGGCTCCGAGCTGGGGTTGAGGGGCGACTTCGAGGGTGTCGGGATCCAGCACGTCCACCACCACCACCGGTGCGCCGGTGGGCAGCGGATCGCGCGATACGGCGTTCATCTCCACGGTCCGGCCCTGCAGGAACAGGTGGACCTTGCCCGGCGCGCCGCGTCCGCCGGGAATGCTCAGGTACACGGTGGCGGGGTGGCCCACGGCGCCCTCCACCCGCACCACGCCGTCGCTTTCCATCCGCCGCATCCCGCGCATGACGAACGCCACGCCCGCCGCGGCGCCCACGCCGGCAACGGTGGCCACGGGGAGGGCAAGCAGGGCGGGAAAGCCCCACTCCAGCGCGGCCAGCCCCGTAAGGCCCAGAAAGCAGAGCCCCGCCGCGATGGCGCGCAGGCTGAGCAGGTGCAGCCCATCGCCGTGCGCGGCGTGGTCGTGGTGGCTGTCGTCGTCCGATCCCATCAACCCCAGCAGGGATTGAAGCAGGATGAACCCGCCGCCGGCCACGGCGCACACCCAGAACATGGTGCTCAAAGGATAACGTCCCCGGGATGGAGGATATCGGGGCGGGGAGGAAACTTCTGGCGCGAACGAAGCTACCCGAAAACCCCCGCCCCTGTCAACCGTACGGCCTTGTGCGGCATGGGGTTTCGATGCCGGCGAGCCGGACTACAGGAAACAGAGGTCAGGGTACAGAGGAACGGAGAACTGCCAGAGGAACAGAGGTGATCCGCATTCCCTCCTCTGTTCCTCCGGCTGTTCCCGGTCTCCTCTGTACCCTGACCTCTGTTCCTGTTGTGGTCCGGCTTGAGGTGGGGTGTTTTGCGTGCCCAGGTTTTTGCGGATCCCGCCTCACTCTGGAACGCGCGGGGACACCTCTGCGGGCAGCGCGGCGCGAACGAGGCCGATGCGCTCGCGCAGGGAGCCGGGGGCGAGGACGAAGGGGACACCTCGTTCCGCCAGCTGGCGCAGGTACCACGCGTGCTGCTCGTCGCGGAACGAACCGCCGTGGCGAATGCCGTCCTGCACAAAGCCGAAGTCCGGCGGGCACAGCACCGTCAGGTCGTACTCGCGCTCCGCCAGCCGCTCCAGCGCCGGCTCTACCCGGCCGAACAGGTGCAGGCTGAAGAACAGCGTGGTGAGCGGCGTGGTGTCGCAAAAGACGAAGCGGTTGGCATGCAGCGCCGCATCCTCCTCGCGCGCCACCTGCACCCGGCCGATGTGCTGCATGTCGGCCAGGTCCAGCCGCCCCGCCTTGTCCGTCCACACCTGGCGCCCGTACTCCGGCACCCACACCGTATTCAGCTCGCTCGCCAGCGCCATGGCCAGCGTCGTCTTGCCGGTGGATTCCCCGCCCAGCAGGCACACCCGCCCCACGAACGACGCGTAGACATCCGGCGCGAGCAGGTGCCGGTGCGCGTGGACGTCCGCGCGCAGCAGGGTCCCGCTGACGGGCACCTGCCGGCGTGCCGGGTCCACCATCACGTGCCGCACCTCCGCCGCGTCCGGCTGCCGCTCGCGAAAGTAGCGCGTCAGCTCCGCGGCGAATCCGTCCCCATAGCTCTCGCTGCTGAAGACGGCGTCCACCGTAACCCCCAGCACCTGCTGGCAGACCCAACCGCAGAACCGCCGGTCCTCGATCTCCGCCGCGTCGTTGGGAGGGATGCGGACGGGAGGACGGCTGGGGGGGAGGATGCGGCGCAGGCGCTCGTCCGTAAGCACCAGCACGCGGGCGGTGGGAAAGCGCGTCGTCAGCCACCTCTGGCGCAGCGCGGCGGGGTAGCCGGGGATCTCGGGATTCTGGTAGCTGATGACGACGACGTCGTCGCACTCCGCCAGCGCGCGGCCGATGAGCAGCTCGTGCCCGCGGTGCAGCGGCGCGAACTTGCCCACCACCAGCCCGCGCCGGAATCGTTTGTTCACGCCGCCGGCTGCACCAGGCGCCGCCAGCGCACCAGCGCCACCGCCGCGTTCACCCAGAAGGCGGCAAAGAGCACGGCCGTAAGCCCAAGGCCGCGCGACAGGTACAGCGGAACGCAGATGGTGTTCACCAGCAGCCAGAACCACCACGTCTCGTAGCGGCGGCGCATCAGCAGCAGCTGCGCGACCACGCTGAACGCCATCACCGCCGAGTCCACGAACGGGGCGTACGCATCCGTAAAGCGGTGCAGCAGCCAGCCGTACGCCCCCGTCACCGCCACGCCGCCCGCCAGCATCCCCGCCAGCGCCGCGGGCTGCGTGCGGCGCACGGGGAGCGCGTCGCCCTGGCCGCCGCCGCGCAGCCAGCTCCACCAGCCGATGGCGTTGGTGACGATGTAGAACAGCTGCAGGGTGACGTCCGCGTACAGGTTGGCCTCGTAGAACACCCATCCGAACAGCATGCACGCCACGATCCCCACCCACCAGGTGTGGACGCGGTTCAGCCCCGCCAGCACCACCGATCCGGCGCTGAAGACGTTGGCGGCGATCTCCATCCCGCTCATGGCCGTGCCCCTTCCAGCTCCGACGTGTACTGCACCACCTTGTCCCCGTCAAAGCCGCCTTCCCGCACCTCCATCGCCTGCCCGCCGAACAGCTCCGCCAGCGCGTGGCGCAGGGTGTCGGCGTCCGCGCCGGGCCCGGCGAAGCGGAAGCGCAGGGCGCCGTCCGCCTGCTGATGCAGCGTCCACTGCGACAGCGCGAACCGCTGCAGGGCGTGGGTGACCTCGATGTTGTTCAGCCACTCCCCCGCGGCGGTGCGAAAGCGGACGGGCGGGCGCCCCTGCAGCCCCACCAGCACCGGCTCGCGCCCCGGCGCCACCCGCAGCGCGGCGTGGTCGCCCGTGCGGTAGCGCAGCAGCGGCAGGTACGGGTTGAACCCGCCGGTGAGCGTCACCTCGCCGCGCTCGCCCGGCGGCACCGGGCGCCCCGCGTCGTCCAGCACCTCCACGTACATCCGGTGCTGCAGCAGCACGTGTCCCCCTTCGTCATCATCGTACACGGCCACGGGGCCGGATTCGTTCAGCGAGTACAGGTCCAGCACCGGGCAGCCGAACCGCGCCTGCAGCCGGGCGCGCAGGCCCGGCTGCAGCGCCATGGAGGTGGAGAGGAGCGCGCGGGGCTTCGTCGAGAGCGGCAGCGCGGCCAGCTCCGCAAGGGAGAGCGGATCGCCCGTGTAGACTTCCGGCGCCAGCGCGTCCAGGTAGCGCACCCGGTCGGCGGGATCGCGCCAGTCGTCTGGATGCAGGTTGATCTTGGCGAGCCCGGAGTCGTCCATCAGCGGCGTGACGGAGACGTAGGTAAAGCAGGTTCGCTGAAAGCCGACCAGCACCACGCCCACCTGCCCGCGCCCGTACGCCAGCTCGATGCCGAAGCGGCGCAGCGCGCGGCGGTGGAACGCCAGGTAGCTGGCCGCCACGATCGGGTGCGAGGGCAGCAGCAGCGGGTGCCCCGTGGTGCCGCTCGTGCGGAAGTTGATGATGCGGTCCGTGGGCAGCGGGTCGGGGACAAAGGCCGCCACGTCCCGCCCCAGGTCGGCCCGCGTGACCGTCGGCAGGTCGTGGAAGTCGCGGGGGCGCGAGCCGTAGCGGCGGTAGAAGGGCACCTCCTCCAGGCACTGGTCCACGAAGCCGTCCAGCCACGGCGGCGCCTGCCCGGGCTCCCACCCCGGCCGCGCGGCGCGCACCTGCGCGTCGAACGCGCGAACGCGCTCCAGGTCCGCCGCCGTGAGCCGGTTTCCGCTCTGGTTGCGATAAATGGGCGCGTGCGGATGCTCGCGCAGAAACCGCAGCATCCGCTCGCCGTGCTCCGTGAGCGCGGGGTAGCGGTCCGCGTCGGTCAGGGCGTCGTCGTCGGCCGGCGCGGCGGCGGCGAGGTCGGCGGGGGACCAGGGATCGCCCGTCATTCGCGCGACCACTTGTCGGCGGCTTCCTGGGCCGCCTTGCGGACCAGCGCCTCGCGCACCTCGCGCGCCCGCTCTTCGGCGGCGCGGGCGGCGCGCAGCACGCGGGCGCGCTCGGCGGAGCTCAGGGTGGTCAGGCGGTCCTGCGCCTGCGCCAGCGTTTCGCCCGCGGGGCGGTACCCCAGCCGCGCCAGCGCCAGCCGCGCCAGCTCCTCGCGGCGGTCGGGGTCGCTGACGAATCGGCCGGCGGCGGCCTGCGCGGCCAGCTCGCCCGCCTCGTCGCGCAGCAGCGCCAGCAGCGGGGCGGTGGCGGGCGCCGCGCCGCGGAACCACTCGTCCGCCAGCAGCCAGCAGAGCACCTGCGTTACGCCCAGCTGGTTGCGGTCGCGCGCGGCGTCCGCGCCGGCGAAGCGCGCCAGCTCCGCGGCGGGCGCGACGCCGCCCAGCGCGCGCAGCAGGTCGCCCACCACCGCGTCCGTGTGCACCCGCCCCGCGGTGCCGATGCGCGGCTCCGCCAGAAAGTCCTCCGGCGTCTCCGCCAGCCGGCGCGTCAGCGTCTCCAGGACCGGCCCCTCACGCTCCATCAACCGCGCCGGTGTTCGGTGGACTTCATCGACATCACAGCCATCCTCCTCCGTGCCGCCCTTCGTCGTTGTCTCGATCCCCTGCCTCGACCCCAGCCACGCCGATCATACGGTGTCCGGGAAAACACCTGTCATTCTGAGGAAGCGCCCGCGTCGGACTCTCGGGACAGCCACGGAGCCAGTGGCGCGACCGAAGAATCTCCCTCCCCTCGCGCGGAACCCCTTTCCGGGCAACGCCCGGGAACACCACGTGACAGAAAGAACCTTCCGCTTCGGATAAAGATTCTTCGGTCGGCGCCAGGCTCCTGGGCGAACGGACGGTACCGCGCGGCGCCTCCCTCAGAATGACAGCTTGGTCGGGCCGCCGCGGCCGTAGGTGAGCCGGCTGAACCATTTTGCGAAGGCGACCAGCTCCTCCAGCGTGGCGACGGGATGCACCTGCCACCCCTGCTCGTCGCGCGCGCGGCGGATGGCGTCGTACGCCGGGGACGCGTCCGTCTCCCACCCATCCCGCAGGTTCAGCACAAAGCTGCCGCCGCCGCCCGCGCGCCGCAGCGCATCCGCCGCGATCGCCCATCCGTCCCCGCCGCGCTCGTCCTGGTCGAACAGGGTTGACACGCCGTCGTCGCTGATCACCAGCACGTGCGCGGGGCGTGCGTCGGGTGGGCGGGTGGCGTAGGTGTCGCGCAGCACGTGGATGGGGAACGCCGTGCCGCCGCCAAAGTAGCCGGTGAGGACGCGCAGGATCTCCACCTCGTCACGGACGAAGCCGGGGGTGGTGGTGAACTGGCGCGCGCCGCTCCACAGCGTCGCCTGCACGCGCGCCCCCGCCCGCAGCGCGGAAAGGCAGAGGATGGCGCCCGCCAGCGCGGGGTACGAGGTAAGGTGCTGCGGGTTGGGCATGGAGCCGGAGCTGTCCACGTACAGGTCCAGGTCCAGCGGCACGCGCGCGGGTTCGCGGTCCTCCGTTACGCCCCACACGCGCCGCACCGTGGTCATCCCCGGCACCACGTGCGGGCTCTGCAGCACGGACTGCAGCCAGTCCGCCTCGTCCAGCGCATCGCCCACCTCCCACGGCTCCAGCCCTTCGGGGATGGGATCGCCCGCGGCGGGGGCGGGGCGGCCGGGAAACGGGATCAGGTGCGGCAGCGCGCGCTCGCGGTAGTAGCGCACCGCCGCCTCGTGGTCCGTCACGTCGACGCCGGAGGCGCGCAGGATCTCGCCGTACTGGAACGGCTCCCGCGCCTGCCCCTGCCCGGGCTGGTTGCGCGCCGCGTCCCCGGGTGGCGGCCCCTCGGTGTCGGCGCCGGCGCCGTCCTCCGGCGGCAGGTCCGCCAGCTCGGCGTCGGCGGCGGGGTGCACGGCGCCGGCCGCCTCTTCGGGGTCTTCCTCCACCAGCCCGGCCGGGTCGGAGCCGGCGGCGGCGGCGCGCGTGTCCAGCAGCTTCTCGATCACCCCCGCCGACTGCGTGTCCTGCAGCAGGTGGGGAAGGAGGAGCGCGGCAAAGCGGCCGGAGCCGTCCAGCCAGTCGCGCGCGTAGCTGCGCACCAGCCGCGAGCCCAGCCAGGCGTCGCCCTCCAGCCGGTCGTCCGTGGCGCCGCCGCGCAGCGAGCCGCGCTCCAGGCTCCACAGCAGCTCGTAGATGCGCATGTACAGCGCCCACACCGCGCCGCCGCTGCCGGGCGACCGCGCTGCCATGGCGCGGTAGACGTCGGCCATGCGCAGCCCGGTGCCGCGCTGCAGGCGGTCGTTGATCAGCAGGTCGGTGTAGAGGTTGGCCACCATCGGCGCGTGGTTCTCCACCGTGGGGAGCGCCCTGCGCATGCGCGCGATCATCCGCGTGTGGTCCGTCAGCGTGGCCGGCGCCAGCACGTGGTGGCCGATCTCGTGGGCCAGCACCTCCACGGCGAACCCCTCCACCCCGCACGCGACCACTTCCGGCAGGCTGACCACCACCGCCTGGTCCACCAGCCGGATCATCGCGAAGCTCCCCGTCAGCCCCTCGCCCTTTGCCGCGGCTTCCGTCAGGCAGAGGTTCGGCGGGCGGATGTGGGTGAAGCGGCTCCACGCGGCCAGCGCGTCCGGCCACGCCGCCATCCACCGCGCCTGCAGGTCGGGGGGGGCGGATACGGACGCGGTGGAGGGAGACGGGGCGGCGCTCAACGTCATGCGAGGGAAACCAGCGTCACCGCGTGCGTGTAGCGCGCCGTGAGCGCCGCCGTGGTCCCGTTGGCCGCCACGCCGGTGATGGGCCCCAGCTCCGGCAGCTCCAGCGATGTGCCGTTCCAGGTGAGGCGCGCGCCGTTCACCGCCAGCCCCGGCACCGCGGCCGCCGACGTGGCGTGCGCCACCTCGTCCGGGGTGGCGCGCTGAAAGGTGGCGCCGAACGCGTCCGCCGCCAGCAGCCACCACTCGCCGCCGCTCCCGGCGAGGAAGTGCCCGCCGGCCGCCGCCACCCGCGGCGGCTCCGTGAACAGCCCGCCGAAGCCGCGGAACGCCCCCGCCCGCGCCACCACGCGCAGCCCCGCCGGCGCGTCCGGGCGGGCCGGGTCGAACCACGGGTCCACCGCCAGCCGCTGGCGCACCATCGGCCACTGCCCCGGCGGCGCGCCCAGCACGGCCAGCGCCAGCGGCTCGGGGAGTGCGTCCGCCGCCGCCAGCGCGCCCGCGCGAAAGTGCGCCATCCCGGCGCGCCACGCCGCCACCTGGCCCAGCCGCAGCAGGGTGTCCACGTCCGCGCAGCGCGGGGCCAGCGCCTCCATCGTCCCCATCCACTCTTCCGGCTGCGCGCCCGGGGTGCCGGCCAGCAGGTGCGGCGCGTTGGCCAGCGCGGCCAGCACACGCTCCGGCGCCGCGGCCACCAGCGCGGCCGCCGCGGGGGCCACGCGCCGCCATCCCGCCTCCACGGACGGGTCGCGCGCGGCGGGGCCGGCCAGCCCTTGCCCCAGCAGCTCCAGCCCCAGGTCGTACGCGCACAGGACGACGTCCGACACGCGGTCCGGCGCCGTCCGCTCCACCGCGCGGACAAGCGGATCGACGGTGGAGCGGAGAAAGGCGGCGAACGCCGGGCCGTCCAGCGCGGGGCGCACGCGGCGCGCGGCGGCAAAGCGGGCGTTAAACTCCGGGCGCGCGGAGCGAAGGACGTGCGCCAGGGCGGGGCTCAGGGCGGCGTCCATTTACTGCGTCCGCAGCCAGCGCAGGTAGTTGGTGTAGCGCTGGTGAAGGTACTTGAGCACCAGCAGGTCGTCGTACAGGTGCCCGTACAGCTTGCGCCCCTTGCTCCACTCGCCGATCAGCCGCTCGATGCGCACCAGCCGCGCGCGCGTCTCCGCCTCCGTTACCCCGTTCAGCCCGCGGCGGAACTCCGTGCTCAGCTGGGCCACGGGATCATCCGCGTCCAGGTTCAGCCGGTCATAGTCCGCGCACGACAGGTCGAACACCCGGCGCAGCCAGCCCACGCGGTCGGTGCGGAACATGGCGTTGCCCGCCGCGCCGAAGAACGGGGCGTCCAGGTCAGGCACCAGCTTGTCGTGGAGGACAAAGGGAAGCACCTGCCGCAGATCCTCCAGCTCCACCGTGCGATTGCCGCGAAAGTAGGCCAGCGCCTTGGCGTAGACGAGCAGCGTGGTGAGCACACGAACGGAAAGGCCGTTTCGTGACTGGCAACCGAGGTCCTTCAGCCGGTCGCGCCCCGTCTCCAGCGCCGTCACGGCGTGCCACTCGATGCCGGAAAGCCGCGCGGTGTCCTTGGTCTTGTACTCGAACTGCTCCGCCGCCACCTCGCAGAACTCGAACTGGCTGGCGAAAAACTCCAGCCGCCGCGCAACTTCCGTGGGCACCGGCACCGCGCGCACCTCGTCCTGCAGCCGGTCCACCTCCGCCTCGGTGAACACGATCTGCCTGGGCACCACCTCTTCGGGCCGCACGTTCTCCTCGATGCGCGCCAGCAGGTCGGTCATAAAGCGGGGGTTGAACGCCAGCGCCTGCACGATCACGTCGATGCGGTCGCGCAGCGCCTCGATCACCTGGTAGGTGCCGCCGCCCTGCTCGTCGTTGGCCGTCAGGTACCACGCCGCCTCGGGGCACTCGTAGACGTGGTTCAGGATCTCGGCGTAGTTGTCGCCCATCACGGTGAGCAGGGCGCTCTGCGTGCGGGTGGGGATGCGGTTGTACTCGTCGATGATCTTTACCCGCATCCCCAGCCAGCTGCGCCACGAAATGCGGATGTCCTCGATGCTCTGCGCCGCCACCAGGTCCGCGGGGAGCGGATTTCCCAGCAGGTCCGCCACCGTCATCTGCGGATGGCCGTGCTGCATGGCGCGGCGCACCTCGCGCACGCTGTAGCCGGCCAGGATCCCCATCAGCAGCGCGCTGGCCGTTTTGCCGCGCCCCGGCCCGCCCACGAACAGGCACTTGCGGCGGGTGGCAAAGGTCAGCAGCGGCAGCAGCACGTAGCTGCTGTAGCTCTGCGCCGAGGGAAGCGTGAGCCGGCTGCGACTGTCGCCCATGACGAACGACTGCGGCGGCCCGTCATTGAACTCTACGTCGTAGTGCGGGCTGATGATGGCCGTGTTGACGATCCAGAAGTACGCCTGGCGCAGCTTTTCGTCCAGCGGAGGCCCGGCCTCGGGACCGTCGGCCGGCGCGGCGAGCGGCCCGCGGTACAGGTCGGCCACGTCGAACGCGCGGGGCGCCGCCGGCACGTGCGGATTGGTGGGGGATTGCGATACCCGCTGCAGCGCGTCTAGCCAGCCCATGGACCGTTCGTGGGGATGGATGGAAATAGCAGTGCGCCGGGACGGATTCACTCTCGCCCCGGCTTGCATTGATCTTACGCGTCTGACCCCGCCCCGGCGAGCCGGCATCCCGCCGTCGGCAGGCGTCGGCAGGGAAGGAAAGGGGCCTCACACAGAGTCAACAGGGTCAACAGAGTCGGATCCGTGCGCGTCTACGCGGGCTGGACCCGGATCCGCTGGCTCCCCGTCCAGCTGGCGCCCGCATCCAGCCGCACAGGCGCGCCCACCTGCGCCGCCTCCACGCAGATCATCTCCAGGTACTCGTCGTCCTCCATGTCCGGCAGCGCCGCCGTAGCCGCCGCCCACGGATTCCACACCACCGTGTCCGCGAATCCGCGAGCGCGCAGCAGGAAATCACGTGCATTCTGTGGATCGTGGACGACCAGATCGGGCGGCGTGTTGAGATAGACGCGATCCACCTCGCCATTCACGATCAGGGAGCGGTCCTCGTCTACCCGCTCTTCCTTTCCCGCGCGGTAGCGGAGGCCGTGCAGCCCTTCGATGGATGCGCGGCGGACGTCCCCCACGCGCAGGTAGGTGTGCAGCGCGGCCGTGAACTCGAACGCCGCGTCGCCGGTGTTCCGGATCGTCAGTTCGATCGAGAGCCAGTCGTCCCCCACCTCCACCGCCAGCTCCGCGACGAATGCGTGTGGCCAGACGGCGTGCGTCTCCGCGGAATCACGCAGGCGCAGTCGGACGGCGCCGGGACGATCGCCATCATCCACCCGCTCCCACGGCTGCGTGCGCGCAACGCCGTGCTTGGGGAGCGGGCCCAGCGCCGCGAACTGGGGAAAGATGACGGGCACGCCGCCGCGGATCGCCGTCCCCTGCGCGAAGGTGGCGGCGCGGCTCAGGAACAGCGCCTCGGATCCACCCGCCGGCACCCACGAGGTTACGTGGGCGCCGTGCAGGTACACCTCCGCCCTGCCGCCGGAGGGGTGTGAAAGCCGCAGTTTGGGCAGCCCGGCCGGATCGCCGGTCACCACCCCATCCGCTCGCGCAGGGCGGTGACGTGCGCCACGTGGTGCCGGCCGTGCCACGCGTACATCGCCAGCAGCATGTCCAGGCGCATAGGGCCGTGGTCGGGGTGATTGATGGTGCGCGCCCACTGCTCGTCCGAGATGGAGCGCAGCAGGTTCACCCAGCGCTCGTGCAGCAGCTCCAGCGCCGTCAGCGACGATGCCACCGGCGTGGAGCGCGTGTCTTCCAGCTCCGCCCACGCCGCTTCGTCGTACGTCTTGATGGTGGGATTCTCCTCCGTCAGCCCCAGCTTGAAGCGGGTGTACGCGTTCATGTGGCTGTCGGGAACGTGGTGCGCCAGCTGCCGCACCGTCCATCCGCCGTCGCGGTACGGCGTGTCCAGCTGCTGGTCGCTCAGCCCCTCCACCGCCGCGCGAAACCGCGCCGGCGTCTCGGCGATCGAACCGATCCACTCGCGCCGCCGCTCAGGCGTAGCCTCCACGTCCCGCTGGAACGTGCCAACGGGGAACCGCGGGTCGGCCGCGGACTCTGTCATCGTCATGGGATGTCTCCGGTGAGGAAAGGAGTGCGAAAGTGCGGGCGGATGTTCACGGACTTGCCGCGTTGCCTGGATTCGCGGGCGCGGTGGATGCTCGAACCGCGCCGACCACGTCGCGGACGGCGCGGATCACGACGTCGGGGCGGTCGGCGTGGATGTAGTGCGATGCATCGTCCACCCTCTCGTGGCGGGCGTGGGTGGACCACGTCGCCTGGTCCTGGTGGAACTGCATCCACCGCGAGGTCGGCGACACCCCCCGAGCCCCGGTCAGCACCACCAGCGGCCGGGAGCCCAGATCGCGATGGCGGCCGGCGTCGCGCAGCGTGGCCGCGATTGCCTGGTTCTCCTTCAGCAGCGCCGCAACCGAGGTGGGGAAGTGTGCGCGGTGCGCGGCGATCATGTCGGTCGACGCCGACGGCGGACGGTTGTTCACGGGCACCAGCCGCGCGGCGCCCATCCGCAGCAGCGCGGGGCCGGCCGCGTTCACCCCCGCGTCCCGCACGCGCCGCCGCAGCGGTGCGGAGGCGCCCACGGGAAAGCGCTGATCCGGGTGCGATGCGTCTACGAACACCAGTCCCGCCACCTCCGCGCCGTAGCGGCCGGTAAAGGCCAGCGCGTACGGCCCGCCCATGGAGTGGCCCACCATCACCCACGGCGGACGCTCGCCGGCGGCCGCCAGCGCCGCGTGCAGGTCATCCGCCATCCGCCCGCTGTCGAAGGCGCCCCTGGCCGCGTCGCTCCACATGATCCCGGCGCGGCTGTACGCGCACACCCGCGTGGTCTGCGCGATGGAATCGTGAATCGGCGCCCAGCTAAGCGAGCCAAAGTGGTCCAGGCCGGCGATCAGCACCACCGTGGGCGATCCCGCGCCACGGCAGTCGATCTGGATCCGCCGTCCGCCCACGTCCACCAGCTTTCCCGGCGCCGGATGCCCGCGCGCGGCGCGATGCCGGGCTACGCTCTCGTACGCGGCCCCCGCGACCGCGAGAACGACGGTAAGCAGGCCCAGGCCGAGGAGTGCGCGGCGGACGCGACGCTTCATCGTGGATGGTTAAGGCGCGTTGACGGCGGCTTCCCCGCGTGCGGAAGATCGGGTGTAGTACACGCGCGATCACCGCGGGCCGCGGGACAAGGTAAGCGGGAACGGATGGCGGGCGAGAGGGCGAACGGGGTTCTCACGAATCCTTTACAACCAGTGGAAACGCGAAGGGGGGCAGGAAAGAAATGTGCAGGCCTCCTCGTTGTGCGGATTACTTGACGGGAAGAGCGGCTTGTCGCATATATGCGACGGCGTGATCTGCGCGATCGGGGCACCATCGGGCTCGGGCCGCGACTGCACAGCCGCAGTGGCGTTCGCCGGCGGAACATGCTCTCACCCCCATCCTGCGAGGTACCATGCGTCGCATCACCTCAGCCCGTGTCCCAACTCTGGTCTTTGGTGCCGGCATCGCCGCGGTGCTCACATTCGGGGCCACCTCCGCCGTGGCGGCTCCCGGCGAGTACGGGGGCGACCGGTTCTTCTGCGGCTATTATGCCGACGAAGGGAGCTGCCAGCAGTGCTGCGGGAGGTTCCAGGCTTCCTGGGAGGGCATCGAATGCTGGTGCGGCCCGGATGGGAGTTCATAGAGCAGAGGTGGTCAGTGATCGTCGACCCGATCTGAGAGAAACGATGCGAAAAGTGCCCGGCGCCATCACGGCACCGGGCACTCGACACGTGGGCCCTTGATCCTGGGCACTCGATCCTTGAACCCGCCCCTATCGCGTATACCCCGCCAGCAGGTTCCCCAGGTTCGTCTGCACGCCGCGTGCGCCGCTGGTGTTGCGGCCGTTGTAGAGGAACGAGAACACCACCGTTTCGCCGCTGGCCGTCTTTACATATCCGCTCAGCGTGCGCACGTCGTTGATGTAGCCCGTCTTGGCGTGCAGGTTTCCCTGCGCCGGGCCGCCCACGAACATGCGCCGCATGGTACCGCCCGGGTCGCCGGCGATGGCCATGGACTCGTGGAACGGCTGCGACCACGGCTGCTTGTGCGCGTAGATCAGCGCGCGCACCAGCGCCTGTGCGCTGGTGCGGTTCTGCGCGCTAAGGCCCGAGCCGTCCGCCTGCCACAGCTCACCCCAGGGCACGCCGGCCTTGTCGTGAAAGAACACCGCCGAGGCCGCGCCGCCGCCCGCGTAGGTGCCCTGTCCCACCGCCTTGGCCGCCGCCGCCTTCCACAGGTGCTCCGCGAAAAAGTTGTCGGAGTGGCGGTTCAGCTGCGGCACCATCTGCACCAGCGGAATGGACAGGTGCCGGTGCACCAGCACCGAGCCCTGCGGCGTCTGGGCAATGCGCAGCGGTCCGCGCACCTCGATCCCCGCCTCGCGCAGCGCCTGGCGAACGGCGCCGCCGGCCAGGTACGCCGGCTCGAACGCCCCCACGCCAAAGCGGCCCCGCCCGCCGCCGCGGATGCGGATGGTGTCCTGGTGCGGCTGGCGCACCGCGTAGGCGTTGGCCCCGCCCCCGCGCGATCCGTTGACGATGGGGATCTCCGGCACGTCCGGCTCGCGGATGTAGCCCTGGCCCTGCCCGGGCGTCATCCGCACCCACAGCATGTTGCGGTTGAACGGCAGCCCGCTCACCGTGGGGGCGTAGCGCGCGGCGCCGTTCCCCGTGTCGCGCGGCCAGTCGGGCCCAAAGTTCTGCCGGTCGTGAATGTACGGGTCGGCGATCACCCCGCCCTCTACCACCCGCACCCCCAGCCGCTTGAGCCCCGCCGCCATGGCGCGCGGGCTGGTGAGCGGGTCCTTGTCGTATTCGTAGTAGCCGAACGCCGGGTCGCCCGAGCCGCGGATCACAACGTCGCCGCGCAGCACGCCGTTCTGCACCGCGCCGGTGATCAGCAGGTCCGTGGGAAAGCGGTAGTCCGGCCCCAGCACGTCCAGCGCCCAGATGGCGCTGTACACCTTGTTGTTGCTGGCCGGGATGATGGCCTTGTCGGCGTTGATGGCGAACAGCGGCTGGTTGCGGTCCATGGACCAGGCGAAGACGCTCCACTCGCTCTGGTTGGGGACCATGGCGCTGGCCTGGGCCTGCAGCGGGCCGCCCGCCGTCTGCGTGACGGCGCGCGCGGCCAGTACGCCGCCGCCCGCCAGCGCCAGGGCCAGCGCGGCGGGCACGGCGGTTCGGTTGATGAACTTCATCAGCGTGCTTCCGGGATCAGTGCGCGGGGGCGGGCGGAACCGGCGGGGCCGCCGCATCCGCAGCCGCCGCGTCGGGCGCGGGGCGCTTGGGCTCCGTCAGCTCCAGCATCCGCTGCTGCATGCGGAACGACGAGCGGGTGTTTTCTTCGATGTCCATCATCAGCACAAAGATCCCCGCCAGCGCAAACAGCGCCACCGCCACCACGATGCTGCTTACGAAGACGATGGCGCCGTTGGTGCCGCTCAGCCCGTCCTCCCCCAGCGTGGAGAAAAACACCAGCGCCCCCAGCAGCAGCACCATCACGCCCAGGAAGCGCAGCACCGCCAGCAGGGTGCGCAGGCTGCCGTAGCGCGTTTCCACTCCGGCCAGTCGCCGGGGCGCGCGCCGCTCCTTGAGCAGGTTGCCGCAGTTGGGGCACTTGTCGACGGTGGGGTCGTCCACCACGGTGCCGCACCGGGTGCACTGTACCGGCGTGCTGAACAGGTGCAGGGACATCGCTTGGCCGCTCTTCCGTGAGCGCCGCCGGGCCGCCGCGCTCGGGCGGCCGGGGATGGCGCGGTTGATTTCAGGGGAATGCCAGGTCAGTGGGCGGAGAGCAACGCGCGTGCCATCCAGGGACGGAAGAAGTACGAAAGTACGAAAAGTACGAGAGTACGGTGATGCGGGTCGGCCAGGTCGTGGCGCTCCGATCTTCCGTACTCTCGTACTCCGTACTTTCGTACCTCTTCGCCTACTCCTCGTCCTCGTCGCCTTCTTCGCGGCCCTTGCGGCTCACCAGCTTGTTGAAGCGGTCCAGCTTGCCGTCGTCGCCCTCCATGTCGCGGT
The DNA here is from genome assembly GCF_048594345.1 of Longimicrobium sp. Taxonomy (GTDB): domain Bacteria; phylum Gemmatimonadota; class Gemmatimonadetes; order Longimicrobiales; family Longimicrobiaceae; genus Longimicrobium. The sequence continues at coordinate 51,617 of NZ_JBMDXM010000247.1, forward strand.
GCAGAAAGGCAAGATCGTTCTCCTCGAACTTCTCGAACCATTCCTCCCACTCGATCTCCTCCAGCGAATCCCCGCCGGAGTAGCCGGGAAAATCAATCCGCAGGATCCCCGGATCATCGCCGCCGCCGGTGCGCTTTACGCGGCTGGGCTTGCCGCCGCGCTCTTCCACCCACTGGCGGATGAAATCGTGGTCGGTCGTGGTATGGGCGCTGCGCTCGGACTTGCTCATCGTCGTCATCCTCCGTCCAGACGGGTCATGGGCACGGCCCCGCGGCCGCCGTGCGCACCGTAAGCACTTCGCGTACCGCGGAGGAGGCAGGTGAAGGGGTGAACGGGTGAACGGGTGAACGGGTGAACGGGTGAACGGGTGTGAGGGTGTGAGGGTGTGAGGGTGTGAGGGTGTGAGGGTGTGAGGGTGTGGTTGTCGGCAGGCGGATCCGCATGGTTGCGGACGCGCAGGTGCGTGGAACGCCGTATGAAGCCCGGCCGCCGTGTCCGCGAAGGCGGACAGCGTGAGGTTGTTGCCGCGATTTCAATCGCTCTTCCGGGACCTGCGGACACCCTCTGCTCCCTATGAACGATGCGCCGGACGAATCGAGGTTCGTCCGGCGCATCGTTCAGCGTCGAAGGATCAGTTCCCGAAGCTGGCCCGCCGCTTCCGTGGACTGCGTCAGCTCCGCAGACGGGCCCCCGTGCGCGTGGTGATGATGATCACGCCCCGCTCCGCGCGGCTGCCGTACAGCGAAGCCGCCGTGTTGCCCCGCAGCACTTCGACCGACTCGATGTCGTTGTTGTCGACGTCCTTCAGCGTCAGCACGATGACGCCATCCACGATGTACATGGGCTCCGTCGCTCCGGCGGGGAAAGGGCCATAGCAGCGCAGGGTGATTGTCGGAACTCCATTCGTGACCAGCGCGGCCTTTTCCACCGCTTCCGGTTGGGCGGCGGTCTGAACGCTGGCTTCCGCTTTGGGCTCCGGTGCCAGCTCCGGACCGGCGATGGCGTCTGCCGCGCACGCCGCGGTGGCGAGCAGGGGCAGGCAGAGCAACAGACGAAGGTAGCGATTCATTCGGTATCTCTCCCGTTTTCTGGTTCGTCTCGCATCCATCAACGGGAGAACGCGTTAGCCGCGCAGGAACGGACGGCGCCGGTGATCGGGACGGCGAATCCCGCCCTCTGACGGCCCGCCGGGGGTGCGGGCGGTGCGGGGAGACGAGCGCATTCCTGGATCGATCGACTTCTACAAACGACCGCGGATCTACTGCCGCGTGCCCCTCCCACGGCGGGTTGCGCCGCGCGTGGTGGTGATGATGATCACGTCCAGCACGCGCGCGCCGTTCTGCCCCGAAACCCCCATATCCTTGCGCACTACAATCGACTCGATGTCGATGGCGTCCAACTCCGGCCGTGATTCCAGGATGACGCCGTCCACGATGTACAGCGGCTCTCCGGCCACCCGTTCAGAAGGGACGACGCACCCCTGGTAGGTGATTTCCGACCCCGCCGGGGCGGCGATGTCCGCTTCAGGCACGGGAGACAGTGCAGGACCCGCAATGCCGTCCGCCGCACACGCGGTGGCGGCGAGCAGCGGCACGCACAGGAGCAGACGAAGGAAACGCTTCATGCGGATCTCGCGGTTGCTGGTGTATCTCGTCCACCAGAGAGACAACGCCTGCCGCTCCAAAACCGGACGCGTCAGCCGCGAATCGTTACGTTAGCTCCAACATCCGCAGAAGGAGGAGCAGCCGAAGGATCATCTCCGCCGAAGTTGGAGCCATCAAAAAGGAATTGCTTGACGTTCATGATGCAGATACACATAATGTGAATGAACGGACATTTACATTGGAGAGTGCACGATGTCGCCACGCCCCCGCAGCACGTCCGATGAAACCATCTTGGCCGCCGCCGCCCGGGTGATATGGCGCGTGGGGCCGGAGCTTACGCTGGCGGACGTGGGGGAGGAGGCGGGCGTTTCGGCCGCGGGGCTGGTGCAGCGGTTCGGCTCCAAGCGCGGCCTGCTGCTGGCGCTGGCGGAGCAGACCGCCGCCGAGGCGCCGGGCCACTTTGCCGCCGCGCGCGAGTTGTACGCGTCCGCGCTCGACACGTTGCTGCACGCCCTCGCCGCCATCGCGCGGGAAATCGACACGCCGGACGCGCTGGCGAACTACCTTGCGTTCCAGCACATCCACCTGGGCATCCCCGAGTTCCACGCCTGCGCGCTGCTGCAGGCGCGCACCACGCTGGCGGAGATCCGCACCCTGCTGGAGGAGGCGATGGAGTCCGGCGAGCTCGCCGAGTGCGACCCCGACGATCTTTCTCGCACCGTGCAGACCGCATACACCGGCGCACTCTCCACCTGGGCCGTCTATCGCTCCGGCACCCTCGACGACTGGCTCCGCGGCGAGGTCGAAGCTGTGCTGGAGCCGTATCGGCCCTGACTCCCGCACCTTGAGAACGCCACAACCGCCCCCTCCGCGCACCAATCCTCCCCGCACGCTTCACACCCGTCAGCGCAGGTCGACATCGCGTTCCCCAAGCCGCGATTTGAATCGCCGCTCGACGACATCGCCGCGACGGATCGTGTCCTTCTAACGCATCCGGGTGGTTGCTCCCCGTCCGCCATCGCCCTATAACCTGTACCCCATGGAGACCCGCGACCCGGCCACGCTGCCCCCCCTTACGCAGGACGAATCGGTCCGCTACAGCCGCCACCTGATCCTTCCCGAAGTGGGGCCGGAGGGGCAGCGCAGGCTCAAGGCGGGGCGCGTGCTGCTGGTGGGCGCGGGGGGGCTGGGCTCGCCCGCGGCCATGTACCTGGCCGCCGCGGGGGTGGGGACGCTGGGGATCGTGGACTTTGACGTGGTGGATACCACCAACCTGCAGCGCCAGGTCATCCACGGTACCTCCGACGTGGGCCGGCCCAAGCTGGGCTCCGCCCGCGACCGCATCGCCGAGATCAACCCGCACGTCGCGGTCGAAGGCCACGCCGTGCGCCTGACCAGCGCCAACGCGCGCGAGATCGTGCGCGGCTACGACGTGGTGATCGACGGCACCGACAACTTTCCCACGCGCTACCTGGTGAACGACGCGTGCGTGCTGGAGGGAAAGCCGTGCATCTACGGCTCCATCCTGCGCTGGGAGGGTCAGGCGTCGGTGTTCTGGGCGGGCCACGGCCCGTGCTACCGCTGCCTGTTCGCCGAGCCGCCGCCGCCGGGGATGGTCCCGTCGTGTGCCGAGGCCGGCGTGCTGGGCGTGCTGCCGGGGATCATCGGGTGCGTGCAGGCGCTGGAGGCGGTAAAGCTGCTGTTGGGACAGGGCGACCTGCTGGTGGGCCGCCTGCTGCTGTTCGATGCGCTGCGGATGCAGTTTCGCGAGATGCGCCTGCGCCGCGACCCCGCCTGCCCCCTGTGCGGCGACAACCCCACGATCCACGAGCTGATCGACTACGAGCGATTCTGCGGCTACGAGCCCGCGGAAACCACGACGGAGAAAAGGATGAACGCAGACGTGCCCGAGATCACCCCCACGGAGCTCAAGGAGCGCCTGGACCGCGGCGACAAGCTCACCATCATCGACGTGCGCGAGCCGTTCGAGTGGGACATCGGCAACCTGGAGGCGCACGGCGCGCGCCTCATCCCGCTCAAGCAGGTGCCGCAGCGGATGGAGGAGATCGATCCGGCCGGGGAGATCGTGCTGCAGTGCCGCAGCGGCGCCCGCAGCGCGCAGGCGCTGGGCTACCTGCGCCAGCACGGCTACGAGCGCCTGCTGAACCTGAAAGGCGGCATCCTCGCCTGGTCCGACGAGGTGGATCCGAGCATCCCGAAGTACTGAGGCGCTTCGGCTGGTTCCGAACTGCGTCCGCCGAGCGGCCCCCTCTCCCGGCCTCTCCCCCCGCAAACGGCGCGGGAGAGAGGTGACGCGAGCCGGCCGTCCGGCATGCTTCGGTGAGGGCCCACGCGAAACCAGCCTGCCGGAGCGGAATCGAATTTTCCCCTTTCTCCCGCGACAGCGGGGGAGAGGGGCCGGGGGAGAGGGGGCTTGTCAGGCGACAGTTCGATGCCTTTCGAAGCGCTTCGGCCCCGGCAGCTCCGTCGGAAGGACATCGGGATAGCTGTCGAAGCGGGATCGAATTCTCCCCTCTCCCGCGCAGTTTGCGGGAGAGGGGCCGGGGGTGAGGGCCCCGCGCGAAGCGCGACGACGTAGAGCCCAGCCTTCCCGGTGAGCCGGCTTTCGAGTCAGATCCCGAGTAGTCACTGCACGTCCGGCACGGAACCCGCGGCGGGTGGCGGGAGCACCGTGTCACAACAAGCCAGTCGTGTCTGGAGGAGGGCGCCGGTCCCTGCTCCCTGACCTGGGCCTCAACCACCCACGGCCAAGGAACGCCGATGCCCGTGCCCCTGCTCTCCATCATCCCCACCCTTCCGTTCACGGACCCCGTCCTGATCGTCGCGCTGGCGACGCTCATCTTTCTTGCCGTGCCCATCCTGGCGGAGCGGGTGCGCGTGCCCGGCGTGATCGGGCTGATCGTGGCGGGGGCGGCGGTGGGGCCGCACGGCTTCGGGCTGCTGGAGCGCGACCAGACCATCGTGCTGCTGGGCACCGTGGGCCTGCTGTACCTGATGCTGATGGTGGGGCTGGAACTGGACCTGAACCAGTTCAACCGCTACCGCAACCGCAGCATCGTCTTTGGCCTGCTCTCCTTCCTGATCCCCGCGGCGCTGGGGCTGGGCCTGGGCCTGGCGCTGGGCTACTCCACGGGGTCTGCGCTGCTGCTGGCCTCCGCCTTTTCGTCGCACACGCTGCTGGCGTATCCCATCGCCAGCCGCATGGGCATCGTGCGCAACGAGGCGGTGACCACGGCGCTGGGCGGGACCATCCTTACCGAGATCCTGGCGCTGCTGCTGCTGGCCGTGGTCGCCAACTCGGCGGGCGGAGGCGCGCCGTCGCTGGGGTTCTGGGCGCGGCTGGGCGTGTCGTTCGGCGTGTACGTGCTGGTGGTGATGTGGGGGCTGCCGCGGCTGGGGCGCTGGTTCTTTCGCCAGGCGGGCGAGGGCGGCGCGGAGTTCATCTTCGTCCTCGCCTCGCTGTTCACCGTGTCGTACCTGTCGCACGCGGCGGGGGTGGAGCCCATCGTGGGCGCGCTGCTGGCCGGGCTGGCGCTCAACCGCCTGGTGCCCGCGCACGGCCCGCTGATGAACCGCATCCACTTCGTGGGCAACACCATCTTCATCCCCTTCTTTCTTCTTTCCGTGGGGATGCTGGTGAACGTGCGCGCGCTGGACAGCGGCCGCGCCTGGACCATCTCCATCGTCCTTACCCTGGGCGTGATCGCCGGCAAGTGGCTGGCGTCCAAGGTGACGGAAAAGGCGTTCGGGTACGGCGTGGACGAGGGATGGGTCGTCTTTGGCCTTACCGTGCCGCACGCGGCGGGGACGCTGGCCATCGTCCTGGTCGGCTACGAGCTGGGGCTGCTGGACCAGACCGAGGTCAACGGCGTGGTGCTGATGATCCTGGCCACCTGTCTGGCCGGCCCCTGGGCGGTGGAGCGCTACGGCCGTCGCGTGGCCGCGCGCGAGGAGCAGCGTCCCTACGATGCGGATGCCGCGCCCCGCCGCATCCTGATCCCCCTTGCCAATCCCGCCACGGCGGAGGCGCTGATGGATCTCGCCTTCGTGGTCCGCGCAAAGGACAGCGACGAGCCGCTGTACCCGCTTACGGTGGCGCCGGAGGAGGGCGGCGCGACGGAGGCGTGGGTGGCGGAGGCGGAGCGGATGCTGGGCCACGCCGTGCACCACGCCGCCGCGGCCGAGGTGCCCGTGCACCCGCTGACGCGCGTGGACGCGCACGTGGCCGCCGGCATCGTCCGCGGGATCGCGGAGACGCGCAGTACGGAAGTCGTCATCGGCTGGGATGGGCGGCGCACGGGGGCGCGCGTCATCTTTGGCACCGTGCTGGACCAGCTGCTGGAGCGCACGCGGCAGACGGTGCTGGTCGCGCGGCTGGGACATCCGCTGAGCGTGACGCGGCGGCTGGTGGTCCTCTTTCCCCCCGCCATCGACCGCCACCCCGGCTTTCCGCACGCGCTGGCGACGGTGAACCGCATCGCGTCCGGCATTGGCGCGGGGGTGGCGGGGGTGGTGGTGGGGTCGGAGACGGAGCGGGTGCAGGGGGTGCACGCCGCCGCGCGGCCGCAGGTGGCGGCGGAGTGGACGGCGGTGGAGGACTGGGGCGCGCTGGCCACGTGGCTGCGCGATTCGCTGCGGCGCGAGGACCTGGTGGTGCTGATGGCGGCGCGGCGCGGCACGGTGGCGTGGCACCCGCGGCTGGCGCGGCTTCCGGGCGAGCTGGCGGAGATGGCGCCGGAAAGCTTTCTGGCCATCTACGCGCCGGAGTCGGAGGCGCCGGCGGACCGCGGTGTGGAGCCGTTCGTGGGGACGCTGGCGCCGGACCGCGTGGTGCAGGTGCAGGCGGAGGACTTTGGCGGCGCGCTGCGCGAGATGCTGGCGCCGGTGTTCGACGCGCAGACGGCGCGCGCGCTGGCGGATACGCTGGAGGCGTCGGAGGAGCGCTTTTCCACGGAGATCGTCCCCGGCGTGGCGCTGCCGCACGCGCGCCTCCCCGGCCTGCCGCGCCCGGTGCTGGTGCTGGGTGTGAGCCGCGACGGCGTGCCCCTTCCGCACGGGCATCGTCCGGTACGGCTGATCTTTGCCCTGGTCAGCTCGGCGGAGCGGGCGGAGGAGCATCTGCGCTCGCTAGCCCAGATCGCCCAGCTCCTTGCGGACCCCGCCCAGACCAGCAGGCTGCTGGAGCGCTACGCCCCCGAAGCCACGCTCGACTGGCTGCACGTGGACGAATGACTGGAGTGCGAGAGTGCGAGAGTGCGAGAGTGGGCATGATCGAGCGGCAACGACTGAGCTTGTAGAGCACGATCGAAGTGTATACCCTCTCCCGCTTGCGGGAGAGGGTGCGAGCCTGAGCGAGCGGGTGAGGGCCCCGCGGGCGCAGACCACGGCGAGACCGGATCATCGAAACTCATGTCGACTGAAGCGATCGAAACCCCCGTCCTCCCCACGGCCGACGACGTGCACGCGGCTGCGGAGCGGCTGCGGGGCATCGCGCACCGCACGCCGGTGATGACGTCGCGCACGCTGGACGAGCGGCTGGGCGCGCAGGTGTTCTTCAAGTGCGAAAACCTGCAGCGCATGGGCGCCTTCAAGTTCCGCGGCGCGTACAACGCCGTGTCGCTGCTGTCGGCCGAGGAGCGCGCGCGGGGCGTGCTGGCGTACTCGTCGGGGAATCACGCGCAGGCGGTGGCGCTCACCGGGCGGCTGCTGGGCATCCGCACCACCATCGTGATGCCGAGTGACGCGCCGGTCTCCAAGGTCGAGGCCACCCGCGGCTACGGCGCCGAAGTCATTCTGTACGACAAGGAAACGCAGTCGCGCGAGGAGCTGGCGGCGCAACTCAAGGAAGAGCGCGGGATGAGCCTGATCCCGCCGTACGACTATGCCGACGTGGTGTCGGGGCAGGGAACCGCCGCGCTGGAGCTGCTGCGGGAGACGGGTCCGCTGGACGCGCTGCTGGCCCCCTGCGGCGGCGGCGGCCTGCTGAGCGGCAGTGCGCTGGCGGCGGCGGCGCTCTCGCCCGGGTGCCGGGTGATCGGCGTGGAGCCGGAGCTGGCGGACGACGCCACCCGCTCCTTTCGCACCGGCACCGTACAGACGGTGCGCAACCCGCCCACCATCGCCGACGGCCTGCGCACGCCGGCGCTGGGCCGCATCACCTTTCCGCTAATCCGCGCCCACGTCGCCGACATGCGCACCGTCAGCGAGCAGGGGATCGTCGAAGCCATGCGCTTCCTGTGGACGCGGATGAAGATCATCGTCGAGCCCTCCGGCGCCGTGCCTCTGGCCGCGCTGCTGGCGGATCCCGGCGCGTTCAAGGGGATGCGCATCGGCATCGTCATCAGCGGCGGCAACGTCGATCTCGCCAGCGCCTGCGCGCTGTTCGCGGGGGAGATTGGAGTCGCGTGATGAGTGCAACGAATGTTCAGGAGACTGCGTCCGGAAGATCACTGTCATTCTGAAGGAGGCGCCGCGCACAACCGGCTTTACGCTCCAGGGTCATGGCGCCGACTGAAGAATCTCTCTCAGAAACGGGCGGGCCTTCGCGCCGAAACCCGACGTAGCCGACGGAACTGTGCGCCCAGCTTACAGATTCTTCGGTCGGCGCACAGGCGATTGTGTAGATCCGCACGGAACTGAGCGCGCGCCTCGCTCAGAATGACACCGTCCGCCGGGTTCCCTGGTGGTGCTCTTTCCCAGATCTGGCGTGAGCGGCTTCCGCATCGGGGAGAACCTGCGGATCCGTGTCGGCGAAGGCGGACAGCGTGATGTCGTTGCCGCGATTTGAATCGCTCTCAGCGGGAGTCAGCGGATAAAGCGCGCGCCGGAGGATTTCCCCCGGCGCGCTTTTATCCACCGACCCGAATCACCGCCCCGCCGCGACAGCGGCTTCGGCGCGGGGGAGGCGGGCGAAGTCCTGCACCATCCGCACAAAGCCCGCGCGGTGCTCGCTGGGGTCGCTGCCCAGGGCGCCGCTCGCCAGCGACAGCACGTCCTCCAGGCTCGCACGGCCGCGGTGCTCGGAGTCGCGCAGCAGCATCCCGAACTCCGCCACCGCCGCCGCGAACCGGAAGTCGTCCGACGGCCGGTCCAGGCGCCGCGGCGCGCGCACCGGGTGCGACAGCAGCACGCTCTGCTCGCCGTCCGGCTGCTTGTAGCGGATGTTGACGTTCATCATCTCCCCCGCGAACGCCACCACCGGCTCCGTGGCCGGGCTCTGGTAGCGCAGCGGGTCCACGTTGCCCACCTGCACGTCGCTGTCGGCATCCACCGGCACCACCTCGTACAGGGCGGTAACGGAGTGGCCGGCGCCCAGCTCGCCCGCGTCCTTGCGATCGTCGTTGAAGTCCTCGGCGCGCAGCAGGCGGTTCTCGTAGCCGATCAGCCGGTACGCCCGCACCTGCGCCGGGTTGAACTCCACCTGCAGCTTTACGTCCTTGGCGATGGTGAACAGCGTGCCGCCCATCTCCTGCACCAGCACCTTGCGCGCCTCCATCAGCCCGTCGATGTACGCGTAGTTGCCGTTGCCGTGGTCGGCCATCTGCTCCATCCGCGCGTCGGCCAGGTTCCCCGTGCCGTAGCCCAGCACGGTCAGAAAGGTGCCCTGCGCGCGCTTTTCCTCGATCAGCTGAACCAGCTCCGACTCGCTGCTGGTGCCTACGTTGAAGTCACCGTCGGTGGTCAGGATCACCCGGTTGTTGCCGCCCGCCACGTGGTTGCGGCGCGCCACCTCGTACGCCAGCCGGATCCCGGCCGCGCCCGCCGTGCTGCCGCCCGCCTCCAGCCGCTCGATGGCGTCCAGGATCGTTTCGCGCCGGTCGCCCGGGGTGGCGTCCAGCACCAGCCCCGCCGCGCCGGCGTAGACCACGATCGCCACGCGGTCGCGCGCCGAAAGCTCCTCCACCAGCAGGCGCAGCGACGCCTTGACCAGCGGCAGCTTGTCGGGCGACTGCATGGAACCCGACACGTCCACCAGGAACACCAGGTTGCTGGCGGGAAGGTCCGTCCGCGGCATCCGCCGGCCCTGGATGCCCACGTGCACCAGCCGGTGGCGCGGGTTCCACGGCGCCACACCCACCTCCGTCACCACCGCGAACGGGTGCCGGCCGCGCGGGTCGGGATACGCGTAGTCAAAGTAGTTCACCATCTCTTCAATGCGCACCGCGTCGCGCGGCGGCGCCCGGCCGTCGCGGATAAAGCGGCGCACGTTGCTGTACGACGCCGGGTCCACGTCGATGCCAAAGGTGGAAAGCGGGTTGCCGGCCACCGCCAGGAACGGATTCTCCTGGATGAGGCTGTACTCCTCCGTGTCGAACCCGCCCGGCTGCGTGCCGGGAGATGCGTTGGGCGCCGTGTTGCCTTCCGCATTGATGGATCTGCGTCCGCGCAGCAGGATGCTGGGCGCGGTGCCGGGCTGGCCGGTGCCGTTGACGATCGTGACACCCGCCACCTTGCCCTGAATGGCCCCCGCCGCGGTGGTGGACGACACCGGCACCTCCGCGGCGTTCACGTGCGCGACGGCGAACGGCACCTTGCTCACCTCCGTCGTCTGCGCGGTGCCGGTGACCACCACGTCCTCCAGGAAGATCATCTGCGCCGTCATCACGAAGTCCTGCGTCAGCGTTGCGCCGGGGGACAGGGTGATGCTGCGCGATACCGGCGCCAGCCCCTGGCGCGACGCCGTCATCTGTACCGATTGCCCGGCGCGGATGCGCGCGCCCGGAATCACCAGCCGGTACATGCCGTCCGCCGCGGTGCTGGCGCCGGCGTTCAGCGACTCGATGCGCACCAGCACGGCGGCCTCGGGCTGCCCCTGCGCGTTGGTCACGCGGCCGGTGACGGTGGCGGCCTCCTGCGCCGCCGCGGGGCGCGCGGCCGGCAGGGCGAGCAGGATGAATAGCGCTCGGACGAAAGCTTGTTTCATGGCAGGCTCCTTTTTCACGTTCTCGGATGCTGGCGATCAGGGATCGTTCGGGCCCTTCGCTTCTCCTCTCGTAAATGTGAGCGGATGGAGAGCACCCGTCGGCGGGTGCCTGTAGTGAACGTCGCGAACCGTCCGGGGTGTGACAGGCGGAGCCCGGGCAGGGACGAACGGCAAGTGGGCGGGATGCTGGACCTGGATCGTCAACGTACGGCAGGCGTGGCGCTTACCTCCTGCGTGGGGGTGGCGGACGTTTCTCCAGATCGCGCATCAGGTGGTGCGATGGACGCTCTTCCGTGCGCCGCGGAGATCCTCGGGCGATCCGCATACCTCTTCGAAAAAACGCGGATGGCTCCCTGCCGCATTCCATCTCCTTCCCGTTGCCTGAGGCCTCCCACACCGTCACGTGCCTCGCCGACGGGCGTGGTGACATCGTCGTCCCGGACCGCCAGCGTGCAACGCGTGAGAGCAGGGAAAACGGCACGAGAAAACTCTGAGTCCGGTCCAAGAAGTCACGATGGCTGATGCGGCGGTGTCAGGCGAATGCGGCCGTGGCCCATTGAGCGGGTCTCCAGAGGCGGATGAAGGCTCGGAACCGTCCGCGCAATCGCGGCCCCCGCCCGCCGGCA
>NZ_JBMDXM010000248.1:0-21793 GCF_048594345.1 Longimicrobium sp.
TCACCCGTTCACCCGTTCACCCGTTCACCCGTTCACCCGTTCACCCGTTCACCCGTTCACCCGTTCACCCGTTCACCCGTTCACCCGTTCACCCGTTCACCCGTTCACCCGTTCACCCTCTACCGCCGCCCAAGCATTCCCCGGACGCGGCGAAAGATGGCGCCGGCCTGGTCCAGCCCCAGCGCGGCCGCCACGCCGAAGTACGTGACGCCGTAGACGCCCAGAACGAGCACGCCGCTGATCAGCGTCGGCAGGTCGTTGGGGAGCAGGATGCGCATTCCCCACGCGAGCGCGGCGCCGGCGATGGCGGCGGCAAACATCCGCCCCAACGGCCCGGCCCCGGCGCCCACGGGGCCGATCTGCTTGCGGAGCGAGCGCTTGAGCAGGTACCACTCGATCCACGCCCCCACCCCGCTCCCCAGCGCCAGCCCCACCGCCCCCAGCGGCGCCCCGCCGATCCGCATGTCGCCAAAGATGCCCGCCGGAATCCGCATCCCGCCCACCGAAATGCTCTCGAACTGCAGCATCAGCACGATGGCCAGCGTAAGCGAGATCACCACGCGCAGGGTGGCGTAGCGCGCCGGCGTTCGGGTATCGCGCAGCGCGAAGAAGGTGGACGAGAGCAGCCGCGACGCCGTGGTGGCCACCAGGCCCAGCGAAAAGCCCAGCAGCGTAAAGTAGACCAGCAGCGTGTCGTCGCGGCCAAACTCGCCGCGCTGCAGCAGCGTGGCGATCACCACGTCGCCCAGCAGCACGAACGCGATGAACGAAGGCACCACGTAGAACGCGATGCGCTCCAAGCCGGCCGAGGCGCGGGCGCGCAGCACCTCGCCGCCGCTGGCCCGCTGCCGCGCCAGCTCCGGCAGCTCCGCCGCGGCCACGGCCATGCCAAAGAGGCTGATGGGAAGGATGTACAGCGTTTGCGCGTACTGCAGCGTGCTCACCGCGCCGGCGGCCAGGAACGACGCCAGCACGTTGTCCAGGTACGCGCTGATCTGCACCACGCCCTTGCCCATCACCGCCGGGCCTGCGTTGCGCAGCGTCTCGCGCACCTGCGGCAGCCGCGGCGCCCAGCGCACCTTGATCTCGCGGTTCAGCTGCAGCACGCGCGGCACCTGCACCAGAAACTGCAGCGCGCCACCCGCCAGCGCGCCCCACGCCAGCGCCATCACCAGCTGGTCCGCCTTCATCCCCCCGCCAAACGCGATGAGCGTGGCGATCATCGCCGCGTTCCACACCACGGGCGCAAAGTACGACAGGAAGAAGTTGCGGTGGCTGTTCAGGATGCCCAGCGACCAGGCCGAGAGCACCAGCAGGCCGGTCATGGGAAAGATGATGCGCACCACCCGGATGGTAAGCTCTCGCCGCTCGCCCTCGAAGCCGGGAAGAAAGATGGAAACGAGCAGCGGCGCCAGCACCACGCCGATCAGCGCCAGCGCGCCCGCCGCCGCCAGCAGCAGCGCGAAGATGGCGCCCGCCACCTCACCCGCTTCCTTTTTGCGCCCCTGGTGCAGCAGCTCGGAGTACACGGGGATGAACGACGCGCTCAGCGTCCCCTCGCCCAGCAGGTTCTGCAGCACGTTGGGCATGCGCAGCCCGGCGCTGAACACGTCCGCGTACTTGGACGTGCCAAAGTAGTGCGCGAACACGCTCAGCCGCACCAGCCCGGCCACGCGGCTCAGCAGGATCCCCGCGGCCACCATCGCCGACGCGGCGGTGGACGATCGCGCCGCCTCGGGGACCACCGCGGCAGGCTCTACCGCCTCGTCGTCCACGTCGGACGAGAGCGCGCCCGCCTCGACGGCCTCCCGATCGGGCGGCAGCATCGGCAGCGTGGCGTCGGGATCCGGCTCGGACGGATCGGGCGTGCGGTCGGGATCGGGCCGCGCGGAGGGGTCGCGGGTCATCGGAATCCGGTGGAAGAACGCCCGCGCGGGAGGCTCCCGGCGGGCGGTTCGGGCGTCAGGCGATCGGGTCGGGCGCGGTGCCCGCCGGCTGGGCGCGCGCGGGTGCATGGACCGCGCCACCGGGCGGCGCGTGCGCCGCCTCCGGCTCGGCATCGAAGCGCACCTCCATGGCCTCCGCCAGGTCGCGCAGCAGCGTGGGCCGCATCGCCAGGTAGGGAAACACGTTCAGCACGCGTTCTTGCGGCGTTCCCAGCGGCATCAGGTGGTTGCGGACGAACGGCAGGTCGTGGCTGATGCCGCGGTCGGCCTTCTTGGCGTGGGTGAGGATCTTCGCCTCCGCCTCCGCCACCTCCAGCAACGCCCGGTTGCGGCGTGCGCCCACGGCCCCGTCCAGGTTGAAGTCGATGCCGGCGGCCATGTCCATCAACGCGCCGAATCCTTCCACCAGCGACACGCGGAGGGCGTACAGCTGGTCACCGATCTCCGCCGGCAGCCTCCGTTTCGCCAGCAGCGACGCCGATTCGTGCTCCGGCAGACGCAGCTCGTCGTCCGTCAGCCCCAGCTCCGCCGCCTTCGCCGCGACCTCGTCCGGCACCAGCCGCGCGGAAAAGCGGGGATACGCAATCGGGGGGATGATGCCGAACGCCTGGAACAGCGGCCCGATCTGCGCAAAGTACGCCGTCTCCGCCGGGCCGCCCACGTACGCCAGCGTGGGAAAGACGGCGGATTCCACCACCGGCCGCAAAAAGACGTTCGGGCTGAAGGCGGCCGGCTCCGCCCGCATCCGCTCCGCGATCTCGTCCGCCGAGAAGCGCAGCCGCGCCTCACTCGCGGTCCAGCCGTCGCCGGACCGCGCCAGCCGCTCGCGCCCCGCGGGGCCGTGAAAAAAGACGTTCGCCGCGTCCTCCATCACCGTCACCGGCGCGGCGTAGCCGGCCGCCTCCAGCTCCGCCGTCCGCTCGCGCACCAGCCGCTCGTGCTCCCCCGCGCGCTCCACGTCGCCCAGCAGCACGGGGAGCGAGGCACGCTTCACGTGCGGATCGGCCGCGTCGGTGACCAGCAGATCGAAGCCCGCGAATAGCCGCTCGACCGTCCCACGGAACGCCTCCGCCACCGTCGCCCCCGTCCGATACGGGGTTAAAATCTCTCTGAGATCAACAACGTTAACGCCAATGGATTCAATGACATCCAGCAGTTTACCTGAGAGGCTTTCAACGTCCTGCGCCAGCCTCATTTCGCTCATCGGCACGGGACGCGGGTCCGTGGCGGAGACGGCCAGGCGGCGCAGCTTCCCCGCCCCGTCGGCGACGTAGGTGTGATTCGCCTCGGCAAAATCGTGGTCCTCCGAGGCGGCCCAGAAGACCGGAAGCACGACGATCCCCAGCCGCTCTTCCAGCGCCTGGGCAAGGCGGATGGCGGTGAGGATCTTGTGGATGGTGTACATGGGCCCGGTGAACAGCCCGGCCTGCTGACCGGTGGTCACCATCGCCCCACCCTCTTCTACGAAGCGCGCCAGCCGCGCCGCCGCGCCCGGCGAGGTAGGGCGCACCGCCGCCGCCGCCGTCTCCCGCTCTGCCCGCCCGAAGCGGCGGCCCACCTCGGCCAGCTTGGCGCGGAAGGCGCGCAGGTCACCGGGGTGGCCGGCAAAGAAGCGCGCCGCCTCCGGCCGTCCGGCGCGATAGTCGTCCACCAGGCGCGATCCGCGCAGCGGCTGGACCTCGATCTTGAGCGTCAGGTCGCCCTCCCATCAGGATGACGCGGAGAGCGCCGCCAGAACGGCTTCCCCGTGATTAGTCAGCCAGCAGTTTCGAGCGCGCGGAAATGATAACCGCACGTGTTACAGATTAAGGAGTATCGCGCCGTACAGCAAGCGGCAGGACCCATCCATCCCCCACGCAGCCGTTTCTCCGATCCACCCACCGAAAATCCGGCTTTCGAGAATGCCCGCAGAGCCACGATCTCTGCATCCCGAAGGTTGCGGGACGATCCGGCGCCGGGCGCGCGGCTGACGCCGAATACGCACGGATCGGAATGCCGGATCACCCGGCGTACCACCGGATCGCGCCCAGACCGAGCTTTCGGGCCGCGGCGTCCAGTGCGTCGCGATCCGCCTTGCGGAAGATCCGCTGCGTGGAGACGAACCGCTCCGCCCCGTGCATGATTCCGAGCTCTCCCGTGCGCGACTTGATCACCATCGTCTGCAGCGCCGTGCGGACCGCCTGCGCCTCCTGCTCCGTCAATTTCACGTCCGCCATGCTTCGTCGCCTGGAGTATCCTAGAATCGCCTGGCTCATTCCCTGCCCTTGTGGTACGGCTCGCCGCGGTTGATGGTCCCCGCGCGATACAGCTGCTCCGTGAGCACTAGCCGCGCCAGCTCGTGGGGCAGCGTCATCGCGCCCAGGGCGAGTGTGTGGCTGGCGCGCGCCAGGATCTCGTCCGACAGCCCGTACGCCCCACCGATCAGAAACGCCACGCCCGGGCTGGCGCGCACCTGCAACTCAGCCAGGTACGATGCCAGCCGGTGCGAATCCCACGCGCGCCCCGTCTCGTGCAGCGCCACGACCTCCGCGCCGGCGGGCACGCGGGCCAGCAGCCGCTTCCCTTCCTCGTCGCGCACGCGGGGCGCGTCTCCCTTGCCGCGGTACTGCTCTTCCTTCACCTCGTGCGATTCGAACGCAAAATAGCGCCGCGCGCGGGCCTCGTACTCTCCGATGGCCTCGCCCACGGCGCCCTTCGCCCTCCCCACCACCGCGACCGCGATCTTCATTCGCTACGCAGCACCTGTTTAGGCGGCGTGTTCTCGCGACGGCGACTCCTTGCCGCCTCGGGCCCGCTGGAGGCGCTCGCGAATGTACGCCTTCTCCTGCTCGAACGTCATTCCCTGGATGTCTTCGCTGATCCGCTCTCGCGCTTCGCGCATCATCCGCACGGAATCGAACTTCTTCTCACTCTTGTTCGCCATCATTTGTCAGCTCCCTCGGACTGCGGATCTCAAGAAGCGGGTATCCTTCACGGAGATTGATCGAGTTATACCCGTGTACGCGCTTCAGGTTTACGATATGCTTGAAGTTCCAGCTGGCAAGCACGTCTACCCGATTCACGGTTGCCACTCCGATATGGCGGGCGTCGGCCAGCATCTTCGGGGGGATCACTCCCGCTGCAATATACTCTCCCGCGAGCGTGCGTGCCTCTTCGGTTAGCTCCACCCGCTCGACTGCCGAGCGCGGCAGGTTCTCCAAAACAGCCCTGACTTCCACCGGTGCAGTTGCGAGTTCGACCTCGGTGACTTCGGACACAACGAGCACGACTTCCCCAGCCCGGGCACGATCGAGAAGCTTCTGGGACTCTTCTCGGAACTCGTCATCAAGACATCCGCCGATAACGGACGTATCTACGTAAACGCGAAGCCGGTTCATCGATCAACTCGGTGGGATAAGAACGGCTTACCGCACAACGATGGTATCCGCCAGGCAGTGCTCATTGTCGCGGTAGGGATGGTCAACGTTGTAGTTGAGGCCGCGGCTTTCCTTGCGGCGCATGGCGCAGCGCACCACCAGCAACGCCGACTGGATGAGGTTGCGCAGCTCCACCAGGTCCGCCGTGGGGCGGCTGTCGGTCCAGATGCCGTTGATGTGCAGCGAGATCTGCCGTAGCCTGTCCTCCGCCTCGCCCAGCCGCTCGTCGCTTCGGACGATGCCGACCAGGTCCCACATCACGTTGCGAATCTCCTCGCGGTCGTGCACCAGCAGCGCGTCATCGGGCTCGTCCGTGCCCTGCGGCAGCTGGATCGCCTCGGGCTCCAGCGGCCGCGTCACCTGCAGCTGCGGACCCAGCCGCTCCGACGCGCGGTGCGCGAACACCACTGCCTCCAGCAAGCTGTTGCTGGCCAGGCGGTTGGCGCCGTGCACGCCCGTGCACGCCGTTTCCCCCGCCGCGTACAGGCCGGGGACGGAGGTGCGCCCGTGCGTGTCCGTCAGCACGCCCCCGCACAGGTAGTGCGCCGCGGGAACCACCGGCAGCGGCTCGCGCAGCATGTCCATCCCGCGCTCTGTCGTCTCGCGCAGGATGTTGGGAAAGCGCTCGCGGATCTCGTGCTCGGGGATGGCCGAGCAGTCCAGCAGCACGTGCGGGTCGCCGCTGCGCTTCATCTCGCGGTCGATGGCGCGCGCCACCACGTCGCGCGGGGCCAGCGAGGCGAGCGGATGGTAGTCCTCCATGAAGGTGGATCCATCCCGCCGCCGCAGCACCGCACCCTCGCCGCGCACCGCCTCGCTGATCAGAAACGTGCGCTCGCGGGCGGGATACAGCGCCGTGGGGTGGAACTGGATGAACTCCATGTTCGCCACCTTGGCCCCCGCCCGGTACGCCATCGCCACCCCGTCGCCCGTGGCGATGGACGGATTGGTCGTGTGGCGATACACCTGTCCACAGCCGCCCGTCGCCAGCATCACCGCGCGGGCCAGGAACGGGATCATCTCCCCCGTCTCGGTGTCCAGCACCAGCACGCCGCAGCAGCGCTCACCCAGCGTCCCGGGGTCGGTCGCCGTCAGCAGGTCCACCGCCTGGTGGTTCTCGTAGACGCGCACGTTTCCCGTCTCCGCTGCGGCGGCCAGCAGCGCCCGCTCGATCTCGCGCCCCGTCAGGTCGTCCGCGCGCACGATGCGGCGGCGCGAGTGGCCGCCCTCCAGCCCCAGCGACAGGTCGCCCTGCTCGCGGGTAAAGCGGACGCCCAGGTCCATCAGGTCGCGGACGCGCGCCGGCCCCTCGCGCACGAGAACGTCCACCGCGTCCGGGTGGCAGAGTCCCGCGCCGGCCACCAGCGTGTCCTCCATGTGCAGCGCCGGCGAATCATCCTCGCCAAACACCGCCGCGATGCCGCCCTGCGCCCAGTTGGTGCTGCTTTCCGGCCGGCTCTTCTTGGTGATGATGGCCACCGTGCCGAACTTCGCCGCCTTGAGCGCGAAGGAAAGCCCGGCTATGCCGCTCCCGATCACCACCACGTCCGCCTGCATCATCCCGCTCGCTCCCCCAGCGCGCGCCGCAGCGCCGCATCCAGCGCATCCGCCCCGCTCTCGATCATCACCGTCTGCTCCAGCACGTACGCGTTTGAGTCCGGCGGCAGCAGCGGGCGCAGCTTGACCGCGTCCTTGTGCGTCATCACCATCATCCGCCCGCCCGCCCATTCCACCAGGGTTTCCGCATCGTCTCGATCGAAGGGATGATGATCCGGATACGTCGCCGCGTCCACGTCGGCGCCGGCGTCGAAAAGGTGTTCGATGAACAACTCCGGCACCGCCAGCGCCGCCACCCCCAGCACCCGCTTTCCCGCCAGCGCGCCCACCGCCTTTGCCTCGCCCCCGTGCAGCGGAACCAGCCGCGAGGGGAGCAGCGCGCACTGGATGATGGGCTTCCGCGGATGCATCCGCGCCACCTCGCGCTCCACCTCTGCCGCGCGCTCCGCGGCCGCGCTCTTTCGCGTCAGCACGATCACGTCCGCCCGGCCGAGCGCCCGCGGGCTTTCGCGCCAGGGCCCCCGCGGCACCAGGCGCGGCTCGGGCTCCCAGCTTTCCACCGGCACCAGGACAACGTCCAGGTCTCGCGCCAGCGCGCGGTGCTGAAAGCCGTCGTCCAGCACCACCACGTCGCGCCCGGCGGCGACCGCCGCCCGCGCCGCCTCCACGCGCCGCTTGCCGCGAAAGACGGGGACGTCCGGGTTCAGCTCGCGGTGCAGCAGGATCTCGTCCTCGCCGTATCCGCGCAGCGCGATCGCCGGCCGCCGCCCCCACTCCAGCAGCCGGCGGGCGACCCACGCCGCGAACGGCGTCTTCCCCGCCCCGCCGACCGAGATGTTGCCAATGCTGATCACCGGCACCTCCACCCGCTCGCCGCGCAACCAGCCGCGGTCGTAGGCGCCATTCCGCGCGCCCGTGATCGCCGCGTACCCCGCCTCCGCCGGCGCCAGCGCGATGCGCAGCGCCGCCCCCGCCGCACCGCCGCCGCCCGCCCACACCTCGCGCGCGAACTCGTCGGGGCGCCTCATGGTGCCCCTCCCCGTTCGTTCCTCACGGAGAGGGGAGAATTCGATAGTGCTCCGGAAGGGTCGTCCCTTAAGCACGCCCCCTCCGCTCGCTTAGGCTCGCACCTCCCCCAAAAAACCCTGGGGGAGGTTGGGGTAACCGGTAGTTTGGGGCGCGTCGACCTGCATCGAACTTCGTCCGAAAGCCCCCCCATCCCCAACCCTTCCCCCACAAACTGCGTGGGGGAAGGGAGAAGTTCACTGCGCGTGGAAACTTCGGCCGCAGGAGTCTGCGACGCGGATGCCCATCGAAGCGCACCACCACGCCCCCGGGGTGGGGGGTGGGGTCGACCGCCGTCGCGAGGAACGAGCGAAAGGCCGGTCGGGGGAGAGGGCCCGTCGGGAACGCGGCCGTCACCACCGCTCCTCCACGCGCTGCATCAGGCCGCCGAGCCGCGTCTCCACGTCGTCCATCACCGCCTGGATCTGCGTCTCGTCGGCTTTGCGGGGGACAAAGACGGGCTCGCCGTACACGATCTGGCAGCGCGCGAACGGCTGCGGGATCAGGAACCGGTCCCATCCGCCGAAAAACCAGCCGCGGCTGGCGCCGGACACCACCGGGATGATCGGCGCGCCCGTGCGCTGCGCGATGATCACGGGGCCGGGCTTCATCTTCTCGCGCGGTCCGCGGGGTCCGTCGGGGGTGATGGCCAGCGAGCGCCCCTGCTTTACGTGGCGGATGAGCTCACGAAGCGCCTCCAGCCCGCCGCGGCTGGTGGATCCGCGCACCGCCGTGTACCCCCAGCGGCGCACCGCGCGGGTGATGTACTCGCCGTCGCGGTGCAGGCTTACCAGCGTAACGACGCCCTGCTGCCGGTGATGGTACGTGCAAGGCAACAGCCGACCGTGCCAGAGCGTGAAGATGACCGGCTGCCCCGCATCCCAGAACTGCCGGAAGTTGTGCTCGCCCTCCGTGCGGTAGCGGCACGATCCCATGATGGCATCCAGCCCCGCCCCCCCCAGCGCCGCCAGCGCCGACTGATGCCACGGCAACCGCGTAGTCATCTCCGACGGCAGTTCCGCGGACTCTTCGGCCGGCGTTGCGGGTGTGGTGGACTCGTCCATCAGGTCAGGTGCGGAAAGACGATCTGGCGGCAGGTTCGTAGCCCCACGACAGGCCACCAGGCTTGGTGAGTAGATTTCTCGCTCGCACCAGAGCGTGGAGCGAGCGAATGCTTCACCGCGGCGCTCCCTCGAGATGACAGACCACTCTCCCGCGATGCACTCCGCGGGTGGCGCGTGGCCTCGGCCCTCGTGCTGGTGAAGCCCCGTTCGGCGAGTGCAACGAGCCGAGACGGGGCTTATCGCAGTCCCAGCAGCGGGTTTACCCGCTCATCCAGGCCGCTCATCTGGAGGCCGCTTCACCGCTTCGCCAGCAGTCCCCCCGCAAGCTCCGCAACCCGACGCGACGCCCCCGGCCCGCCCAGCCGGTCGCGCACCTTCGCGAAGCCTGCGACCATCCGCGCCCGCTCGTCCGATGCCGTGTCCAGCAGCGGCAGCACCGCCTCCGCCAGCGCCCGCGGCGTCGCCGCGTCCTGCACGAACTCGGGGGCCACGCGGTCTTCCGCGATCAGGTTGGCCAGCGCGATGTGCGGCACCTTCACCACCCGCCGCGCCAGCGCGTAGCTTGCTGGGTTCATCCGGTACACCACCACCAGCGGCGTCAGCGCCAGCCCCGCCTCCAGCGTCGTCGTCCCGCTTTTCGCGATCGCCGCCGTGGCGTACTGCAGCAGCCCGGTCGCGCTCTCCACCAGCGGCCACCGTGCCCCCGCGTACAGCGCGCGGTCAATCCCGCCCGGAATCCCCACCACCGGCTGCGCGTCCGGCCGCCGCGCCACCACCAGGTCCGCCGCCGCCTGGAACAGCTCCAGGTGCCGCCGCACCTCCTGCGCGCGCGAGCCGGGAAAGAGCGCCAGGATCGGCCGGTCGGGATCCAGCCCGTTCGCCCGCGCCCACACGTCGCGCGGCTGCTCGGGATCCGCGCGGTCCAGCAGCGGATGCCCCACGAAACGCGCGTTGACCCCGCCGCGGCGCAGGAAGTCCTCCTCGAACGGGAGCACCACCGCCACCTCGTCCGCGTCGCGGGCCAGGTCGCGCACCCGGCTCTTGTGCCACGCCCACACCTGCGGCGCGATGTAGTACAGCACGGGGATCCCCGACGCCCTGGCGTGCCTCGCCAGGCGCAGGTTGAAGCCGGGGTAGTCGATGGGGATCACCAGGTCCACCCGCTCCCGGGCCAGCGTCTCGAAGACCTGCCTGCGCAGCCGGACAAAGAACGGCAGGTGGCGGATGACTTCCGCGAAGCCCATCACCGCCAGCTCGTTGAGCCCCGCGAGCAGCTTGACCCCCTGCGCCTGCATCCGCGCCCCGCCCAGCCCGATGAGCCGCGCCTGGGGAAACCGCTCGCGCAGCGCCCGCGCGAGCGCCGCCCCGTGCAAATCCCCCGACTCTTCCCCCGCCGAAATGAAAATAGTGGGATGCCGCGCGCCGGAACCCATCTCCGTCACGCCCACCCCACCGATTCAGATCCGCGTCCCCAGACGAACCACGCCACGCGCACGATCCCTCCGCCCGCACCCAACCCTACAGTCCGCGAAGGCGGACTTTGTGTAGTTGTTGCAGCGAATTTATTCGCCCTTGCGGCCGCTGCACGAAGTAGCCGGTCGAAATCAAGACCGAACTCATCAACCATCGCGATCCCGACGACACGCTCCACCGGCTGTGCGACGTTTATACCCTCTCCCGCGCAGTTTGCGGGAGAGGGTGGCGAGCCTGAGCGAGCCGGGTGAGGGCCCCTCAAGCCCGCGCCGCCAGCCCCGCGGCCGCGTGCTGCTCGATGCGCTCCATGATGCGCAGCGCCACCGCCAGCGCGTCGCGCCCGTCCTCACCGCTCACCACCAGCGGCGCCTCGCCGCGCACCGCCGAGACCCACGCCTCCAGCTCCGCGCGCAGCGGCTCCGCGCCATCGCCCTTGAGCTCGATCCGCTCCACCAGCCCCAGCAGCGCCGCCACGCCCACCTCGCCCTCCGGCATCCGCGCGCCGGGCTTCAGCCGCAGAAACTCGCCCGTGCCGGCGGCCAGGTCCAGCGACATGTAGCCGGACTGCTGAAAGAAGCGGATCTTCCGCATCCGCTCAAAGCTCACGCGGCTGGCCGTGATGTTGGCCACCGCCCCGCCCTCGAAGCTGATGCGCGCGTTGGCGATGTCCGCCCCCGGCGTCAGCACCGGCACCCCGACCGCGTCCACGCCCTCCACGCCGCGCCCGGCCAGGCTCAGCACCAGGTCGATGTCGTGGATCATCAGGTCCAGCACCACCGCCACGTCCGTCCCCCGCGGATTGAACGGCGCCAGGCGGTGGGATTCGATAAAGCGCGGATCGTCCAGGTACGGCTCGCAGGCCCGCAGCGCGCCGTTGAAGCGCTCCACGTGCCCCGTCGCCACGACAAGCTTGCGCGCCGCCGCCGCGCTCACGATCGCCTCCGCCTCCTGCAGCGTGTGGGCGATCGGCTTCTCGATCAGCAGGTGCACCCCCCCGTCGATCGCCGCCAGCGCTACCTCCGCGTGCGCCGTCGTGGGCACCGCGATCACCGCCGCGTCGACGGACTCCAGCAGCTCGTCCCGGCTGCGGAAGGCGTGTACCCCCAGCTCCGCCGCCACTTTCTCCCGCCGCGCGTCGTCGTCGTCGTATACGCCGGCCATCTCCGCCCCCGGCACCTCGCGCAGGATGCGCGCGTGGTGAAAGCCCAGGCTTCCCACCCCCAGCACGCCAGCCTTCATCAGACCGACACCCCGCGCTCCGACGTCTCGAAGAAGGTCAGGAACGCCTCGACTTCGGGCAGCGAGCGCAGCTCCTCGCGCGCGCGGGCCAGCGCCTGCGTGGTGTTGTGCGTGGAGCCGAAGAACAGGCGGTACGCCCGCTTCAGCTCGCGCCGCGTCTCTTCCGAGAACCCGCGCCGCTGCAGGCCCACCGAGTTCAGCCCGTAGAGCTGCACCGGGATCCCCGCCGCCTTGACGAACGGCGGGATGTCCTTGCTGATGCGCGACTGCCCGCCGATGAACGAGTGCGCGCCCACCCGCACAAACTGGTGAATCGGCGTCATCCCGCCGATGATCGCCCAGTCGCCGATGGTCACGTGCCCGGCCATGTTCACCGCGTTGCTCAGGATCACGTGGTCGCCCAGCTGGCAGTCGTGGGCCACGTGCACGTAGCTCATGAGCATGCAGTCGCTCCCCACCCGCGTATAGCCCAGCGCCGACGTGCCGCGGTTGAGCGTGGCGTACTCGCGGATGACCGTCCGGTCGCCGACCACCAGGTGCGTCGGCTCGCCGTGGTACTTCAGGTCCTGCGGATCCGTCCCCAGCACCGCGCCGTGGCTGATCACGCACTCCTCGCCCACCGCCGTGTCGCGCTCGATCAGCACGTGGCTGGCGATGCGCGTCCGCGCGCCCACGGTGACCCCCGGGCCCACGATGGAGTACGGGCCGATGACGACGCCCTCGCCCAGCTCCGCCGCGTCGTCCACCAGGGCGGTGGGATGGACCTGGGTCCCGGTCGGGACCGAGATGTCGATGCTCACTTGTCCACCACCCGCGCCATCATCTCCGCCTCGGCCACCACGTGGCCATCCACCGTCCCCACCCCCTTCATCCGGCAGGTGGCGCCACGAATCTGCAGCACCTCCACCTCGAAGCGGATCTGGTCACCCGGCGTGACCGGGCGGCGCCACTTCACGTTGTCCAGCGACATGAAGTAGACCACCTTGTCGTCCAGGTTCTCCATCTGCTCCAGGACGAGCAGCCCGCCCACCTGCGCCATCGCCTCGATGATCAGCACCCCCGGCATCACCGGCCGGCCGGGAAAGTGGCCCACGAAGAACGGCTCGTTGATCGTCACGTTCTTCAATCCCACGATCCACTTCCGCTCCTCGAACTCCACCACCCGGTCGACGAGCAGGAAGGGGTAGCGGTGCGGCAGGTACTGCGAGATCTGCTCGATGTTCAGGATCGGCCGGGCCAGCGCCTTTTTCTCCGCCCGCGCGACCAGCTCCTTCGCCAGCGCCACGTTCCCCAGGTGCCCGGGCCGCTCCGCGATCACGTGCCCGCGGATGCGCGCGCCCACCAGCGCCAGGTCGCCCACCACGTCCAGCGCCTTGTGCCGCACGAACTCGTCCGGAAAGCGCAGCTGCGTCCCCTCCAGCAGCCCGTCCTCCGTCAGCACCACCGCGTTGTCCTGCGAGCCGCCCATCGCCAGCCCGCGCCCGCGCATGGCCTCCACGTCGCGAAGAAAGCCGAAGGTGCGCGCGGGGAGCACCTCCGTCTCGAACGAGGGCTCGCCCACGTGAAAGCTGGCGAACTGGCGGCCGATCAGGGGATGGTCGAACTCGATGGAGGCCGAGACGCGGTAGTCCTTGCTGGGTGCCACCACGTACTCCGAGCGGTCCTTGGACACGGAAAAGGTCTCCGCGATGGTCAGGTAGCGCGCCGGCGCGTCCTGCTCCTGCACCCCGCACGCCTCCAGCATGCGGCTGAAGTCGCGCGCGCTCCCGTCCGCCGCCGGAAGCTCCGCGGCGTCCACCTCCACGAACGCGTTGTCGATCTCGCGCGCCACCATGGCGCTCAGCAGGTGCTCCACCGTGTGCACCTTGGCCTCGCCCGTCCCGATGGACGTCCCCAGGTCCGTGCCCACCACGTGGGCCAGGTTGGCGGGGATGTCGGGGGTGCCGGGCAGGTCCGTGCGCCGGAAGACGATCCCGGTGTCCACCGGCGCCGGGTGAATGCGCATGCGCACCTCCGCGCCCGTGTGCAAGCCCGCGCCCTGCATCTCGCCCGCGCGGGCGAGGGTGTTCTGTCGTGGTGTCGTCGTCGGCATCTATTGGTCTCGCGGCGGCTCGCCGCCGTCCTGATCGTCCGCATGCGAACCGGCCCGGGCGCCCTCCGCGCCCCGGCCAAGAACCACCTTTTCCAGCGCCTTCAGCCGCTGCACCAGCTTTGGCAGCCCGAACACCGCCGCCTGGATGCGCATGGCCTCGCGGTGCGGGCGCGCGGGGTAGCCGCTCACCGTCGCCCCCGCCGGTACGCTGGCCGTCACCCCGGCCTGTCCGCCCACCTTGGCCCCCGCGCCGATCTCGATGTGCCCCTGCACCCCCGCCTGCCCGCCCAGCACCGCCCCGTCGCCCACCTTCGTGCTCCCCGAGATCCCCACCTGGGAGACAATGATCACGTGGTTGCCGATGCGGCAGTTGTGGCCGATCTGCACCAGGTTGTCGATCTTGGTCCCCCGCCCCACCGTGGTGTCGCCGATGGAGCCGCGGTCGATCGTCGTGTTGGCCCCGATCTCCACGTCCTCGCCGATGCGGCACCCGCCCACCTGTGGCACCTTCTTCAGCCCGTCCCGCTCCGGCACGAAGCCGAAGCCGTCCGAGCCCAGTCGCGCGCCGCTGTGGACCACCGACCGTGCTCCCACCGTCACGTCGTCGTACAGCGTCACGTGAGGATGAAGCAGGGCGTCCTCGCCGATCTCGCACCCCCGGCCGATCACGACGTGCGGGTGCACCGTCGCGCGCGCGCCGATCCGCGTCCCCTCGCCCACCACCGCGTACGCGCCGACGGACGCGGACGGATGGATGGAAACGTTCTCCCCCAGCACCGCCGTGGGATGCACGCCGGGTGACGTGGCGGGCCGAGGATACAGGACGCCGAGGATGCGGGCCAGGGCGCGCCGCGGATCGTCCACGCGCACCGCCGCCATCCCGTCCGGAAGCTCCACCGCCGCCCCGCGGGCCACGAGCACCGCCGCGGCACGGGACGCGTGAATGTACGCGTGGTAGCGGGCTTCGGCAACGAACGACAGGTCGTCCGGCCCCGCCTCGTCCAGCGGCGCCACGCCGTGCACGGCGCGCTGCGGGTCGCCCCGCTCCACCTCCCCCTCCGCGATCCGCGCCACCTCGGCGATCGTCAGCTCCGGCATTCCGTTCTGCGTGTGTTCAAAAGGATGCGCGCGACCCGTTTCGGCCACCATCGAACTGCGTCCGCGGGGTGCCCCCTCCCCCGGCCCCTCCCCGTTCGTTCCTCACGGAGAGGGGAGAACTTCGATCCCGCTTGCGAAGGTGCGGACCAGGTCCCCGGTCACGGCTCGACGAACGGCATCGAACTGCGTCCGCGGGCGCCCCCCCTCTCCCGGCCCCTCCCCGTTCGTTCCTCACGGAGAGAGGAGAACTTCGATCCCGCTTCGACGAGGTGCGTCGCACCTCCCTCCCCCACGCAGTTTGTGGGGGAGGGCCGGGGAGGGGGGCGCCCACCATCCCGCTCCGACCTCCCGAAGCGCCCCGAAACCCGTGCCGTGTATACCCTCTCCCGCGTGCGGGAGAGGGTGCGAGCCTACGCGAGCGGGTGAGGGTCCGGCCCCCCAAACGCAAAGCGCCCGCGACACGAATAAACGTGTCGCGGGCACCGAAGCTAGCGGAGCGCGCGTGCGCCCGCAAACCCCTGCCGTCCCTACGGCTTACGGAGTGGCGGTCGTCGACGGGGTGCCGCCCAGCCGGCGGATCACGTCGTTGGTCACGTCCAGCGCCGGGTCCACCGCCACGATCACCCCGTCGGGCGGGTCCATGATGAACGAGTAGTTCCCCGCGCGGCGCACCTCTTCAAGGATGCCGCGAATGCGCTGCATCACCGGCCCCACCAGCGCCTGCTCGCGCGCCTGCAGCTGCTGCTGGATCGCCTGCCCGCGCTGCTGGTACTGCGCCAGCTGCTGCTGCAGCGCCTGCTGGCGCTGCTGGCGGGCGGCCTCGGTCATGGTGGCCGACTGGGCCTGGAACTCCTGGTCGGCGCGGCCCAGGCGGGCCTCCAGGCTGTCGATCTCCGCGCGCAGCGGCGTGAACTCGCGCTCCAGCGTGGCGCGCACCTCGGCGAACGCCGGCGTCTCGGCCAGAATGCGCTGCGAGTTCACGTAGCCCATCTTGAACTGCTGCGCCTGCGCCTGCGCCGGCACCGCCGCCAGGGCGGCCACCGCGAACACGAACGAAAGAATACGCTTCATCGGTCTTTGCATCGTCAAGGGTTGGGAGGGTGAACCTTACTGGTTCAGCTTGAAGTGGATCTCCCAGCCCGGGTCGGGCCGGTCGAAGCCGTACGCCGCGTCGATGCCGATGGCGCCCAGGAACGGGGTCACCAGCGTCACGCCCACGCCGGCGCCGCGATAAAGCTGCGCCGTGTTGAACTGCCCCACCGACGCGAACACGTTCCCCGCGTCGCCAAACAGCGACACCGACAGCGCGTCCGTAAGCCGCAGGGCGTACTCGCCCGACACCGTGACAAAGGCGTCGCCCAGGCACTGCAGCTCCAGGTTGTTGTTGCACCCCGCGTTGTAGCCGCGCGGTCCGATGGTGCTCTCCTGGTATCCGCGCAGCGGCTGGCCAAACATCACGCCGCCCACGTAAAAGCGCTCGAACGGAAACAGGTCCACGTTGCCAAAGATGGCGCCGGTGCGCGCCGACAGCCCAAAGGCCATCTGGCTGGCCCGCGGCCCGCTTCCCAGCCGGCCCGTGGGCACCCACCACTCCGTCTGCGCGAACAGCTTCTGGTAGTTGCCGTCGCCGCCCAGCGGCCCGCCCGTCTGCTCCAGCGTCACGCTCTGGCGCGTGCCCGAGGTGGGGAACAGCGGGTGGTTCTTGGTGTCGCGCGTGATCGTCCCCGACAGGCTGCTGGCCGTGGCATCGGGAAGGCAGAAGATGCTGCTCGCGCCACCGGCCCCGGCGCAGTTCTCCTCCTCCGTCAGGTACTCCGTCCGCGACAGCGAGTAGCCCAGGAAGGCGCGCGTGCGCAGGCTGCCGGGGATGGGAAAGCCCCACTGCGTGGTGGCGCCCGTCCGCAGCCGGCGGCCGTTGCCCAGCCGCACGAAGCGGTCGCCCGAGCGGAAGATCGAGATGCTGCCCGAGTTGCGCCCGCCGCCGATCGCCGGGTCGGTGTACCCCGCCTCGATGGTGCTGCGGCCGTAGCCGATCTCGCCGCGCAGGTTTACCTGCTTGCCCTGGCCAAACAGGTTGGGCTGCGTGTACTGCAGGAACCCGGCAAAGCGGCTGCGGCGGTCGCCGTACGCCCCTCCACCGAACACCGTGCCAAAATTCACGCTTCCCGTCTGCTTTTCCGTCACGTTGAAGATGATGTCCACCTGCCCCGTCGCCGGATCGGGCCGGATGTCGGGGGTGGGCATCGGCACCTCGAAAAAGCCCAGGCCGCCGATGGCCTGGTAGCTCTGGATTACCCGGGCCTCGTTGTACACGTCGCCGGGGACGATCCACATCCGCTCGCGGATCACGTTCTCGTGCGTGTTGGTGTTGCCGCGGAACGAGATGCTGCGGATGTAGAACGGCTGCTGCTCGCTCACCGCCAGCGTCACGTTCACCCGCGGCACCCCGCCGTCCGCCGCCGGCACCCGCTCCACCGAGGGGATCACCTGCGCGAACAGGTAGCCCTCGTTGCGGTACAGCGCCTCGATGTCCGTGGCCACCTTGGTCAGCGCCGGCTGGTCGAACACCTCGCCCGCCTCGCGCTCGCGGGTGCCGCCAAAGGGCAGCCCCAGCACCGAACGGCGCTGCGTGGTGAACATCTCCGTCAGCGACTCGGTGGGAAACCGCGAGTTGCCCTGCACGTTGAACTCGCCCAGGCGGTACTGCGGCCCCTCCTGCACCTCGACCACCAGGCGCGCCTTCCCCGACTGCGGGTCCACCACCAGGGTGTCGCGCACCACCGCAAAGTCGATGTAGCCGTGGCTGCCGTAGAACGAGGGCAGCCGCGAGCGCAGGTCCTCCTCGAACGCCTCGCGGTCAAAGCGGCCGCTGCGGAACCACCAGAACCCCTCTTCCTTGGTGTCGATGGCGTCCTGCAGCGCCTGGTCGCTGAACGCCGCGTTCCCCGTAAAGTCCACGTCGGCCAGCGACAGCCGGTTCCCTTCGCGCACGTTGAAGGTCAGGCGGTAGCCGCCCGCCTGCACCGGCGTAAAGGCCGTGTCGATGGAAATCAGCTGGATCCCCTTGGCCGCCAGCAGGTCGCGGGTCAGCTTTTGCGCCGCCGCCACCCGCTGCGGGTCCAGCGGCTGCCCCTCGCGCAGCCCCGCCGAATCCCGCACGGTCCCGCCCGAGACGCTGCGCAGCCCCTCGAAGCGCACCTCGGCGATCAGCGGGCGCTCCACCACGGCCACCACCAGCGCGCCGCGCCCCTGCTCCGCGCCGCGCACGTAGACCTGCACGGACTCAAAGTTCCCGGTCGACATCAGCCGGCGGATGGACTCCTGCACCAGCTGCGCGTTCACCACGGTCCCGGCGCGAACGCCGGCCGAGGTGCGCACGGCCTCCTCGGTCACGCGCTGGGTGCCGCGGACCACGACCGTGTCCACCACGAATCCCGGGGGCGGGGCCGGCTGGGCGGGGTCCTGCGCGTGCGCGGCCCGGGGGGCCAGCGCGCAGAGTACGAACGTGAGGAGGGCCGCCGCGGCGGCCCGTCCCCGGTTGAAGTGAGACACGCTGAATCTTTACACGGTCTGGGTTTTCGAAGGCACCCGGAAGGCGAGCGCCTGCTTGTCCTCGGCGACCGACACCTCGATCTCGTCGCCCGGGCTGAACTCCGACGTAAGGATCTTTTCCGACAGCGGGTCTTCCAGGTAGCGCTGGATCGCCCGCCGCAGGGGCCGCGCGCCGAACTTTTCGTCGTAGCCGTGCTCCACCATGAACTCCACGGCGTCGTCGGTCAGCTTCAGCGTCAGCTCCTCTTCCTTCAGCCGGTCCTCCACGTCCCTCAGCAGGTTGTGGATGATCGACCCGATCTGCTCCTTGGTCAGCGGGTGGAACACGATGGTGTCGTCCAGCCGGTTGATGAACTCCGGGTTGAACGCCCGCTCGATCTCCTCCTTGACCTTCTGCTCCATCCGGTCGAACTGCGACATCTGGCTGGGCGAGTGGAAGCCCAGCCCCGGGCCCTTGCCGATGTCGCGGGCGCCCAGGTTGGAGGTCATGATGACCACCGTGTTCTTGAAGTCGATCACCCGGCCGTAGTTGTCGGTCAGGTGGCCTTCATCCAGCACCTGCAGCAGCAGGTTGAACACGTCCGGGTGCGCCTTTTCGATCTCGTCCAGCAGCACCACCGAATAGGGCTTGCGCCGCACCGCCTTGGTGAGCGTTCCGCTGTCCTCGTAGCCGACGTACCCCGGAGGCGCGCCAATGAGCCGTGACACGCTGAACTTTTCCATGTACTCCGACATGTCCACGCGGATCAGCGCGTTGCGGTCGGCGAACAGGAACTCCGCCAGCGCGCGCGCCAGCTCCGTCTTGCCCACGCCCGTGGGGCCGGCGAAGACGAACGAGCCGATGGGGCGCTTGGGGTCCTTGAGCCCCGCGCGGCTGCGCCGGATGGCGCGGCTGATCGCCTGGATGGCGCGGTCCTGCCCCACCACCCGGTGGTGCAGCTCCTCTTCCATGTTCACCAGGCGCGCCGTCTCGGCCTGCTTCAGGCGCGTGACCGGGATCCCCGTCCAGCGGCTGACGATGAACGCGACCTCTTCCTCCGACAGCGCCGGGCGGTTGGTCTTGCGCTCCTCTTCCCAGCTCTTCTCGCGCTCCTGGATGCGGCGCTGAAGCTCGCGCTCGTGGTCGCGCAGCTCGGCGGCCCGCTCGAAGTCCTGGTCGCGGATCGCCTCGTCCTTCTTGCCGGCGATGGCGTCCAGCTGCTTCTTCAGGTCCTCCACCTCCGGCGGCGGCACCTGCGTCTGCAGGCGCGCTCGGGCACCGGCCTCGTCGATCACGTCGATGGCCTTGTCCGGCAGGAACCGGTCGGTGATGTAGCGCTCCGACAGCTTGACCGCCGCCTCGATCACCTCGTCGGTAATGCGGATGCGGTGGTGGTCCTCGTAGTGGCCGCGCAGCCCCTTGACGATCTCGATGGCCTCCTCGATCGAGGGGGGCTCCACGTTCACCGTCTGGAAGCGGCGCTCCAGCGCCCCGTCCTTTTCGATGTACTTGCGGTACTCGTTCAGCGTCGACGCGCCCACGCACTGCAGCTCGCCGCGCGCAAGCGCCGGCTTGAGCATGTTGCTGGCGTCGATGGCGCCTTCCGCCGCGCCCGCGCCCACCAGCGTGTGCAACTCGTCGATGAACAGGATGATGTTCTTGTTCTGGCTGATCTCGTTCATCACCGCCTTGAGCCGCTCCTCGAACTGGCCGCGGTACTTGGTGCCGGCGATGACGGCCGCCATGTCGAGCGAAAGCACCCGGTAGTCGCGCAGGCTGTCGGGGCACTTGCCCTCGGCGATCAGCTGGGCCAGCCCTTCCA
Organism: Longimicrobium sp.; assembly: GCF_048594345.1. GTDB lineage: Bacteria > Gemmatimonadota > Gemmatimonadetes > Longimicrobiales > Longimicrobiaceae > Longimicrobium. The sequence continues at coordinate 20,305 of NZ_JBMDXM010000248.1, forward strand.
CGATCGCCGTCTTGCCCACGCCGGGCTCGCCGATCAGGACCGGGTTGTTCTTCTTGCGCCGCGACAGAATCTCCATCACGCGCTCGATCTCTTCGGCGCGGCCGATGGTGGGGTCCAGGTCACCCTGGCGCGCCAGCTCGGTCAGGTCGCGGCAAAAGTGGTCCAGCGCGGGCGTCTTGCTCTTCTTTTCGCCCTTGGCCGTGCCGCTGGTGGCCGAGGCCGCGGGCGTGCTGGCGGTGGGCGTGGCGGACGGCTCGCTGCCCAGCAGCTTGAGCGTTTCGCGGCGCGCGTCCTCCAGCGTCACCCCCAGCTGGCCCAGCACCTCGGCGGCGATCCCCTTTTCTTCGCGCAGCAGCCCCAGCAGCAGGTGCTCGGTGCCCACGTAGCTGTGGTTGAGCTCGCGGGCCTCGGCCATGGCGAACTCCAGCACCTTCTTGGCGCGCGACGTGTAGGGCAGCTCGCCCAGGGCGATGGTCGCCTTGCCGCGGCGCACGGACTCTTCGACCTTTTCCTGTACCTGGTCGAGGTCCACGTTGAGGTTGTTCAGGACGGCGGCCGCCACACCCTCGCCCTCGCGGATCAGGCCCAGCAGGATGTGTTCGGTGCCGACGTAGTCGTGCTGGAGCCGGATGGCCTCTTCGCGGGCCATCGCGAGCACCTTTCGCACGCGGTCGGTGAAGTTGTAGTTCATCGTTTCTGGACCTCGGTTCCGGGCGAAACCACGTGACCCACCTGGGCTAAAGCGCCTGCGTTACGCATGCGCCGCGCCAGTGGGTCCGCCATCCCCCGGGCTTTCTGAGGAGAGCACCGCACGTACGTACGCTGCCCGCTGAACATCCGCGTCGCCTTCCTGCAGCGGGGTCCCCGCGACCTGCTCCAGGTGGGCGGACTGGGTGAAGATCATGATCCGGTTGAGCGTGTATACACTGAGGTCGGGGATGAGTTTCAGCCCAACGCCCAGACGTACGCCGCTCAGCAGGTTCATCACCTCCTCGAAGCTGGTGGACCGTGCGTGCCGCAGCAGCCCGTAGGCGCGCCAGACCTTGTCCTCGATGACCACCGGGGCGTCGCGCAGCAGTACGTTTCGCGCCTGCGTCTCGTACTGCACCACCTGGTGCACGATGCGCTGCAGGTGGTCGATCAGGTCCTCTTCCGTCTTGCCCAGCGTGGTCTGGTTGCTGATCTGGAAGAAGTTGCCGACGACTTCGCTCCCCTCGCCGTACAGCCCGCGAAAGGTGAGCCCCACCTGGCTGATGCCCTGCAGCACCTTGCCGATCTCCTGCGTGAGCACCAGGCCGGGCAGGTGCATGAGCACCGATGCGCGCAGCCCCGTGCCCACGTTGGTGGGGCACGACGTGAGGTAGCCGAACTCCGTGTGGAACGCGTACGGCAGGCGCTGGCCCAGCTCGTCGTCCAGCCGCTCCACGTCGCGCCACGCGTCGCGCAGGCGAAAGCCGCCCACGATGTTCTGCAGGCGCAGGTGGTCTTC
>NZ_JBMDXM010000249.1:0-17368 GCF_048594345.1 Longimicrobium sp.
CACCCATGTCGTGTATTCGAGGGTACGCGGACGGATGGTTGCTTCGACACCACCCATCCTACCGCTGCTCAAGAACATGCGACATGGGTTCTTTCTTTGTATGACCCTGAGGTCTGGTTTCTGGTGAATAACCGAGGATGACGCGCGCGAGCAGGGGCTCGGGCGCGACTTTTTGCGTGCCTTTCGCGCCGGCACCGACGTCCTTCGGCGCAATCCCCTGCTCTATCAGGTGGTGTTCGAAGAGATGCGCCGCGTGCTTCTGCGGCGCTTTCCGTACGGCGTCTGCTATGAAATCCACGGCTCTGACGTGGTCGTTCTCGGATGCATGCATGAAGCGCGTGATCCGGATGAATGGCAGCAGCGCGCCACGCCAACGCTAACCTGATCACATCGCGCCCAGCGCGTCGTTCAGCAGGCGGATGAACTGGGCGGTTTCGCGGACGCGGTCCAGCGGGTGCATCCAGCCGGCGTGCGCGGAGTGGGCGAACAGGCCCGTGATGGTGACGGAAGGGGTGACGGTTGAGGGGAGAAGCGTCCGCAGGCGCAGCGTTTCGGTGTAGGGGATCAGCCGGTCGGCGCGGCCGTGGGACAGGATGATGCGGCCGCGGATGGCGGGGAGCAGCGCCTGCGGATCCAGCCCGGGAAAGCGCTCCATCATCGCCTCGGCCAGGGCGTCGGCAAGGCGGCGGGCGGCGTCCAGGTCCGCGGGGATGGTCCCCGTCGGCGGCGCGAGCAGGTCCCACACGTCCGCGCTCGCGGGCGAAAGGCGGCCGCGGATCTCGCGCTTGAACTCGTCGTATTCCGCGTCCCACGCCATCACGCCGCGGCGCCCCGCCTCCAACGCCAGCTCGTGCGCGGCGGCTCGCACGTCCTCCATCCCCTCGAATCCGGGTACGTCCGTCAGAAAGTTGGCGGCCAGCATCCACCGGCCATAGGGATCGGGGTCGATGGATTCGCCCGCGCCCTCCCATTCGTGCTCGCCGGTAAAGGTGCAGCGCACCATCCGCCGCACGTCGCAGTATCCTCCGAACGCCACGACGGCGCGCAGGTCGCGCTGCACCCGCGGATCGGCGGCGGCCATCAGCGCGTGTGTGGCGCCAAAGGAGAAGCCGACCGTCCCCACGCCACCGGGGCGCACCTCCGGCCGCTGGGCCAGAAACCGCGCGCCGGCGACGATGCTGTCCCGCGCGCCGTCCAGGTCCAGCCGCAGCTCGCGCCAGGCGGGGACGTCCGGCACCAGCACCACCGCGCCCGACGCCGCCAGCGAGCGCACGAAGCGCTTCATCGCCTTGTGGTGGCGGCCGGGGACGGTCAGGCCGTGCAGCACCACCCAGCCGGGCGCGGGGCGGGGGCGGCGCGGCAGGTACAGCGTGGCCTCGCGGCGCTCGCCGTTCACCTCGATGTGCGTCTCGTGCTCGGTGACGGGGCCGGCGCCGCCGCGCAGGTACGCGCGCAGAAAGCGGGCGGTGCGAAGCGTCGGGATCATCGGTGCGCCGACCCCACGGCCTCGTCCAGCGAGCGCATCCCTTCGCGCCGCAGCCGGTGCGCCAGCCCGCGGTTGATCTCCCGCGCGATGCCGAACCCGCGGTAGATGAAGCCCGTCCACACCTGCACCAGCCCCGCGCCCGCCCGCACCATCCGCCACGCGTCGTCCGCGCCAAAGATGCCGCCCACGCCCACGATCGGAAGGCGGCCGCCCGTCGTGCGATGGACCAGGGAAACCACTTCCACGGCGCGCCGGTGGACCGGCGTGCCGCTGATGCCGCCGGCGCCCATCTGCTCCACCTCCGCGGCGGAGGTGCGCAGCCCGTCGCGCGAGACGGTCGTGTTCGTCGCGATCAGGCCGGCGACGCCCTCTTCCAGCGCGATCCCGGCGGCTTCTTCCACCTGCGGATCGGTAAGGTCGGGGGCGATCTTGAGCAGCATGGGCCTGGGCGCCTGGCCGCGCGCGGTGGCGAGTTCCGCGGCCCGGGCGCGCAGGGCGCGCAAAAGCTCGCGGAGCGGCGCGGCGTCCTGCAGCTGCCGCAGCCCCGGCGTGTTGGGCGAGCTGACGTTCACGGCCAGGTACGCGGCGAACGGCTCCAGCAGTTCCAGGCTGCGCAGGTAGTCGGCGGCCGCATCCTCCAGCGCCGCCGCCTTGCTCTTGCCGATGTTGATCCCCAGCACCGGCTCGATCGGCGTGCCCCGCAGCCGCGCCGCCACCGCCTCCGCGCCGGGGTTGTTGAACCCCATCCGGTTGAGCACCGCCCCGTCTGCGGGGAGGCGAAAGAGGCGCGGCTGCGGATTTCCCGGCTGCGCCAGCGCCGTAACCGTGCCGATCTCCACGAACCCGAAGCCCAGCGCCCCCAGCGCGTTGAACGACTCGCCCGCCTTGTCGAACCCCGCCGCCATGCCGACGGGGTTCGGAAAGCGGATGCCGAAGCGCTCCACCGTCAGCGCGGGATCGCGCACCTCCAGCAGCGCGCGGGCGGCGGCGCGCTGCGGCGGCGTGAGCATGGCCGCGTGCAGCGCCGCCGTGCCCGCGCGGTGCGCCGGCTCCGGGGGAAGCGAAAAGAGCAGGGGGCGGAGCAGGTCGTAGAGCATCAGGCGCGGGCGGGGCGGTGTGAAGGCGTGGACGCGTGGTGTGCGTCCGGCCTTTGCGCGGGCGGCGAAGCTTAGGCGCGGCGCAGGGCAGGGGCAAGGCGCGCGGCGGTGTCCACCCGGGCGGATCGGCCGTGTCCAGCCGCGCGGACGGACCCGGGGATCACGGACTGCCGGGAATCGGCTCCAAGCGTTTCCCTCGCAGCGGGTTGGCACATGAGGGCGCAATGGGTGCCGTCCTTGCCTTCGTCGGCGCCGGCCGTCCATTCCGGCGGCCAGCCGCACCGATCACGTCCATCGCCCCGATCTACGCATGAAGACACGCATCCTCCTGGCGGCGCTCCCGCTCGCCGTCTTCTCCGCCGCCTGCGACAACGACCCCTCGGGGCCGGGTGAGACGGAGAACAAGAGCCAGGTCGCCATTTCCTACAGCGGCGGCGTCTCCGGCAGCTTCGCCGTCGAGGGCGAGTACGTTCCGGGCACCGCCCCCAACACGCAGGCCTTCGCGATCGCCATCCCGCAGTCGGATGGCTCGCTGGAGGTGAACGCCTACCGCCAGCGCGGCGGTGCGCGCTTCGACATCGCCAGCATCACCCTTCCCAATCCGGCGGTGGGGCAGCGGACGGTGGAACTCTGCCCCGGCGAAACGTGCAGTTCCGTGTCGCTGGGGCTGGACATCGGCCAGTCACACGGCTCGGAGGCGGCGCAAACCTGCCACCTGCGGACGGGCACCGTAACCGTCACCGCACTTTCGGCGACGCGCGTTTCCGGCACCGTCTCGGGGAGTGGCTTCTGCCTGCAGCGCGGGGGCGGGGACGAGCTGCCGTTCCAGATCAGCTCCGGCACCTTCTCCGTCGACGTGTTCCAGCAGTCACTGTAGCCGCCCGTCGCTTGCGGATAGACAGAAAGGAGCCTGTGCGCGCATCTTGATGCAGCGCCAGCCGCTGATTCGGGAGTGGCGTGAAAGGGCGTGCGTGGGCGGTACGAACGAGGACGCGGAGCCGGTTGGGCGCCGCGTCCTCTCTGCTTGCCGGGCCAAGCCGTCGGCCATCCGGAAAGGAAACGGCCGCCGCACATGAACGAACGTCCCTGACCTTTACGGCCTGGGCGGGCCGTACGTCGCCAGCGTAACGACGATGATCGCGACAACCGCCCCTACGGCCGAAAGCACCACCACGCCGACCGTGCCCCACCCGTTGGGCCGGCGGAACTCCACGCCGATGACTTCGTCGCGATGCACGGCGATCCGCCGGCGCGCACTCAGACGGGCCTTTCCCAGGCCCACCACGCTGTCGCCGTGCACCTGAATGTCGCGCAGGACCAGGTGCCCGGGCTGCGCGGCGGAGTCGCCAGGAGCCGGACGCAGAATGAGGCGCGCGGTGCCCAGCACCAGCGAATCTCCCTGTGGGCGCGGCGGCGGCACCGGCGCGGCGTGCCAGTGCATGCACCCGGACGCCAGGATTGCGACCAGCGGGAGGAGCACGAGAAAACGGGTTTTCATCATCCACATGGGTGCGGGAAGCGGCACGTCGGGGCGGGATGCAGGGTCAGCGCCCTGGGTCCCGGTTTCCGCGGTGTCTGCGCGCTTCGTTCCACGCGCGGGGACAGCACTCGCCCGATCTGGTACATCGTCGCAATCACGCTGATCTCGTTCAGCCGCGTTTCGGAGCACAAAAAGAAGAGCCCGGACGCGCATCACCGCGCGTCCGGGCTCCTCGTCTTATCGCGAGACCAGCGGTGGGTCAATGCGCGTTGTAAGCCCAGAAGAAGGAGATGGCGGCCACGATTGCCAGGAACACCAGCGCCAGCCCCAGCCCGGTAAAGGCGGCGTTCAGCGTGGAGCGGGCTTCAGGATCTTCGCGATATCCCATCTTCAAATCTCTCGGTCGGTAGCGGCGGCGCTCGTCACGGTTCGTCAGGCGGGAATTTCCACCTTCGCGGCCCGTTGCACAAGTCCCCCCGCGCCGCGGTTCACGCGCGTGCCGCCGCGGCGTCCGCGCGGGCCTTCTCGTGCTGGACGATGTATTCGCGGGGCGGGGTGCTGGCGATCAGCTGGCTGATCACGTCCAGCGGCAGGTCTTCCAGCTTCTTGAAGCGCAGGCACGATTTGCCCATGTCCAGCTTTTTCCCGGCCTTTTTGAACTCGTCGCGCAGCCACTGCCCCTGCGCCGGGTCCTGGTACGGCGTGGACACGTACAGCGCGTAGTAGTTCTTCTGCGCGGCCAGGGCGGCGTAGCCCAGCGGCTGGCCGTTGTAGGTGTCGGGATAGTCCTCCAGCGGTATGCCCCAGACGATCATCCCGTACCCCATCCCCTCCCGGTACCCGGCCGGGAGGTTGCGCACCACCACGTCGCGCACGGCGGACACCACCGCGCGGCGATCTTCCGGCAACTCCCGCAGATACTCATCGACCGTCGCGGCATTGCTGCTGGCCATGGATGAACCGAGGAAGAAGGTGGAGAGGCCGCCGTCTGATACCCGTAACTTTACCGAAGACGGACGGCGAGCGCAAGAAGGTTCTGCCGTCGGCGATCAGGACGCGGCGGGCTTGGCCTCCGCCGAATCCGCGCCGTCGCGGGCGGCGGCCTCGGGGTTCTTTCGCGGCGGGCGGTTTCTGACCTTGCCCCTCCAGACGTACTCGGAGTTCACCTTGTAAAAGACCGAGCGGCCCATCTTCTCCTGGCTGGGCGCCAGGATCTTCTTCTCGATCAGCTTCTTGACGGCTCGCGACACGCGGCTCTTGTCCATCCCCAGCTTGGCGACCACCTCGCTCTGGCTTATGCGGACGTGGTTCTCGTACTCCATCCGCCCCAGAAAGTAAAACAGGACCCTGCAGGCGTCGTGGGTAAGCTTCTGCTGGGCCAGGAGGACGAACGCCGCCTGAAGGCCCATGAAAAAGCCCTCCCCCAGCTTGCGTCGTCGCGGCACCAGCATGGGCAGCGCGTCCATCACCTCGCCGGTTTCCTTGTCCACCAGCCCGTACTTGCGGCTGTCCTGCCACGTTGGGCCCGTTTCTCCGCGGTTTTCCTGAGCCAAATCCCCCTCCACGCCGGTTTCGAAATCGGTGTTGTGCGATTTTCAACCAAGCTACCTCCGGCGTCGCATGGGATGCAACAGGTGTTGCGGAATGCGCCAACACCGATGATCCGCAAATCATTTCCGTTAAACGACTTGCCAGACGGTTATCTATGGTCTTTTCTGGTGCAGGGACACGGGCACTCTGGCGCACTTCAACTGCGGCAACCCCAGGGGGAGAAAAGAGGGGGTGAGGTCAAGGTTCGATCTGCCCCCGGAAAGGAAGAACCGGAACGGGTGAAGGTCGTGGGCCTCGGCAGTCCTCACTCAACCCAGGTGGTTCCGATGAACGCTCCCGCACCCAAGCCCGATCCCCGCCAGAAGCACCGCCAGTCGCGCTGCCATCGCTGCAAAGCGGTGGTCGACAGCCGCCAGCACCCGCTACACCGCGGCCCCCGCGGCTGCGGCTGGATTCTCTGCCCATGCGGCGGCTGCGGCTGCAACTACCGCCGAAGCCGGCCAGCGGGCTGAACGAAACGGACGCCCGGGCGGTTCCCGCCGCCCGGGCCCGGCTTCGGGAGAACACGGACGTGCACGCGAGTGGATCGCACGGGCGGCACCGGCTGGACAAAGGGTTGCGGCGGATGCGGGTCAGTCCGCCGCCGCTCCGGCCGGCTCCGCGGGCTCGGTGGCGCGCTCCGCGGCGCTGAAGGTGGCGCTTCCCGCCCGAGGAGGAGATGGCGAGCTTGAAGTCCAGCGCCACGTTTCGAAAGCGGTCGGCGCTCGCGGACGGGATGGCGACGTGAGTGCCGAGTGGCGGATGGCCGGCCAGGGGGCGCTGCACCAATGGCGCCGCATCGGGTCCGGCTCGGTGCTTGCCCCCGAGTCCGCTCTGGGACGGCCGACGGAACCCGAAACCGGATGATGACAATGGCACGCTACAGGATGCGCCAGCACCTGATTTCGCTGGGCGAAGACTTCACCATGCGAAGACCGCAAGGCGTACCTCGCCCCCTTCGGCGACCGCTTCACCATTGACGTGGAGGAAGGGGAAGACCTCCGGGTGAAGGGCGACCTGTTGGACCACGAGTACGAGATCCGCCGCGACGGGCGCACCGTGGCGAGCGTGTCGAAGAAGTGGTTTACGCTCACCGACACCTACGGCATCACCGTCGATGCAGGCGAGGACGAGGGGCTGATCCTGGGCCGTGGTGGCTCTGGACGAGATGGTGAACGATCCCAGCGAGGGAAAATGATTCAATTCATCCACCGGCTCGTCTCATTTCCGCACTGAAACGTCTGTCACGATCATGCGCGGAGTGGATTCTGATGCAGATACCGGAGATATGAGAGCATGCAGAGATTCAGGATTTCTCCTTTGCGTCCCAGGTTCATTCGTGTATTGCGCGCCCAACATGAGCGCGCGGAAGCGCCTCAGGAGACAAAAACCTTTGACGCCAAGGCTCGTAGCTCATTAGATTTGTGTTCTGCTACATCTTTCCGCTTTACATGCCCTTGGCAACCGCAGTATCGAGGATCATGACATGTCTGAGCCGCTCCTGTTTATCAGTCACAAGCACTCCGACCAGCAGATAGCCGAAGTTCTCGCCGACTTCATCGCTGAACGCAGCAACAACAAGATTCAGATCCACCTATCGTGCAATCCCGAGTTCCAGGGCCCCAAGTACGGGCAGAACCTGAACGCGCAGTTGCGAAACTCACTTTGGCACACGGACGTTTTACTGCTGGTGTATACGGACGCAGACCAGGACTGGTCGTACTGCATGTGGGAATGCGGTGTCGCCACGCATCCCAACAGCCAGAACACCAACATGGTAGTCTTCCAGTGCGGGCGGGATGTGCCAGCACCGTTTCAGGACGTGCTGCGGGTGAACGTCCATGAGTTCGCGGACGTCAAGCGGTTCACTAAGCAACTGTTTCGCGATGAAGGCTTCTTTCCCAGCCTGCAGAGTGCGCTGGCGCCAGGGTTCAAGGAAGAGTTCGTCCACAACGCGGCAACCGCTCTGCATGAGTCATTGAAGCGGGTGGTACCGCGTGTAGGGGGCGTCGAGGAGTGGTCGGCGTGGCCTGCCTTGAAGGTAGAGCTTCCCTGGGCCGAGGTAGACGACATCGAGCAAGCATCCGAAGCGGAGCGCCTTGCGCTGGCGAACCGCGCCATTCGCGAACACGCGGTCATCGTCGAGGGCGACGTACGAACCGCGCAGATCTTTGGACGTGCAGCATTTTCAAAACGGACTCCCTTCTACAATCTTGTTCGGTACTGGCTGGAGAAGTACCCGGACGCGGAGCCTGCCTGGTTCGACTCTTGTTGCGAGCAGATTGCCACGGGTGCCAAGCAGGGCTTTCCTGTAATTCGCTGGACTCCGATCCGGGAAGTAGGGGGTGACACGGAGTTCACGCCCGTGCTGAGCCGTATCCGAAGGTCGCCGTTCACCGGGAGCGTGCAGTTCGACTTGTACTTCTACGACCTCGCCGATCCGCGGGCCATTCCCGTCGAGCGGCAGATGATCCCCATCGGAAAATTCTACTATAAGCTGCTCGGCGAAATCACGCCTGAAGATGTGAAGCTGATGGACCTTGTGCAGGAACTGGAAGATCGAGGCCTTAACCGAGTGCCGATCCTCACGGCCGAGGAGCACCCGCTGTACATCATTCACCGTAGCATGATCGAGAAGCACATTGTGGCCAGTCTGAAGGCGCCCTTGCCAGGCAAAGGGCCGCAGGACCTCACCCTGGCCGACTTGCTGGCACATCAAGGGATGCGCGACCTCTTTGAGAACGGGTTCGTCGCGGTCAAGAAGAACGCAACGCTGGCGGAGGCCAAGAGTGCCATGGTCGCACGCCCAGGGTGCAGCGACGTCTTCGTCACCACCGGCGGCACGCGCACCGAGTCAGTAGTGGGGTGGCTGACGAACGTCGACATCGTTCGAGGCACCTGACCGGAGGCACAGGGCACAACGGAACTACGGCTCCTTGTTTCCGGGTGCCGCTTCCGTTCATCCGCGAACTGCACACCATCAGGCCGCCGCGGCCTCGCCGGGGATCAGCGGGGCGGTGATGGCCTCGTCCAGCCAGGACGGGCGCGTCATCCCCGCCTCGTCCATGATGCCGACGGCCTCGTCACCCTCCACCGTCTCGCGCTCCAGCAGCGCCACCGCCAGCGCCGCCAGCGCCTCGCGGTTCTCGGCGATCACCTCGCGGGTGCGGGCGTACAGGCGGGCGAGGATGCCCTGCACCTCGCGGTCCATCCGCGCATGCGCCTCGGGGCTCAGGCTGCCCATCTCGCCGTCGTGGATCAGCAGCCCCGTCTCGTGCCCCATCCCCAGCTGGTACACCATCTTGCGGGCGATTCCGTTCACCTGCTGCAGGTCGCTCTGCGCGCCGCTGGTGATGGCCCCGGCGCCAAAGACCAGTTCCTCGGCCGCGCGGCCGGCCAGCCCCTTCATGATCAGCGCCTCCAGGTAGCTGCGCCGATACAGGTACCGGTCGTCGCTGGGCGAAAAGTAGGCGACGCCCATCGCCTGCCCGCGCGGCTGGATGGTTACCTTGTGCAGCCCGTCCTCCGGCGCGCACAGCACGCCCACCAGCGCGTGGCCCGCCTCGTGGTACGCCACCGTGGCGCGCTCCGCGTCCAGCGCGCGAAAGCCCGGGCGCTCCTTGCCCAGCAGCATACGGTCGCGCGCCGCGTCCAGGTGCTCCCAGCGCACCGCGGGCTCGCCGGTGCGGGCGGCGTTGATGGCGGCCTCGTTCAGCAGGTTGGCCAGCTCCGCGCCCGTGCTTCCCGGCGTAAGCCGCGCCAGGCGGCCCAGGTCCACCTCTTCGTGCAGCGGAATGCCCCGGCGGCCCACGTGCAGCCGCAGGATGTCCTCGCGCCCCGACGACGTGGGCGGCGACACGTTTACCGTGCGGTCGAAGCGGCCGGGACGCCGCAGCGCCTCGTCCAGGTCGTCCGGCCGGTTGGTGGCGGCGATGACGACCACGCCGTCCAGCGGATCGAAGCCGTCCATCTCCACCAGCAGCTGGTTGAGCGTACGGTCGTCCTCGTTGTGGCTGCGATTGCGGCCGCGCTTGCCGCCCAGCGCGTCGATCTCGTCGATGAAGATTACGCCGCCCTTTTTGCGCGCCCGCTTGAAGAGCGTCTTGAGCCGGTGCGCGCCCATGCCGACCAGGAAGCCGGTGACCTCGGAGCCGGAGATGGAGAAGAACGGCACCCCCGCCTCGCCCGCCACCGCGCGCGCCAGCAGCGTCTTTCCGGTCCCCGGCGGGCCCACCAGGAGCGCGCCCTTGGGGATACGGGCGCCCAGCCTGGCGAACCGCTCCGGCGCGCGGAGAAAGTCCACCATCTCACGCAGCTCTTCCGCCGCGCCCTGCGTGCCCGCCACGTCCTGAAAGGTGATGTCGCTGGCGCCGGTGCCGCCCAGCTCCGTTTCGCCGTTGCCGTTGCGCACGTGGCGGATGAGGACGTACCCCACGCCGATGAGCAGCGCCAGCTGGATGAGCAGGCCAAGCACGCCGCGCGGCGTGGTGCGGCCGGGCGCGTTCTCCAGCGTAAGCGTAACGCCGGCGGCCTCGGCGCGCGCGGCCAGCCCGTCGATCTCCTTGAGCGGATACGAAACGATGAAGTCGTGGTCCGCGCCGTTGGCGTCACCCGCGGCACCGGCCCATTCGCCCAGCACCACGTCGCCGGGGCGGACGACCAGCGATTCCACGCGGTTCGCGCTGATAGCCGACAGCATCTCGCTGTACGCGATGTGCGGCGGGTGCGGCCCGCGCGCGGCCACCCACGCCCACACCCCCGCGGCGATCGCGAGCGCGACCAGCGCGCCAGCACCGATGCGTACGGCGCGCGAGGTGAGGAGCCCGTCCAGCTTGCGGTCGGGAAGGGGCTTGCCGGTGGAGACGCCGCTCCGGGGCGCGGCGGGTTCCTTGGGCTGCGGAGCGGGACGGTCGGAGAGCGGAAGTGACATGTGGGACTGCGAAAACGAGAGAAACGCCGGCCCGGGGCACTGCCCGGCGGCGGCGATGTTGATTGCGATCGTCCGTGAACTGCCGCACCAGGTACGCCTGGGGGTGCGTACAAGTTCCTGCGCGGCAGTGAGTTGGAAGATAACGACGAGTGCGTCGGGGCGGGAGTGGGCCTCATCGGCTCGCCGTCAAAGTCGAGCGGCATGAAGGCGTCTGGTGCGCTTCGGCAGGCTCCGCGCACGCCCCCTCCGGGCGAGCACCACTCGCCCACCTCCCCCGAAACTGCCGGGGGAGGTTGATGGGGGGCAGGGGTGTGGGCTGTTTCGGCATTCCGACTGCGCCCGCTGGGGGCCCTCACCCGCTCGCTCAGGCTCGCACCCTCTCCCGCAAGCGGGAGCGGTATAAACTGCACGTGCACGGGTGTGATCCTGACGCAGCACGATCGAGTTCTCCCCTCTCCACGACGAACGTGCGGGGAGGGGCCCCAGCCGCCGCGATCCGACGTCATCCGTAACACGCATCCCGATCCACATCCCCTGAACCCCGCTCATCCCTCCACAGGGCGGAAATCCGCTTGACGCAACGACCTCCGTCCGGTATTCTGCCCCGTTTCCCATCCGCCATCACCGACGCACAGGGTTGATCCGCATATGGCAACGCAGGGCAATGAGACGGACGTCGTCTTCCTCTCCGCAAAGCGCACGGGGATGGGCACCTTTGGCGGCTCGCTGAAGGACTTCAGCGCCACCGACCTGGGGGTGTTCGCCGCCAAGGCCGCGCTCGCCGAGAGCGGCGTCCCCGCCCAAGAGGTGGGCCACGTCGTCTTTGGCAACGCGCTGCAGACTTCCAGCGACGCCATCTACCTGGCGCGCCACATCGGCCTGCGGGCCGGGCTGCCCATGGACACGCCGGCGCTCACGCTCAACCGCCTGTGCGGCAGCGGCTTCCAAGCCATCGTTTCGGGTGCCATGGAGATCATGCTGGGCGAGGCCGAGGTGGCGCTGTGCGGCGGCACCGAGAGCATGAGCCAGGCACCCCACGTGATCCGCGGCGCCCGCTGGGGCGACCAGCGGCTGGGGCCCGCCGGCAAGTTCTACGAGGACCTGCTGTGGGAGGCGCTCACCGACACGTTTGCCGGCTGCAGCATGGCGGTGACGGCCGAGAACCTGGCCGACAAGTACGGCATTACCCGCGAGCAGGTGGACGAGTACGCCTTCCGCTCGCAGCAGCTGGCCGGCGTGGCGTGCGAGCAAAAGCGCTTCGACGCCGAGATCACCCCCATCACCCTCAAGAGCCGCAAGGGCGAAACGCAGTTTGCCTGCGACGAGCACATGCGGCCCGAAACCACGATGGAGTCGCTGGGCAAGCTCAAGCCGTACTTCAAGGAGGGCGGCACGGTGACGGCCGGCAACGCGTCGGGGATCGGCGACGGCGGCGCGGCGGTGATGATCGCGAGCGCGGCCTACGCGCAGCGCAACGGCCTGCAGCCCATCGGCCGGCTGGTGAGCTGGGGGATCGCGGGCGTGGAGCCCAAGCACATGGGCATCGGCCCCGCACCCGCGTCGCGCGCGGCGCTCAAGCGCGCGGGAATGGACGTGGGCCAGATGGACCTGGTGGAGGTGAACGAGGCCTTTGCGTCGCAGTACTGCGCGGTGGAAAAGGAGCTGGGGCTGGACCGCGAGCGCACCAACGTGTCCGGCGGCGCCATTGCCATGAGCCACCCGCTGGGGATGAGCGGCGCGCGCATCACCGTGCACCTTCTCCACGAGCTGCGGCGCCAGGGCAAGCAGTTTGGCCTGGGCACCGCCTGCATCGGCGGCGGGCAGGGGATCGCGCTGGTGGTCGAGGCTTTCCCGGCCGCCGGCGAGCAGGCGATCGCGGCGGATTGAAACGAGAGTGCCCGGGATCAAGTACCACGTGCACGGAAGCGTTAGATTCCGGGTACTGGGCACGTGAACCTGGGCACTTGATCCTCCTCCCATGACCGACTCCAGCGGATCTTCGGACGGCGGGCTTCCCGCCAAACCGCCAGCACCCGGCGGCGGGCTGCCGGCGCGCCGCCTCAGCTCGCAGGAGCTGGAGGCGGTCATTCGCCGCGCCGTGGAGATCCAGTCCGCCGCCGGCACCCCCGACGAGGGGATCTCCGAGGGCGAGGTCATCCGCATCGGGCAGGAGCTGGGGCTGGACCCGGTCACCGTGCGCCGCGCCATCACCGACGTGCGCGGGCAGGCACCGGCGGAGCGCGGGCTGTTGGCCAGGGCCATGGGCCCCGGCAGCATCCGCGCGGCGCGCACCGTGCGCCGTCCCGCGGCCGCGGTGGGGCTGCTGCTGGAGGAGTACCTGCTCAAGTGCGAGTACATGCTGGTGCAGCGGCGCTTTGCCGACCGCACCCGCTACGTGCGCGGCACCGGCGTGGCGGCGGTGATGGGGCGCGCCGCCCGCAAGTTCGGGGCGTCGCACGCGGCCATGGACCTGGCGCAGCTGGACGTGTCCGTGGCCGCGCTGGACGCGGAGAGCTGCCTGGTGGAGGTCACGGTAGATACGGCCGGCACGCGCGCGGGGCTGGCGGCCGGCGCGGCGGCGGTGGGCGGCGGCGGAGCGGTGGCCATCGCGGCGGCGGTGCTGGCCACGCCCATCATCGACCCGCTGGCCCTGCTGGGCCTGCCCACGCTGCTGGGCTCGTGGGCCGGGTTCCGCGGCATCTACGGCGCCACGCAGCGCTCCACGCAGGACAAGCTGGAAAGCTTTCTGGACCGGCTGCAGCACAACGAGCTCAACGTCCCCGCGCCGCGCACGCCGCCTTGGGGCGGCGGCGGGTTCAGCGTGGGCGGCGGCTGGGGCGGCATCCGCATCGGCCCCGGCGGCCCGCCGCGCGACGGGCGGCGGTAGGCACCGGCGGACGCGTTTTTTCGATCGAACCAACACCTACTGAGTTCATCTGAACGGAGACATCCGATGGCGGAGATCAAGCGGGTCGGCGTGCTGGGGTGCGGGCTGATGGGCAGCGGCATCGCGCAGGTGGCGGCGGCCGCGGGCTACGAGACGCTGGTGCGCGAGGTGAGCGACGAGCTGTGCCAGCGCGGCATCGGCGGCATCGGCAAGCAGCTGGGCAAGGCGGTGGAGAAGGGCAAGCTGGCCGCCGAAGAGCGCGACGCCATCGTGGGCCGCCTCAAGGGCACCACCAGCCTGGAAGACCTGAAGGACTGCGACATCATCATCGAGGCGGTGGTGGAGGACCTTGCGGTCAAGAACCAGATGTGGCAGACGCTGGACGCCGTCTGCGGCCCCGAGACCATCTTCGCCAGTAACACCTCGTCACTGACGATCGCCGACATGGCGGCGGCGACGAAGCGGCCGGAGCGGATGGTGGGGCTGCACTTCTTCAACCCCGTGCCGGTGATGAAGCTGGTGGAGGTGGTCAAGACCATCGCCACCGATCCCGCCGTGTTCGACACCGCCTTCGCGTTCGCCAGGTCGCTGGGCAAGGAGCCCATCGTCTGCAAGGACAACTCGGGCTTCGTCGTCAACCTGCTGCTGGTGCCGTACATGATGGACGCCATCCGCGCGCTGTCGGAGGGCGTGGCGACCATCGAGGACATCGACAAGGGGATGCAGCTGGGCACCGGCTACCCGATGGGCCCGTTCGTGCTGAGCGACTTCGTTGGCCTGGATACGCTCGACAAGATCGGCGGCATCATGTTCGACGAGTACAAGGAGAAGCGCTACGCGTCTCCGCCGCTGCTCAAGCGCATGGTCAGCCTGGGCTACTTCGGCCGCAAGAGCGGCAAGGGCTTCTACGACTACTCCGGCGAAAAGCCGGTCCCCATGCCGCTGGTGTGATCGGCGGATCGGCTGGATGACGACGAGGGGCGCCGCGGGTTGCGGCGCCCCTTTCTCGAAGTTTGGCTGTAACTTGCGTACGTTTGTTCGTGCTCGCATGTTTGCTCCCGGACCGTTGCCGGCACGGCAGGCGTGTGCCGACCAGAATTTACGCGTTGGGGTTTGGGGTCGGCGCCATGGTGGTGGAACTGCGGGATGTCATTGGGGATCGTGGCGAGATGCTGGCTGAGCTTCGACTTACCGATTACAGCGCGTTTGAGAAGCCGCTGTTCCGTCCCGGGTTTTTGGGCGACAAGTGGCCGGCTATCGACCTTTACGTGGAACTGAACTCCGTTCGCGGCAAGCGGCCGTATTTCTTTGCGCAGGTGAAGTCTACCGCCTCGCCCCTGCCCTCTGAATCGACGCACCTCCATATCTCCTCGCGCAAGCGGGATATAGAGCGGCTTCTGCGGATTCCGGGTCCTACGTATATTCTGGGCGTGCACGAACCGTCTGGCCGCGTGTTCATACGGTCCGTCCATGCGGGGATGCCCGTTCAGGCAGTCACCCGGATTCCCGTCGCAAACGAGCTGACGAGCACGAACCTTGAAGCGCTTCACCGCGAAGTGCGAGATTTCTGGGCCGCCAATGACCACAAACCTGCAGCTTCTGTATTCGCATGACTGATCGACAGAAAGCCGAGCTGCTGGGTCGCAGGGGAGAGCTCCTGGCTGAGCTGTTCCTGCAGGATCTGGGTGCGGAGTTCGTAGCCCGGCCCACGGCAGACCTGGGCTACGATTTTTTCGTTGGCTTCAACAACCGAGAGGGTGGCGTCAACATCGCGGCGGTGGAGGTTAAGACTACGGAGCGGCCGGTTCAGCAGCGATTCCCGTTGTCGAGACAGCTGTTCCGGCGCCTGGCATACTCGAATATCCCGGTGCTGCTTCTGGTGGCCAACGTAAAGGAAAACCGGCTGTTCTACGCGCTTCCGGGCACGTTCTCGGCCGTTGCCGAATCTGGCGCGAACACCGTGTCCGTTCCCGTGGTGGCGGTCGATCACACGACTAAGGAGGAACTGCGCCACCTTCTTATCACCCAGACCGTTCCTTCTGCCGCGGGCGCAGAGAGCTTGGCGTAAACGCTGCGCACGGGTTGATCTCCGGTTGGAGCAAAGGGTGCCGCGGGTCGCGGCGCCCTTTCGTGTCTGTGGGCCGTGATCCGCGCGGACTCCGAATTGAACAGTTCCCTTAGACCTGCTCTCAGCGTGGCTACGATGTGCTGATCGGACGTACTTGCCTCGATGGCATGAGCGGCTGATCGACAGAATCGAGCGTACCCGCGGCACCTCCTCGCGCGCATGGAAGCACGTCAGGCGTCCTCTTGCT
Organism: Longimicrobium sp.; assembly: GCF_048594345.1. Taxonomy (GTDB): domain Bacteria; phylum Gemmatimonadota; class Gemmatimonadetes; order Longimicrobiales; family Longimicrobiaceae; genus Longimicrobium. The sequence goes on from NZ_JBMDXM010000249.1 coordinate 15,786, forward strand.
CCTCCCACCCTTCGCGGACTACTTCGTACACTGCGGCGCAGGCGGCGGCGAGGGAGAGGGCGGCCAGGTAGCCGCCCAGCACGTCCGACGCCCAGTGCTTCTCCACCAGCACCCGGCCACCGGCCGTGGCCAGCGGTACCGCCGCCGCCACCGCGGCCGCGGTGCCCGGACGCGCGATGCCCTCGCGCGCCGCCACGTACGCGGCGGTGAACGCCACCGCGCCCGGGCCAAACGCGTGGCCGCTGGGGAATACGGGCTTGTTGCGCGGATGGCCGGGCGGTGCCGGCGGCTGGGGCAGCACCTCGTCAAACGCGGGGTTCAGCGCGGTCGCCACGATACCGGCCAGCATCACGGCGCCCGCGCCCGTCCGCCGCGAGCGCGAGTCGCGCTCGCCCGGCGCGTGCAGCAGCCACGCGGACGCGGCGAGCGCGGCGGGGACGTACGTCCACCACTTGCCCACGGGCGAAACGGTCTCAGCGGCGTCGCGCGCGGGATGGTCCCGCGGGGCGCGCGTGCGCCTGCGCACGGCCTCGTCCACCTTCGCCGTCTCGCGATGGGCCGCGGCCAACGCCAGCCGGCTGAACCCCGCCGCCGCCACTGCCGCCACGCCGGCGAGCGCAAGCGCGTGCCGCGCGGCTTCTCTCCCGCTCGTCTCTCGATCTGTGCTCATGCTTTGGGGGCGTTGCGACTTCTGAGCCATCCGGGGTCAGATCAGGTGGAGAACGACAGGGGGCGCCGCAACCTGCGGCGCCCCTTTGCTTCTGTGGCTCTCTGCCCGGCGTTCCGATCGCCGCGTCAGGTCACTGGGGCTGCACGCTGCCCACGGGTCCGCCGGTTACCAGGGATTTGCGAATGAGCCTGGCGTTGGCCACGCTGGAGCTATAGCCCGGGCAGTTGGCGGTCCGGGTGCTTTCGACGACTACGTAACCCGCGGGGATCGGCGAATTGGAGCACACCACCTCTTCGTTGCCCGGCAGCTTGATGGTGTACGCGTTCACCTGGCTCACGGTGGTATACCGGCAGTCCGAACGCCAGTTGCCGCCGATGATCACCCACCCGGCCGGGATCGGTGAGTTTTCGCACACCTGCTGCGGCGACATGGGCTGCGCGATGATCCGGGCGTTGTAATCAACCGCATTGTAGCGGACGCAGGGGGAGTAGTTCAGATAGCCGATCACCACCCAGTTGTCCGGCATCGTCGAGATGTCGCAAATCACCTCGGGCGAGGCGGGGCGCTTGATGGTCTTGGAGTTGTACTGCGAGTTTCCCGACGCGCAGTGTGCCAGCGACTGTACCCCAACCACCACCCACCCCGCCGGGATCGGTGAGTTGGTGCATACCGTTTCTGGCGAGTCGGGAACCCGGATCACGTACTGGTTGGCCGGAAGGCCGTTGTCGGGGCAGTTCGGGTTGTGCTGCATGGCTACGATGACGAATCCGTATAACCCTCGGTTATTCACCAGAAACCAGACCTCAGGGTCATACAAAGAAAGAACCCATGTCGCATGTTCTTGAGCAGCGGTAGGATGGGTGGTGTCGAAGCAACCATCCGTCCGCGTACCCTCGAATACACGACATGGGTG
>NZ_JBMDXM010000025.1:0-17204 GCF_048594345.1 Longimicrobium sp.
GGGGTACCATGGGGCAGAAGGCGCTACCCGTAAACCCCCTGCTGCCGCACGTCCTTGCCGCACCATTCCTGCACCCCTGCCGTGCATCTGCCCCACGTCGCCCGCTTCGCGGGCGGGGGGGGGGGGGGGCCGGGCCCCGCCCCGGCCCCCCCCGGCCCCGCTACCGGGGGGGGGGGGGGGGGCCCCCCCCCCCCACAAACGCCCGCCGCAGGCGGCCTACCCGCCGTAGCGAGCTTGCGAGCGCAGGCGATAGCGAGCCTAAGCGAGCGTAACCGCCGGGGCCCGTTGCACGCGTGCAACGATGCGGGGCGAGAGAGAGACGGCGGACGGGGTGCCGGAAACCGTTTCGACGGGCGCAGCCCGTCACGTTATGGATTGCGCACCACCCATAACCAAAACACTGCGCCTGCCGTGGGGTGCCGGGCGCAGGGACTTTCAACGTTTCCCGTAGCCCGGCACCCCCGCCCGCGAAGCGGGCGACGTGGGGCAGATGCACGGCAGGGGTGCAGGAATGGTGCGGCAAGGACGTGCGGCAGCAGGGGGTTTACGGGTAGCGCCTTCTGCCCCATGGTACCCCACACGGCCTCGCAATGGCCGGGGAATGACCGCGTGAGGGATTCGCGCCCGCAGGGCCGGGACAGTCCGGCGGGGCCCTCGGCGGGAGCCTGCACACGCGCGTTGCAGCCCGCCCGCGCACCGATCCCGCCGGGGTGGCCCGGCGCAGTTGGGCGACGTTGTTTGTCGCCCTACTGCGCGCGAAGCCCGGCCCCTGCGCAGCGGGGGACACGCCCTGGCCGTTCCCGGACAGGTTCTTGCAGCATGGGCTGGCTTAGGGGCTGGAGAGTCAAACCGAGCACCCGTGAACCATCGACTTCTCTGCCACGGACTTTGGCGCCCCCCGCGTGGTTTCTGGATAACGCATCAAGCAAAAGGGCTATCCCGCTGCAGGGGATGCGGGGCCTTGCATGCTTTCGAGCGAAGGAAAGTCTTGCGCGCCGGCCCCCGCACCCCTGACCCTTGTGTCGTTAGGCCGCCGGGCAAGCATCGCGGCAGCCGCAGTGTAATCCTTCCCGCGCGGTGCGTTCTGGTTCAACCTGGACCGCCTACCGAACGTGTGCCGCTTACCAATCTCTGGGTGCAGGATGGCGAAACCACGCAAGACCGCCGCTCAGCGGCGTCAGGAGAGCATTGAGGCAGATCGCCGCGCTTGGCAGGAGTTCCTGCCAAAGCTCCAGGCGGTCGGGACGTTTATGGACGCGCACCGGCTGGTTGGGAATTCGGTAGCGCCCAACGCGCCCGGGCGACGCTACTACTCAAATCTGGGTTTCTTCGTCCAGTACCTCGCGGCGCCAAACGGGGCGAATGGGACAGAACTGCGTGAGTATCTCAGGCTCGTGCACGCGTTTGATGCTGAGGGGGTCCTGAAACCCGGTGTGCGGGGAGATGTCGAGGCGAAACTGCAAGCTGCGCTAACTCGAGGATACTAGGACGCAAGACAGCAGCACCGCGATTGGTCGGGGCGCGGCCTAACAATCGGCTGCATGGGATGCGGGGCCCTGCATGCTTCGGGCGGATGACAGTCTTGCGCGGCGGCCCCGCACCCTGAACCCCTTGTGTCGTTATCCGTCATAGGAATCGAAGATGCCCGACACATCCAATCTTAATTCTGATACGGTCCGCGACTTCGTTCAATCTGCGCTGAAAAACTGCGGCTTCGATGTCGTTACGATTCCGGTATCCGCCCACAAGACTCCTGACCTCGCCCTCCTTTTGGCGGAGGGCCGTATCCTCATTGAAGTGAAGTCGAAGGACGACGACAAGCAACTCCGTGGCCTAGTCGAATCTCCCAATGGAACGCGCCTTTCCTACAAGATCTCCACGATTGAGAGTCTGCTGAAACGTGCGTGGCACCAGATCCGGGACTTCCCTAGCAGGTCTGATAAGGACTTCGCCGTGCTTTGGCTGGTTGCCGCTAGACCAGGGCTCACGGCATTCACGAGACCCGCAGCGATGACGGTGCTGTATGGCGTCCAGAACATGGAAGGGTTGATCGAGGAATCTGGCAGCTTCTATGCGAAGGAATGCTTCTTCTTCGGAAACTCCTTCTTCTTCCGTCGCAAGGAGGTCGATGGCGTCGTCTTGCACGATGACCGCCAAGTCACGCTATGCCTTAATCCATTATCGAAGCGGCATGATGAGTTTAGGCGCACGACGTTTGCCGAGCTTTTCCGCAGGGATCTCGAACTCATCGATCCCAAGGCCAGCGAGGAGGCAGGCAAGTGTTTCATTGCGGATTGTGACTTACCCCGCAAGGACATCAACAGCATCGTTCGCTATCTCAAGAGGAAATATGGACTGGAAAGCGTCACCCTCATCCGGTTCGTATTGGTGAACTATCCAGCTGAGTAGAGGCCCCACCGATATCTAGCTCATCTACGGGGACCGCTGGCGCTCGCGAGAAATTTGAGCAACTAGTGACACAACTCAACTGGTAACGAGCGAATCCCCCCCGCACCCCTGACCCTTGCGGCGTTAGGCCAAACATGTTCACCACTCGCCCTATTACCGTCTCCGCTGCCCCGCCCATGCACCGGCTGCTCCTGTTTGCCCTCCTCCTTCCCGCGGGCTGCGAGGCGCCCCAACCCGATCAAACCACTTCCGCGATGCCGCCCTCGACGGAAACTAGAGGGTGGCAGCGGCCGATTGAGGCGTGCAAGTACCTCAGCACGCGCGGGCTTTCCACGCGTGGATACACGCAGCAGTACGAGGACCGCCATGCCTGCTCTAGCCCGTATCTGGAGATCGGTGCAGGCGCTCCGCTCGCCAACAATCTGGCGTACTACGTGAACGGCGATGCGACCCGCGCGCGCGAGTTGAAGCTGGTCCTGAATATGAACCAAGTCGACGACGCTACCAAGGCGCACAACGCGCTCGCCGAGCACGCATCGAAACTAACCCAGAACGCTCTCGGCCAGCCCCTTCCGACTGCAGCAGTGGATGCGATCCGCAAGGGAGTCGCAGGCGAATGGAGCATGGCAGGCGCGACCCTCCGGGTCGTTCGCGACGATTGGCCGACAGGCCGGGGGTACGAACTCCATTTCACCATCTCTTGAGATTACCTCAATCGACCGTCCGCCGCGCTAGGCGATCTGTGCGGAGTCCTCGCGTCCACCTGCCAAACAGGCGTTGCCAAAGCCTTGGCTGCGGGTCGGCGAGCAAACATCGACGCTCGACGGCCGAACTGACACCTCGCGCAACGGTGGACACGCCCCAAACGGATCAGAAGTCCATTCCCCTGCTCGGCCCCTCCCGCTCTCGGGAGATGCGGAAAATCGCCGATCGCAAGACCTTCTCGGCAATCTCTGCGGCCTCGCGGTCGTCAGGCGGCAGGAACCGCGCAAGCTGCTGCGATAGCCACGCAACGGACCGCCCATCACGCAGCAGGGGCCGGAACGCCTGTTCGGCGCGGTGCTCCAGAACGCCCGGTGCGGGGAGATTGCGGCACGCCTCGGCGGCGCGGATAAGCGCGCCGCTTGCCTCGCTTGCGCGCTCCCTTGCGGTTTTGAGTGCCGCCGTGCCGGGCTGTTGGCGGTGGGACCGTAGCGCCTTCTCCAAGGCATCGGCAACATCCGCGTTCTTCGCGCGCTTCGCCGCCCTGGCGGTGCTCGTCCACAGCCCCAACGCCCGCCTCTCCGGCACCAGCGCGCCAAACGCCTCGGGCCGCTCACGGAGCATGCGCCGCACGTCGTCCATGCCGTGTTCGCGCTCGTGGCGGTCCATCGCGCCCCCAGCTTTGCCGGGTTCGGAATAGATCGGTGCAAGCTTGCGCCCAAGCGCGGCTGCGTCGTCCTTTGCCTTGCTTCGCTGTGCCTCCATGTGCGCCAGGTTGTCGGCCGCGTCATGGCTTGCGCCCTCACACGCAGTCCGGACGCGCGTTCGCTCGTTCACCGCCCGCGCTTCAAGGATCATCCCGGCCCCCTGCTGGATCAAGTCCTCCTCGTAACGGGGCACAAGGCGCCCGTCCTCACGCGTGAGAATCCACGTGAAGCGCTCGCCCGGCGAGAGGTGCGCCGGCGGCGGTGCTGCCTTCTCTGGTGGGGGCGGGGCGGCAGGCCGGACCGGCTCCGGCGTGTGGATCGGCTGCCTCTCCGGCGTCCGTGGTTGCACGCGTGCAACGGGCGGCTCGGGTTCGCGGACGGGCTGCGGCTCCGGCGCGGCTGGTTGAACGCGAGCAACGGGCGGCTCGGGCGCGCGGACGGGCTGCGGCTCCGGCGCGGGTGGTTGCACGCGTGCAACGGGCGGCTCGGGTTCGCGGACCGGCTGCGGTTCCGGAGCCGGGGGTTGCACGGGTTCCAGCGCTGGCGCCGCCTCGGGCTCGCGCGCGGCGGGCCGGACCGGCTCCGGCGCCCGTGCTTGCACGCGTGCAACGGGCGGCGCGACTCCGCGCACTGGCACCGGCACTTCCGGCGAATGTGGTTGCACGGGGGCGAGCGCAGGCGGGGCAAGCGGCTCGGGCTCCTGCTCCGGGGCCTGCTCAAGTTCCGGCGCCGGGGGAGTGGACACGGGTAGCTCCGGCTCCGGCGCGCGGACCTCCGCCACGGGGGCCGCAGGACGGGAACGGCGGTACTCGGACAGCTTGCCTAGCCGTTCCTCCATGTACCTGCGAGAAAAGCTCCGGTCCACCTCGGACGCCTTCACCTCCTGTCGTCCGTCGTTGATCGACAGCCCGCCGCCCTTGATGCGCACGTGTAGCCCGACAGCCGCTAACCCTTCCTCGAGCTCGGCCCATGAAGCGGCGCGGCCGAGCACCGGCCCGCCGCGCTCCTGCACCGTCCGAAGGAACGCGGCATCACCGCGCACCAGGGCGGGCACGGACGGCTCACGGCGGGCCTTGCGCGGCACGACACGCCATCCTAGCGCCTCCTCTTCGGCGCTCAGGGCCTTCTCGATCTTGGGCCAGTCCCAGCCGTTTTCCCACGCCCGATGCGTTTCCGGGTGCACCCGGTTGACCACAAGGTGCATGTGCGGGTGCGCCGTGTCGTTGTGGGCGATGATGAGCACTTGATGCTCCGACAGCCCCAACTCGCGCAGCACCGTGACCGCAACGCGGCTCATGCTGGCGCGATCCACCGGATCGCCCGGATCGGCGCTGATTACGAGGTGATAGACGGGGCGCTGCGTGCGCACGCACTCACGCGCATACGCCGCCATCAGGCGCGCGGCCGTCTCCGGGTCCTCCGTCGGCAGGTTGCGGGTTTCCACCCACTCCACGCGGTCGCGCTCCTCCCCGGCGGCACCCTTCTCCAGGTAACGCGAGAGCCCAAGAAAGCCCTTGCCGAACGGGAGCGGCTTCCCGATCACCGGAAGATCCAGCGAAACGAGGACTCCACCGCTTCCAGCGCGGGGAATACTTCCGAGTCCGGCGGTAGCTCGTCCTCGTCGGCGTGGGCGCCGTGCGTCAGCTCGTTGAGCGCGCGCCCGGCGACGACGATCACCTGCACGGCCTCCGCGGCTGTGGTGCCCGGCGCGGGGGCGGCGCGGATCGCCGCCTCCGTGACGCTGATCGTCCGCTGGATGCGGGCGGCGGCGGCGTCGGCCCAATCCTCCACGGCGACGGTGTGAAGCTGCCGCAGGTTGTTCAGCACGCGGCCAAGCTGGCGGGTGAGTTCGTCGCGGTGGTAGCGCTTGGGCGCAGGCGGCGCGCCCAGCGCCGCCTCGCGCACGTAGCGCAGCGGCGGGACGCCGCGCTTGCGCGGGGCGTCCTAGACGCGCGCCCACTCGTCAGGGGTCCAGCGCGTAGGTTTGCGGATGGTGCGGCGGGGCCGTGGCATGTGCAGTTCTCTTTGAGCGCAGCGAAAAGCGAGGAGGGGAAAGGTGCCCCGAGCGCAGCGAGGATAAAGGCACCTTTCCCCATTCCTCGCTCCAGATTGTCACCGGGTCTAAGCCCGGTGGGTGCTGAGTGTGGTACCCCGGATGGGTGGTGCGGGGACGACGGCGGCGATTTCGCGGCACGCGAAATCCTGCGTTTTTCGGCACGCGGAATCACGGGTTGCAAGGCACGCGAAACCTGCATTTCTTGGCACGCGGAGGGGCCTATTTTATGGCACAGGAAATCGGAAAAACACGGCACGAGAAACGCGGCTTTGTGGCCCTGTAGGGACTGTCGCGCGTGCGCGCGCGACAGTCCCTACAGGGCCACACGACAACGGGCCGGGGAAGCCCGCGAACGCGCTTTCCCGGCCCCGTTCTGCTCCCCGGCTTCCCGCCCCCCCGGCTACCCCTCCTGCTGTTGCGCGATGGTGTGCGGGGCTGCTGTGCGCGGAGGGGGGCTTCCGTGCGTCGTTAGCCAGCCGGGCGGGTAGGCTGGGGTGGTGGGTGAGGTTGTCGCGAATAATGTCCGACCTTGCGAATGCTTTGATCAGCGGACTACCTTTTGGGACGCTCAAAATGCGCTCTCCTGCGGACTTTTTGGCGGGGCCTAATGCTTCTATCCGATCGCCCGGAACCCGTTGCGCAGCGGAAAGGGAGCCGAGCCGTTCCGGCCCCCCAGCTCCAAGCGGTTCCTTTTGAGGCGGCGCCGGTCCTTGATGAAATTGGGGATGGACGCGCCGTGCACCTGTTTCAGCGTGCGCGCGACGCTGCGTTGTGGGCGGCCACCCCCCAACATCTGCGCAACGGACTTTTCCAGACACCGGCAACGCTCCGTGCGGACCCGCCAGACAGCGCCCTCGAAGGTGCCGTGCGCGTCCTTGACTGGATGGTTGAGGAGCCAGAAGGTGCGACGTCCGAAGTGATTGCGGGGGCGTGCACAAGCGTAGCTGAGTGGGCGGACACCCACGGCTACGTCCAGACGGCGATCTGCTTCCGCGAGATCGCAGCGCACGCGGCTCCCGACGACTCAATGCTGGCTGCTGCCGCTGGGCGGCTGCTGCGCCAGCACGCTTATTTCGAGCGGAGCAAGCGGTGGTTTGAACGTGCGGTTGGACTGTCGAGACTCGCGGGGGATATGTCCGCGTCGGCGTCGGCATACCTAAGTTGGGCGAACATGGAGTTCCACCGTGGCGCGCATGCGCGTGCGCGCAAGCTGTTCCTTCGCGCGTGGCGCCGTGCACGAAAGCACCACCTCCGCGCCCTCGGGGCGGCGGCCCGGCACAACCTGCTGGCCCTGTGCATAGAAACTGGACGGTTTTCTGAGGCGCAAGAGCACGCGGAAGCGGCGTTTGAGTTGTACGGTAGGCGGCATAAGATAATTCCCACTTTTGCGCAGGACGTTGCGCAGTTGTGGTCGTGGCAGGGGTACAGCGATGTTGCCCTGAAGGTATTCACGACCGCCCTTCCGCATATCCACGTCCCCAAAGAGCGGTTCATCGCGACAGCGAACCTCGGTCGCGCTGCTGCGGGAGCGGGCCGGAGAGACTTGTTTCTGGACGCGTGGGGCGAAGTCGCGCGCTTCAACGGCCCCCCCAACGAGTACCTTGCCGAAGCTCTCGTCAACATCAGTGAGGGTGCGTTGATCCTCGGCCTATACCCCAAGGCCCGTGAAGCCGGTACACGCGCGCTGCACTTGGCTGAAGCCAGACGCGAGCGAGCTACGGCCGAGCAAGCCCAGCAAGTGCTCGAACGCATCCGAATGGGTGAGACTGGACCGCAACAGTGTCAGCCGCCCCCGGATCGCGTCCGGTTACTTGCCGGACGCCTGCTCCGTGCCCTAGAGGAAGCCGCCCCGATATGAACCGGGGCGGCTTCTTTCATTTCACACCCCGTGCAACGCCCGGTTCAGTGACCGGAACCGATGGTCCCCGGCCCACGTTCCACGGTATCCGGTCCGACTGTGTTCGTAGTGGTGGTTTCAGGCTCCTCATCCGCGTGGCCGGACCCAACCAAAACTCCCCCGTCGAGCTGTGCGGCGGGATCGCTGTGAGGCAGTAGCGGTTCGGTTCGGCCGCATCCGGCGGCGGTCACCACCAGGGCGAAAACGGCGGCGGTGGTCAGCACCAATCCCCGGGCCTTGGCGACGTACTTCATGGGTCAACCTCCCTACATGACAGGTTAGTGAGAATGAGTGGGCGGGAGCAAATCTTATCGAAGCGCGCGTATCGCGCCACAGTCGTGCCTACTCTTCCCGACACTCACCCGCGCCCCCCTCGGCACACCAGCCGTTCCCTACTCACTTTGCTATACGGTTTGTACGCTCCTTTGCGGCTGGTGTCGGGCCCGTTGGCCGTGTTTTGACGCGGTATTGACTGGAAAAACCGTGGGTTGCTATCGGTTCGGAAACGGCCTGTTTTCCCTTGAACCGATGGTGCGAAATGGATACGAAGAGCACAAAGGCGCCACCTGCTGAGCTGACCCCGGCCGCCGCCGCGCCAACAGCGCCAGCGTGCCCCCCGCTCCGCCCGCATTCGGGTGTTCCGGATTACGAGGAGTACCACTACGGCTACCCGATGACACCGGGCCTCATGTTCGGTAGCGGGAACTGATGGGCGCGCCAAGAACAGACCTCGCGCCGTGTAGCCCGGCGCCGTCGTGCGCGGTGTCGGACGGCGCGCAGCCGCCAGGGCGATCCTCGGCAAACCCGTCGAGTGAGGAAATGCGGCAGTATCACGCGGAACGGCGCTACATGATGCCGATCCGCGCCGGATCAACATGGCTGTTCGGGAGCGGGAACTAATGGGCAGGGGCAAGGCTCGGTCGCGCGGCATCGCGCGCCGCTGGTGCGTCCCCCCCGCGATGGATCGCGATCTAGGGGAACGGCTGGACGGGGAGCGCATCCTAGAGGAATCGCCGGGGGACCTCGGGCTGCTGCTGTGGCGAACGGCGCGAGACGTGGCGCTGTGGGCGATGACGCCAGAAGAAACGCGCGCGGGCCTGTTCGCCGCCGGAACGACAGACGCGCGGGTAAGGCTCGTCACCGCGACAGAGCTACCGGACGCGTTGTCCGGCCCGGTTGATACGCTGCACGCGATGCTTGGGGAGCCGGACCGCGCGGACGCGGAAATCGTGATGCTCTGCTGCGGTGAAGTGGCCGCGTGGTCGCGGGGCGCGGGCCTGCCGCACACGGCGGTCGCGTTCGCGCAGGCGGGCGCGTCAGCCGCGCCCCTGTCCGGCGATGCGGCGGTGTTCGTGGGTGTCTGCGCGTGGGAAGCGGGGCAGAGCGTGCGGGCGGATACGTGGCTCCGGCGGGCGGTCGCGGTGTCTCGCCGGGAGCGCAACGGGGCGGCGTACTCGGCGGCTCTGGTGGAGTTGGGCGCGCTGAATGATCGGCAGGACAAGCTGCTGCGGGCGGAGCGATTCTACCGCCTCGCAATGCGTGCCTCCCGGCGCACCCGCGCGCGGGATGCACGAATGCGGGCCGCGCACGCGCTGTTCCGTCTGGCCCGGCGGAAGGGCGACGACGTGAGCGCGGCACAGTTCGCATTGAGTGCTCAAAAGGCGTGTGAGGATGACGCGGCGGGGGCTGGGGGCCTCCTGCTGGACCTCGCGCGGTTCTGGACGGACGTGAGCGAAATTGAGCGGGCACGCGGGGCGCTGCGGCGCCTCGTCCCTGCGCTGCTGACGATGGATCCCGCCGGGCAACTGTGCGCGTTCGCGCTGACGGCGCGGGCGCAGTCAGTACCGGGGCGCCGGAACAGTGGTAGCGTGGCGTGGCGGGCCGCGTGGGTCCTGCTGGGAAACAAGGAGCTTCCGGACGCGGTGCGGTGTGCGGCGGCGCTCGACCTCGCGCACGCGGCGCGGACGGTGGGCGATCTGCGCGCGTTCAGGGCAGCGCGGCGGGCCGTGCTGGTGCTCGCGCCGCAGGCGGAGTATCCGGCCGTCGCGGAGCGCATGGCGGAACTGTGGCCGGATATCGAGCGCCCGCAGATGGACCGGGCATCGTGAGCGCACCCGAACGCACCCCGGCGGAAGGCGAGGAACCACGCGCCACCATATACGTCCCGGCGTGGCTGGAAGCGCGCGAACGGCTGGTGTGGATCGACGACGAAGACGCGCGCGGCCTGCTGGCCTCGGCCATGGATCAGGTAGAGAGCGGGTGGGACGCCGTGCGGGCGGTGCAACGCTGGGCGGACCTGCACCCGGAGCGGGACCGGCCAAACGACGGATACGGGGCGCTGCTGACGTTCGCGGAGTCCGAGCTACAGGAAGTGTTCCGGGAGATGGCCTTCAACCTCGCCGACTTGGTGACGGTCTGGCCGGGGCAGGACCTTCCGCCGCACAACGACGTTGACGCGCACCGGACGGAGTTCGGCCGATACGCGACGGTGCTGGTCCTCGCCACGGGGGCAAGCGAAGATGTGCCGGAGGGTTTCCGTACGGCGGTGCGCCAGGTCGCGCGCCTGCTGCCGGGCGGGGAGTGGTTCCGGCGTCTGGCGGAGACGTTCGCCGCGATTGATGACGTGTCGGGGAGCGAGATAACCGCAGACACGGCCCGTCAGGCGGTGGACTTCCTCCTGCACGCGATTCCGGAAGCGGAGCGCGACCGTGTAGGCTCGCAGCTGGTGGCCAACCTTGAAGCGCTGTATGCGATCACGGCGCCGCCGCCGCCCGAATGGCTTCGCTTGCTGCGTGCGTACCTCGCGGAGCAGGCGCACGGCGACACCCCAACGGATACGGCGGGGAGCGAATGAGCCGCACCGGTGACACCAAGGCCGCGGCGGCCCCGGAGAAAGCGGAAGGGCGGGACTACCGGACGGTGCCGGTAGAAGTGATCCGGCGCTTCGCGCAGGATGAGACGGAACTGACCTCCATCCGGCACGTAGCGGGGGAAGTGGGGCTCGGGAGGACTACCCTGCACAAGTTCGTTGCGGGTGAAACCGTCCCCCATCCCCGCGTGCGGCGGCTACTGGCGCTGTGGTACTTGCGCCGCAATGCCGATGCGAACGGGGCTCATGCGGTGCGGCCGGACTCGTGGGCACTTGTTAGCCTGCTCGCGTCGTCGTGCGTGCCGGATGACCTGCGGGCGGACGCTGCGCGGGAGATACTGGACGTTCTGGAGCGCTACGCCACGCGGGCGCAATCCGCAGCGGGGAACGCGGGAGTGGGGGGAGAATGAGTGGGTATGGGAAGTACGCGGATCACCGCCTCGTACCGCTGGAAGTGCTTCGGGAGTTCGTACGGTCGGTAGCGGAGACCAGCTCCATCCGCGAGGTGGCGGAGGACGCGGATGTCGGACGGTCCACGGTGCACAAATTCATCACGGCGGGAACGACTCCGCATCCCCGCATCCGCCGGTTGCTGGCACTGTGGTATCTGCGACGGGCGGCCGGGGTGCACGAACTGGAGATCATCCGCCCGTACGCCTGCGCCCTGGACGTACTTCTGGGAGACGTGCCAGAGCCGTTGGTGCAAACGGTCACGCTGAACGTGCTGCGTAGCATCGGGGAAGCGTTTCCGCCGGACGGAGAGCACGAGGCGCCGCGATGGCTGGAAGCGATTCGCAGGCGGCGAGTGGGGTGGATGCTTGGAGATCCGTAGCGTGCGGGCTCGGAGGGGTCGGCTGGCATTTCCCCCACGGCGGGCCGAGCGGGGGGCTTGTCCCCCCCGAGCCTGCCGTTCCGAATTTTTTTTTCGGCGAGACTTTCGGTTTTTCGGGGGGGCAGCACTAACGCCCCCCGCCGAACCATCGCGCCGCACCCCCGGAGGGGGGGGGTACGGCGCGTGTGCAGGGGGGGCCGGGGGTGTAGTAGGTGACAGCCCGCCGGGCAGTGGCCCGGCGGGCTGATTTTCACTGTCAGTTCTACTGTCGGTTGCTGCTGCAAGATGCTGAGTGCGGCGGTAGGAATCGTGTGGGTTGCGCGCGCACATCTAGTGATTTCGCCGTTTTTCCAGCATCTTGCCGGGACTGGTGGTGCTTACGTAATCTGTGGGGCTTTCCGCAGTTGTTGCGGCGGCTTCAGCCGCTCACGCAGCTGGGGCTGCCCACACCACCGGCCGCGGCTCCTTGTCGCGCAGCAAGGTGACGATGCGCTCCAGCCAGCGCTGGTCCACCTCGTCAAAGGCGGCGGGGAGGGTGCTGTCGACGTCGAGAACGGCGATGAGCTGGCCCTTCGCGTCGAAGACCGGGACCACGATCTCCGACGCGGAGGCGGAGTCGCAGGCGATGTGGCCGGGAAACGCGTGCACGTCATCCACCACGATCGTCTCCTCGCGCGTGGCGCAGGCGCCGCACACGCCGCGGGCGAAGTCGATGTCCAGGCATCCCAGCGTGCCCTGGTACGGCCCCACCAGCAGCCGCGCGGGCCCCACGCGCCGATAGAAGCCGGTCCAGAAGTAGTACGGAAAGCCGTTGTGCAGCAGGCACGCGATGCTCGCCATCGCCGCCGTAAGGTCCGGCTCGCCCCGCAGCGTCGCCTCGATTTGCGCGGCGAGGGTGGCGTAGCGCTGCTCCTTGGCCGTCGCATCCAGCCGCAGCTCGCCCGTCTTTTCCGCGACCAGCGTGTATTCCGCCATCTTGGCCTTTTAGTCTTCTCAGGATTCGGGAAAGGATGATGATACACCGCATCCTCAGGAGCGACGAGCCCCCGGTCCAGCCCAAGCGTGTGGTTCGAGATCCGGAACAGAGGATTGGGTACAGAGGAACAGAGAGGAAAAGCGAGATACAGAGGAAATCCGTTTTTCTCTGTATCTCTGGGCGTTTCTCTGTTCCTCTGTACCCCCCATCTGCTACGAATTGGGATGATACGCTAAAGCCGCCCCACGGATGGAGGCGGCTTGGAAGCTGATGGTTGGGATACGGAGCGTTAGATGTAGTGCGCGTCGTCGCCGTCATCCGCGGCGACGGCCAGCCCCGCCTCCATCAGCGTCTTGAAGCGGCGCAGGTCGTCCTGCACCATATTTTCCGGCATCTGGTGGAACGCGCTGGCGATGGCCTGGCCCACCACGCCGCCCGGCGGATCGAACTGCAGCGTGTGCCGCACGGTCGTCTCGCCCAGGCGGCCGGGGGTAAACTCCACGGAGCCGCTGTTGGGCAGGTCGGAGCCGGGGAGCGTGCGCCAGGCGATGCGGCGGCCGGGGACGTCTTCCGTGACTTCGGAGGTCCACTCCCAGGTACGCCCGCGCGGCCCCTCAGCCGTCCAGTGCGACACTCGCTCGTCCAGCGGGCGCACGGAGATGATGCGGTCCATGAAGCTTGGCGCGCGGCTGAAATCCCGCCAGTACGCGTACAGCTCCTCGGCCATGCGGTTGACGGTGATCGACGCCTCCACGCGCACGCCGCCGGCCTCGGTGTCCGTGCGCGTGGCCCCGGGCTGCCGCGGGGGCGCCGCGCCGCCGGCGGCCGTATCCATTCCCAGCGCGCCGTAGACGTGGCAGTGGCCGGTGGCGCCGCGGTGCAGCAGGATGGCGCCAGCCAGGCCGACCATCGCGCCGCTCAGGCCGCCGCGCCGGATCCCCGCGCCCGCCAGCAGTCCGCCGCCGAACATCGACGCGAACCGCTCCAGCTTTCCCACGTTCACCTCGCCACCGGCGAGGGCGTCCCGCACCGCGGCCGTCGTGTTCTCCACCGTCTCCTCCTCGTCGTTCAACCCGCTCCGCAGCCATGGCGAACGGGATCAATCCAGCGTATTCCAGGTGCGGCGGGGGTGCAAGAGGTGTTCCGGGGAGTGGGCCTGTCGCGGGGCGGATGAGCGGGTAAACCCGCTGCTGGGAAAGCGTCTCGGCTCGCAAGGCTCGCCGAACGGGGCTTCAACCGCGGAATCGCCAGCGGAGATTCTCGTGACGCTCAGCCCCTCTCCCACGCAGTTTGTGGGACAGGGGCAGGCGAGGAACGAGCCGGGGTGAGGCCCTACACCGCGGCGGGCTCGATCCGCCGCTGTGCATCCACCGAAACCGCCGGCGCCTCCGCCTCCACCCCCAGCGCGGACGCGGCGAGGAGGACGAGCGCCAGCCAGACGGCGTCCGCCACCAGCAGGTGGATGATCTGCATTCCGATCGGCGCCAGCAGCGCGACGTTGAAGACGCCCACCAGCAGCTGGATGACGAGCAGCATCGACGTCATGCTCGCCAGCCGCGCCGTCCGCCGGCCGGGGCGCAGGGCACGCAGGCGCGACGCGGCAAAGATGGCGAAGCCGGCGGTGGCGATGGCCAGGACCGGGTGGACGATGCGCAGCCGCTCCAGAAAGTGCACGCCGGCGGAAAGGCCCACGCGTGTCTTGGGAAAGAGCGTGTCGCCCAGCGCGGTGACGGCGCCGGTGACCCCGACCAGCAGCACCAGCGCGATCGGCGCCAGGGCCAGGAACCCCGCAAGCCCCTGGCGGCGGACACGCACGGGGCGGCCGCCGCTGGCCCACCACGCCGTCAGCGCCAGCGCGGCGAGCAGAAGGAAGGTGTTGGTCAGGTGCACCGCCATCCACGCCGCCCGCCACGGCGAGGTGTTCCCCGCGACATAGTTCAGCAGCACCAGCCCCGCGCCCACACCGGCCTCGGTGATCATCAGCACCATGGACCAGACGGCGCCGGTGCGCACGGCGTGGCTGCGGGGAAAGCGGCGGAACGCCATCCACAGCAGCGCGACAACGGCAAGGAACGCGATGCCGCTGGTCGCCCGGTGGGTAAACTCGATCAGCGTCTCCGCCGACGGGCTGCGGGGGATGACGACGCCGTTGCAGCGCGGCCAGTGGCGCCCGCACCCCGCGCCGGCGCCCGACGCGCGCACAAAGGCGCCCCACAGCACCACGGCCACGTTGTACGCCAGGACGATCCAGGCGTAGCGCGCGAAGCGGTTCTGTGCGGAGTCGGAGCTCATTCTCACGTCAGCGAAAGACTCGTCGGGAAGGCGCACGATGCTAACCGGACGGCTGGCGTCGTGCAAGTGGTTGATCCCCAGCGGCTTGGCGCGGGAGCGGCGCGCGTCGGGAGATTCCCTACGGCCGCGTCCGGCAACCTGCGGACGTGAACGCCGGCGGGGTGGCGCACGGGCTTGCGGCGCGTATATTTCCGCCGTCCCTGCACCCTGAGAACACGCGAGTTGATGTCCGACGCCTCGGTCACGCTGATCCCAGACGGCTTTGCCGCGCCCCGCCTGCCCGGCGCGGCCGACCCCGCCGACATGACCACCGGCACCCAGCGCGCCGGCATGGCCGCCGCGCAGAGCGGCGCCGCCGGCGTGCGGCAACTGCTGCGCGACTACGTGACGCTCACCAAGCCACGCATCATCTCGCTGCTGCTGGTGACCACCTGGGCGCCCATGGTGATCGCCACGCGCGGCTGGCCCAACGGCTGGACGCTGCTGTGGACCATGCTGGGCGGCTACCTGATGGCGGGCGGGGCCAACGCCATCAACATGTTCATGGACCGCGACATCGACGCGCACATGCCGCGCACGAAGCTGCGGCCCATCCCCAGCGGGCGCATGTCGCCGGGGCACGTGCTGGCGTTCGGCATCACCCTGGGCGTGGCGGCGTTCGCCGTGTACGCGCTGCTGGTGAACCTGCTGAGCGCCGTGCTGGCCGCGGCGGGGCTGCTGTACTACGTCTTCATCTACACCCGCTGGCTCAAGCGCACCTCGCCGCAGAACATCGTGATCGGCGGGGCGGCGGGCGCGTTTCCGCCGCTGGTGGGCTGGGCCGCGGCCACGGGCGAGATCTCGCTGACGTCCGTCTACCTGTTCATGATCGTGTTCTTCTGGACGCCGCCGCACTTCTGGGCGCTGGCGCTGGTCAAGCAGAAGGACTACGGCCGGGTGGGCGTGCCCATGGCCCCCAACGTGTGGGGCGAACGCGAGACCATGCGCCAGATGCTGATCTACACGCTCATCCTGGTGCCGCTCACGCTGGGCCCGGTGACGTACGGCGGCCTGGGCCCCGTCTACGGCGTTCTCGCGCTTGGCCTGGGCCTGTGGTTCCTGCGCGACGTGGTGGTGCTGATGCGGGCCGCCAGCTTTGTACAGCCGGCGTGGAAGCTGTACCGCAACTCGCTGCTGTACCTGGCGCTGCTCTTCGCCGCCATGGCGGTGGACGGCCTGGTGGCCCGCGGCGCGGAGGTCTCGCCCGGCGTGATCTTCGTCCAGGACCCCGTGGCCTCCGCCTCCGCCGCCGGGCTGTGAGCGCGCCGGACAACATCGCGTTCCACGCCGCGTCCCCCTCGGGCGGGCAGGGGTTCGTGATCCTTCTCTTTCGCCCCCAGGCGGACGGCACCGTGCGCTTTCGCGAGTGGTCCAGCGCGGACTACATGGCGCCCGGCCGCGAGGACGTGATGCCGGTGGACGAGATGAACGCCCGCGTGGCCCAGTGGGCGCGCACCGGCTGGAAGCTCACCGAGTCGCCGATCCGCATCGAGCACTGGCTGCGCGGGCGGTGAACGGCAGGTCCGAGTGCCCGATCCCAGGGATCACGTAACGACTCCGCTCTGCCTCTCCCGTCCGTCCCCCACTCTCCACGACTCCGCCGATGCCCACAACCACGCCCCGGGCGGACCGCCGCTGGCGCACCGCGGTAGACGAGCACCAGGCGGCGCTGGCCGCGTACCTCGACGCCGCCGGGCGCATCTCCGAGCAGGCGTGGATGCAGCCGTGGGCGCCGGGCAAGTGGACGCCCGCGATCATCACGGAGCACCTGGCGATGGTGTACCGCACCTTTGTGCAGGAGATGCGTGGTGGTGCGGGGATGCGGATGAAGATGACCCCGTTCCGCCGGCGCCTGCTGAAGACGTTTCTGCTGCCGCACATGCTGTTTCACCGCACGTTTCCTCGCCGCGCGCCCGCCCCGCGCGAGGTGCGCCCGGAGGGAAACGGGCTACCCAGGGAGCAGGCGCTGGCGGAGCTGCGCATTCTGGCGGAGGAGTTTGCGCGCGAGGGTGAGCGGGCGCGCGCGGCGGGGGTGCAGCACGTGACGCACGCGTTCTTTGGCCCCATCGACCTCCCGCGCGGAATGCGCCTGGCCGCCGTCCACATCGAGCATCACACGCGGCAGCTGGCGTCGGTGCGGTAGGGGCCCGGGGCCTCACCCCGGCTCGTTCCTCGCCTGCCCCTCTCCCACAAACTGCGTGGGAGAGGGGCGGAACGGCACTGGCTCTGGTGTGCTTCAGCGGCCGGTGCGCGCGCGGCGGGCGCCCCCGCCGGGCTAGCCCCACACGCCCCCCACCCCCCAACAAAGCGGGGGGCGGGTGTTCGGGTCCGCGGGGCGCAGCGCGGGAAGGTAGACGTCGTACTTCGACCCTGGATTCCACAACACCCAGCTCTTGAGTCCCGAGTCGTACGTGGCGGCGATCTG
>NZ_JBMDXM010000250.1:0-23175 GCF_048594345.1 Longimicrobium sp.
CCGCTGCCCCGAGTGCGGCAACGAGTTCGAGAAGTTCGGGCGGATGTCCGCTCCGCCCGTCCAGGAGTGCCCCAACTGCCACGCCCAGGCCCAGCGCAGGATCAGCGGGGGCGCCGGCCTGGTGTTCCAGGGGAGCGGGTTCTACATCACCGACTACCGCGGCGACGGCTACAAGAAGGCCGCCGAGAGCGACAAGGGCGGCGCGTCGTCGTCGTCCGGTGAATCCAAGGCGGAAAGCAAGCCCGCCCCCAAATCCGAATCGTCCTCGTCCGGCGGATCGTCGGGCGGGTCGTCCACGAGCGAGTAGATGGCCGTAGACAAGCTGCAGGCCGAAATCGAGCGCGCCCTCCGGGAGATGGGCGTGCAGGAACCCGTGTCCGTTGCCCTGGAGCGTCCGCGCAACCCGGAGCACGGTGACTGGGCCACCAACGTGGCGCTCACCCTGGCCAAGCCCCTGCGCAAGGCCCCGCGGCAGATCGCCGACGAGCTGGCGGAGCGCATCGACCGCGCGGCCGCCGGCATCCGCAGCGCCGAGGTGGCCGGGCCGGGGTTCATCAACTTTCGCCTGTCCACGGACTTTCTGCGCGACGGACTCGTCCGCATCGTCCGCGAGGGAGACCGCTACGGCCGCAACGAGAGCGGCGCCGGCCGGCCCGTGAACGTGGAGTTCGTGAGCGCCAACCCCACCGGGCCGCTGCACATTGGCCACGGGCGGCAGGCCGCCATGGGCGACGCGGTGGCCGAGCTGCTGGCGTGGGCCGGCTGGGCCGTGCACCGCGAATACTACTACAACGACGCGGGCGAGCAGATCAACCGGCTCAGCCGCAGCGTGTGGGCGCGCTACCAGCAGGCGCTGGGCCGCGAGGCCACGTTCCCCGACGACGGCTACCACGGCGAGTACGTCCGCGAGATCGCGCAGGCGCTGGTGGCCGAGCACGGCGACCGCTTTGCCGGCGACGAGTCGCCCGAGGCGCTGGACGCCATGCGCGTCTTTGCCGTCGCCCGGCTGCGCGCGGAGCAGAACAGTGACCTGGACGGCTTGGGCGTGCGCTTCGACACGTACTTCCTGGAGTCGTCGCTGTACGGCAGCGGGGCGGTGGAGGAGACCATCCGCCGCCTGCGCGAAACGGGGCACGTGTACGAAAAGGACGGCGCCGTCTGGCTGCGGACCACGGAGTTCGGTGACGACAAGGACCGCGTGATGGTCAAGTCCACCGGCTTTCCCACGTACTTCCTGCCGGACGTGGCGTACCACCTCAACAAGTGGGAGCGCGGGTTCCACCGCGCCATCAACGTGCAGGGCAGCGACCACCACGGCACCACGGCCCGCGTGCGCGCGGGGCTGCAGGCGCTGGGGCTGCCGGCCGGCTACCCGGAGTACGTGCTGCACCAGATGGTGCTGGTGATGCGCGGCGGGCAGGAGGTAAAGTTCAGCAAGCGCGCGGGCGACTACGTGACCATGCGCGAGCTGTACGACGAGGTGGGCGTGGACGTGGCGCGCTACTTCTTCCTCATGCGCCGCGCCGAGGCCCAGCTCACGTTCGACCTGGACCTGGCGCTGGACCAGTCCGACAAGAACCCGGTCTACAAGATCCAGTACGCCCACGCGCGCCTGTCCAGCATCTTCCGCCGTGCGGAGGTGGATCCGTCCACCGTCGACGCCGGCGCCGCGGACCTGTCGCTGCTGAGCCACGAGAGCGAGGCGGAGCTGGTCAAGCTGCTGCTGCGCTTTCCGGAGGAGATCGAGTCGTCTGCCGAAGCGCACACGCCGCACGCCATCTGCGCGTACCTGGAAGAGGTGGCGGGCGCGGTGAACAGCTGGTACCACGCCGGCAACCGCGACGCCTCGCTGCGCGTGATCGGTGCCGAGGTGTCTCCGGAGCAGTCGCGCGCCCGGCTGGTGCTTTCGCGCGCGGTGCAGGTGGTGCTGCGCAACGGCCTGGCGGTGCTGGGCATCAGCGCGCCGGAGCGGATGGACCGCGCGGAAGAGCCCTCCCCCGGCGGCGCCTGAGAGCGCGCCGCCCCCTCCCGCAAACAGCGCGGGAGGGGGGATACACGGCACGGGGTTCGGCGCGCTTCGAACGGGCCGGCGCGCGGGGCCGGCGCCCCCTCCGGGCGGGCACCACCCGCCCACCTCCCCCAAAAAAGACTGGGGGAGGTTGGGTGTGGGGCTGGGGACGGGGCGCGTCGGACATCCGAGCGCGAGATGGTGGGCCGCCCCCCTCCCCGTCCCTTCCCCGCAAACTGCGCGGGGGAGGGAGGTGCGACGCACCTCGCCGAAGCGGGATCGAAGTCCACCTCCCCCGGGGGTTTATGGGGGAGGTGCGAGCCTAAGCGAGTAAGGGGGCGCCCCGCGACGCAGTCCGATGCCGTTCGTCGAGTCCCAATCCCGCGGCAACACTCTCCCCTCTCCGTGAGGAACGAACGGGGAGGGGCCGGGGGAGGGGCACCCCGCGGACGCGGTTCGATGCCCGTAGTCGTGGTTTTCCCAAACAGCAGCTCCGTCCTTTCCTCTTCTTCCCATACACCAGGACCATGTCCCTTCTCGTCGTCGGCAGCGTAGCGCTGGACACCGTGGAAACGCCGTTTGGACGCGCGGAAGACGCGCTGGGCGGCAGCGCCACCTTCTTTTCCGCCGCCGCCTCGCTGCTGCACCCCGTGCAGCTGGTGGGCGTCGTAGGTGACGACTACCCGATGGAGGCGCTCAGCTTCCTTTCCGAGCGCAACGTGGACCTGGCCGGGCTGGAGCGCGCCGCGGGCGAGAGCTTTCGCTGGTCCGGCGTGTACAGCTACGACCTGAACAGCCGCGAAACGCTGGAGACCCGCCTGGGCGTGTTCGCCAACTTTGCCCCCAAGATCCCCGAGCAGTTTCGCGATGCCGAGTGGGTGTTCCTGGGCAACATCGATCCCGAACTGCAGATCAACGTCCTGGACCAGGTGCACAAGCCCCGGTTCGTGGCGTGCGACACCATGAACCTGTGGATCGAGATCAAGCGCAGCCGCCTGATCGACCTGCTGGGGCGCGTGGACCTGCTGATGGTGAACGACGCCGAAGCGCGCCAGCTGAGCGGCCAGCACAACCTGTCGCGCGCCGCGCGGTGGATCATGGACCGCGGCCCGCGCTACCTGATCATCAAGAAGGGCGAGCACGGGGCCATCCTCTTCACCCCGCACTCCACCTTCTTTGCCCCCGGCTACCCGCTGGAAGACGTGTTCGACCCCACCGGCGCGGGCGACGCGTTCGCCGGCGGATTCATGGCGCACCTGGCGCAGAGCGGGCGGATGGAGGACAACGACCTGCGCCGCGCCGTAGTGTACGGCAGCGTGCTGGGCTCGTACGCGGTAGAAAAGTTCTCCGTCGAGCGTTTCAAGGACCTGACGGCCGACGAGATCGAGGAGCGCGTGCGGCACTTCCGCGAAATGACCGTCTTCGAGCTGCCGGTGGACGCCGGTGTCTGAGCAGCCCGGCCTTTCCTACGCCGCCGCCGGCGTCGACATCGACGCCGCGCACCAGGCCATGAAGGGCGTCGCCGCGCTGGTGCGCTCCACCGCCACGCCCGACACGCTCAGCGAGCTGGGCTCGTTCGGCGGGCTGTACCGTGTGCCGAGGGACGCGAAGCAGCCGGTGCTGGTGGCGTCCACGGACGGGGTGGGGACCAAGCTCAAGGTGGCGTTCACCACCGGCCGCCATGGGACGGTGGGCGAGGACCTGGTGAACCACTGCGTCAACGACATCCTGGTGCAGGGCGCCAGGCCGCTCTTCTTTCTCGATTACGTGGGCGTCGGCCGGCTGGAGCCCGGCGTCGTCGAGGCGCTGGTAGAGGGCGTGGCGCGCGGGTGCCGGGCCAACGGCTGCGCGCTGCTGGGCGGCGAGACGGCGGAGATGCCCGACATGTACCAGCCCGGCGAGTACGACCTGGCGGGGACCATCGTGGGCATGGTGGAGGAGGACCGGGTGATGGACGGCCGCGCCATCCGCGCCGGCGACGTGCTCGTCGGGCTGGCCTCCACCGGGCTGCACACCAACGGCTACTCGCTGGCCCGGCGCATCGTCTTCGACCGCATGGGGCTCACGCCGGACTCGCCGTTTCCGGACGAGGACGGCAGCGTGGCCGACGTGCTGCTGCGCGTCCATCGATCGTACCTCAAGCCGCTGTATCCGCTCATCGAAGCGGGCCGCGTGCGCGGACTGGCGCACATCACCGGCGGCGGGCTGGTCGACAACGTGCCGCGCATCCTTCCCGGCGGCGTGGATGCGCGCTTCGACCTGGCAAGCTGGACCGTTCCCCCCGTGTTCCAGGTGCTGCAGCGGGAGGGCGGGGTGCAGCGTGACGAGATGTTCCGCGCCTTCAACATGGGGGTGGGGATGGTGGCGGCCGTCGCGGCGGAGGACGCGGACGCGGTGGTGCGCGACCTGTCCGCGGCGGGCGAGCGGGCGTGGATCGCCGGGGAAATCGTCCCCGGCGACGGCAAGGTGGTGCTGAGCTAACGGAGCAACGGGATGATCAAGAATACGTGGGCGCTCGCGGCCGCCGCGGCGCTCCTTTCCGCCCCCGTGGCGGCGCAGACCGACATCGGCAACGTGTGCGAGAGCATTCCCGCCATCGCGGCGGAGCAGTGCGTGATCGTGGCGCAGGCGGTGGACGCCGCGCAGCCGCAGCTGGGGATCCTGATGGCGGGCGGCAACCCCACGCTGGGCACCGCCAGCACCGGCGGCGTGCGGCTGGGCCTGATCCCCCGCGTAAGCCTTACGGGACGCATCAACGTAGTGGGCGCGCGGCTCCCCGACATCCGCGAAGAGGCGGACGGCCAGACGGACAAGTTCACCGTTCCCGCGCCGGCGGTGGGCGCCAACCTTTCCGTGGGGCTTACGCAGGGGTTCAGCGTGGCGCCCATGATCGGCGGGTTTGGCGCCATCGACCTGCTGGGAAGCGTGAGCGTGCTGCCGCTGTCGCTGCTGGGCGACGAGTTTGGCGACAACGCGTTCTCCTGGGGCGCGGGCGCGCGCGTGGGCCTGGTGCGCGAGTCGTTCGTCACCCCCGGCGTGTCGGTGTCGCTGATGTACCGCAGCCTGGGCGACGTGCGCTTTGGCGAGGTGTGCTCTGGCAGCGAGGTGGCGGCGGGCGACAACCGCTCCGTCTGCTCCACCGACGGCGACTTTGGCGAGATCGAGTTCGGGCTGGACAACTGGAGCGCCCGCGCGGCCGTCAGCAAGCGGCTGCTGGGGCTGGGCCTTACGGCGGGCGTGGGATACGACCGGTTCGAGACCAGCGCCGACTTTGCCGTGCGCGCGCCCGGGCCGCCGGTGGGCACGGAGCAGGTCTACCGCTTCAACGAGGTGGGCGTGGACAACGACCGCTGGTCGGCGTTCATCGACGGCTCGTTCACCATCCTCTTCGGTTCCATCGTGGCCGAGGCGGGGTGGATGCAGGGCTCCAACGCCATCCAGGGCTTCCCGTCGACCAGCGACTTCGATCCCAAGGATGGCACCTTCTTCGGCAGCATCGGCGCGCGGCTTTCCCTCTGAGCCGCGCGGGCCCCGGCGGTTCCGCCGCGGGCGAGCGGAGTGTGGATCGCCGGGGAAGCCGTCCCCGGCGACGGCAACGTGGTGCTGAGCCAACGGAGCGACGGGATGATCAAAAAGACGTGGGCGCTCGCGGCCGCCGCGGCGCTTCTTGCCGCTCCCGCGGCGGCGCAGGGTGACATCGAGACCATCTGCGACCAGTTTGCCGGGACGCCGGGGAGCCGTGCGGAGCGGTGCGGCATGGTGGCGCAAGCGGTGGACGCCGCCCAGCCGCAGCTGGGCATTCTGATGGCCGGGGGAAATCCCACGCTGGGCACCGCCAGCACCGGCGGCGTGCGGCTGGGCATGATCCCCCGCGTGAGCCTTACGGGGCGCATCAACGTGGTGGGCGCGCGCATGCCCGACATCCGCCAGGCGTCGGAGGACGAGACGAAGGAGTTCTCCATCCCCACGCCGGCGATCGGGGCCAACCTGGCCATGGGCCTTACGCAGGGGATCAGCGTGGCGCCCGCGATCGGCGGGTTTGGCGCCATCGACCTGCTGGCCAGCGTGAGCGTGCTGCCGCTGGAGCTGGTGGGCGACGACTTTGGCAACAACGCGTTCTCGTGGGGCGCCGGCGCGCGGGTGGGGCTGATCCGCGAGTCGTTCGTCATGCCCGGCGTGTCGGTGTCGCTGATGTACCGCAGCCTGGGCGACGTAAAGTTCGGCACGGTGTGCGCGGGGACCGAGACGCCCAGCGTGGTCGCGCCCGACGACCCCAGCCGCCGCACCTGCAACGCCCAGGGTGACTTTGGCGAGATCGATCTCGGGCTGGACAACTGGAGCGCGCGCGCGGCCGTCAGCAAGCGGCTGCTGGGGCTGGGGCTTACGGCGGGCGTGGGCTACGACCGCTTCGAAACCAGCGCGGATTTCGCGTTCGCCCTGCCGCCCACGGCCGGCAACCGCGAGGTGATCCGCTTTACCGACGTTGCCGTGGACAACGACCGCTGGTCGGCGTTCGTCAACGGATCCTTCACCATCCTCTTCGGCTCCCTTGTGGCCGAGCTGGGGTGGATGCAGGGCTCCGATCCCATCCAGGGGTTCCCGTCCACGAGCGACTTCGATCCCAACGAAGGCACCTTCTTCGGCAGCATCGGCGCGCGGCTGTCGCTGTGAGTGCGTGAGTGCGGACGTGCGTGAGTGCGGACTTGGTCGCGCACCTGAGGGCCGCCTTTCCCGTGGGGAGGCGGCCTTTCGCGTGATGCGCCGCGGAGCGCACGAAAGCCTGCACGTGATCGAGGGATGTGCAGGCGGATGTCCATGACCAGAAACGCCGCACGACCGCCTCTGCGGCACCCGGCACTTGAACCTGGGCACGTGATCCTGTCCCATGTCTGACGACCCCACGCCGCAGGACGTCCACTTCATCCGCCGCGCCATCGAGCTGGCCGCGAACGGGTGGGGCAGGGTTGCGCCCAACCCCATGGTGGGCTGCGTGATCGTGCGCGACGGCCAGGTGGTGGGGGAGGGATGGCACACGGAGTACGGCCAGCCCCACGCCGAGGTGGAGGCGCTCCGCGCGGCGGGCGGCCGGGCGCGCGGCGCCACGGCCTACGTGTCGCTGGAGCCCTGCAGCCACTGGGGCAAAACGCCGCCCTGCACCGGCGCGCTGATCGAGGCCGGTGTGCGGCGCGTGGTGTTCGGCGGGTTCGATCCCAACCCGAAGGCGCAGGGCGGCGGCGAGGTGCTGCGTGCGGCGGGGATCGAGGTGCTGGGGGGAGTGGAGGCGGCGGCCGTGCGCGAGCAGAACGCCGTCTTCTTCCACGCGCACTCGCCGCTTGACGTGGAGCGGCCGTTCGTCGCGCTCAAGCTGGCGATGTCGCTGGACGCCCGCATCGCCGACCGCGACGGCCGCTCCGTCTGGATCACCGGCGAAGAAGCGCGCGCCGAGGTGCACCGCCTGCGCGCCGGCTACGACGCCATCGCCGTCGGCATCGGCACCGCGCTGGCGGATGACCCGCTGCTCACCGTCCGCGGTGCCGTGGAGCCGCGGGTTCCGCCGACTCGCATCGTCTTCGATCGCCGGCTGCGGCTGCCGGTGGATGGCAAGCTCGTCCGCTCCGCGCGCGAGGTCCCGGTGCTGGCCGTCTGCGAGCCCGATGCGTCCGCCGACCGCCGCCGCGCGCTGGAGGATGCAGGTGTGCGCGTCGTGGCTGGCTCCGGCCTCGCCAATCAGCTCCGCGCCATCCGCGAAGCGGGCGTTCGCTCGATCTTCGTCGAAGGCGGCTCCGTCCTCGCCTCCGCGCTGCTGGCGGCGGACGCGGTGGATCGCATGTATCTCTTCTACGCCCCCGTCCTCATCGGCCCCGAAGGCGGCTCGCCCTTCGCCGGACTCCCCAGCCTGCCTCTAGCCGACGCACTCCGCTGGCGTCGCATCGAGACGCAGGTGTTCGGCGCGGATACGCTGATCACGCTGGCGCGCCCGGCGGCCTGAGGTACAACTGACAGATGGACGAAAGGAAAGCCGATGCAGCAAATCGCGACTCACGACCGGCGCGCCTTCGTTCTCCACGCGATGGAGCCCGCGGATGCCCTGCCTCCGCTATTCGGCGACGAGCCGTTTGCGGCGCTGGTGTGGGCGACGCGCCCTACTTCGAACGCGCAGAAGCAGCGCATCACGCACGCGCTGATCGCCGGCGGCTGCCGCTACGTGGTCTGCGGCGGTGCGGAGACGGACGCGTGGGAAGAAGCCGCGGACGATGCGTACCTCGTGCTGGACCTGCCGGACGATGACGTGGTGATGACGAGCAGCCATCGCGGCGAGCCTCCGGACGAGGTAGTGTTCTTTCTGGTGCACAGCGCCCGCACCGACCGCGATTTCGCGCGCTGTCTGCTGCTCGTCGTCGGAGCGGACGCGCCCGTCGAGGAGCGGCTGAGCGAATGCGTTCGTGAAGAGCTGGACGCGGTGGGCGGGTGAATTATCCCGCGCCTTTGCGCATCCCCCGCCTTGTGCCGTAACTTTGCGCCCGCGTCGGACCGACGTGGGCGCACGTGCATTCAGCAAAGCAGGAATCGTGTTCACCGGGATCGTAGAAGAAGTCGGCACCATCGCGGGCGTGGAGCCGCTGGGGAACGGCGTCCAGATCACCCTCTCCGCCCAGACGGTGCTGGAGGGGATCGGGCTGGGCGACAGCATCTCCATCGACGGGGCGTGCCAGACGGTGACGTCCATCCTCCCCGACGGCTTCACCGTGCAGGCCATCGCCACCACGCTGGGGCGCACCACCTTCGGCGCGTTTCGCGCGGGGCAGCGGGTGAACCTGGAGCGCGCGCTGGCGTTTGGCGCGCGGCTGGGCGGGCACCTGGTGGCGGGGCACGTGGACGGCGTGGGCAAGGTGCTGCGCATCGAGCCGCGCGACGAGCTTACGCTCATCGACTTCTCCCTCCCGGACGAGGTGGTGGGCGTGACCGTGCTGCACGGCTCCATCACCCTCAACGGCATCAGCCTGACGGTGAACGAGCTGCCGGCGCCGAGCGTCTGCCAGGTTTCCATCATCCCGTTCACCTGGGAGCACACGGCCATCGGCGAACTGCGCCAGGGCGACGGGGTGAACGTGGAGGGCGACATGATCGGCAAGTTCGTCCGCAACTTGCTGGGCGCGCCGGCGCACGGCGCGGGGCAGGGAAACATCGGCGCCGAGCACGTTCTCAAGGCGTGGGGGTACCAGTGAGGTTTGCGGCCGCGTTCGTCCCGCTGGCGCTGGCCGCGTGCGAGCCGTCGCCGGACCCGGACTACCGCGGCCAGAACACCGTCCCCGTGGAGGCCATGCAGGTCGACAGCGCCGCGGTGGACAGCGGCGCCCTGGACAGCGCCTTCCTCGCGATCGAGCGCGACTCGGGCGGGGAGCTGGGCGTATCCGCCGTCGTCGTGGAGAACGGGCGCACCGTGGGCCACCGCGATGGTGAGGCGTTCCCCATGGCGAGCACCTACAAGCTCCCCATCGCGCTGGCCGTGCTGGCGCAGGTGGACAGCGGCCGCGTCTCGCTGGACGACACCGTCCGCCTGACGCCCGCGGACTACCGGCTGGGCCCCGGCCCCGTCAGCGAGAGGCTGCCCGCGGGCGGCGGAACGGTGACGGTGCGGCGGATGATCGAGTCGATGATGATGTTCAGCGACAACACCGCCACCGACGCGCTGATGCGGCTGACCGGCGGCCCGCGGGCGGTGATGGCGCACCTGCGCGCGCGCGGCGTCGAAGGGATGCGGGTGGACCGGTACGAGGGGGAGGTCTACCTGGACTACAACGGCGTCACCGGGGCGCCGCCGCCGGTGGAGTGGACGCCCCAGCGGGTGCGGGGGTGGATCGACTCCGTGCCGCCGGCGCAAAAGCAGGCGGCGCGTGAGCGGTTCTTCGCCGACGTGCGCGACACCTCCACCCCGGACGCCATGGCGGCGCTGCTGGTGCAGGTGCAGCGCGGCGAGTGGAGTTCGCCCACCAGCCGCGGCTTTCTGCTGGACGCCATGCGCCGTTCGCCCACGGGGGCGCGGCGTATCCGCGCGGGGGTGCCACGCGACACCGAGGTGGCGGACAAGACGGGCACCATCGGCCGCGTCACCAACGACGCGGGGCTGGTCACGCTGCCGGACGGCACCCACGTGGCGCTCGCGGTCTTCGTACGCAACTCGACGAAGACCAACGAGCAGGTAGAGCCGGTCATCGCCGCCGCCGCCCGCGCCGTGTACGCGCACTTCGCGGGAACCGGCGGCGCGTCCGCGGTTACGGGGCAGCCGCGGGACACGACGGTGGCTCGGGATTCGGCGGCGGGGCGGGATACGATGCTTCAGCAGTAGGATCCGGCGCCGGCGCGACCCTCGGGGGCCCTCTCCCCCGCCAGGCCTTTCGCTCGTTCCTCGCGACGGCTGGCGACCCCTCCCCCAACTTCGGGGGAGGGGTGGTTCGGAAGGCTGAGGTGCGCTTCGGGGAGGTCGGAAACGGGATCGAAGTGCTCCCCTCTCCGTGAGGAACGAACGGGGAGGGGCCGGGGGAGGGGCACCGCGCGGGCGCAGCGTGATGCCGTTCGCCGAGCATCGAACCAGCGGCGACACTAACCTCCCCCAGGTTTTTTGGGGGAGGTGCGAGCCTAAGCGAGCGGAGGGGGCGCTGGCGGACGCAGCCGAACGTCCGTCGAAGCGGGACCGAAGTGCTCCCCTCTCCGTGAGGAACGAACGGGGAGGGGCCGGGGGAGGGGCACCGCGGGCGCCAGCGTGATGCGGGCCGACGCGCACCGAACCCGCGGACACCGTCACGCGACGGATTTCGTGGTTCGGGCACCATGGCTTGAACCAGGAGCGGCCGGTGATCCGTACGGCCGGGTACCATTGATCGACATCAACGGCGAACGAGGAAATACGATGCCGTTCGACAGGATAGAAGACGCGATCGCGGACATCCGCGCGGGGCGCATGGTCATCGTCGCCGACGACGAGGACCGCGAGAACGAGGGTGACCTGGTGTGCGCGGCATCGGCCGTGACGCCCGAGATCATCAACTTCATGGCCAGGGAAGGCCGCGGGCTCATCTGCCTGGCGCTGACCGCCGAACGCGCGGACGAGCTGGAGCTGCGCCCCATGAGCGAGCACAACACCGAGGCGCTGAGCACCGCGTTCACCGTCTCGGTCGACGCGGCCGCGCGCTTTGGCGTGACCACGGGGATCAGCGCGTGGGACCGCGCCAAGACCATCCAGGTGTGCCTGGACCCGGAAAGCAAGCCGTCGGACCTGCGCCGCCCGGGCCACGTGTTTCCCCTGCGCGCCCGCGCCGGCGGCGTGCTGCGCCGCGTGGGGCAGACGGAGGCGTCGGTGGACCTGGCGCGGCTGGCGGGGCTGCCGCCGGCGGGCGTGATCTGCGAGATCCTGAACGACGACGGCACGATGGCGCGCCGTCCGCAGCTGGAGGAGTTCGCCGCGCGGCACGGCCTCAAGTTCATCACCGTGGCGCAGATCGTCGCCTACCGCCTGCAGCGCGAGCGGCTGGTGCACCGCGAGGCCGAGGCCACCATCCCCACGCCGTTCGGCGACTGGCGCATCATCGCCTACAAGAACGACGTGGACCCGCACGAGCACGTGGCCATGATCAAGGGCGACGTGGAGGGCGTGCCCGACATGATGGTGCGCATGCACTCCGAGTGTCTGACCGGCGACGTGTTCCACTCCATGCGCTGCGACTGCGGCGAGCAGCTGGACCGAGCCATGGCGCAGATCGAGCGCGAGGGGCGCGGGGTGATCGTCTACCTGCGGCAGGAGGGGCGGGGGATCGGGCTGGTGCACAAGCTGCGCGCCTACAACCTGCAGGACCAGGGGATGGACACGGTCGAGGCCAACGAGGCCCTGGGCTTTCTCCCCGACCTGCGCGAGTACGGCATCGGGGCGCAAATCCTGCTCGACCTTGGGCTTTCGTCCGTGCGCATTCTGACCAACAACCCCAAGAAGATCGTGGGGATGGACGGCTACGGGCTATCGGTGACGGAGCAGCTTCCGCTTACCGTGGAGCCCAATCCGCACAACAGCGGCTACCTGCGCGCCAAGCGCGAGCGCATGGGGCACCTGCTGCCGACGTGAGGGAAGTGCGAAAGTGCGTGAGTGCGGAAGTGCGAAAGTAAAAGAACGGGATCGTCGTCGGTGCCGCGGGACGGGGGCACTGGGCACTTGGAACTGGGCACTGGAAACTCGTTTTGACTGAACATCACGGACAGATCCGCGGCGAGGGCAAGCGGTTCGGCATCGTCATCAGCCGGTTCAACGACCTGATCACCCGGCAGCTGCTGGCCGGCGCGCGCGACTGCCTGCTGCAGCACGGCGTGGCCGACGACGGCATCGAGGCCGTGTGGGTACCCGGCGCGTGGGAGCTCGCGGGGCCGCTGCGCATGCTGGCCGAGAGCGGGCGCTTTGACGCGGTGATCGCGCTGGGGTGCGTGATCCGCGGGGCCACGCCGCACTTTGACTACGTTGCCGGCGCGGCCGCCAACGGCGTGGCGGCCGTGGGCGCGGCGGTCGACGTTCCCGTCGTCTTTGGCGTGCTGACGACGGAAACCATCGAGCAGGCCATCGAGCGGGCGGGGACCAAGGCCGGGAACAAGGGATGGGACGCGGCGATGGTGGCGATGGAGATGAGCGACCTGTACGCCCGCCTGGGCGGCCGGGAGGCAAAGTGAAGAACCGGAGCCGCGCCCGCGGATGGGCGCTGCAGGCGCTGTACGCGTGGGAGCAGCGCGGCGCCGCCGCCGAGATGGGGATGCCGGTGCTGCAGGACCTGTTCGCCTCGCTGCGCGTGTCGCCCGCCAACCGCCCCTACGCCGAGATCCTGGTGCGCCTGGTGGGGCAGAACCTGGCCAGGATCGACGCCACCATCGTGGAGTCGCTCACCAACTGGCGGCTGGAGCGGCTGGCCGTCGTCGACCGGGCGATCCTTCGCCTGGGCACGGCGGAGATGATGTTTGTGGACGACGTGCCGCCGCGCATGTGCATTCGCGAGATGGTGCAGCTGGCCGAGAAGTACGGCACGGCCGATTCGCCCCGCTTCGTGAACGGCGTGCTGGACGCGGTTATGCGGCGCGTGGCTCCAGGGGAGGCAGCGGGGGCTTGAAGATCCTGGTCCTCAACTGGCAGGACCTCGCCAACCCCCAGTCCGGCGGCGCCGAGATCCACCTGCACGAAATCTTCGGACGGCTGGCGCGGCGGGGGCACGAGGTCACGCTTCTCTGCTCCGGCTGGCCCGGCGCGCGCCCCCGCGCCGAGTCCGGCGGCATGCAGATCCGTCGCACCGGCGGCCGCAACACCTTTTCCCTGGCCGCGCCCGCGTACTACCGGCGGCATCTCGCGGCCCAGCCCTGGGACGTGGTGGTGGAGGATCTGAACAAGGTTCCGCTCTTCGCCCCGTACTGGGTCCGGCGGCCGCTCGTCCTCCTGGTCCACCACCTGTTCGGCGCGACGGCGTTCCGCGAGGCCAGCGCGCCCTTCGCCGCGGCCACGTGGCTGCTGGAGCGGCCGATCCCCTTCGCCTACCGCGGCCTCCCCGCCGAAGCCGTCTCCGAGAGCACCGCCGACGACCTCGTCGCCCGTGGGCTGCGCCGCGAGGACATCCGCGTCATCCACAACGGCGTGGACCTGAAGTTTTTCTCGCCCGATCCGCGCGTCGCCCGCTTACCCCAGCCCACCTTTCTCTACGTCGGCCGGCTTAAGCGCTACAAGCGCATCGACCAGGCCGTGGACGCCGTCGCCCTGCTGCGCGACCGCGGCACGCACGTGCGCCTGCTGGTCGCCGGGCGGGGGGACGAGGAGCCGCGGCTGCGGGCGCAGGTGGAGCGGCTTGGGATCGGCGACCGGGTGACGTTCGAGGGATTCGTCACGGAGGAGCGCAAGCGTGAGCTGCTGCGCGCCTGCTGGGGCACGGTGCTGCCGTCGCCCAAGGAAGGGTGGGGAATCACCAACATCGAAGCCGCCGCCTGCGGCACCCCCGCCGTCGCCGCCGACTCGCCCGGCCTGCGCGAATCCGTGGTCCACGACCGCACCGGCCTCCTGGTCCCCTACGGCGACGTGGAGAAGCTGGCGGACGCGCTCGGCGGCCTGGCGGCGGACCCGGAGCGCGTCGCGGCGCTTGGCGCCGCGGGGCGTGTGTTCGCGGAGGGATTTTCGTGGGAGCGGTCGGCGGATCTTACGGAGGCGCACCTGGCGCAGGTGGCGGGGCAGAGGATTCGCCGCGGCTCCACCCGAGACGCTCCCGGCGGCAACGGCGGCCACACGCCCGGTTCCGGGGGCTGAGATGCCGGCGATCTTTCGATACTTCTGGCTGCTGATGCTGGTGGTCGTCGCCGTGAACGCCTTCGTCTACCGGCGCCGCTTTCGGACGCTTGAGGCGCAGGGCGTGATGGCCCCGGCGGATTCCGCGCGGCTGCTGCGGGCGTGGATCGTCGGCCTGGGCGGGCTGTGCGTGGCGCTGGCGGCGCTGCAGCTGGCCGCCGGCTGGGAGTCACCGTTCTGTGTGCACGACCGGCCGCTGGCGGACCCCTTCGTGCTGGGCTCTTTGCTGGTGACGGCGGTTGCGTGGGCCGCCTTTCTCGCGTGGATCTTTGTCTGGGGCGGTGACGCGCTGGTGAGCCGCGCGAGCCCCGCGCTCACACAGCGCTATCCCGGCCACGGCTGGTCGCCGCGCACCACGCGGATCGGCGCCGTGCTGATCGTGCTCGCCTCGGTGGCGTCGGGGGTGATCGCCAGGCAGACCAGCCCCGCCGCCGCGTGTGACGCCGGTGTCGCGCGGTACGCCGAGGTCGGGTAAATCAGCCCGCCGAGCCCGCCGCTGAAACGTTTGAATCCGCCTTTGGCGCGGTCCCGGCCGCGGGGCGCGGGACCTTTCGAAGGGGCGAGGCGGGACGTCCAGGGGTCAGTCGCCTAGCGAACCCACGGTGAAGATGAGGACGATGAAGCCCAGGACTGCCAGGGCGTTGGCGGTCAGGCCGGGAGTGGTCCCCAGGCGAACCGTGCCGTAGGTGGCGTTGAGCGGCTCGCCGTCGCGCCACAGCAGGTCGCCGCGAACGCCGACCGAAGCCCAGTCGGTAAAGCCCACCGCCACGTCGCCCGTAACTCCGAGCGCCGAATTGTGGTTGAAAGGACTGGGATCCCAGTCCGACGTCGCAAGGGCCAGCCCGCCCGACGCGTCAACCGCGGCGTAGCGGCTCAGCCAGCGCCGGTAGCGCGCCTTGAGCGCGGTGCGCGTCCCGTCGCCGTCCATCCCCACGGACACCGTTCCGCCGACCGCGTGCGCGGGCCCACGGTTCACCAGGAGGCCGAACTCCCACTCCCACGGCGCGCCCAGGTCGCGGGTGGGCGGCATGGGCGGGTAGTAGGAGAAGTGCACCACCGCTACCATCTCGCACGAGCTCTGCGGCCGCCCCCTCCAGCAGAAATCGCGCGGTTCTTTGTCCTCCTGCGCCCCGGCTTCCTGCGCCGCGGCGCGCGCCGGGAGCGCGAGCAACAGCGCGCAGGCAAGGGTGGCTGCGCGTACAAGCCGCGCGGCGGTCCGGTGCGGAGTGTTCATCTGCCTGGGCTGTTGCGAGGAGTACGGGACGTGCAAGGAGTTCTGTATCCCGCCGTGCACCGCGTGTGATTCAGCGTACCCGTATGGGTGCGGGAGCACGAGCATGGGAAGCCTGCGATAATCGGGCCGATAGTGGGCGTCCGGGAGCGGCCAGCGTGATGCGTAGCCGCTCGATAATGGATTTCAGGATTTCAGGATATTGGTCTCGGGCTGAGTTCAGGCTGAGTTCGCAGCGCTTCGGACGGGCCGGCGCGGGCCCCCTGCGGGCGGGCACCACCCGCCCACCTCCCCCGAAACTGCCGGGGGAGGTTGTGGTTGGGCCGGGTTTGAGGCGAATCGGGCAGAAGGGTGCGAGATGGTGAGCCGCCCCCCTCCCCGGCCCTTCCCCACAAACTGCGTGGGGGAGGGAGGTGCGAACGCACCTCGTCGAAGCGGCATGGAAGTTTATACCCTCTCCCGCTTGCGGGAGAGGGTGCGAGCCTGAGCGAGCGGGTGAGGGCCCTGTCGGTCGACAGCAGGATGCCGTTCGTCGACGTCGCGAGCCCTGCGGCCACGTCCTCCCCTCTCCGCGAGGCACGAGCGGGGAGGGGCCGGGGGAGGGGCACCGTCGGGCGCAGTTCGACGTTTGGCCCTCCGCGTCTGTCGGAGCGCGGGGTTCCGCGTTATCCTTTCGCCCGTACCACCACATCGGGCGCAACGCCAACCACCAGGGCGAGGACCATTGACGGTCGACGAGCTGCTGCGCGCAAAGCGGGAAACACTGGTGCTGGAGCTGCTGACGGACGAGCGCGGCCTTTCGCGCACCGTCACCAATCCCGACATCAGCTCCCCCGGGCTGGTGCTCACCGGCTACACCGAGCGCTTTCCCAGCGACCGCATGCAGGTGCTGGGCGAAACCGAGGTCGCTTTCCTGGAGTCGCTGGACGAGGAGCGCCGCCGCGCCGCGCTGATCACCTTTCTGGACTTCGACATCCCCGTCGTCTTCATCACCAAGGGGCAGGACGCGCCGGAGCCGCTGGTGGAGCTGTGCAACCAGGTGGGCACGCCCCTCATCCGCAGCGCCCTCAAGACAGCCGAGTTCTACACCCGCATCAAGCCGTTCCTGGAAGAGCGGTTCGCCCCGCGCACTACCCTGCACGGCTCGCTGGCCGACGTGTACGGCGTGGGACTGCTCTTTACCGGCAAGAGCGGGGTAGGAAAGAGCGAGACGGTGCTGGACCTCGTCGAAAGAGGGCACCGGCTGGTTGCCGACGACCTGGTGATGATCACGCGGCGCGGCAACGAGGTGCTCATCGGCAAGGGGCACGAGCTGCAGAAGCACCACATGGAGATCCGCGGGGTAGGGATCATCGACGTGCGCACCATGTTCGGCGTGCGGGCCATCCGCCAGCAGAAGCGCATCGAGGTGGTGGTGCAGCTGGAGATCTGGGACCAGAACGCCACCTACGACCGCACGGGGCTGGATACCAGGACGATGGACATCCTGGGCGTGCCGGTGCCGCTGGTGACGGTGCCTCTGGTGCCGGGCAAGAACATCACGGTCGTCTGCGAGGTGGTGGCGATGAACCACCTGCTGAAATATGCCGGCGTGGATACTGCCCGCCTGTTCAACCAGCGGCTCCAGAACCGGATGATGGGCACGTCGGAGTACCTGGAGGAGGATTATGAGTAAGCCCGTGGTGGGGCTGGTGGTGAGCCACGCTTCGCTGGCCGAGGGGCTGGTGCAGTCGGTGCGGCAGATCGCCGGCGCCGAGGCCGGGGCGCTGCGCGCCGTGAGCAACGACGGGTGCGGACCCGAGGCGCTGCAGGCCGCCGTGGGCGAGGCACTGGGCGACGGCCCGGGGATCGTGTTTACCGACATGCCGTCCGGCAGCTGCGCCTTTGCCGCGCGCAGGCTGACCATCGACCGGCCGGACACGGCGGTCATCTGCGGGGTGAACCTGCCCATGCTGCTGGACTTCGTCTTTCACCGCGACCTTTCCCTTCCCGAGCTGACCGAGCGGCTGGTGAACAAGGGAAAGGCGGCGATCACCGGCTCGTGCCGGGAGGTGGCGGCGCATGGCGATCGTGCTGCTTCGCGTTGACGAGCGGCTGATCCACGGCCAGGTGGTGGTGGGGTGGGGCGGCCCCCTCCACGCCGACCGCATCGTGGTGGTGGACGACGCCATCGCCGCCAGCCCCTGGGAGCAGGAGCTGTACTGCCTGGGCGTGCCCCCGGAGATGGAGGCCTCGTTCGCCACGGTGGACGACGCCCGTGCGCAGGTGGCGGAGTGGCGCGCCGGGTCCAGGCGCGTCATCGCCCTGGTGCGCGACATCCCCACCGCGCTGCGGCTGGCGGAGGGCGGCATCCTGGCCGGCGAAGAGGTGAACCTGGGCGGCATTCACCACGCGGCGGGGCGCGACCGGGTGCTTCCCTGGCTGCACCTGAACGACGGCGACCGCGAGACGCTGCGCCGGCTGGCGGCGACCGGCGCCGTGGTTTCCGCGCGCGACCTGCCGGCCACGCGCGCCGTGCCCCTGGACGAGCTGCTGGGATCGGGCGGATGATCCCGGACCCGCCAACCCTGTTGCTGCTGAGCCTGCTGGGCGGACTGCTGGCGCTGGACGCCACGTCGGTCGGCCAGTTCATGCTCAGCCGCCCGCTGATCGCGGCGGGGCTGGCGGGGATGATCGCGGGGAACCCCGAGGGCGGCATCGTCTGCGGGGTGCTGATGGAGGCCATCCACCTGGCGGTGCTTCCCGTGGGCGCGGCGCGCACGCCCGAGGCGGGGCCTGCGTCCGTGGCCGCCGCGGGCGCCTTCGCGGGCGCGCCGGCTTCGTCCCAGGTGGCGCTGCTGGCTTCCGTGGTCTTCATGCTGGGGTGGGGGTGGCTGGGCGGGCGGAGCATGGAGTGGATGCGGCGGATCAACGTGCGCATCGCCGTGCCGCCGCCGGGGCCGGTGGACCCGGAGCGGATCGAGCGGCTGCACCTGGGGGCGATGGTGCTGGACTTTGCCCGCGGGGCCGTGGTGACGCTGGCGGGGCTGCTGGTGCTGGGGACGCTGCTGGAGACACTGGGGTGGATTCCCTTCCGCGAGCCGTGGACGCGCCCGGCGCTGGCCCTGTCCGCCGCCGCCGCGCTGGCCAGCTCGCTGCGCCTGTTCGGGCGCCGCCGGCTGCCGCTGTTCGCGGCGGGGGCCGCGGCGGGCGCGGTGCTGCTGTGGCTGCGGGCGTGACCCCACTGCCGCGCTCCGTGCGCCGGGCCATGCTGCTGCGCTCCCTGGCCGTGCAGGGGTCGTGGAACTACCAGACCCTCATCGGCACCGGGATGGCGTTCGTGCTGGCCCCCGCGCTGCGCCACGTGTACGCGGACGATCCCGCGAAGCTGCGCGAGGCGCTGGCGCGGCACGCGGCGCTCTTCAACGCGCACCCGTACCTGGCGGGCGTGGCCGCGGGGGCGCTGGCGCGGCTGGAGGCGGACGGGGTGCCGCCGGAGCTCATCGACCGCTTCAAGAGCGCGGTGCGGGGCTCGCTGGGCTCCATGGGCGACCGGCTGGTGTGGCTTACCTGGCGCCCCGCCTGCGCCCTGCTGATGGTGGCGCTGCTGCTGGCCGGCGCGGGGTGGTGGATCGCCGTGCTGGCGTTCCTGATCGCGTACAACGCGCTGCACCTGTGGATGCGCGTCTGGGGGCTGAACGCCGGCTGGCGCGACGGCCTGCAGGTGGCGCGCGCCCTGCGCGAGGCGCCGTTCGAGCGGCTGGGCGACCGCGCGGGCGACGCGGGGGCGGTGCTGTCCGGATTCGCCGCGGTCCTGGCCATCGGCTGGGGCGGCGAGCCGGGGATTCCGTACGCCGCGGTGGGCGCGCTTGCGCTGGCCGCGGGAATCATGCTGGGGCCCCGCGTGCGCTGGGTGGCGGCCGTGGCGCTCACCGCCATCCTGGTGGCCGGGGTGGCGCTGGCGAACAACCCGTAAGAAGCTGGATGGGATGGAACACGCGAGCGAAGTGACCATCGTCAACAAGTACGGCCTGCACGCGCGTCCCGCGGCCGAGTTCGTGAAGCTGGCCAACCGCTTCGCGAGCGAGGTGTTCATCCGCAAGGACGACGTGGAGGTGAGCGGCAAGAGCATCATGGGGGTGATGATGCTGGCCGCCGAGTGCGGCTCTACCGTGCACGTCCGTGCCCGCGGCGACGACGCCGCGGGTGCCGTGGACGCGCTGGTGGAGCTCATCCGCAACCGATTCGGCGAGGAGTAGGGACGGTGAGCGTGGTCCGCGACGGCATCCCGGCGGCGCCGGGGATCGTAATCGCCCCCGCGCGCGTGCTGCGCTGGGAGGTGCCGCGCGTGCCCCACGGCGCCAGCGTGCCGCCGGACGGGGTCGAGGCCGAGGTGCAGCGCTTTCTGGACGCGTGCGCCTACGCCCAGCAGCGCGTCCGCGCCGTGCAGGAGCGCACCGCCCGCACGGTGGGCGAGGTGGAGGCCCGCATCTTCGATCCGCAGGTGCTCATGCTCGAGGACGCCGACCTGGTGCAGGGCACCATCGGCTACATCCGCGAGAACCACGTGATGGCCGAGCGGGCCTTCGAGTGGCGGGTGCTGGAATGGGAATCGGCGCTCTCCCACTCGTCGCACCCCATGATCATCGACCGGCTGGCCGACCTGGCCGACATCCAGGCCCGCGTCCTTCGCCGGCTGATGGGGATGCCGGACCCCGACCTGGCCGCGCGCGTGGACGGCGACAAGGTGATCCTGATCGCCCACGAGCTCACGCCCTCCGTCACGGTCCAGCTGGACCCCAGGCACGTGATCGGGATCGCCACGGACCTGGGAACGCGCACCTCGCACAGCGCCATCCTGGCCCGCTCGCTCGACATCCCCTGTGTGGTCTCCCTCGGCAACGTCAGCGAGACGGTGCGCGACGGCGACGAGATGATCCTGGACGGGCGGGCGGGGCGCATCGTGATCGCGCCCACGGAAGAGGAAAAGGAGGCGTACCGCCAGCGCGACTACCTGGTGCGCGAGTGGGAGCAGGAACTCGTCCTCCTCGCCCACCTGCCCGCGGTGACGCGCGACGGGCTGAAGGTGGCGCTGCGTTCCAACATCGACCTGCCGGGCGAGGCCGACAGCGCGCACAACCACGGCGCGGACGGCGTGGGGCTGTACCGCACGGAGTTCCTGGTCGTGGGCCGGGCGACGCCGCCGGGGGAGGAGGAGCAGTACGCCGCGTACCGCAAGGTGGCGGAGGCGTTTCCGGGGCAGCCGGTGGTCATCCGCACCTTTGACCTGGGGGGCGACAAGTTCCCCGCGTTCCTGCACATCGGGCGCGAGGAGAACCCGTTCCTGGGGTGGCGCGCCATCCGCGTGTGCCTGGACGAGCCGGAGGTCTTTCGCACCCAGCTGCGCGCCCTGGGCCGCGCGCTGCCGCACGGCGACATCCGCATCATGCTCCCGCTGGTGAACGAGATCAGCGAGGTGGAGCGCAGCCGCGTGCTGATGCGGCAGTGCCTGGCCGAGCTGCGCGCCGAGGGCCACGACGTGCCGGAGCAGTTCCGCCTGGGCGCGATGATCGAGACGCCGGCGGCGGCCATGCTGGCGCCGGAGCTGGCGCGGCACGTGGACTTCTTCAGCATCGGCACCAACGATCTGGTGCAGTACACGCTGGCGGTGGACCGCGGCAACTCGCGGCTGGCGCGGCTGTACAACCCGTTCCACCCCGCCGTGGTGCGGCT
This sequence comes from Longimicrobium sp., assembly GCF_048594345.1. Classification (GTDB taxonomy): domain Bacteria; phylum Gemmatimonadota; class Gemmatimonadetes; order Longimicrobiales; family Longimicrobiaceae; genus Longimicrobium. The sequence continues at coordinate 21,304 of NZ_JBMDXM010000250.1, forward strand.
GCTGGACGTGATCACCCGCGCCGGCAACGAGGCGGGGATCGAGGTAAGCGTCTGCGGCGAGTTCGCGGCCAACCCCGTGGGCGCGTTTCTGCTGATCGGGATGAAGGCTACCTCGCTGTCCGTGGCGCCGTCGTCGCTGGCCGAGATCAAGAAGGTCATCCGCTCCGTGACGTACGAGGCGGCACGCGAGGCGGTGGACGAGGCGCTGCGGGCGTCCACGCCCGACGAGCTGGCGGTGGGCGTGACCGAGCGGCTGGGCCGGATGATCGACCTGGGCAAGTTCAACGGCCTGCACAGCTTGTCCGGCGACTGACGATCGCGTAGCTTGGCCCCGCCGGAACGACCCCGTAATTCACCGACCGATTTCCCCCTGAAAACAGGCTTGGACCCGTGGCCGCACGCCGCCAGCTCTTTACCTCGGAGTCCGTAACCGAGGGCCATCCCGACAAGATCGCGGACCAGATCTCCGACGCCGTGCTCGACGCCATCCTGGAGGCCGACCCCACCGGCCGCGTGGCGTGCGAGACGCTGGTGACCACCGGCGTGGCCGTGGTCGCGGGCGAGATCACCACCAGCACCTACGTCGACATCCCGGCCATCGTGCGCGGCACGCTCAAGGGGATCGGCTACACCGACGCGCAGTTCGGCATCGACGGCAGCACCTGCGCGGTGATGACGACCATCGACCAGCAGTCGCCCGACATCGCCATGGGGGTGAACACGGGCGGCGCGGGCGACCAGGGGATGATGTTCGGCTACGCCACGCGCGAGAACGACGAGCTGATGCCCATGCCCATCCTGCTGGCGCACCGCGTAAGCAAGCGGCTGGCGGACGTGCGCAAGTCGGGCAAGGTGGGCTTTCTGCGGCCGGACGGCAAAACGCAGGTGACGGTGGAGTACGAGGGCGGCCAGCCGGTGCGCGTGGACACGGTGGTGGTTTCGACGCAGCACGATCCCGAGGCGGGCCCGGAGCAGATCCGCGACGAGATCATCGAGCACGTGATCGTCCCCGCGATGCCCGAGGGACTGTTCGACGCGGACAAGTGCATCATCCACGTGAACCCCACGGGCCGCTTCGTGATCGGCGGGCCGCACGGCGACGCGGGGCTCACCGGCCGCAAGATCATCGTCGACACCTACGGCGGCATGGGCCGCCACGGCGGCGGCGCCTTCAGCGGCAAGGACCCGACGAAGGTGGACCGCTCGGCGGCGTACGCGGCGCGGTGGGCGGCCAAGAACGTGGTGGCGGCCGGGCTGGCGGACCGCTGCGAGATCCAGCTGGCGTACGCCATCGGCGTGGCGGAGCCGGTGTCGGTGCGGGTGGACACGTTCGGCACGGGCAAGACGGACGAAGAGGCGATCGAGCGGGCGGTGGCGAGCGTGTTCGACTTCCGGCCGCTGTCCATCATCGAGGCGCTGAACCTGCGCACGGCGATCTACAAGCCCACGGCGGCGTACGGCCACTTTGGCCGCCACCCCGAGGTGCAGGCCGATGGCCAGGAGCTGCAGCTGTTCCCGTGGGAGCTGACCAACCGCGTGGACGAGCTGAAGAAGGCGGCGGACTAAGCACGGAGCGCTGCGGAGGGCCCGGCGCGCCCCCTCCGGGCCGGCTCCACCGGCCCACCTCCCCCGAAACTGCCGGGGGAGGTTGGGTTGTGGGGCGGGGGACAGGGTGCTGCGGCAGGCACGGCGCGCCCCCTCCGGGCCGGCACCACCGGCCCACCTCCCCCGAAACTGCCGGGGGAGGTTGGGTTGTGGGGCAGGGGACTGGGTGCTTCGGAGAGGCCGGCGCGCCCCCTCCGGGCGGGCACCACCCGCCCACCTCCCCCGAAACTGCCGGGGGAGGTTGGTTGTGGGGCAGGGGACCTGGTG